>CAYWVV010000061.1:0-17133 GCA_964461805.1 uncultured Flavobacterium sp.
TGTGTTGCATTTACACGATATTTTAAAAGAAGGAATTGTATAATGGCAAAAAAGATTAAAAAAAACATTAACGAAATGACTTTTTTAGACCATCTGGAAGAATTAAGATGGTTGTTAGTAAAAAGTTCAGCAGCAATATTAATCGGAGGTACAATTGCCTGGTACTTCAGTGATTTCATTTTTAAAACGATTATTTTCGGACCAATGGAAGGTGATTTTATTACCTATCAATTTTTCTGTGATTTGGCAAATAAATACGATTTAGACAAAAGTTTTTGTGATGCAACATTAAATTTTAGCATTCAGAATACAGAAATTGAAGGGCAAATCTCTTTATTAGTTTGGACGTGTATTACTGCTGGTTTCATCATTAGTTTCCCTTATATTTTATTGCAATTTTGGAATTTCATTAGTCCGGCTTTGTATAAAAAAGAAAAGAGAAATGCCGTGAAATTCATCGTAATTTCTTCTTTATTATTTTTTATTGGAGTGGCTTTTGGATATTTCGTCTTAACACCTTTGTCTTTAAACTTTTTATCTACTTTTTCTGTTTCAGATGTGATTAAAAATGACATTAATGTGAATTCGTACATCGGAACAGTAAAAACTACAACTTTAGCAACTGGTTTGGTTTTCGAATTACCCATTATAATCTATTTTCTATCTTCTTTAGGACTGGTAACTCCAGCTTTTTTAAGAGAATACAGAAAATGGGCCTATGTAATAATATTAATTATTGCTGCGATTGTAACACCGCCTGATGTAATTAGTCAAATTATCGTGACGATTCCGCTGGTAATTTTATTTGAAATTAGTATTTTCATCAGTGCTTTCATAAATAAAAAAAATAACAAATCTATATCTACAAACTAATGAGTGATTTAATTACAGAATTCAACGACTATCGTGCTAAAATGAATGAAAAATTATTAGCAGATGACAACAAAGTAATCAAAAGAATTTTCAATTTAGATACTAACGCTTATAGCGAAGGCGCACTAGATGTGAAAACAAAAGAATTGTTAGGCTTAGTAGCTTCAGCCGTTTTACGTTGCGATGATTGCATCAAATATCATTTAGAAACAGCTTACAAAAACGGAGTAACCAGAACTGAAATGATGGAATCGATGAGTATTGCGACTTTAGTTGGTGGTACGATTGTGATTCCGCATTTAAGAAGAGCGTATGAATTTTGGGAAGCTTTAGAGAATGAGCCAATTAAATAATTAGCCAATGTGCCAATTTTTCGAAAAGTTAAACTAATAATAATAAAATTTCAACTTCAAATAAATTTAATATTTTTACAAAATATTGAAACATTGGCACATTGCCGAATTGACCAATTGACATATTAAAAAACATGAAATTAAGAGCCGAAAATTTAGTTAAAACATACAAGAAGAGAAGTGTTGTAAAAGGGATTTCAGTCGAAGTAAACCAAGGAGAAATTGTGGGTTTATTAGGTCCGAATGGCGCTGGAAAAACGACTTCTTTTTATATGATTGTAGGTTTAGTTAAACCAAATTCTGGAAATATTTATTTAGACGATATGAATATTACCGATTTTCCGATGTACAAACGTGCACAAAACGGAATTGGCTATTTAGCGCAAGAAGCTTCGGTTTTTAGAAAATTGAGTATTGAAGACAATATTTTATCGGTTTTACAATTGACAAATCTTACCAAAGCTGAACAAGAAGCCAAAATGGAAAGCTTAATTGAAGAGTTTTCTTTAGGTCATATTCGTACCAATCGTGGTGATTTATTATCTGGTGGTGAACGAAGAAGAACTGAAATTGCTCGCTGTTTGGCAACCGATCCGAAATTCATTTTATTAGATGAACCTTTTGCTGGAGTTGACCCAGTTGCAGTTGAAGACATTCAAAGAATTGTGGCTCAATTGAAAAACAAAAACATCGGAATTTTAATTACCGACCATAACGTACAAGAAACTTTAGCGATTACTGACAAAACTTATTTAATGTTTGAAGGTGGAATTTTAAAAGCCGGAAAACCAGAAGAATTGGTGGAAGATGAAATGGTTAGACGCGTATATTTAGGTCAGAATTTCGAATTAAGAAAAACAAAAATCGATTTCAATGCTCCGAAAGAGATTGAATTAGATATATAAATTTTAAAACACATTGGCACATAGAATTTTACATCATAGACTACAGACGCTTCGCTTAAATTAGTTCACATAGCTATGTGTTCTATTTTAAATGAAATAACTTAAAAAAATCTATGTGACTATGTGTTTAACTTCGCAAACAGATTATGAAAAATCCCTCAAAAGAACAATTAGAAACTTGGCATAAAGATCCGAACAATTGGAAAGGAGGCGGCTTGTTTTATTATAATCCAGAAGACGAAAGATTATTTCCACCAAAAAGAGTAGCTTGGATGGGTTGGACTGTTAATTTTGCGAATCCAAAATCTATTGGCGCATTTTTTGTGAGTTTTGCTATGATTTTAGTTTTTGTTTATAGAAAACAGATATTTTAGTTTATTATATTCAAACACATAGGCACATAGGGTTTTGTGTTTATTGAGAAGCTTCGCTTAAATTAGTTCACATAGTTATGTGTTCTTTATTAAATAAAATATCTTAAAAAATATGTGACTATGTGTTTCAATCAAATCCGCGTCATCCGCTTACCTATTACTTTATGCAGACTTTCTTTAAATCATCAACAGTTCCGTTGAAAACATTTACATCAACTAGTTCATTTATGCCGTGAAGTTTAGCTTTTTCTGTGAATTGCCACATTAAATAATCGGCTTCAATTTTTTCTTTCCACGGATTGTAATTGGCTATCCAAAATTGATAACTAGGAAAATCTTGTTGTAAAAAATCTTCGTAATATTTTTCGCCTGTGTAAATTATCGGTTTCACTCTGTAATGTTTTTCTACGATGGATAACCAATTTTGCAAACCTTCTTTCAGTTTCTCCATTGATTGTCCTTTTGGCATTTTTTCGATATCTAAAATTGGCGGTAAATGTCCTTTTCTTAATTTGACATTCTTGATAAAATTATTCGCTTGATCTGTAGAATTTTCATCCGGACGATAATAATGATACGCACCTTGAATATACATTGACTCTGTTAAATTCTTCCAATTTTTCTTGAATTTTAAATCGACTTTATTACTTCCAGCGGTTGCTCGAACCACTACAAATTTCAACTCAAATTGTTCTTCTATGGCTTCTACGTTATCCCAATCGATTGTGCCTTGGTATTGAGAAACATCAATTCCGAAAATTTTTCCTTTGTGATTTTCTACAATATCTTTAATACGTTTATCCTCTAATTTTCTTTGATTAGCAGTTAACTCGTTTGTATTTATTTTAAATCCTAAATAATATAAAACCGCATCTTTTTTCTGATACACAAAAATAATCGTGAACAATAACAAAAAAAGTCCAAGAATCCATTTCACAGATTTCGGACTAATTATAGATTGTTTTTTACTTTTAGAAGGATATTTTCTTCTGGTTGCCATTGGTTTTTTATATCGATTTACTTCGCAGTCTAATTAATTTTCTCACGCAGATTTAAAGGATTCAATGGATTTTTTTATCAACGAAATCCGTAAAACCCGTGTACCAACAACTTAAACTTTCTTACCAATCGTATTATTTACCACCGATAAAATCACGTATAATAAAATGATAATTGGAATTGCGATGAATTCTAAAAGTGCAATTAAAATCACAGAAAGAATTAAAAACACCACTTGCAACTTATATTTTTCCCAACTAAAATTCTTTACTTTTAAAGAAAATAAAGGAATTTCAGCATTTAATAAGTAAGCACTTAAAGCTGTAACACCTACTAAAACATAAGGATTACTTAAGAAATCTACCAACCATTCAAATTCGGAGTGAAACTGTATCATTGGAATACTCATAATTAATAAGGCATTTGCTGGTGTTGGTAAACCAATAAATGAGTCAGTTTGACGTGTGTCTACATTAAATTTCGCTAATCTGTAACAAGAAGCTAACGTAATTAGAAAACCTAAATACGGAACAACACCCATAAAATAAGTATCTTCCGTCAAATTATATTGTGCTTGATTTTCCTGAATGTCACCTAACATTTTATACATCACCAAACCTGGTACAACACCACTAGTAACCATATCTGCTAAAGAGTCTAATTGCAAACCAATTGGACTTTGAACTTTCCAAATTCTAGCAAAGAATCCATCCCAAAAATCAAAGAAAATTCCCAAACAAACCAATGAAAAAGCTTCATTGTAATTTCCGTTAAAGGCATGAATCAAAGCTAGTAAGCCAGCTAATAAATTCAATAAGGTAATCGTGTTAGGAATGTGTTTTTTTATGCCCATCTTCTTAAAATTTTCTTAAATGTGATCAATTCTATAGCAAATGTAAACAATAAAATGAAAGAATTTGAGTTTATTAAGTAAGAAATTATGATATTTGTTGTTAGAATTAAATTTGCTGTGAAAAAGATATTACATTTACTTGTCATTTTGACTTCCCTGTCAATTTCGGCCCAGACTATTCGTAAATATTCCAATGAATTTTTAAACATTGGGGTTGATGCTGCAGCGTTGGGGATGAGTAATGCCGTAACCGCACAAACCGCCGATGTGAATTCGGGATATTGGAATCCAGCCGGAATTTTACAATTGGAAGACAAGCAAATTGCTTTAATGCACGCGAATTATTTTGCCAATATTGCGCAATATGATTATGCCGCTTTTGCGATGCCTATTGACGACAGAAGTGCTTGGGGTCTTTCTCTAATTCGTTTTGGAGTGGATGACATCTTAAATACGACACAATTAATCGACAGCGAAGGGAATATCGATTACAACAGAATTTCACTTTTTTCTACTGCTGATTATGGTGTGACTTTTTCTTATGCCAGAAAATTGCCTTTAGAAGGCTTTAATTATGGTGTAAATGCGAAAGTGATCCGAAGAATTATTGGAGATTTCGCTTCTTCTTGGGGATTTGGTTTCGATTTAGGATTGCAATTTCAAAACAAAAACGATTGGAAATTCGGTTTAATGTTACGAGATATTACTACCACTTATAACACTTGGAGCATCAACGAAGAAGAATACGAAAAAATTAAAAATGCCGTTCCAGGTGAAAATCAAGAATTGCCAGAAACGAGCGAAATTACCTTACCAAAAGCACAATTTGGAATCTCTAAAAAATTCGAATTTCATTACGATTATACCTTAACAACCGCAGCCAATTTGAACATGGAATTTGCGCAAACGAACGATATTATTTCAACAAGTGTGGCGAGTATTAACCCAGCTGTTGGTTTCGAATTTGGCTATATCGATTTGGCTTTTTTACGTGCTGGAGTAGGTAATTTTCAACAAATTACACAAATTGATAATACCAATAAAGTCAGTTTTCAACCGAATATTGGTTTAGGATTCAAATACAAAGGCATTCAAGTAGATTATGCTTTAACAGATTTAGGCAATCAAAGTGCCGCTTTATATTCGAATGTGTTTTCTGTAAAAGTGGATTTAGGTATTTTTAGAAGATAAATTTTGAGTGTTCAGTCTCAGTTCTCAGTCTCAGTGTTCAGTAAAATTTTAACCACATAGATTAAAATAATCAAGATTGAAAACAAAAGCATTTTAATCTATATAAAAAACATAGCTTTATGAATTATTTCAAGCGTAGCGCTTAATCTACAAAGTAAAACAAATAAACCTATGTGGTTTAAAAAAAAAAACATAGATTAAAATAATCAAGATTGAAAACAAAAGCATTTTAATCTATATAAAAAACATAGCTTTATGAATTATTTCAAGCGTAGCGCTTAATCTACAAAGTAAAACAAATAAACCTATGTGGTTTAAAAAAAAAAACATAGATTAAAATAATCAAGATTGAAAACAAAAGCATTTTAATCTATATAAAAAACATAGCTTTATGAATTATTTCAAGCGTAGCGCTTAATCTACAAAGTAAAACAAATAAACCTATGTGGTTTAAACAAAATATAATATGTTTAAAAAATTACTTTTCCTATTACTTCCAATTCTTAGTTTTTCGCAAAACGTTATCTTATCTGACAATGCTAAAGTGAGTATTTTAACTTGTGGAACGGCGCCCGTTTCTTACGCCATGTATGGTCATACTGGAATTCGAATTACTGATTTTGTCAATCAAATTGATGTGGTGTATAATTACGGTGCATTTGATTTTACGACGCCTAACTTTATGATGAAATTCGTAAAAGGCGATTTACAATATTTCGTAACTAGTGATAATTACTACGATTTTGAATACAATTACAAGCTTGATGGCAGAAGTATTGTAGAACAAGAATTGAACTTAACATCGCAACAAAAACAACAACTTTTAAACGAACTCAACAACAGCTTGACATCCGATGAACGTTTTTACACCTATAAATTTATTGATAAAAATTGCACCACAATGGTTGTAGATAAAATCAATAAAATCTTAGGTTCTGAAGTCTTGAAGCAACCAAAATCGGAACAAAGTTATAGAGAAATTTTGTATCCATATATGTCTGATTTTTACATGAAATTGGGGATTCAAATTATTTTTGGTACGAAAGTTGACCAACCTGCCACTCGCCTATTTTTACCAATAGAATTAGAAAAAGTGTTAGAAACTGCGACTCAAAACGGTCAAAAAATTGCACAACCTACTAAAGTTCTAAACGAACAAACAATTACAACTCCGTTTTCTTATGTAAATTCTATTTATTCATTATTAGCGGCGATTGTAATTCTGATTTTATTAAACAAAAAAGGGATAAAAATCACCTATTTCATTTTCGCAAGTTTGCTAGGTTTGTTTTTCAGTTTGGTTGGATTTTATTCGCTACACGAAGAAATTTTATGGAATTACAACATCTTATTATTCAATCCTTTATTATTGATTTTCGCGTATTTCTATTGGAAAAATAACAGTCCAAAAATCATTTTATTTGGGCAAATTTGCATTGCTTTGACACTCATTTATGTAGCTTATATTATTAGTAAAATACAATTATTAATTGTGTTGCCAATTGTAGTGTTGCATTTGTTTTGGTTGATTAGGATTGTGATTGGAGAAAAGAAAAGCATAAATTTAAATTAGAAAACAAATAACCTTCAATGAAAAAAATAGCAACAGTTTTATTAATAATAGTATTGATTTTCATCTTTTCATGTGAAAAAAGTGATTCTGAAGCTCAAGACCCAATTGTTGGGAAATGGGAATATTCAACTCAATATGAAAACGACATACAAATAACTTATAATAACTGTAAACGTTCTACGTTTGAGTTTAAAAGTAACGGAACCAGAAACTATTTATCCTACGCTACAAACCTATCTGGAGATTGTATTGTTTTGGACAACATTAATTCAACTTGGGAAAAAACAGATACTAACACATATAAATTTAAAAACAATAATGGTAACTTCTATTCAGAAACTGTGACTTTTGAAAATGGAAATAACAAACTTATTCTTCAAAATTTTTATTTTGATGAAAATGGAAACTATTCTAGTTATAAATTTATATATAATAGATTGTACTAATCTTATTGATTTATAACCCAATTAATAATTTCGTCTTTAGCTAAATTATCAATTTCATAGGTTGGACCTTTTAATTGTTTTTCTTTAGTTAAGTAATGATTAAAACCATCAAGAACCACGATTTTAACTTTACTATTCTGAAAAGATTTTAGTTTATTAACTTCTGCAGTTGAATCAATAAATATATCATTAGTCCCAATAATATAAAGTATTGGAATTTCGGTTTTTGCATAGATATTTTCAAAATCCTTTTTTACAATGTGCTTTAAAGAAAGGAGATTACAATAATAAAAACGAGCATAATTTTTATTCGTATATCCAATTTCTTTCGCTTTTTTGAGTGCTTCTTTAGAAATTTTCAAATCTTCTTTCCAAGTATTTTCTGTTGAAGTTCCACCAAAAGAATTGTGAAAGATAGTCATCACTTCCATCTTTTTTTCTAGAGAATCGAAAATTAATTCATTTTCAAATTTATTCATACCCGTTTTTAATTGGTATTTTAAAAACTCGGCGTGTTTTTGCACTGGCGTTGCCCATTGAATTAAAAAATCAGGTTTAGTGCCTTTCTCAATCAACGACATGGTAACCAAACCACCCTGACTATGACCCAATAATCCGATTTTCTTTGTTGAAAAACTTGAATTATTTTTAATACTATCAAATATAACTGTTAAGTCGTTAGCCATATCTGTTATAGTATAATTGGCAAAATTAAAATCCCCTTCAGATTTACCAACACCTCTTTCATCATAACGCAATACGGCAATATTTTTTTCCAAAAGACTTTCAGTTAGCAAATAATGACTATTCCTAGTATCCATTCCTGCGCCTGGAACAATAATTAAAATTTTATCATATTGGCTTTTAGGCTCAACTAAGGTTCCATAAAGCTTAATTTTGTCTTTTGAGTTAGTAAATTCTAAATCAAAACTATTATAATTTTCAATATTTTGAATTTTCTTTTCGTGATCAAACATTTCTTGTCCAAAACTTACGTATGAAAGAAATAATACAATTATTAAAACCTTAAATTTATTCATCTTTATTAACTTTACTTGTTTGAAAACAGCTTTCTAAATCTATAAAAAGCCCGATTTTTTTCTTCTCACACAAATGTAGAAAAAACAAACAATGTAAGGTAAATCTTAATTTTTATTTAACTTTTTTAATTCTCATTATAATTTCATCTTATAATATTCACAAAAAAACTCCAAGCTTAACACTTGGAGTTTTCATATCTATTAATAACTTACTTACGCTTTTCCAGCAGCTATTAAATTTAAAGCGGAACCTGCTACAAACCAACCAATTTGACTTTCGTTGTAGGTATGATTTGCTAAAATGACATCTTTTATTCCATCTGCATGAACAAACTCTAATGTTAAAGGTTTTCCTGGTGCAAATTCCGTTAAATCTAAGAAATTGATGATATCGTCTTCTTGTATTTTATTGTAATCTGCTTCGTTGGCAAAAGTTAAGCCTAACATCCCTTGTTTTTTCAAATTGGTTTCGTGAATACGTGCAAATGATTTCACTAAAACTGCTACAACACCTAAGAATCTTGGTTCCATAGCTGCGTGCTCACGTGAAGAACCTTCTCCATAATTGTGATCTCCCACAACTACTGAAGGAATTCCAACTGCTTTATATGCTCTTGCAACCGCTGGAACTTCACCATACTCACCAGTCAATTGATTTTTAACTGAATTGGCTTTATTATTGAAAGCATTTTCTGCACCTATTAACATATTATTGGAAATATTATCTAAATGTCCACGGAAACGCAACCACGGTCCGGCCATAGAAATATGATCGGTGGTACATTTTCCGAATGCTTTTATCAACAACTTCGCGCCTTCTATATTTTTTCCATCCCACGGTGCAAATGGCGCTAATAATTGTAATCTATCTGAAGTTGGCGAAACCACAACCTCAACCGAAGCACCATCTTCAGCTGGCGCTTGGAAACCGGCATCTTCCACATCGAAACCTTTAATAGGTAATTCATCTCCTTTTGGTGGGTTTAATTTAACTTCTTCACCAGTATCACTCAATAACGTATCTGTTAATGGATTGAAATCTAAACGACCAGAAATTGCAATTGCTGCTACAATTTCTGGAGAAGTTACAAACGCGTGTGTATTCGGATTTCCATCAGCTCTTTTAGAAAAATTACGGTTAAACGAGTGAATGATGGTGTTTTTTTCTTGTTTATCTGCACCTGCTCTATCCCATTGTCCGATACATGGTCCGCATGCATTGGTAAAAACTTTAGTTCCCATTTTTTCGAAAGTGGCGATAATTCCGTCTCTTTCGATTGTATATCTAATTTGTTCTGAACCTGGATTGATTCCGAATTCTGCTTTTGGTGTGATTCCGTGTGCTACAGCTTGTTCCACAATTGATGCTGCTCTCGACATATCTTCGTATGAAGAATTCGTACAAGAACCAATTAAACCCCATTCTACTTTAATTGGCCAACCGTTTTGAGCGGCTTCTTGTTTCATTTTTGAAACGGGTGTTCCTCTGTCTGGTGTAAAAGGTCCGTTAATATGTGGTTCTAACTCTGATAAGTTGATTTCAATTAATTGATCGAAATATTGCTCAGGATTGGCATAAACTTCTGCATCACCTGTTAAATAATCCGCGACTTTATCTGCTGCATTTACTACATCTTGACGACCTGTTGCTGCTAAATATCTTCTCATCGAATCATCGTAACCAAAAGTAGAAGTTGTGGCTCCAATTTCTGCACCCATATTACAAATCGTACCTTTTCCTGTGCAAGACATAGAAATAGCACCTTCACCAAAATATTCTACAACGGCTCCAGTTCCACCTTTTACGGTTAAGATATCAGCTACTTTTAGGATAACGTCTTTCGGTGAAGTCCAACCGTTTAATTTACCTGTTAATTTTACGCCGATTAATTTTGGAAATTTCAATTCCCAAGACATTCCAGACATCACATCAACAGCATCAGCTCCACCAACTCCGATGGCTAGCATTCCTAAACCACCTGCGTTTACAGTGTGAGAATCGGTACCAATCATCATTCCGCCAGGGAAGGCATAATTTTCTAAAACGATTTGGTGAATAATTCCAGAACCTGGTTTCCAAAACCCAATTCCGTATTTATTAGAAACAGAAGAAAGGAAATCGAAAACTTCTTTAGATTGTTTATTCGCGAAAGCTAAATCTTCAGTAGCACCAGATTTTGCTTGAATTAAGTGATCACAATGCACTGTTGTTGGAACAGCGACAGTTTTTTTACCCGCATGCATAAATTGCAATAAGGCCATTTGCGCGGTTGCATCTTGACATGCTACTCTATCTGGAGCGAAATCCACATAATCTGCGCCTCTTTTAAAAGTCTCAGTTGGAGTTTTTTCCCAAAGATGAGAATATAAAATTTTCTCGGTTAATGTTAGTGGATGACCGACTAATTCGCGAGCTTTGTCTACACGAGCCGCCATACTTGCGTACACTTTTTCAATCATTTTTATATCGAATGCCATAGTATTTATTTTATGTGGTTTGTTTGAATTTAATCATCCCAATTTACAAAAAATAAAGATGTTATAAAAGAAAAAGCTCGAGTATATCACTCGAGCTTTAAAATTATAATTAGGTAAACTTTTGATTATAAAGTCATTTACTTATTAGAAGGAGCGAATTTAGTTAAATTGAAATCTTCCACCGCTTTTTTGTATTCTTCAATAGTTGGAGTTCCTCTTAAGATGGTTGTCATGGATAGTTTCTTAAAATAAATAGACTTGTAGTAACTGGTTTTCTAAGATTTTGTTACAATATATTTATGCTCTGCTTCAAAAAAAAATTGTTGTTTTTTCTTTTACAATTCATAAAATGTTGGATTTCTGTTCCTACTTGTTTAAATAAGAATCAAAAAAATTTTCATTTATTTGCCATTTAATTCTTAACGTTTTGGGATTGGCAAAAGTGTCATATAAAAAATATATGTTAAATATTTTAGCAAAACCTTACTTTTACAATAGTTCTGTTGTGTGCTTTTTTATCATTCAGACATGAAATTTGCAAACATATCTATCATTACACCAAAAAAGGAAATACTCAAACCAAATAAAAAAATAGTAAGTGTTTTATGATAATACTCTTCCGCTTTATCTTTTGAATATCTCATTTTAAGAACTCTGCTAAGAACAACAATCAAGCAGATGATTCCTATAAAAATACAAATACCAATAATGTAAGTGACTAAATCATTTAAACCGCTATCAGTCTTTACAAATGTTGACGCAAAATTGAGTATAAAACCTAAAATTATACCGGTAGCTGTAACTAATGGTTGTCGGTATGCTTGGATTACATCTTCCATTAATTATAAGTTAAAACCTAAAAATAATCCTAACTCAACCTCACTTTCTTTATAATTATTGGATTGTCCCAAATCAATATTTACACCAAAATTTAGTTTTTTATTAAACTGAAATCCAATATTCAAATACTGTTGGCTTTGAATAGCATCTCCAATATCATAATCAAAATCTAAAAGCAATAAGTTATACAAATTCCATTTAGCGTTTATAGCAGGAGTATATTCTATTAAGGTGTTTAATGAAGTTCCGAATTGATTGTCTGCAATTCCATAGTTGAAAGTTGGATAGAAAGCATAGTTCCAATTCTTTTTTTCTTTGGAATAGCTAACACCAATTTGGGGTAAAACATTAGTGTTTTGCAATCCAATTCCTGTAGTTAAACTTAAACCATTCTTTATTTTATAGTTAATAAAGTGATTGCTTTCAAATGAAAGTTTATTTGTATCATTATATGCTGCTTCTACTTCTGAAATACTGAAATAATCCCATTTATTGCTAATTTCTTTTTCAAGAATATTAGTAAATCGAAACGACTCAATATTGAAGTTTGAAAGTAATTGAACATCTTGTGAATAACCCAATAAGGAACACAACAGCAAACTGATTGTTGATAGAAATTTTATTTATTTAAAGATTTATAATTTTGTCAGCTTCTCTAATTCCACTTAAATACGCACCGTGTGCTGTTGAAAAGTAATCAACATGAGTATGTTCACCAGCAAAAAATAATTTGTCGTTAACTTCTTCTGCCAAATCATCAAAATGTTGCATTTCTGTTCCTACTTGCGTAAATGAATAAGCACCAAAAGAATTCTCATTTGTTTGCCATTTAGTTCTTAAGATGTGGGTTGGATTAGGTATATTATTTCCGTAAACATCTTTTAAATGCAACATTATTTCGCTTATAATTTGTTCATCTGTCATTGTTTCTGTTTCCCTAGCAGAATCTGCGTATGCAAATGTCATCAACGCATTTACATTAGGATTGAACTTCTTCACATTAACAAAGTAGTTAAACTTGTCTCTAATTTCTGGAGTATAACAGATATATTGTTCATCGTCCCAAAAAGCTGTATCCCAAGTAAGTAAAAATTTATTCACACAGTTCATGCCAACTTTTTGAACTGCATTTTGTTTCGCTGACGGCAAATTTGGAACAAATTGAATAGTACCAGATTTTAACACCCCTAAAGGAACGGTCACTAATACATAATCGGCTTCCGCTATGTTGCTATTATGAGTAATTCTTGCTTTTGATCCTGAATAATCAATTTTTGAAACCCTTTGATTCAATTGAATATTTAATCCATTAGCTAAAAATGCAGGAATAGTATCATAACCATTAGTAGCTATTCTTTCTTCGCCTGAAAACTCTTCACCTTCACCATACAAAGTGGAAGAAACTTTATTCAAGTCGCCTAAATCAAAAGTTATGTTAGTAGAAAGTAAAAACTTCCAAAGTCTGTCGTTAACTTTTGTTGGGTATAAACCATTAAATACAGTTTCAAAACTTTGAGTAGCGCTTCCACTATTTTTAAGAGTACTTAAAATAGTTTCTAATTCAGCTTCTGCATTATCATAAATAGCATCAGATCTTAAAACCCCATTAATATCATAGCAAACCAAACTTTCATCATCGGTAAGGGCCGTATTCATTCCTGCTTGTTGGGCTAAATTTGTAATTGGATTATCATTTATTCCGTGTATCCAACTTGCACCTTCGTCAAAAGCCACACCAAGAGTTCGATTGGTTCTAAGTCGTCCACCAATTTTATCTTGCGCTTCAAGAACGACTACATTGAATCCATTTTCTTTCATTTTTTTTGCAGCTGCAAGTCCTGAAATACCTGCCCCAATAACAATAACTGTTTTCCCATTAGGTTCGTTATCGTCTTCTTTATTGCAAGAACTTGCAAGTATAGAGGGTGTAAAAAGTAAAATAGGTAATCCCGTTAAGGTTTCTTTAATAAATTTTCTTCTTTGCATATTGATTTAAAATTGAGTCAGTCTTAAAGACATATTAGTGTGTATTGTTTAAATTAAAATCTACTTATTAAATTAATTAAGATTCAGTCCTATATGTTTTTGGAAAATCCCATAATGAAGTATTAATTTCAATTAAATCGTACTATTTTAAAAACAAATAAGTATTATACTAAAATTAAGAAGGTTACTATTAATAATTAATCACATATCTGAAAATTATATGCTAAATAGTTAATACAAATTATTTTGTGATACAAACTTATATTTTTTTAAAAATTTTCTAAGTAGTGTTACCCCTATTTTATGTATGAACTTATAAGTTCATACATAAAATAGGGGTAACGTAAATTAAAAGAAACTTAATTAAGCTTTTTTAAAGTCAACAGGTGTTACGGTTGTGTACTTTTTAAACGAAGTATAAAACGTTGATTTTGATTTAAATCCGACTTCCTGACCAATAGCCTCAATTGTCAAATGATTATATAATTGCGATTTCAGCAATATTTTAGCTTCGTTGACACGATAGGTATTAATAAAATCATAGAAATTTTGTTCGAAAAGTTGATTGATTACCTGCGACACTTTATTAGGATTTTCTGCTAGAGTATCTGCAAGTGTTGACAATCTAATATCTGAATTCCTGTACAATTTCTCAACTTCCATTGCCTGTGTTAGTTTTTGGCCTATCAAATCTATTTGTTGGTCGGCTAAGATGTTCTTTTTATATTTTTCGGTACTTGAAGTCTTTTCTTGAGTTACTGAAATAGAAGATAATAAATATGCATTGGGTACAATTTGATGAATTAATTTATTCTCTCGAATTAGCGCATCATAACCTAAAAGATACAAAAGTATTGCAGCAACGAAATAACTTATCGTATTAGACGACTCACCATATTCAAAACCAAAGTAACACAATACAATTGTCAAAATTTCAAAAAGATATACCAACAAAACACCAAATAATAGTTTTCGAGCTATCTTATAATTAAAGTTTACTATGTCTGAATATTCATTTTTAACTTTTATTTCTATTTTTTTCAAAAGAATAATAGCTGACACAATAAACGGAAAACTTGTTAATATTTCAAAAATCCACTCTAATAAATTTTCTGACATAGCTATACCTGCTTGCAGAAATGTATTGTATTCAAATATTTTATGTTCTATGGGTAATAAATAAAAATCACTGTAATATATTACATATACAACAAAAGGAAGTAGAAATATCAGATCTGTTTTAAAGTAAATCAATTTACCGTGATAGATATTTCTAATGTACATAAAAATCAAAACTCCTTTCAATACAGTTAATGGCTCATTGCTGTAAATAAAATGAGGAAAGTTAACAATAATTCCAGAAATATGTAAAAACTGAAAAGTGAAATCAATAGAGGAAAGCAATAAAAAAACTATCAAAGGCAGATGAATCGTTTTATTTTTTTTTAATGTTAAAAACAGCGTTAACAAGAAACCTTGTGAAGCGACGATAATATAAAAAAAAGCTAATAATGTCATAATTTTAGGGCTTTTTGAAGAAACAAAAATAATCAAATTATATTACAAAAAGTTACTTATCATTTCACCTCAACTTAGAAAATAGGGGATATTTGAGGCTTTTTAATTTTAAACAATTATACGTATATTAAATAGTTAACTATAATTTTTTGTCCGAGAAAAAACAACTTTTTCTTTGATTGTTACCAAATTTTGGTAACTTTGTTAAAAATGAAAAAATTATGGGACGAAATACATCAGTTTCACTTGGAAACTATTTTGAAAACTTTGTCGATAGTAGAGTTTCAGAAGGTAGATTTAAAAACGCGAGCGAAGTTATTAGAGCCGGATTAAGATTGCTGGAAGAAGAAGAAAGCAAAATTGTTGCACTTAAAAAAGCCATCAATGAAGGAATTGAAAGCGGAATCGCAAATGACTTTGATCCAAAAAAACATCTTGAATCGTTAAAAGCCAAAAAAAGAAATGGCTAAATACAAATTAACAAATAAAGCAATAGAAGATTTATCGAAGATTTGGGATTATACCTACGAAGTTTGGTCTGAAAATCAAGCTGACAAATATTATTTTGAACTTATTGGAGATTGTCAAGTATTGGCTGAAAATCAAAACTTAGCGAAAAATTATATAGAAATTAGCGATGATATTTATGGTTATAAATCTGGACAACATATAATTTTCTTTAGAATAATGAACGAAAACGAAATTGAAATTACTAGATTTCTACATTCTAGAATGGATTTGAGAAACAGAATTCAAAAATAAAACTACAGTTAACAGCGGTTTGCTAAAATGGCGACTTTTTCTTTAAAATCACGTTTACTTTTCGCAAAAAATTGTATTTTAGGTACAAATAAACAATTTACGAAGTCGCCACTTCAGCAAGCTGCGGCCCGTTTTAAATAGCGTGATTACTTAAATAGTTTATGAAATTCTACCAAAATCTCACAAAAATACCAACAAAAAAGCTCGAGTTTATCACTCGAGCTTTTTAAAATATTATTTTATAAACAATTGATTATAAAACCATTTGCTTGTTTGAAGGTGCAAATTTAGTTAAATTGATACCTTCCACTGCTTTCTTGTATTCTTCAATGGTTGGTGTTCTTCCTAAAATGGTTGACAAGACAACTACTGGTGTAGAAGAAAGTAATGATTCTCCTTTTTTCTCATCCGTATCTTCTACCACACGTCCTTGGAACAAACGTGTTGATGTTGCCATAACCGTATCTCCTTTAGAAGCTTTTTCTTGGTTACCCATACAAAGGTTACAACCTGGACGCTCTAAATATAGCATGTTTTCGTATTCTGTACGAGCGGCACCTTTTGGAGCGTTATCGTCAAATTCGAAACCAGAATATCTTTGTAAAACTTCCCAATCTCCTTCTGCTTTTAATTCGTCAACGATATTGTATGTTGGTGGTGCGACAACTAGCGGTGCGTTAAATTTAACTTCTCCGTTTTGCGCTTCCACATTTTTAAGCATTTGCGCTAAGATTTTCATATCACCTTTATGCACCATACAAGAACCTATAAATCCTAAATCTACTTTTTTATCACCTCCGTAGAAAGAAAGTGGACGAATTGTATCGTGTGTGTATCTTTTAGAAACATCTTTATTATTAACATCTGGATCAGCAATCATTGGTTCGTTAATCACATCTAAGTCGATTTCAACTTCCGCGTAATATTTTGCATTGGCATCTG
>CAYWVV010000062.1:0-16984 GCA_964461805.1 uncultured Flavobacterium sp.
ACTGTCTACGTTTAGGATGTGCCATTTTACTCTATTTTTTATCCGTTAATAGTTTTTTTAAACCGTCCCATCTTGGGTCTATTTCTTTAATCTCTTTTGCTTTTGTTTCAGTAGGAGAAAATTTTTCCAAATTTTGTAATGCTTCTGTTTGTAATGTTCCGTCTTTTATGCCGGTATGAATTCTTTTTGTTGGAACAGATAACACAATCATTTCATAAATATACTGGGCAACATTTACTTGAAATTCATCATGAGGCAAGATGATAAATTCATCATTCTCATCATTAAATTCTTCTCCAAATCTAACTATCAGCTTCATTTTCCCTTTTATAGGTAAATCAAAATCTTCATTGGTTAAATCACAAGGAACATTTACAGTTCCATTATGCGAAAAATTCAATTCAAGCATATTGCTTTTTTTCTCTAATATAACTTTCATTTTGATGTCTGAACTGTTAAATTCATCATATCCAAAATGAGTAAAGAACGTATTGTTTACTTGAAACTCAAACTGGTGTTTACCCAGTTTTAATCCTGAAAATGGGATTAAAAATTCTTTTAATTTTTCCATACTATCAGTTTTACCCTTTTTATAAGGGTGTGCAAAGATACAAAAATATTGGAATTACAATAATTTTCTTTACTTTTTTTTAAATTAAACTTTTCCAGATGCTTTTTTTAATGGATTGTTGGTTAGCTCATTATATTCGATTCGATTTTTATAGATATCAATTGCACTATAAACCGCTTCTCTAAACGAGCCTTCATTCGCTATATTTTTTCCAGCAATATCAAAACCAGTTCCATGATCTGGTGAGGTTCTTACCTTATTTAATCCTGCTGTAAAATTCACACCTTCGCCAAAAGAAAGTGTTTTAAAAGGAATTAATCCTTGATCGTGATACATTGCCACAACTGCATCGTAATTTTTATATTGGTTCGAACCAAAAAAGCTATCTGCTGAAAACGGGCCAAAAACTTGGATGCCACTTTTAAAAATTTTCTCCAAACTTGGTTTTACAATTTCATCGTCTTCTTTTCCAATAACACCATTGTCACCACTATGAGGATTTAATCCTAAAACTGCAATTTTTGGTTTGTTAATTTTAAAATCGGCAATTAAACTTTTATTTATTGTTGTGATTTTTTTTTCAATTAATTTTGAATTGATATGTTTTGATAATTCTGCAATGGGCACATGATCAGTTATTAAACCTACTTTTATGTCTTCATGAATCATAAACATAAGTGCATCACCTTCTAATTGTTCGTTTAGATAATCCGTATGGCCGGCGAATTTATAATCTTCAGCTTGAATATTGTATTTGTTGATTGGAGCAGTAACTAATACATCAATCTGATTGTTTTTCAATGCGTTTGTGGCAGCTTGGAAAGATTTTATAGCATATTTTCCAATTTCTTCATTTAGTTTTCCAATTTCTAAATTAACACCTTCTCGCCAGACATTTAATACGTTTATTTTTCCTAAAACGATTTGATCTAGTTTGTCAATTCCTTGAATGAATGTGTTTAAGTTGTATGATTTTTTTAAAAACGATATGATTTTAGCATTGGCAAAAATAACAGGTGTACAAATCTCCAACATTCGAGTGTCTTCAAACGTTTTTAAAATTACTTCTGGTCCAATGCCGTTCATGTCTCCAATAGAAACACCAACAATTATATTTTCGGTATGTTTTACCATTTTTATTTCTTAATTTTGATGCAAATTTATAAAAATAAAACGTCATATGTTTACAGGTATCATAGAAACTCTTGGAATAATTTCAGATATTAAAAAAGATCAGGAAAATATACACTTAACAATTCAAACAAATATTACAAATGAATTAAAAATTGATCAAAGTGTGGCACATAATGGTGTATGTTTGACCGTTGTGAATTTATTTGACGATAAACATGTTGTTACAGCAATAAAAGAAACGATTGATAAAACCACCTTAGGATCATGGAAAATTGGCGATAAAGTCAATATTGAAAGAGCTATGAAGTTAGGTGACAGATTGGACGGTCATATCGTACAAGGTCATGTGGATCAAACTGCAATTTGCTGCAATATTGAAGATAAAGATGGAAGTTGGGAATTTACTTTTGAATACAATACCGCTTTAAATAATATCACTATTGAAAAAGGTTCGATTACTGTAAATGGAACAAGTTTAACTGTTGTGAATTCTAAAAAAGATAGTTTTAGTGTAGCGATTATACCATATACTTATGAAAACACCATTTTTCATACTTTTGAAATTGGTACAAAAGTAAATTTAGAATTTGATGTTGTTGGAAAGTATATTGCGAGAATGTACGAACTTCAGAAGTAAATTACAAAACGGTAAACTTTTTCCAGATTTTTATTTTATGCCGATAAAACATGAAAAAAACATCCCGTTTATTGGATGAAATTAAATGTTTTATCGGTATGTTATTTTTTTATAATTTTTGAAGATTGTCTTCCAGTGTTGTTGTGAAAATCGATGTAATAAGTTCCAGAAGGAAAAGGAAAATCGAAAGTGTATTTTTTTATTCCAACGGAATTTATATCGTCTTTAACAAGTTTTTTGACTAATTTTCCGTTGTTGTCATATAAATCAATTAAAATATGATCTTCAGCTAAAAAGTCAATTTCAATATTTAACTTTTCTGCTACAGGATTAGGTGAAACTCTAACTTTTAAATCAATTCTATTTTGTTCGATAAAATCTGAATTTGATAAGATGCTGCTCATTTTGTATATAGTCCTTCCGCTTGTATAAGCAGTATTTCCAATAAAAAATATTCTATTTAAATTACTTCCAACACCGGTATTTGTCCATGAAGCGCCGCCGTTAAAAGTTTCGTAAAATCCAGTAGTATGGCCGCCCATCCATCCGTGATTCTCGTTCAAAAACCCAACGGCTTGTACCACACTTTCAGGGGCGTTTTGTAACGTCCAAGTTACTCCTCCGTCAATGCTTTTGGCTAATCTTCCAGGGTTTGGGGCTACAGCTTCAACAGAACCAAAAAGCACATTGTTATTAGAGTTTAAAACTTGTAATTTCCATACAAAGTCGCCATTTGTGCCAGTGCTTAATAACTGAGTCCAAGTAGTTCCGCCATCTGTGGTTTTTAAAACAATTCCTCCGCTAGCATTGTTTCCAGAGACAAAGCCAATATTTTCATCTATAAAATTGATATCGACTAACGCAGTTGCATAGGCGGACATGTTAATAAATTGCCAAGTAGCACCACTATCGGTAGATTTGATAATGTGTGCAGGGCCAAAATAAGCGCCACATCCATAAACTGTTGATGTGCCAACACAATCTAAGCCACAAATTGCAGATGGGTTAGGAGATATATTTGTAACTAGGCTCCAAGTGGTTCCTCCGTCTATAGTTTTGTAAAATTTTTGATTTAACGTGCCTAAAAAACCTATATTTTCATCTAAAAATTCAATGTTTCTAAAGTAATGGTAACTACCAAGGGCAGTGCCTGTAATTTGAGATGTCCAGTTTACACCTCCGTCTGTAGTTTTAAAAACTTCGGAATATCCGCCATTTGCTGCCCAACCTAGATTTTCATTTAAAAAAAACACATCATCAAAACGTTGGTTGCTTCCCACGGTATTACTTGGAATAGAACTTAACGGTTGCCAAGTTTGAGCCGACAAAATATTTGCAACTAATATAAAAAGTAAAACTAGTTTTTTCATAGTCAATATAGATTAAAACAAAAAAAACCCCTAGTTAGGAGTTTTCTTGTTATATATTTTTTGTGTAATAAAGTATCCTGTTATTAATGCGATAAAAAATAACACAACAACTCCGCTATCTATGGGAAGACCTACAGGCGGCGGTGCCGGCGGCGGAGGTGGGGGATCTGCAGCAAACATTTGCACAGAACTTAAAGCCGAAACTATAAGAAAAAAGATTTGGGCAAAATTATTTTTCATATTATTTTGTATTTTTTTTAACATTTGATTCTACGAAAATATAAAATAAAATGGTAAAAGCAATTAATTTTTACTTTTTTTTAAAAAAAAAGTGGTCCCACCTGGGCTCGAACCAGGGACCACCTGATTATGAGTCAGGTGCTCTAACCAACTGAGCTATAGGACCAGTTTTGAGAGTGCAATATTAGGGCTTATTTATATTAGGTGCAAATTTTTTTATAAGATATTTAAAAATTAACGATAACTTATCGTTAAACAACAATTTCTTGACACAACTCTATCAATACACCATTGGTGCTTTTTGGATGTAAAAAGGCAACTAATTTGTTGTCCGCTCCTTTTTTTGGAGTGTCGTTTAAAACTGTAAATCCTTCATTTTTAAGGCGTTCAATTTCTGTGTATATATTTTCTACATCAAACGCTATGTGGTGAATTCCTTCCCCTTTTTTTTCTAAAAACTTAGCAATTGGGCTGTTTTCATTGGTAGCTTCCAATAATTCAATTTTATTTGGACCGCACATGAAAAAGGATGTTTTTACACCTTCACTTTCTACTTCTTCCATTTTATATGCCGGTTGTCCGAAAAGTTTTGAAAATAATTCATTTGAATTTTTTAAATCACGAACTGCAATTCCTATATGTTCTATTTTTCTCATTTGTTTATGTGGTTTTATGCAAAAATAATCATTCAAAAATTTAAATCTGCTTATTTTGTTTGTAAAAATTGTATTTTTGCAGCATGGAAACAAATAGACAAAAAAAAATTGGCGCATTATTGCAAACAGACTTAGTAGATATTTTACAAGGTGAGATTAGAAAAAATTCTATATCTAACCTAATTATTTCAGTATCAAAAGTAAATGTTACGTCAGATTTATCAATTGCGAAGGTTTATTTAAGTGTTTTTCCTTCAGAAAAAGGACCAGAATTATTGGCAGCTATTAAAAGTAATGCGCCTTTAATTAAACACGATTTATCGCAACGTGTTAAATTGCAATTAAGAAGAGTACCCAACTTGATTTTCTTTATTGATGATAGTTTAGATTATATTGAAAAAATTGACAATGCCCTTTCTGGAAAAGAAAATCCAATTGAAAATCCAGAATTACTTGAAAAAAGAAAAAGATCGTAAATTGAATTTCCCGTTTTACATAGCCAAAAGATATGCTTTTAGTTTGTCTAAAACTACCGCTATAAACGTAATTACTTTTATAGCTTCTTTTGGAATTATAGTGGGAGCTATGGCACTTTTTGTTGTGCTTTCAGTTTTTAGCGGCTTGCGCGATTTCAGTTTAAGTTTCACCAATGCAACGGATCCTGATTTACGTATCGAAACCCTAAAAGGAAAATCATTTTTTATTTCTGAAACTCAAGAAAATCAGTTAAAAGTATCAAAGGAATTTACGAAGTATTCTAAAATTGTGGAAGAACGCGCTTTATTTTACTATAAAAATAAGGAGCAGGTTGCTTATCTTAAAGGTGTTGATTCTAATTTTATTTCAGTAAACGGCTTTAATACGTTTTTATATGCTGGAGATTGGTTAGAACCAAACACCAATCAAGTAGTTGTAGGTTCTGGGATTTCAAGAAAACTGGCTTTAGGGCTTTTCGATTTTAATAATATTTTAGAAGTATATATTCCAAAACCAGGATCAGGATTAATTGAAAATCCGGATGATGCTTTTAATAAATCACCTTTATTAACTTCCGGGATTTTTCAAGTTAGCGAAGATATTGATGAAAAATATATTTTTGCTGCACTTCCATTAGTGCAAGATTTATTAAATTACAAACCAAATCAATTAACGTATATCGATTTTAAAATAACGCCAAACATAACTGAATCGGATGCGATTGAAACGATTCATAAAATATTCCCAAATCAGGTAAAAGTTAAAAACAGAGCGCAATTAAATGATGCGTTATATAAAATGCTAAATACCGAAAACATTGCCGTTTATCTTATTTTTACTTTGGTTATCATAATTGCTTTATTCAATTTAATTGGTGCGATTATTATGATGATCATCGAAAAGAAAAGTAATCTGAAAACGTTATACAATTTAGGAACTGAAATCAAATATTTAAAAAACATTTTCTTGTTTCAAGGAAATATCATTTCTATATTTGGTGGAATCTTAGGTTTGATTTTAGGAATTATCGTAGTTCTAATTCAACAACAATTTGAATTAATCATGATTACACCTTCATTAGCCTATCCAGTTGTTTTCGAAACCAAAAATATATTAATTGTATTGTTTACGATTGTAATTTTAGGATTTATTGCTTCTAAAATTGCAAGTAGTACGGTGTCTAAAAAATTATTAGAATGAGAAAAATTGTAATTGTATTAACGGGATTGGTTTTGTTCGGATGTAAATCTTCGCAACCAAAAAACAATTTAAATGTGAAAGCGGAAATTAATTTAATTTTAGATAATTGGCACAAAGCAGCAGGTCAAGCTAATTTCAATGCTTATTTTGACGTGTTGACTGAAGATGCCATTTACATCGGAACTGACCCAACTGAAAATTGGAATAAAGAAGAATTTATTAAATTTGCCAAACCTTATTTTGATAAAGGGAAAGCTTGGGATTTTACCGCTTTAGAAAGAAATATTTATTTTTCTTCTGATAACAAAACAGTTTGGTTTGATGAATTACTAAACACACAAATGAAAATTTGTCGCGGAAGCGGTGTTTTAGTTAGGGACGAAAAGGGAAATTGGAAAATCAAACATTATGTGTTGTCCATGACGATTCCAAATGACAACACGGATGAAGTCGTGAAAATAAAATCTCTTATCGAAGACAAGGAAATTGAAAAACTAAAAAAAGGCGAATAAATCTTATATAACAATTAAATAAAAAAAGCAACTTCTAAAAAGTTGCTTTTTTTTGTATGCTATTTATAAATCGTTTCTTTCAAATTCTTAAACATGTCAACGGTCATGTTATCCATGTCGAAATCGTTTTTCCAACCCCAATCTGCTCTTGCAGCACTATCGTCAATACTTGCTGGCCAACTGTCGGCAATTTTCTGACGGAAATCTGGTTCGTAAGTAATCGTGAAATTTGGATAATGTTTCGTAATTTCTTCTGCCAATTGTTTTGGAGTAAAACTCATTCCTGATAAATTGTACGAAGAACGAATTTTAATATCCTCAGCATCCGCTTGCATGATACTAATCGTAGCTTTTATCGCATCGTCCATATACATCATCGGTAAAGCTGAATTTTCAGATAAAAAACTTGTAAATTTTCCATCCGTAATCGCTTTGTGATAAATATCAACGGCATAATCTGTAGTTCCACCACCTGCTTCCGTGCTCCAGCTAATTAAACCTGGATATCTGATACTTCTAATGTCTACGCCATATTGTTTGTGGTAGTATTCCGCCCAACGTTCACCCGTTTGTTTTGAAATTCCGTAAACGGTACTTGGTTCCATAACGGTGTATTGTGGTGTGTTTTCTCTTGGAGTTGTAGGTCCGAAAACCGCAATACTTGAAGGCCAAAATATTTTTTTAATTTTTCCCGCTTTGGCTAAATTTAAAACGTGAAATAAAGAATTCATGTTCAAATCCCAAGCAAATGCTGGGTTTTTTTCAGCTGTTGCAGATAATAAAGCGGCCATTAAATACACATCAGTAATGTGGTATTTTTCTATTAATTGCTCAATTTGATTGTAATCTAAAGCGTTAACCACTTCAAAAATCCCATTGTTTACAACGTCGTTTTCTAATTTTCTAATATCTGAAGCTACAACGTTTTCAACGCCATAGGTTTCACGTAATTTTGCGGTAAGCTCGGTGCCAATTTGTCCACAAGCGCCAATGATTAATATTTTGGTTTGCATAGTTCGTAGTTTTGTTGCACAAATATAAAATATTGACCTTAATAATAACTCATTTATTTGTCTGTTTTTTCCGAATTGTGTTATAACAAACATTTAACGCAATTTTCTAAATAATACTATAAACATTTGTAAATTTGCAATTCATAATTCCAAAAAGAATGAATTTTTTTAAACTACTTATACTTTCTATTTTCAGCAGTCTTTTGTTTTTTTCTTGTAAAGATGAAGACAAACAAGCTTTACTACTTGTAAAAATGGAGAAAAAAAACAGAGAATCTTTCGAACAAATCAATAAAGCCTGGTTGCTAAACATTCCAAATGCGAGTATTGAAGTGAGTTCGGTTTTAAACCAATGGAAAGAATGGCAAAGTTTTGAACAAGAAATTAAACAAAAACCAAAATCCACCATTAGCGCGTTCAAACAGAAAGTGTTAAACTTGGTTTCAAAATCGGATAGTTTACATTTAAATGTGCCAGCAAGATTTAATCTGCCTCAAGTACGAAGTAGAATTGTGGCCTTGCAAACTAAAATTTTAGCGTTAGATACGTATTTCTCATTGGACATTGTGCCTCATGAAAAAGTTCAGGATTTAATCGCAGCCATAAATAAAGAAATGACCGCTTTTTATATGCAGTGTGAAGAAATTGTAGTTAAAAGTAGAATTCCAACCGAAATTGGTGAGCCAAGAATCATCAGCATCAGCGATACAACTAGAAATGCAAAAGCCATAAATTTCGATGATTTAGAGCAGCAAGAAATATTAGATAAAAATAAAAAAACCGATTTAAAAAAAGTTTATAATTAATTTTTTAATTCCGGTTTGCAAAATAAAACACTTTGAGTAAATCAGAAATCCTTCAAAAATATCAGCAAAATCCTAAAATTGGACAAATTGCTGATTTTTTTGCGTCTCGTAAAAAAATAAATGCCACTGGTTTGGTAGGTTCTTCACTATCTTTTGTAGTGGATGCTTTATTTAAAAAATCAGAATTACCTTTTTTATTATTATTTAACGATAAGGAAGAAGCGGCCTATTATTTAAATGATTTAGAGTCGCTGATAAACGATCAAGATGTGTTGTTTTATCCAGGTTCTTTCCGTCGACCTTACCAAATTGAAGAAACTGATAATGCCAATGTTTTATTGCGTGCGGAAGTTTTAAATAGAATCAATTCTAGAAAAAAACCTGCCATAATTGTTTCTTATACGGATGCGATTTTTGAAAAAGTAGTGACTCGAAAAGAATTAGATAAAAACACTTTAAAAGTTAGTGTAAACGATAAGTTATCGATCGATTTTATCAATGAAACGTTGTTCGAATATAATTTTAAACGTGTCGATTTTGTTTCAGAACCCGGAGAATTTTCGGTGCGAGGTGGAATTATTGATGTGTTTTCTTTTTCAAATGATATTCCATACAGAATTGAGTTTTTTGGAGATGAAGTCGATAGTATCAGAACCTTCGATATTGAAACGCAATTGTCTAAAGAAAAAGTGACTAAAATTGCGATTATTCCCAACGTAGAAAATAAAGTTTTACAAGAAAAACGCGAAAATTTCTTAGATTATATTTCAGAGAAAACTGTAATTGTTCTTCAAAATACAGATTCTTTAGGAAGTAAATTAGACCGATTATACGATAAAGCAAAAGAAGCGTATTCGAAATTAACGTTGACGATAAACCATTCTAAACCGGAAGAATTATTCGTCAATCAGGAAACCTTTTTAAAAAGAGCCTTAGATTTTTCAGTGATAGAATTGGATAAAAGTCCGGTTTTTAAATCGGAAAAAGTGGTTCAATTTCATACACAACCACAACCTTCGTTCAACAAACAATTCGATTTGTTGATGAATAATTTAAACGATAATTATCATAACGGAATTAAGAATTTTCTATTTTCTTCCAACGAAAGTCAAGCTAAAAGATTCAAAGAAATTTTTAAAGATATTGATGAAGACGCCGCTAAAAATGTAAAAGATAAATACGAAACTATTGTTTTTCCATTATTTTCAGGTTTTGTTGATACAGAATTGCAAATTGCTTGTTATACCGATCATCAAATTTTTGAACGTTATCATAAATTCTCCATCAAAAATAACGCTTCCAAAAAACAAACGGTGACTCTAAAAGAATTAACCGCCTTGTCAATTGGCGATTATGTGACGCACATCGATCACGGAATTGGAAAATTCGGAGGTTTACAAAAAATTCAAGTTGAGGGTAAAACGCAAGAAGCCATAAAATTGGTGTATGCCGATAATGATATAGTTTACGTAAGTATTCATTCGCTTCATAAAATTTCAAAATATACAGGAAAAGACGGAGCGCCACCAAAAATTTACAAATTAGGAAGTGGTGTTTGGAAAGCTTTAAAGCAAAAAACAAAAGCCCGAGTTAAACATATTGCATTCAATTTAATTCAATTGTATGCGAAACGTCGTTTGGATAAAGGGTATGCTTTCGGACCAGATTCGTACATGCAAAAAGAATTGGAAAGTTCTTTTATTTATGAAGATACGCCAGATCAAATTACCGCTACACATGATGTGAAAATGGATATGGAAAACGACCGCCCAATGGATCGTTTGGTTTGTGGTGATGTCGGTTTCGGAAAAACGGAAGTCGCGATTCGTGCGGCATTTAAAGCTGTGGATAATGGAAAACAAGTTGCGATTTTAGTGCCAACAACTATTTTAGCCTATCAACATTACAGAACATTTACAGAAAGGTTAAAAGACATGCCAGTAACGGTTAGTTATTTGAACCGTTTCAGAACAGCCAAACAGAAAGCAGAAACCATAAAAGGTTTAGAAGAAGGAAAAGTCGACATCGTAATTGGAACGCATCAATTGGTAAATAAAAACGTGAAATTTCGCGATTTAGGTTTGCTAATTGTAGATGAAGAACAGAAATTTGGTGTCAATGTAAAAGACAAATTAAAAACAATTGCCGCTAATATTGATACACTAACATTAACAGCAACACCCATTCCAAGAACGTTGCAGTTTTCGTTAATGGCAGCGCGAGATTTATCTGTAATTACTACGCCACCACCAAACAGATATCCAATTGAGACTAATGTCATTCGTTTTAGCGAAGAAACCATTCGTGATGCGATTTCGTATGAAATTGAACGTGGCGGACAAGTGTTTTTTATTAATAATCGTATCGAAAATATTAAAGAAGTTGCTGGAATGATTCAGCGTTTGGTGCCGAATGCGAAAGTCGGAATTGGTCACGGACAAATGGATGGAAAAAAACTAGAAGAATTGATGTTAGCTTTTATTGAAGGCGATTTTGATGTTTTAGTCGCAACAACCATCATCGAAAGTGGTTTAGATGTACCCAATGCGAATACGATTTTCATTAATAATGCCAATAATTTCGGATTGTCCGATTTACATCAAATGCGTGGAAGAGTAGGGCGAAGCAATAAAAAAGCTTTTTGTTATTACATCACACCACCAGATTCTGTAATGACTGATGATGCGAGAAAACGAATTAATGCTTTGGTGCAATTTTCAGATTTAGGAAGCGGTTTCAATATTGCGATGAAAGATTTAGAAATTCGTGGTGCTGGGGATTTATTGGGTGGAGAACAAAGTGGTTTTATTAATGAAATTGGTTTCGATACGTATCAAAAAATCATGAACGAAGCCATTGACGAACTAAAAGAAAATGAATTCGCCGATTTATACCAAGAAGAAAACGATATCGAAACCAAAGAATTTGTAAAAGAATTTCAAATTGATACCGATTTTGAATTGCTTTTTCCAGATGAATATATCAATAATATTTCGGAAAGATTGAGTTTGTATAACGAATTAGGTGCTGTAAAAAATATTCTAGATTTAGAAGCCTACGAAAAACGCCTAATCGATCGATTCGGACCTTTACCAAAAGAAGCAATTTCGCTATTAAATAGTGTGCGAATCAAATGGAAAGCCAAACAAATTGGTTTAGAACGATTGATTTTGAAACAAAATAAAATGGTAGGATATTTCATTGGCGATCAGCAATCTAATTTTTACCAAAGTAACCGATTCATGAATGTGATGAAATTCGCACAACAAAATGGAAATCTGTGTAAAGTGAAGGAAAAAGAAACCAAAAACGGATTACGACTTTTAATTACTTTCGAAAACGTAAAAAGCATCAACAAAGCGTTGGAATTAATTGAAATGATTTAGTTTTAAAAAAGTTGTGAGCATCTTTCAAAAAAAAAACTTATTTTTACACGTTAGCATACTAAATAACCAAATTTATAGTTATTTATAAAAATTATGACATTGAAAAAAACACAAGTAAAATATATATTTTCCATAGCTATTATTGCCATTCTTTTGGCTTGTTCTACTAAAAAAGACACTTTAGTAAACAGAAAATGGCACTCTACAAATACGAAATATAATGTTTTGTATAATGGTGATTTGGCTTTGCAAAAAGGAATTGCAGATGTAAAAGCTACCTATTCTGATGATTTTTGGGAAGTACTTCCGTTGGAAAGAATGCAAATTACGGAAGAAGAACAAAAACCAGGTGATACTAAAAATCCTAATTTTGAACGTGCCGAAACTAAGGCTACTAAAGCGATACAGAAACACTCAATGAATATTGAAGGTTACGAAAAAAACAATCAAATTGACGAATCGTACTTAATGTTAGGTAAATCAAGATACTATGAACACAGGTATTTACCAGCGATGGAAGCGTTTAATTATATATTGTACAAATATCCAAATAGTAACAATGTATACCAAGCGCAAGTTTGGAGAGAAAAAGTAAACTTAAAATTACAAAATGAACAATTAGCCATTAAAAATCTTACTAGAACTTTAAAAGGGCAGAAAAAAATTAAAGGTCAAGATTTAGCTGATATTCATGCTGTTTTAGCGCAAGCTTACATGACTACAAATGTGTTAGATAGTGCAATTGCTTCCGTTAAAATTTCAAAAAAAGAAACCAAATTAAAAGAAGAAAAAGCACGTTATACTTTTATTTTAGGACAATTGTATGAGAAGTTGAATTACAAAGATAGTGCGTTTGTAGCGTTTCAGGAAGTAATTGAAATGAAACGAAAATCACCTCGTAATTATACCATTTATTCCCACTTAAAACAAACTTCACAATTTGATTTTGAAAATGGAGATACGTTAGTATTTCATAAAAATTTAGATAAATTGCTGGCTAATATCGAAAATAAAAATTTCAGAGATGTACTGCATCATCAAAGAGCTATTTTTTATGATAAAAAAGGAAATGATAAATTAGCCATTTCAAACTATAAGAAATCGTTAAAAAGTATGTCTGCCGATAGGTATTTAGCGGCTTCAAATTACAGAAACATTTCAAATATTTATTACAAAGAGAAGCGTTTTCAGGCTTCAAAGAAATATTTAGATTCTACTTTTCTTCATTTATCAGAAAAAAATAAGGAATTCAAACCTTTGAAAAAGAAATTAGAAATTTTATCAGATGTAGTTAAATATCAAGACATCGTAAATCAAGCTGATAGTGTGCTTGTGGTTTCGAAAATGTCTACTTCTGAAAAAATAAAATACTATCAAAATTACATCGATAAATTAAAAATATCAGATTCAATTGCTGCCAAAAAATTAGCAGATTTAGCTAAAACAGGAAATCAAAATTCAAAATCGGATTTTCTTTCTTCAGATAATCCAAAAGAAAACATGCTTATGCCTCCTGGAGGCGGATTACCACCTGGTGGAATAAATCCAGGCCAAACAACGGATTTTCTTCCGCCAGTTGCTAAAACACCACCAACAGATTTTATACTAAATACAGGCGGTTTACAGAATACTTTCTATTTTTATAATCCAGCTACTGTGGCACAAGGGAAAATTAATTTTAAGAAAAAATGGGGCGACAGAAGTTTAGAGGATAATTGGAAATCAGTTACAACTACAAATAAAAACCCTGTTGATTCTTCTATTCCCGTTGATGAAATTGAAGAAGAAAAACCAATTCAAAATCCTGAAATTAGTTTAGAACCCAAATATACTCCTGCATTTTATATTGACAAATTGCCAAAAGATGTAAAAATTTTAGACAGTTTAAATATTGAAGCTAATTATGCTCGTTTTCAATTAGGGTCAATTTTTAAAGAAAAATTAAAAGAAAATAAATTAGCTATTACTTCATTTGAATCTATTTTAGTAAATAATCCTGAAAGCAAATTGGTTTTACCAACCTATTATAATTTGTACCAATTATACGGTTCTGAAAATGGTGAAAAAGCAACGGCCTATAAACAAAAAATTCTTTCAGAATATCCGGAAAGTAGATATGCTTCTGCATTTAATAATACTACAATAAACGCAGATATTACAGCCGACTCTGAATTTAATGCGTTGTATTCAAAAATTGAAAAAGGATTGTTTAGAGAAGCCAACGCGGAGGTTGATGCTTTAGTAAAAAAATACGATGGTGATGAATTAAACGCTAAATTTGATGTGTTAAAAGCTAAAATATCTGCAAGATTATTCGGGCTTTCTGCATACAAATTAGCTTTACAAAAAATAGTTAAAAATTATCCTAAAGGTGAAGAAGTCAAAAAAATTGAATCCATTTTAACTTCCGATATTCCAACATTAGAAGCGTTGGATTTTGGAGCTACTCCAAAAACATTTAATTTGGTATTTGTGACTAATTATCCAAACGAAATTTCGCATAAAAACTTAATGGATAAATTAAATAAATATGCCAAAGAATCTGGTGATACTAAAGTAAAAGTGTCAAATGATATTTATAGTGTTGAAAAAAACATGATTGTTTTACACGGAATTATAAACAAAATGACAGCAGAATCGGTTTATAATTATCTGAAAGAACACAAAGATTATAAGTTGAAAGAAACTCCAGTTATTATCTCAAATGAAGATTATAAAGTGGTTCAAGTAAAGAAAAATTTAGAAGAATATTTAGCTAAAGTCAAGTAAATATGCTAGATAAAAAACAAAAATCCGACTACGATTTACTAGGAAAAACAAACCGTGTTGTAGAACAAACTACAATTACAGGAAATATTGTTTGCGCTGCAGATTTGCGCTTAGATGGCGAATTAATTGGTGACATTACTTGTAAAGGAAAAATTGTATTAGGCCCGAAAAGTAAGGTTGAAGGAAATATTACTTGCAAAAACATAGATATTGAAGGGAAGTTTAATGGTAAATTAGTGGTGGAAGAATTACTTGGAATCAAAAAAACAGCAAAAATTTCTGGTGAAGTTATTGTTGGTAAATTAGCTATTGAACCCGGTGCGATTTTTGAAGCCAGTTGTGAAATGAAATCTAAATAAGTTGAATAGCAACGCATAAAAAAATCTACGAATCTTCGACAAATCATGGCAAATAAACCTTTAAATAATTGGATGCAGTTAATTAGTATTCCTGTGCAAATGGGAAGTATTATTTTTATTTTTGCTAAAATCGGGATGTATTTAGATGAGCAATATCCAAACGAATCTAATGTGTGGTTTTTAATTTTTACTTTATTAGGAGTAGCACTTTCTCTTTATAATGTAATACGACAAGTTAATTTGATCAATTCCAAAACAAAATAAGCATGTTTTATATCTTTAGTTTTCTTTTCCTTTTAGGAACAACTTTTTTTAATTTATTTTTTCTTAACCGATTGAATTTAGCTAAAAACGAAAATTTAGGTTTTTGGTTTATTTTTTTAATTTCTATAAAAATGGTGTTTTTTTACCTATTTTTAGTTTATTTTCTTCAGGTTCAATATGTTTTTGACCTTAATTCAAAATTATTTATTTGTGCACTTTATATGTTTTTTCTTGTTTTAGAGGTTTATTTTGTGTCAAAATTATTGAAAAATCAAAATTAAGTACTTAAACTAAAAATTATTAAAAAAAAAATATTTTGAAACTTGTAATATTAATAAAAATTGTACTTTTGCAAAAAATTAAACAATAAAATCTAATAATCAAATGGTGATTTCCAACAAACCACTGAATTTATTTTTAGCTATAGTAATATTAACTATGCCTTTTCTTGGTTTCTCAAATGTAGAAAATGATAGTGTTGCTAAAGAAAAACATGTAGCAGAAGCTGGTCACGAAACAGGTGAGCATAAAGCAGAGGGTGCTGTAAAAACTCAAGATGCTGTTAATGCTTATATTGAACATCACTTACAAGATTCTTATGATTTTAATTTTTTCTCTGATGGAGAAAAAGGTGTGCATTACGGTTTTTCATTACCTGTGATATTATGGGATAATGGATTAAAAGTTTTTTCTTCTTCACAATTTCACAATGAAAAAGAAGTAGCAAATGTTGACGGTGTATTTTATAAATTACACCATGGAAAAATATTTGTTTCAGATGCAGAAGGTGCTTTGTCTTTAGACGCACATCATCATCCTACTAATGTGAAACCTTTAGATTTTTCTATTACGAAAAATGTTCTTTCTATGTTGTTTGCTGCCTTTTTAGTTTTCTTTATGTTTACTAGTTTAGCTAAAGCATACAAAAAAAATGGAGGTTTACCATCTGGTTTTGGTCGTGTTTTAGAACCGCTTATTATTTTTATTAGAGATGAAATTGCCATTCCAAATATTGGTGAGAAAAAGTATAGAAAATTCATGGGTTATTTATTAACTGTGTTTTTCTTTATTTGGATTCTTAATTTATTAGGGATGACTCCACTTGGTATTAATGTAACAGGTAATATTGCTGTAACAGTTTGTTTGGCTTTGTTTACTTTTATTATTACTCAATTCAGTGCGAATAAAGATTATTGGAAGCATATTTTCTGGATGCCAGGTGTTCCAGTTCCTATGAAAATTATTTTAATGCCTATAGAATTGTTAGGTACTTTGACTAAGCCTTTTGCTTTATTAATTCGTTTATTTGCTAATATTACTGCAGGACACGTAGTTATTATGAGTTTAATTGCAATGATATTTGTGGGTAAAAATTTAGCTTCTGATCTGCCAATTTCTATAGGATTAACGTTGTTTATTTCAATTATTGAGATTTTAGTAGCTTTTTTACAAGCCTTTATTTTTACTATGTTGTCCTCTTTATTTATCGGGATGGCAGTTCAAGATCACGATCATGATGATCACCATTAATCAATTTTAATTCAAGTTTAATTTTAATATATATATTATGAACATTCCAATGTTAGTAGG
>CAYWVV010000063.1:0-16626 GCA_964461805.1 uncultured Flavobacterium sp.
AATATTACATTTCGCCATACATAGCTTTAACAAAATCTTGATAGTTTACTTCTTTTTCAACTGCTTTTACGTTTGTTTTGTATAAGTCAATCATTTTTAAGCTTAAAACTTGGTCAGAAATACGTTTAATTTCTTCTTGATTAGACATTACTCTTGAAACAATTCCGTCTACTTCTGCATCTGTTGCGTTAGCTTGTCCGAATTGTGCCATTTGTTGTCTGATTAATCCTGAAGTAAAATCTTTTAATTCTTCAAATCTAACTTGCAAGTTATTTTGAATGAAAATTTTAGATTCGATTAATTGGTAACGTAAACCTCTTTCTGATTTTACGAATTCCGCTTCTGCTTGTTCTTCAGTTAAAGGCGTTTCACCAATCGTTTGAATCCATTTTTTTAAGAATGTTTCAGGTAAATCAAATGTTGTAGTTTCTAATAACGCTTCTGTTACGTCATTTAAAAACTTTTGATCTGCTTGTTGCACGAATTGTTGTTCTGCGTCTTCTTTGATTTTTTCTTTTAATCCTTCTACAGTTGTTACTTCACCGTTAGGGAATAATTTCGCGAATAATTCGTCGTTAATTTCTGCTTTTTCGATAGATTGAATCGCATCAATTGTAAAAGTAACTTCAATATCTAAACCATGAACATCGTCATGAGCTACTTTTAAATAATCCATTAATTGGTGGTCGTCGTTAAATAAACCTTTCGTTTGTAAAGTCACAACATCACCTACTTTTTTACCAATAAATTGCTTTCCTGTTTTGGCATCAGCAAAAATATCTAAACTAATTAAAGCTTGGTTTTCAATTCCTTTTTCTTGGTTAGAAAATGTTCCGTTGATTTCAAAACCTTCTTTTACTTCCGTTTCCGTAAGGATTTTTCCGTATTGTTTTTGAATTCTTTCTACTTGTTCGTTTAATAATGCTTCGTCAGCGATAATTTTATAACGCGTTACACCTGCAGCTCTTGCTAAGTCAACAGAAAATTCTGGTGCTAAACCTAATTCATATTCGAATACTAATTCGTCTGCTTTCCAATCGAAATTCTCATCAATACGAGGCAAAGCATTACCTAATAAATCTAATTTTTCTTTAGCAATATAATCTGTTAAACCTTTGTTTACTAATTTGCTAACTTCTTCAATGATAGCTGGTTTTTCAAATTGTTTTCTCACCACATCCATTGGTGTTTTTCCTTTTCTGAAACCAGGTAAAGTTTCCGTTTTTCTTTTAACTTCTAAAAAATTTTCAATTTTTTCAGTATATTCATATTTACCAATTGTAATTTTAACAACGGCATTTAAAGCGTCAATGTGTTCTTTTCTAATGTTCATTTCTATTGATTTTTTGAAGTATAAAATATGGGTTGCAAAATTATATAATTTTTGCAACCCATACAAGTTTTTAATTTACTGAATTTTAGAAATCTAAATTTACTTTTTATCAATAAATAGTTTATTTAAAACATACTGACTAACTGAAAGGACAATACTAAAAATAATAGCTGTTAAAAAAGTCGGTACATTAATCCCTTCAATAAAATAATCTGCAATTTTCACAATCACTGCATTAATTACTAATAAAAACAATCCTAACGACATTATAGTAACCGGAATGGTAAAAAACACTAAAATAGGTTTCAGAAAAGTGTTTAATAATGATAAAGCGATTGCCATAAAAATAGCTGCCGTATAATCTGTAATTTCAATTTTTAAAAAATGAGATATCACAACTATTAATAGTGTTGAGATAAGTAATTTAATAAGATAGTTTTTCATATTTGACTGGTTGTAATTAATTTATAAAATTTAAACACATAGTAACATAGTTTTTAAAAACATAAAAATACGCATAGAAATTTTATTTTATACATAGCTTTTGTACTCTTTATTAAGCAAAGCGACTTTACGCTAAGGCAATTCTATATTTCTGTCTGTTTAAAAAATATGTTTTGTTTTAAAATGTAAATATAAAAAAATAGGCGCCAAAATTGACGCCTATTTTAAAATTTATTTAAAATCCTGAATTAGTTTGTAGGTAAAATAGTAATACCTGGGAAATAATTTGGATTATGTAATGGTAATTTAGCTTTAAATTTAGCATTAATTACTTTGATAATTTCATTAGCAATAACTGCATATCCACGTCCATTTGGATGAACACCGTCTAAAGAAAACAACACTTGTCCTTCAGTTGCTGAACCGCTAAAATAGTTAGCTGTGTAAAACGAACCTGTTTCAATTGTTAAACCAGTTACCAACTGATTTAAAATAGCATTCATATCCGCTACAGCTACCACAGTAGTTCCTGCTGCAGCATTTTTAGCGTTTGCAATAGCTACAATAGTAGAATTATATGACGCAGTTGCAGAAGCAACTTTTGCTTTTTCGTTAGCTGTTAATACCCATTTGTTAATTAAAGGAACAGTTACACCATTAATCGCAGATGCATTACCTCCAACTAATGTACCTATAAATGAACTAGCTGGTAAAACTATTAAATCATCAGCCGTTGTCATTCTGTACGAAGGAATTCCAAGTCCTGATAAATTAGTTAAATCACTATCTACAATTACCACAGGGTTTTTACCAGCTACAAATTTTATTTTTCTTTTTAATCTTTCTTGATTTGAAATTAAACTATTATTAAATGCCGTATCTAAACCGTTATTATAAGCAACATATGCTGAGTTTACTAGTGTAGCTTTCGCATCATCTAATGGAACTGGCGCAAAAGGAACCGTTGTAAAATAAGGAATAGATGTTACACTTGGAATTGTACAAACCACACCTTTAGCTCCATTTGAAGTTAATGTAGTTACAATTGTAGAATATACACTTGCAAAAGCATTACTATTTGTAATATCATTAGAACCATAAGTTGCAGGATTTGTATTACCTGATACATTATGATCTACTGCTGCAGAAGTTCCATTACTTTGTGCTCCACCATTTGTAGCGTACGCTAACACGTCATTAGAACCAATCCAGTTGGTAAAGAATGTTGGGGTTTTACTCATTGCATCACCTAAAACAGTAGCAGAAGGTGTTGTAGCATGACGCACAAAATATGGATTTGACTGACCTAAAGCCACACCAGCAACATTACCATAACCAGGCGCTAATAAATGAAATGATTTTGCCCCAGGTACTCCCATATTGTTATAAGCAGTAGCTTGTAAATTAGAAACTTCTATTGTAGAAGTTCCAGCAATAGGCTCTGGACGACTTTGAGAAGCATCAATAACTAACCTTGTACTCCCAATTGACATACCTCCTAACATTAATCCACCTAAATTATTCACATCATCTGCATAAGAAGGCTGTGTAAAAGCACCACCACCAACTAAGGCGAATTGTTGTGCTAATAAATTTGGATAGGAATTCATTTGACCGCCTCTTGAAACTGTACCATCCATATACCCTGCAGTAAGTGAATTACCAACAGCTACATAGGACGAAAAGTTAGCTTCGCCTGAAGTATAGTCTGCACCAACTTCATTTTCAAATTCTGGTTCACAACTTGCAAAACCAATTGCTAAAGTTGCTAATAATATAAATTTATTTTTCATTTTAATGTTTTTAAAAATTAGAAACCGTAAGTAACACCAATACCTGGAGCAAAAACTGATGATTTATAAGTTCCACCAAATTTAGTGTAACCTGTAGAAGTTAATGGATCATCATAATAATTATAAGAATTATCAATTTCATCAAAATGTAAATATAAGAATGACATATCAATTCCCAATTTACTATTTATTTGATAAGTAAAACCTCCTGTATATCCTACAGAATCGTTACGTGGAGTTTCTGGAGCAAAGTATCCATTTTGAACTGGACTTTCGTCGATATAATATCCACCTCTAACTGTAAATTTCTGTGATGCTTTGTATTGTGCACCAAAACGGTAAGAACTAGCATCTTTGTAATTTCTAAGGTTTTCAGATAAAACTGGAGTTGGATTTTGATTGTAGATTGTAATATCTAAAGCTTTGTATACACTCCATTCTGTATGGTTGTAATCGAAAGCAAACAACCATTTATCATTTGGTTTATAAGAGATACCAGCTGTAAATTCTGCAGGTAATGGTAAATCTGCATCAAACGTACCATCGGTAAATGCAGGATTTAAATTCGCAATTGCATTTCTGTCATACGTAGCCTTACCACCTCTTGCTTCCATGATAATTTCAGAACGGTAATCCATACCTAAAGTTACTTTATCCGTTAGCTTAAACATCATACCTACGTTATATCCTGAAGCCGAAATTCCTTTTGCATCTAAAGTAACATTTGTATTTCCTAATACAGGATTAGGCGAGATATTTCTGTTAAAATTCACACTTCCTTGCACAAAAATTGGTCCCCCACCAATACTAAAAACATCTTCTATTTTGAAAGAGACTGTTGGTTGAATAAAAATTGCCGCTAAATCGATATTATTAACTAAATGTGCACCAGCCCAATTTTGATCCCATGCCACAGAAGAACCATAAGGTGTATACACAGCTAAACCTGCAGAAACCCAATCCGCAATTTTATACGTAGCATACAAATTAAATGGTGTTCCCAAGTTGTCAGTCGCTGCAGTTTGGTTAAACTGAGAATTCTGATATCTTGTTTTTGCAAACAAAGCACTTCCTCCAACCGATAAGTTGAATTTTTTATCTAAAAAAGACATCCCTGCAGGGTTAAAAAAAGCAACCTCTGCACTATTCACAACTGCAACTCCGGTATGTCCCATCGCCAATTGTTTCTGACCTTGAATCGAAACTCTATATCCACCTGCGAACATAGTTGCCGAAGCCAAAGTAAGTAATGATAAAGAAAATAATTTTCTCATAATTAAAATTTAGTTTAGTTTTCTGTTAAATATTAAATTCAAAATTAACATTATTTATGAAATTTACAATTTTTTTAACTAAAATATTATGTATGCATAATAAATTTTATAGAAAATTGGCAACTTCGTAATAAAATGCTTTTGGATTTTCGGCATGTAACCAATGACCTGCCTTAGGAATTGTTATGATTTTTGCTTCTGAAAAGTGATAATAAATAGTTTCAAAATCAGCATCTAATATATAATCTGATGTATCACCTCGAAGAAACAATGTAGGTTTATCAAAATGATTATCTATAGGAAGGGCAGTTCCAATTTCTGAAATTTTCTCATTAAAAACCTTTAAATTGAAACGGAAACCTAATTGACCTGGTGCTACCCAATATAAATTTTTCAATAAGAATTGTTTCGTACCAAAATCGGAAATGTATTCTGAAATAATTTCATCTACTTCACCTCTGCTTGGTTGTTTTGAAAAATCAATAGCATTTAAAGCAGCTAAAATACTTTGATGATGTGGCGCATAATATTTCGGACCGATATCTGCAATTATTAATTTTTCTATTACTTCTGAATATTTCGTAGCAAATAACATGGCAATTTTTCCACCCATGGAATGCCCTAAAAGTGTAATGTTTTCTAATTTATGAAAATCGACATACGCTTTTACATCATCCACCATCACATCGTAATTAAAAGCATCCGAATGAAAACTTTTACCATGGTTTCGCATGTCTAACAAATGCATTTGAAAACCCAGTTGTGCAAATTGCGTGCTTAAGGTTTTCCAATTGTCTGACATTCCTAAAAATCCGTGAATAATTAAAAACGGTTTTCCTTCTCCTTCTATTTTTGAATAAAGCATATCTTAAAATTCTTATTTCAATTTTCTTAGATACATATTTACTACGTTTTCAAAACCTAAATATAGTGATTCTGAAACCAAAGCATGACCAATTGATACTTCTAATAAATTCGGAATGTTATCTTTAAAAAATCTGATATTATCTAAACTTAAATCGTGACCGGCATTAATTCCTAAACCTAATTCGTTAGCTTTAATTGCGGCTTTCACAAAAGGTTCAATTGCGGATTGATTTCCTAAACCATATTGATGTGCAAATACTTCGGTATACAATTCAATTCTATCTGTTCCCGTTGCTTTTGCACCATCAATCATCGCTTCTATTGGATCTACAAAAATAGAAACTCTTATATTGTTACGTTGAAATTCTTGCACCACTTCTTTCAAATAGGATTGATGTTGTAGGGTATCCCAACCTGCATTTGATGTTAAGGCACCAATAGCATCTGGCACTAAAGTCACTTGATCCGGTTTGCATTCTAAAACTAAATCAATAAAATTATGTTGCGGATTGCCTTCTATATTATATTCTGTGTACACCACATTTTTTAAATCTCGAGCATCTTGATAGGTAATATGCCTTTCATCTGGACGCGGATGTATCGTAATTCCGTTCGCACCGAATTTTTGAATATCTTTTGCAACTTGCAATAAATCAGGAACATTACCACCACGTGCATTTCTTAAGGTGGCAATTTTATTAATATTTACAGATAACTTTGTCATAATTGTGTTTAATTTGTACAAAATTACAAACAAAAAATAGACTAATTTGTATTTTTTACTTAATTTGCACTAGTTTTGAACTACTATTTATGGATAAAATTACCGATTTTTTAAACATCGAATTGAAACCCTTACATGTCAACGATACTATTGCTGACGCAGAAAATTTGTTTTTAGATTTTAATTATTCTCATTTTCCGGTTTTAGAGCAAGATATTTATATTGGATCCATTGCTAAAGACGACACAGAAATTCTTCCTACTTCGAATACCATTAACGAGCATAAATTTAATTTACAGCGTTTTTTTGTTAGAAACAACATGAATTGGTTTGATGTTTTTGAAGAGTTTTCTAAAAATCACACCAATATTTTACCTGTTTTGGATGACAAAAATCAATATGTTGGTTTTTACGAGTTAGACGATGTATTGCATTTTTTAAACGAAACCACATTTGTGAAGGAAGATGGCGGAATTATTGTCATAGAAAAAGAAACCACAGAGTTTACATTTAGTCAAATTTGTCAGATTGTAGAAAGTAATGAAGCAAAAATTTTAGGTGTTTTTATTTCGAATACTACACCAACACTCACTCAAATTACACTGAAAATTTCGCAAAGTAATTTTAACGAAATCATACAAACTTTTAGAAGATATAACTATACGATTTTATCCGAACATCAAGAAGATTCTTATTTGGCTGGCTTAAAAGAACGTTCGGACTATTTAGACAAATATTTAAATATTTAAAATATCTACAAATGAAAATAGCTGTATTTGGTCAGTATTATCAAAACAACACCCATTCTATTGTAGAAAAAGTGGTGGCGTTTTTAGAAGAAAAAAATATTGAAATATGTTTCTACAGTGTTTTTTATGATAAATTAATTGAAAACAATGTAGCATTATCCAACTACAAAACTTTCAGCACCCATGAATGCTTGAGAGATAATTTTGATTATTTAATAAGTATCGGTGGCGACGGAACAATTTTAAGAGCTGCAACTTTTGTAAGAGATTCAAACTTACCAATTATCGGAATTAATGCAGGAAGATTAGGTTTTTTAGCAACGGTTCAAGAAGAAAACATCGAAAATTTACTTAACAGAGTATTAATTAAAGATTTTTCCATTTCGAAAAGAACCTTAGTTAGCTTGCACGCACATCCCGAAAATCAAGATTTAGAAGACATCAATTTCGCTTTAAATGAAATTACGGTTTCCCGAAAAGACACCACTTCGATGATTACAATCGAAACATATATTAACAATGAGTATTTAAATTCCTATTGGGCAGACGGCTTAATTATTTCAACTCCAACAGGTTCTACAGGATATTCTTTAAGTTGTGGCGGACCTGTAATTATACCAACATCTAACTGTTTTGTAATTACACCTATTGCGCCACATAATTTAACCGCAAGACCGCTAATAATTCCTGACGATTCTGAAATCACTCTTAAAATTAAAGGAAGAGAAGATCAGTATTTAGTTTCCTTAGATTCTAGAATGACTTCCGTTTCGAACGAAACTGCCCTAACTGTTAAAAAAACAGATTTTTTTATCTTAATTGTAGAATTTCCTGAAGAAGGTTTCTTAAGAACCATCAGAAAAAAACTACTTTGGGGAGAAGACAAGAGAAATTAATACATTTTACAAAAGAAATTTGCTTTAAAATTCTAAGAATACTTCCAAAATACTTCGGAATTGCTTTGACAAAAATCAATGTATCTGTAATACATAATGTAAACCACACACGATTTATCATTTTTTTACGTTATTCAATCAAGTTAATCATCAAAAAAACTTGGTTTAAGATGGTTAGTACCTCAATATTATTATATTTGCAAACTATTTAAAAAATGAAAAGATTTTTATTAAATATTATCGGGTTTTTATTCTGCATTACTTCGTTCGGACAAATACACGAAATTGGAGTTTTTGTAGGAGGCAGTAATTACATAGGAGATGTAGGAAACACTAACTATTTTGAATCTGACGATTTGGCTTTAGGAGTTTTATACAAATGGAATAGAAGCACGAGACATTCGTGGAGATTTTCTTACTCACAAGCATCAATTACAGCAAAAGATGCAGAAAGTACTGCGCCAAATAGAAGATTGAGAGGATATGAAATAAAAAACAGCATTAAAGAAGTGTCGGCAGGTTTAGAATTTAATTTTTTAGATTTTGATTTGCATAAAGAGGATTTTGTTTTTTCGCCATACGTTTACACCGGAATATCAACGTTTATTTACAACGAAACCTTTGTAATTGACAAAGAAAGCGAAATAGATTATAGAGATTATTCCTTTGCTATACCAATGGTATTAGGAGTAAAAGCTAAAGTTACAAACCATTTGGTTTTAGGATTTGAAACAGGTGCTAGATATACTTTTACAGATAATTTAGACGGCAGTAATCCTGAAAATAAAAATTTCGAAACATTAAAATTTGGAAATTTAAACAATAAAGATTGGTATATTTTTACAGGATTTACAGCAACGTATACGTTTGGAAAAAATCCGTGTTTTTGTACAGATAAATAAAATGGAAAAAGAAATAGATAAAAATAATTTACCAAAACACTTAGCCATCATTATGGATGGTAATGGTCGTTGGGCGAAGAAACAAGGAATGTTACGCGTTTTTGGTCATGAAAAAGGAACCAAATCCGTAAAACAAACTGTTGAAAATTGTGCCAAACTAGGTATTGAATTTTTAACACTTTATGCTTTCTCTACCGAAAATTGGAACAGACCAAAGATTGAAGTAGACACACTAATGAAATTATTAATTAGTGCGTTAAAAAAGGAAGTAAAAACATTACAAGAAAATAACATCAAGCTTAACGCTATTGGTAACTTAGACAGTTTGCCTTCAAGTGTTAAAAAAGAATTGCAAGAAGTAATTACTAAAACAGAAAAAAACACCAGAATGACTTTAACTTTAGCCTTAAGTTATGGCGCTAGAGACGAAATCATAAATGCTGTTAAAATAATTTCTGAAAAAGTTAAAAATAATATAATTTCAACCGATGCTATTGACGAATCAATTATTAATCAGCATCTTTACACGCAGAACATGCCAGATGTAGACTTAGTGATAAGAACAAGTGGCGAACACAGGATCAGTAATTTCCTTTTATGGCAAATTGCTTATGCTGAATTTTATTTTACAGATGTGCTTTGGCCTGACTTCAACGAAGAAGAATTGCAAAAAGCACTTATAAGTTATCAAAAAAGAGAAAGAAGATTTGGAAAAACTAGCGAACAAATTAGATAAATTGACAATGTTTAAAAAAAGAATACTATTTTTATTTACCTTATTATTTATAGGAAATACAATAACTGCGCAAGAAACAGCTTTTGAAAAAGGCAAAGAATATACTTTAGCAGGTGTTGAAGTTACAGGAAAAGTTTCCTTTAACGAACAAACTATCATAACATTTACTGGCCTAGAAATAGGAAGTAAAATTAGAATTCCTGGAGATGAAATTAGTTTAGCTATCACCAAACTTTGGAAACTTGGGTTGTTTAATGATGTAAATTTTTATGTAAAAAAAGTGGAAGGCGAAAACATCGTTCTTGAACTTGAATTATACGAATTACCTAAACTTAATGAGGTAAAAATCAAGGGTATAAAAAAAGGAAAAAAAGAAGACATCATTAAAGAAACGGAATTAACAAAAGGCAAAGTTGTTAATGATAATTTAGTGACGAACACTAAAAATTACATTGAAAACAAGTTCAAAAAAGACGGATACTTTAATTCAAAGGTTACTATAAATACGTTAGCCGATTCTACAAATACAAAAGTAGATATGGTGGTTTTCATAGACAAAGGTAAAAAGGTGAAAATCAGTAAAATTAACTTTGTTGGTAACGAAAAATTGACAGATAAAAAATTAAAAAAAGCCTTTAAAAATACAAAAGAAAAGAAAATTTATAGAATTTTTAAATCTTCGAAATTTATTAAAGAAAAATACAAAGAAGATTTAAATTCTTTAGTTACAAAGTATAAAGAAAAAGGATACAGAGACGCAAGAGTGGTTTCTGAAAGTGTAGTTTACAACAAAGAAAAAAACAAAATTGATATTGATGTAAACTTAGAAGAAGGAAGAAAATATTATTTCGGTGATATCCGATTCTTAGGAAACACAGTATATTCAAATCAAGTTTTAAATTCTATTTTAGGAATTAAAAGAGGTGAAATATACAATGGTGTTTTATTACAAAAAAGAATTTCTGACAATTCAGCTCCAAACAGTGAAGACCTTTCTAACTTATACCAAAACAATGGGTATTTATGGTCTAACATTACTCCTGTTGAAGTAAAAACTGAAAATGATACTATTGATTTCGAAATTAGAATTAGCGAAGGACCTGTTGCTTATTTTAACAAAATCACAGTTAAAGGAAATGACAAAACAAATGATAAAGTAATTTATCGTGAATTAAGAACTAGACCAGGAGAAAAATGGAACAAAGAATTAGTAATTCGTTCTGTTCGTGAATTAGGTCAATTAGGTTTCTTTGATGCTGAAGCAATTAGACCTGAACCCGTAAACATGGATCCAGCTGCAGGTACTGTAGATTTAGATTGGAACGTTGTTGAAAAAGGATCAAGTCAAGTGGAATTACAAGGAGGTTATGGTGCTGGAGGTTTCATTGGAACTTTAGGTTTGTCTTTCAACAACTTCTCCTTGAAAAATATTTTCAACAAAAAAGCCTACCAACCTTTACCAATGGGTGACGGACAAAAAATGGCTTTACGTTTACAAGGAAGTCAAAGTTTTCAAGTATATAGTTTATCATTTACTGAACCATGGTTAGGAGGAAAAAAACCTATTAGTTTCTTTACTTCATTATCACACAGTAAACAATTTTTATACGATTATCAAACAAGAGCTGTTACAAGAACTAAAAGCTTTAACATCTCAACTATTACAGTTGGTTACGGAAAAAGATTAAAAGTGCCAGATGATTACTTCAGTTTATCTAACTCTGTATCATTTTCTTATTACGATTTAAATAATTACAACACAGGATTATTTACGTTTGGTAATGGTGCTTCAAGAAACTTATCATTCAATACTTCTTTAACTCGTGATAGTAGAGGTGTAGATCCTGTTTTTCCAGAATATGGCTCAAACTTCTCCATTTCAGCTAAATTCTCATTACCTTACTCGCTTATTAATGGAGTGGATTATGCTGGATTAAAAAACAAGAAAGAATATAAATTTACAAATCAAGGAGCTGCCTATTTCAATACAAACGGAAACTATGTTCCACAAGGTTCATATGTAGATTCAAATGGAGATGCAACTTCTAATTATGAAAACGGAATCGCTGATCAATCTAAAATTGACCAAGAAAGATTCAAATGGTTAGAGTTTTATAAAGTTAAATTTAGTGGAGATTGGTATACTAAAGTGTATAAAAAATTCGTTTTACGTACAAGAGGTGAATTTGGTTTCTTAGGCGCATACAATAAAGACAGAGGAATTATACCTTTTGAAAGATTTTATGTAGGTGGAGATGGATTAGCTAATTACTCTTTAGATGGTAGAGAAGTCATCCAATTACGTGGATATCCAAATAATTCATTATCTTCGTCTGACGGTGGTACAGTATACAACAAATACTCTATGGAGCTAAGATATCCAATTACTATGAAACAAACAGCAAAAATTTATGCTATGACTTTCCTAGAAGCAGGTTCTGCATTTGATAGTTTCAAGAAATTTGATCCCTTCAAAATGCAACGTTCAGCAGGATTCGGATTACGAGTATTTATGCCAGCCTTTGGTTTATTAGGTATTGATTTCGCTCATGGATTCGATCCAATTCCAGGTGGTACTGTAAAAAGTGGATGGCAAACTCACTTCATCATCGGACAACAATTTTAAACTTTGGCACGATAGTTGAATTTAACATTTTAAGTTTATGAAAAAATATTTTGTTTTACTTTTTAGTTTTGTTTTATTTGTAGCGCAAGCACAAAAAACAACAAAAATTGGTTACATCGACATGGAATATATTTTGGAAAAAGTTCCAGAATATGCTGAAGCTAAAAACCAACTAGAACAAAAAGCAACCACTTGGAAACAAGAAATTGAAACCAAGAAAAATGACATCAAAAAACTTAAAGAAGCATTAGCATCAGAAAAAGTATTGTTAACTAAAGAATTAATTAACGATAAAGAAGAAGAGATTAACGTTCTTGAAAAAGAAATGCTAGATTATCAACAAAAACGATTTGGTCCTCAAGGTGACTTAATGATACAGAAGTCTGCTTTAGTAAAACCAATTCAAGACCAAGTATTTACAATTGTTCAAGATATTGCTGTTCAAAGAAAATATGATTTCATTTTCGACAAGTCATCAGATTTAACCATGCTTTTTACAGCAGAAAGATTTGATATTAGTGATTTTGTTTTAAAAGCATTAGAAAGAGCTGGAAAAAAAGTAGAGTTGTCTAAAAAACAACAAAAAATTCAAGATTCGAAAGAATTGAGAGAATTTGATACTACAGAAAATCCTGAAATCTTAGAAAAAGAGAAAAAAGTTCAAGCTACAAAAGACGAAAGAGAAAAGAAATTACAAGAACGTAAAGATATTGCTGCTGCTAAGAAAAAAGAAGCAGATGAAAAAAGAGCCGAAATGTTAAAAACCAGAACAGAAGCGCGCCAAAAATTATTAGATGAACAAAAAGCTAAAAGAGAAGCTTTATTAAATAAAAAAAACGAAAACAAAACAATTAATAACCTAGAACCAAAAAAAGATTAAATAACCCTTATTAAATTAAATTAAAATGAAACAATTAAAGACCCTATTTATTGCAATAGTAATGTTTTTTGGAGCACAAGTTGCCACTGCTCAAACTAAAGTTGGACATATTGATGTAAGTGCTTTAATGACTACAATGCCAGCAATGAAAGCAGCAGAAGCTCAATTAAATAAATTGAGAGAAGGTTACGATACAGAATACAAAAAATTAGTAACGGAATACCAAACTAAAGCAGCTCAATACCAAAAAGAAGCAGAAACTGCTGGTGAAGTTTTAAATCAAACGCGTTCTCAAGAAATGCAAGATATGGGAACAAGAATTCAAAAATATCAAGATGACGCCTCAAAATCATTACAAGATAAATCTGTTGAATTACAAAAACCTTTAATGGAAAAAGCACAAGCAGCTATTCAAAAAGTAGCCCGTGCAAAAGGAATTCAATACGTTTTAGATTCAACTGTAGGTAGCGGAGTTTTATTAGCTGACGGAGTTGATTTATTAGCTGATGTTAAAAAAGAATTAGGTTTCTAATACCATTACAAAAAAATACAAGAACTGCTTAATCTTATTTTTAGATTGAGCAGTTTTTTTTTACATTTGTTTTATGAGCAACAACAACCCAATTGGACTTTTCGATTCTGGCGTAGGTGGTACTTCTATTTGGAAGGAAGTTCACGCCCTTTTACCTAATGAAAGCACTATTTATCTAGCCGATAGCAAAAACGCGCCTTACGGTCAAAAAAACAAGGAAGAAATAATTGAATTAAGTAAAAAGAACACAGAGTTTTTACTAAACCACAATTGCAAACTCATCATTGTAGCTTGTAACACGGCAACTACAAATGCAATAAAAGTTTTACGAGCTTCGTATGATGTTCCATTTATAGGAATAGAACCAGCCATAAAACCAGCAGCATTACACTCAAAAACACAAAAAATTGGAATTTTAGCCACGCAAGGCACTTTAAATAGTGAACTTTTCCATCAAACTGTGGCGCTATATTCAGACGTAAAAGTGGTAGAACAAATTGGTTTCGATTTGGTCAAACTTATCGAAAACGGCGAAATGCATTCCAAAAAAATGAAACAACTCCTAGAAGAGTATCTACTTCCAATGGTAGCTCAAGATATTGATTATTTGGTTTTAGGCTGTACACATTATCCTTACTTGATTCCGCAAATAAAAAAAATCATCCCAAAACACATTAAAATTATCGATTCTGGGGAAGCTGTTGCCAAACAAACCAAAAATATACTGGAAATCAACCAGCTGTTTAATTCTTCAGAAGCGGCAAATCAAACATTTTACGTAAATAATTCATCTGATGTAATGCAAGAATTAATTGGCCCTAAATTCAAAGTCAATTATAAAGATTTTTAGAAGCACGAAATTCTCTTCCATAAGATAAATTGTCGTGTCTTCCGCTATATCTTTTATTTTGTTGCCTTTCTTAATAAAAGGCAACAAAATAAAAGGATGCCGCTACAACCACGGCTAAAATACTCCTATACGATTTCTTAGTCTTCTTTAAACCAACTGGAATACATTACGTAGTTATTAGAAATACGATCAATCTCGCCAGCAAAATCACTCGCATTTAAAGCTTTTACTTTCTTAGCTGGAATACCAGCATAAATGAAACCGCTTTCCACATGTGTATTTTGTGTCACTACACTTCCAGCTCCAATAATTGAATTACTTTCAACCACACAACCATCCATAATAATAGCACCCATTCCAACTAAAACATTATCATGAATGGTACAACCATGCACAATAGCATTATGTCCAATTGACACATTATTTCCAATTATAGTTGGATGCTTTAAATACGTACAATGAATCACAGCTCCATCTTGGATGTTTACTTTGTTTCCGATTGAAATGAAATTCACATCACCTCTAATAACCGCATTAAACCAAACACTGCATTTTTCGCCAAAAGAAACATCTCCAACAATAGTTGCGTTTTCTGCCACATAACAATCAGCAGGAATAGCAGGTTTTTTACCTCTTACTTCTTTAATAATCATAATAAAATAATTTAAAAAAAAATCCCGAATAAATCGGGATTGAATATTTTAGTTTGAAACTGCTGGACAGTTACAATCGAATGCTTTTGGCTTACAGAATAAATTCAAACCAATTGTAATTTGATGATATCCTGCATTATCAAATTTCACATTTCCTAATACTTGATTATACGAATAACCAACCATAAATTGTTTGAAATTTAAACCCAAAAATGGAGTTATCCATTGAAGTTTTTGATTATTTGCAACCGCTCCAGGCTGACCAGGATTTTTAACATATTCAGCACCATCAAAACTTCTTCTATATGAAAGCCCTCCCCATAATCTTCCAAAGTCCATTGCTTTATAAATTTTAGCATTTAAATCAATAGATTTTTCACCTGTATGTTCAGTAACTTGTAATAAAAATGATGGCTCAATAGAAATACTCTCATCGTCTCCAAAGTTAGCACCAACACTCCACAAATATTTTCTTAAGTTATCCGATTCTATCCCTAAAGAATATATCTCTCTTCTTTGGTTCGCAATAAAATTCTTAACAGTAACATGAGTGAAAAAATCCATGAAATGATAAGAAGCACCAACGTCTAAATTAAAATAAGCGTCTTTTTGAGTTACACCACCGTATATTACTGGATCAAAAGTAACAAATTTAGTTTCATCCAATCTACTTTGTATAAAAGCTGCACTCATACCAAAAGAAAGCATATTTAAATCAGCTTTAGAACGCGAGAACAATATATGGTGTGCATATGAAAGTTTGGCACCTGTTTGAGAATGATATCCGTTTTTATCATTAAAAGCAATAACACCCATACCTGATTTTCCATCTTCATCTAATGCTGTATTGAAACTCATAGTTTGCAACGATGGCGCATCTTCTTGACCAAACCATTGTTGTCTTCCTGTAACTCTTAATTTAGCACAATTGGAAGCCCCTGCCATTGAAGGATGAATTAAATAATAATTATCCGTTAGATAATCTGTATAAACCGCTATTCCTTCTTGTGAAAATGCCGATTGAAAAAAAATAATTAAGTTAAGGAGTAATAAATTTCTTAGTTTCATAGTATTCTAATATTATCTTTTTAACGAAAAATGTGCTTTAAATTGTTTTTGTTGGTTGCTTTCTGTATAATCGACTTTAAACCAATAATCACTTGAGGGTATGTCTTGTCCGTTGTATTTACCGTCCCAACCATTTCCAAGCGGATCTATTTGTTTAATCAATTTTCCATATCGGTCAAATATATAAATTTTTGCGTTATGTTTTGCTTCTAATCCAACAATTTTCCAATTATCGTTATATCCGTCTCCATTTGGAGTGAAATATTTAGGATAATCAATCACTGTAACTGTTTGCACAA
>CAYWVV010000064.1:0-16339 GCA_964461805.1 uncultured Flavobacterium sp.
CTTTTCTTTCCATAAAAATGCCCCAAATAGTATCTAACTTTTTGGGGCATGTTCACACTTATCGGGTTTTTTATTTATTATTATTTCTCTCTAATGTAAATGTCAATTGGCACACCACTAAAATTATAGTTTTCACGCAATTTGTTTTCCAAGAAACGTTTGTACGGATCTTTTACATATTGTGGTAAGTTGGCGAAAAACACAAACTGTGGCACCGGAGTTGGTAATTGCATGCAATATTTAATTTTCACATACTTTCCTTTTAACGCTGGTGGCGGTTGGTTTTCAATAATAGGCAACATTAAATCGTTGAACTTAGATGTTGAAATTTTTTGTTTTCTGTTTTCAAAAACTTCCACAGCTGTTTCTAAACCTTTTAATAAACGTTGTTTTTCTGTTGCTGATACGAATAAAATTGGCACATCTGTAAACGGTTGAATTTGCTCACGAATTTTACGTTCGTAATCTCTTGCCGTCATGGTTTCTTTTTCAACTAAATCCCATTTGTTCACTAGAATTACAATTCCTTTTCTGTTTTTTTCGGCTAACCAAAAAATACTTTGATCTTGTCCTTCGAAACCACGAGTGGCATCAATTACCAAAATACAAACATCTGAATGCTCAATCGCACGAACCGAACGCATTACAGAATAAAATTCTAAATCTTCTTTTACTTTCGCTTTTCTTCTAATACCGGCAGTATCTACCAAATTAAATTCGAAACCAAAACGGTTATATGTGGTATCAATTGCATCACGAGTTGTTCCAGCAATATCTGTAACTACAAATCTGTCTTCACCAATTAAAGCATTAATAATTGACGATTTTCCAGCGTTAGGACGACCCACAACTGCAAAACGCGGTAATGGATTTTCATCTTCAACTGCTTCTGGCAATTCTGGTAAAACCTCAACTAATTTATCTAACAATTCACCAGTTCCACTTCCATTCATGGCACCAATAGTAAAATATTCGCCCAATCCTAAATTGTAAAACTCTAACGCATCTGTTACACGTTTTGAATTATCTACTTTATTAACTGCTAATAAAACAGGCTTAGTAACTTTACGTAGTAATTTCGCCACTTCATCATCCATTGGCGTAATACCTTCTTCTACATCTACCATAAAAATGATAGCGTCGCATTCGTCAATAGCTAATTCAACTTGTTTTCTAATTTCACCTTCAAAAATATCGTCAGAACCTTTAATGTATCCACCTGTATCAATTACAGAAAATTCTTTTCCATTCCACTCACTTTTTCCATAATTTCTATCACGTGTAACACCACTTACAGAGTCTACAATGGCATCTCTACGTTGGATTAAACGATTAAAAAGTGTAGATTTCCCTACATTTGGTCTTCCTACTATGGCTACAATATTATTCATTATTCTAAATTTGAATTGGCAAAGTTAATTATTTAAGATGTGAATCTGTGTATTAATTAGATTTTTTATTCATAAAAAATAAATATGTATATTTGGACACCCAAATAAAAACAAAATAAAAATTGAAAAAAATTACTATATCCATTTTAGTAAGCCTACTATGTTTCCAGTCTATGGGAATATATTATATATTCAATTTACAGCATAAAATTTTTAAAGAAAAAAGTGTTTTAAAATCTGAAAATTCACTTTTAAAAACAATTACATTATCATTAAATGAATATGAAAATAATTTATTAGATGATCATGAAATAAAAATAGACAACAAGCTTTACGACATTATTAATAAAAAAATAACCGGTAATTGTGTTGAAATAAAAGTTATTAGTGATGAAGATGAAAAGTCATACAACACCAAATACAAAAACCAAATAAAGAAAAATAGATCTGCTAAAAATAAAACAACAACAAAAAATAAGATACTTACTTATCTTTCAGAAAACTTACTGACTACTTCTCTTAACTCAAATACCTCCAAAAGAAACATTCCTAATAATTATAATCATAAAAAGCTGCGATTAATTTCTAAAGAAATTATTATCCCACCCCCAGAGTCTATTTAAATTTTTTAATCAAAAAGCGAATTGCTTTAAAAAGAAAATAAAAATTTAAATTAAAGAACATGAATTTATTAAAAAAGTCAATTACAATTTTTGTAGTTGCTATTTCTGGTATGTCATATGGTCAAAACCAAGTCAAAAAAGATAGCATTACTAAAATCAACCAACTAGAAGAAATAGTTATTACAGCTACTTCTGCTAAAAATAAAAATTTATTAAACCAACCCGTATCAATAACCATACTTAAAGACACCGAATTAAAAAGAGGCACTGGATTATTTTTTGATGACGCTATAAACACTAATGTTACAGGTGTTTTTATGGAACGAAGAACGGTTTCTGCTGGACAACAATTCAATATTAGAGGTTATGGAAATGGAATTAGAGGAACCAATGGTGCCAATAGTAATTTTGACACACAGGGAACTAAAGTTTATTTAAATAACATCCCAGTAACAGATGCTGAAGGAATTACTTTAATGGATGATATTGATTTCTCTTCAATTGGAAATGCTGAAATTTTAAAAGGACCTTCTGGAACTTTATATGGATTAGCAATTGCTGGAGTAGTTAATTTAAAAACTATCAAACCAGAATCTGGAAAAATATCTCTTTCTGAAAATACGCTATTTGGTAGTTTTGGTTTAAAAAGAAGTACTACGCAACTTCAAATTGGAGGTAAAAACGGATCGCTTATAGTTAATTATGGCAACCAATCTTATGATGGGTTTATGAAACACACAGCATCTAAAAAAGATTTCTTAAACTTAGTCGCCGAATCAAAAATAAGTGACAAACAAAAAATAAATGCTTATTTCGGATATAGTAATAGTTATGACCAACGTAATGGAGAATTAACTGTTAGTCAATATGAAAATTTTGATTATTCTGGAAACCCAGCTTATATTAAAAACGACGCACATTCAAATGTGATTAGCTTTAGAGGTGGTGTAAATAACGAGTATCAAATTACTAAAAACATTAGTAACTCTACTTCAATTTTCGGAACAGGATTAAGTAGTAATGTAAGTTCTGCTGGAGGTTGGACAGATAAATCTGCTTTAAATTACGGACTACGTTCTACTTTAAACGTTAACTTAGATTTATCAGAAACTTTTAAATTATCAAGTATTTCTGGAGTAGAATTACAACAACAAAACGCACAAACTATAGCCTATGCAATGGTGGTAAATCCATCAGACCCTACAGGAAACAATATTTTAGGGGCAACTAGAAGCAATCAAAATACTGTTTCTAAAACAAATTCTATTTTTTCAGAATGGACATTAACTATGCCTTATAATTTTTCTGTAACTGCCGGAATTGGAAGTAGCTTTATGGCTATAGATTTAAGAGACAGAACAAATGTTAAAAACTATCAAAAATCATACAACGGTATGGTTTCTCCTAAATTTGCTATTAACAAAGTATTTAATGATGCTTTTTCTATTTACGCTTCTTACTCAAAAGGCTATAAAGCACCTGTAAGCTCTTATTTTTTCATTCCTTTCACAGGACAAGTTAATGATAATTTAAAAGCTGAAATGGCAAATCAATTTGAAATTGGTACAAAAGGTAATTTGTTAAACAAAAAATTAAATTACGAAATTGCTGTTTTCCAAACTAATTATAAAGATAAAATGACGGCTGTTGCTGTTCCAAATGCAACAAATACGGCCACATTATATTCTTACATAACTAATGCCGGAGAGCAAGAACATAAAGGAGTGGAAGTTTCTTTAAAATATAATGTATTTCAATCTGAAAAAGCTATTTTAAAAAGTTTTACCCCTTTTGCTAATATGACTTATGCTGATTACAAATACAAAAATTTTGTTTTCCAAAGAAGTTTCAATAGATCTTTTGATTTTTCTGGAGAAAAAGTTGCGGGTACACCTCCTGTGGTATTTAATTCTGGTTTTGATTTCACTATCAAACATGGCTTTTACGGAAATGTAACTTATTCTTACAGAGACGCAATGTTTTATAGTTATATTCCAGAAAGTGCAGCAGCAACTGAAAAAATTCATAACGAAACAAAAAGTTTCAACTTGTTAAATGCTAAATTTGGTTTCCAAAAAACAATTTTAAACCATTTAACTTTAGATGCAAGTATGGGTGTAAGTAATATTACGAACACACAATATTATCAAATGGTATTTGTAAACCAATTACCTGATGCCTTTTTACCTGCACCAAGAAACGCTACGTTTTTCGGAGGATTAAACATTAAATATACATTTTAAATCATGATGAGCGATGCATTTAACATCGCTCTCTTTTTATATTTCATACACAATGAAAAAACTAAGTTACTTCCTATTCTTTTTAAGCTTCATGAGTTGCAATCGCTTTTCTAATGAAGACAAAAACAAGGACCAAGAAACTCGAATAGTTTCTGTATCAAAACAATATAATGAGATAATTTTTGCTTTAGAAGCAGAAAAAAACATAGTAGCAGTAGATGTTTCAAGCACCTTTCCGGCAGCATTAAAAAAACTACCTACAGTTGGCTATCATAGAGCCTTAAGTGCTGAAGCCATTTTAGCAAATAAACCAACATTAATTTTGGAAGATAATAATATCGGACCTGACCATGTAGTGAATCAGTTAAAAAAATTAAAAATCCCAATGAAAAGATTTGGAGAATATTCCAATTCCATAGCTGGAGCAGATTCTTTAATTAAAGAAATGGGAAACTATTTTCATAAGGAAAAAGAAGCTAAAATTCTTTGTGAAAATTTGGCTAAAGACATGAAAACAGCTTTAGATTTAGGTAAAAAACACACAACTAAACCTAAAGTATTAGTTATTCATTACGGACAAGCTTCTAACGTTTACTTAGTTATGACAAGCAGCAGTGTTGGTGGAAAAATGATAGAATGGGCTGGCGGAGAACTGGCTATAAAAGACAAAAAAGGAATGAAACATTTGTCGCCAGAATTAGTTGCCTCTGCAGATCCTGACGTAATTTTACTTACCGATTTTGGATACGATAAACTAGGAGGTGATTTTAGTAAAATTAGTGAACTTCCAGGAGTTGCAACCACTAAAGCTTTTAAAAACAAAAAAATATTTAGAATTGAAGAACATGACTTGGTTTACTTAGGACCGAGAACAGGTAAAAATGTTCAATTAATTCAAAATTTAATTCATAAATAAATGTACAAAAGCGTTAAGCATCCCTTTATTTTCATTTCATTAATTATTTCACTATTTCTGGTGTTGTTTTTTTCAGCATGCTACGGAGCAGTTAAAATAACATTTAATGAAATTATAAATGCCCTAACAAATGAATTTACAAACCAACCATCGGTAGCATTAAACGAAAGGATTTTTATGGATATTCGTTTACCGAGAACTTTATTAAGTGTTTTTGTTGGTGCTACATTAGCCGTTGGTGGAATTTTAGTACAATCCTTATTTAAAAACCCAATTGTTGAACCTGGATTGATTGGAACATCAAGCGGTGCTGCTTTTGGCGCTGCATTTTTCATTGTACTTGGAAATACCTTTGACATTAATATAAACGAATTTTCTTTACCATTATTAGCTTGCTTAGGTGGTATTTTAGGAACTTTTTTAGTATTTATATTTTCGAAATCAAGCCAATCAAAGTCGATTGTTGTGTTACTTTTAATTGGAGTTGCCATTAATGCTTTATTTGTAAGCGGCATCGGGTTTTTATCCTACATTGCAAGAGATCCGCAAGCAAGATCTATAACATTTTGGAATTTAGGTACCATTTCTGGAGCAAACTGGAATGCAGTAAGTATTGTTGGTACAACCACCATTATTGGCACAATTTTATCTGTTTTTTTAAGTAAAAACTTAAACACATTAATTCTAGGAGACGAAGAAGCTAACTATTTAGGTGTAAACATTAAAACCTTAAAAATCAAAGTATTATTAATAAATGTTTTGATGGTTTCTATCGCTACATCTTTTGTTGGAGTAATTAGTTTTATTGGGTTAATTGTCCCTCATTTAATACGAATTACAATAGGTTCAGATAACAAATATCTATTAATTTATGGTGCGCTTTTAGGTGGAATTCTTTTATGTTTGTCTGATTTACTTGCCAGAATAATTATTAGTCCGGCAGAATTACCTATCGGAATTGTGACATCTTTTGTGGGTGTTCCGATTTTCATTTTATTACTTCGAAAAAAAAATAGCTTTTATTAATATGTTAACTGTAAGCCATTTATCGTACTCCATTAACGGGAAACAAATTTTATCAAATATTTCTGAGACATTTGAAGCCAATAAAATTAATTTAATTATTGGACCAAATGGTGCTGGGAAATCGACATTTATTAAAGCAATTTGCGGGGAATTGAAATTGTCAAACCCTACAATGGTGCAATATGAGAACTCTATTTCTTTGAAAAAAACCACAGAATTAGCCAAAATCAGAGCTGTATTATCACAAAATATTGAAGTTAATTTTCCTTTAAGTGTAAAAGAAATTGTGATGATGGGAAGATATCCTCACTTCATGAACTTTCCTAGTAAAAAAGACGAAACTGCTTGTGAAGAAGCCCTTTCTTTTTTTGATTTAAAAGGTTTTGAGAACAGAGAATTTCATACGTTAAGCGGTGGTGAGAAACAGCGTGTTCATTTTGCTCGTGTGTTAACACAAATTTGGTATCCTATTGAAAATCAAACCAGATATTTAATTTTAGACGAACCTCTTACCTTTTTAGATGTTCATTATCAATATGATTTTATGTATAAAATTCAAGAAATTGCTACACAAAAAAACATAGTAATTATTGGCGTTTTACACGATTTAAATGTAACCGCTAAATTTGCAGATAAAATAATGATATTGAAAAATGGAAAAATAATTGCCTCTGGAACGCCAGATGCTGTTTTAACAGAAAAAAACATTCTTGAAGCGTATCAAATGCATCCGAAAATTTTCACCATAGATTCACATCGATTTATATCTTTTTAAAAAAAACAGCCTAACAAAATTGCTAGGCTGTTTTTTATTTTATTTCTGGTTATATCCAAATCTTCGTAATTGGAAAGCGTTACTTCTCCAATCTTTATTCACTTTTACGAAAATCTCAATGTGTATTTGTTTGTCGAAAAACAATTCTAAATCGGCACGAGCTTGCATACCTACTTTTTTCAAAGCAGCACCTTTATGTCCGATAATAATTCCTTTCTGCGTATCGCGTTCCACCATAATAATAGAACGTATTCTTATAATTTTCTCGTCTTCCAAAAACTCTTCCGTTTCTACCTCAACCGCGTATGGAATTTCTTTATCGTAGTTCAACAAAATCTTCTCACGAATGGTTTCATTTACGAAAAAACGCTCTGGTTTGTCTGTTAAAGCATCTTTTGGATAATAAGGTGGTGAAACTGGCAACAATTCTACAATTCTGTTCAATGCTTCTTTCACATTGAAATTTTCTAATGCCGAGATTGGAAAAATTTCTGCATTAGGCACTTTAGCTTGCCAAGTTTGCACTTGTTCTTCTAACATTTCCTGATTCGACTTGTCAATTTTATTCAACAAAAGTAAAACTGGAATTTTAGCATGAATAATTTTATTGAAAAACTCTTCGTCTTTTAATTCTTTCTCTCCAATTTCAACCATATAGATTAAAATATCGGCGTCAGAAAAAGCACTTTTTACAAAATCCATCATGCTGGTTTGCAAATCGTAAGCTGGTTTGATAATTCCTGGCGTATCCGAAAACACGATTTGATAATCTTCATCATTTACGATTCCGAAAATTCTGTGACGCGTAGTTTGTGCCTTACTTGTGATAATAGACAACTTCTCGCCTACCATGGCATTCATTAAGGTTGATTTCCCAACGTTTGGATTTCCTATTATATTTACAAAACCTGCTTTATGCGACATATATTTATTTTTTTGCAAAGGTACATAAAAAAAGCCACTCGTTTCAGAATGGCTTTTTGCTATAATCTGATTAAAACTGTTTCTCGAAATACTCGAAATACTGTTTTAATTATTCTGCAGCTACTAATTTACTAGCGCTACGGTATGTGAATTCGTTATAAATGTGACGACGAGCAAAACGACCTGGTGATTCTGCATTTACCATTTTCACATACGTGTTTCTTGGTACACCAAAATATTCGAATTTACTTCCGTCTGCAAAACTAATATACAAAACGCCTTTATCCATATGAAAATCAGAAATTTGAGAAGTTGTAGTAGTAGCCATGTATTCTGCTTTTACTTTTTCTCTAGTTTCTGGAGCGATACTTACTAAAAAGTGGTAAGCTTCAATAATGTTCTTACTTCTTTCTTCAGCTGCTAAACGTTCAACTGGATCTGCGATAGTATCAGGATGATCTTCCTTCATACTATTTCTATATATTGTTTTTAATTCTTTTAATGTTGCATCTCTGGTAACATTAAGTAACTTTCTGTACCCAATAATTTTCTGTGTAGTCATATGATTTTCAAAATAAAAGTGCAAAAGTAGTGATTTATTCTTTAACTAAGCAAGAAAAAAAGAAACAAAAATAAAACTTAATCATTTGTTAATGAATTAATTGCGAAAAAATAAAAAGATCTAACATCTCATTTACCTTAAATTTACAGCAAACCTAAACGTAAAGACAAGTATTTTGAAAGTAATTGTATGGATAAAATTTTACAAATGAAGTCTTTAAATCAACAAGGCTAATAATGGTTCTTTTTCATTTAAGTATTGAAATTGAAATCCTTTATCGTTCATTTTTGTCTTAACTGATTTAATATCACTTTCATTTTTCACTTCTAAACCTACAACTACAGGACCTACATCTCTATTGTTTTTCTTTATAAATTGAAAATAAGTAATATCATCTGATTCCGACAAAACATCATTTACAAATTCGCGCAAAGCACCTGGACGTTGCGGAAATTGAATCATAAAATAATGTTTTAATCCTTCAAAAATTAATGAGCGTTCTTTAATTTCTTCGGTTCGTTCAATGTCATTATTACTTCCGCTGACTACACAAACTACTTTTTTTCCTTTAATTTCATTTTTAACTAAATCTAAAGCCGCGATTGTTAATGCGCCAGCTGGTTCTACCACCATTGCTTCTTCGTTATACAACTGCAATATTGTGGTACAAACCTTTCCTTCAGGAACTAAAACCATTTTATCTAAGGTGTTTTTACACACATTATATGTTTCAATTCCAACTTTTTTTACGGCTGCACCATCTACAAAACTGTCGATTTTATCTAACAGAACAGGTTGTTCTAAATAAATGGCTTGTTGCATGGAAGGCGCACCTTCAGGTTCCACTCCAAAAATTTTTGTTTTCGGACTTAACTGTTTAAAAACGGTAGAAACTCCAGCCGCCAAACCACCACCTCCAACGGGTACTAACAAATAATCAATTTTGGGAATTTTTTCTGAAAGAATTTCTAATCCTACTGTGCCTTGACCTGCAATAACCTCTAAATCATCAAACGGATGAATAAACTCTAATTTATTTTGAGTTGAAAATTGTTTTGCTGCATGAAAAGCGTCATCAAAAGTATCACCAATTAAAACAATTTCTACGAACGATTTTCCGAACAATTGTACTTGTTTTATTTTTTGTTTTGGAGTCGTTTTTGGCATGTATATTTTGCCATGAATTTTTAATAATTGACATGAAAACGCCACGCCTTGTGCATGATTCCCTGCACTAGCGCATACAATTCCTTTTGATTTTTGTCTTGTTTTTAACTGACTGATTTTATTATATGCGCCTCTGATTTTATAAGATCTGACTTGTTGCAAATCTTCTCGTTTTAAATAAATAGTAGCTTGGTACTTTTCAGACAAGTTCATACTGAATTGAAGTGGCGTATGTAGCACCACTCCATTCAGATTCTCCTTTGCTTTTTCTATTTTATCAAATAAAGTCATTAGTTTAATTTTGGTCTTAATTTCCTCACTGCTGCACCAGCTTGCCATAATTCAGATTCGCGGATTTCAGTTAATTCTACTTCTAATTTTTGACGATAATCTGTTTTACTACCTTCGGAAATCACTCGATTTGCTTCTCTTCCTGAAGATACTTCATCATATAAGTTTTCAAAAACTGGAGTAGTTGCATCTCTAAATTTACCTTTCCAATCTAAAGCACCACGTTGAGCCGTTACCGAAGTATTGGCAAACATCCAATCCATTCCGTTTTCTGCTACTAAAGGCATTAAACTTTGGGTTAATTCTTCCACAGTTTCATTAAAAGCTTCCGATGGTGAATGTCCGTTTTTACGTAATACATTATATTGCGCTTCGAACAAACCCGCTAAAGCGCCCATTAAAATTCCTCGTTCTCCGGTTAAATCAGAATACACTTCTTTTTGAAAATCTGTTTCGAATAAATAACCAGAACCTACTCCAATTCCCAACGCGATAGCTTTATCTTTAGCTCTTCCTGTGGCATCTTGAAAAACAGCGATACTAGAATTAATTCCTTCACCTTTTAAAAACAATCTTCTTAATGAAGTTCCTGAACCTTTTGGTGCAACTAAAATTACATCTACATCAGCTGGAGGTACAATTCCTGTTTTTTCGTTAAATGTGATTCCGAATCCGTGAGAAAAATATAGCGTTTTACCTGCAGTTAAGTATTTTTTAACCGTATTCCAAGCTTCAATCTGACCAGCATCTGAAAGTAAATATTGAATGATTGTTGCATTATCACAAGCTTCATCAATATCAAATAAAGTTTCTCCTTCAATCCAACCATCTGCAAGTGCTTTTTCCCAGCTTTTTCCACCTTTACGTTGACCAACAATTACATTAAATCCGTTATCTCTTAAATTTAAAGATTGTCCAGGGCCTTGAACGCCATAACCAATCACTGCAATTACCTCATGTTTTAATGTTTCTTGTGCTTTTTCTAATGGGAATTCATCTCTTGTGATGACTGTTTCATTAACTCCTCCAAAATTTATTGTTGCCATATTTTTTCTTTTTAAATTTTAATTTACATTTGAAATATTTGATCCTTTTTATCTAAAAATTCGTTGTTTATGGTTTGTAGTGCTGGATTTTTTTGTTCCATTTCTACCACTTTTTTGTGAATTCCTTCGCTTGCATTGATAATGGCTATTCGAGAACTTCTTACAAATTCGATTAAACCAAACTTGTCTAATTTTTTTAGTAATTTATTAATTTCTTCGCCTTGTCCTGTCGCTTCAAAAACGGTATAATCGCTGCGAATCACAACTGCTTTGGCGCCATATTCTCTTAACAAACGTTCTACTTTTACTTCATTAATAATTACTTCTGTAGGTACTTTATATAAGGCCATTTGTTGCCAAACGATTTCATCATTTGTGTTGCAATAGACCTTGAAAACATCTACTATTTTCTCAATTTGTTTGACTAAGTTTTTCACAATTGCTTCCGCTTCAATTACTACAATAGTGAATCGATAAATATTAGGCACTTCACTTGGCGAAGTATTAAAACTCTCTAAACTAATTTTTCTTCTTGAAAACATGATGGCTATTTTGTTAATAAGTCCGACATGATTTTCTGTATATATTGTAAGGGTAAATTCTTTTTTCATCTTCTTTCAATTAAATATCTTCTTTACACAAAACAATTTCTGAAACACCTTTTCCTTGCGGCACCATTGGAAAAACGTTGTCTTCCATTCGAACGGCAACTTCTAACAAATACGACTCAGGAAAATCAATCATTTCTTGCAAAGCTGATTTTAAATCTTCTCGTAAAGCCACTTTATTTCCTTTAATTCCATACCCTTTTGCGACTTGAACAAAATCGGGACTTTGGATATCAGTAAAAGAATATCGTTTTTCATGAAATAATTCTTGCCATTGGCGTACCATTCCTAGAAAACTGTTATTCAAAATCAGAATTTTCACATTCGGTTTGAACTGCATAATGGTTCCTAATTCTTGAATATTCATCTGCGCTCCGCCATCTCCCATTACGGCGATTACTGTTCGCTCTGGCGCACCATATTTTGCTCCAATTGCAGCAGGTAAAGCAAATCCCATCGTACCTAAACCACCACTTGTGATATTACTTCTGGTTTTATTTTGATGCGAATATCTGCAGGTAATCATTTGGTGTTGGCCTACATCCGTAACCATTACTGCTTCACCGTTGGTTAATTCATTAATTAATTGAATTACTTCTCCCATCGTAATTTTCCCTTCAGAAGGAAACAATTCAGGCTTAATTAATTTTTCCGTCTCAACTTCAATAGCTTGATGAAATTTGGATATCCATTCTTGATGCGATTTTTGTACAATCCTTTCTGTTAATAAAGGCAACGTTTCTTTACAATTTCCCCAAACAGGAATAGAAACCAACACGTTTTTATCAATCTCAGCAGGATCAATATCTAAATGAATGATTTTTGCTTGTTTCGCATATTTATCTAATCGACCAGTTACCCTATCATCGAAACGCATTCCGATTGCAATTAAAACATCGCATTCATTTGTGAATAAATTAGGCGCATAATTTCCGTGCATCCCTAACATTCCTACTGCTAGAGGATGATTAGTTGGAATTGCGCTCATTCCCATAATCGTCCATGCTGATGGAATTCCTGCTTTCTCTAGGAATTGTAAAAACTCTTTCTCAGCATTTCCTAGAATTACACCTTGACCAAAAATCACAAATGGTTTTTTAGCTTGGTTGATAAGTTCTGCTGCTTGTTCAATGTATGATATTCTTACATCAGGTTGTGGTTTATAACTTCTTATGAACTCACATTTTTCGTATCCTTTATAATCGAATACTTGTAATTGGGCATTTTTTGTGATATCTATAAGAACTGGCCCTGGTCTTCCACTTTTTGCAATGTAAAATGCTTTTGCCAAAACAGCTGGAATTTCCGAAGCGTCAGTAATTTGGTAATTCCATTTGGTAACCGGTGAAGTGATATTTACGATATCTGTTTCTTGAAAAGCATCCGTTCCTAATAGATGGGCAAAAACTTGTCCCGTAATACATACCATAGGAGTAGAATCAATCATAGCATCAGCTAAACCCGTAACTAAATTAGTGGCGCCTGGACCGCTTGTTGCAAATACAACTCCAGTTGCACCACTCACTCTCGCAAATCCTTGAGCAGCATGAGTCGCACCTTGTTCATGACGGACTAAAATATGATTCAATTGCTTTTTATAATCAAACAAAGCGTCATAAATTGGCATAATGGCACCACCTGGATATCCAAATATAGTGGTAACATTTTCTGCTAATAAGGCTTCAATAACAGCAACGCTTCCTGAAACTAATGTTTCGGATTTCTGTTTTTCTGTTTCTTTTATTTCTAATGTATTCATGTTCTAAAATTCATCGGTTACACAACCATTTGAAGCATCGGTAACTAATTTGGCATATTTTAATAATACACCATTAGTAACTTTTAACTTTGGTTGCTGCCATTTGTTTTTTCTATCCGCTAATTCTTCCTCACTCACATGCAAATGAATGGTGTTGTCTACTGCATTAATTTCAATAACATCTTCATCTTTAACTAAAGCAATTGTTCCTCCATCATATGCTTCGGGAGAAATATGTCCTACAACAAAACCATGTGTGCCTCCGCTAAAACGACCATCGGTAATTAATGCGACACTTTTTCCTAAACCCGCACCAATTAAAGCGGATGTTGGTTTTAACATTTCTGGCATTCCTGGTCCGCCTTTTGGGCCGACATAGCGAATAACCACGACATCACCTGCTTTTATTTTTTTATCTTCAATACCTTTAATTAATTCTTTTTCGCCATCAAAAACTCGAGCTGGACCTTTGAAAAATTCACCTTCTTTTCCGGTAATTTTAGCTACTGAACCTTTTAAAGCTAGATTTCCGTATAAAATTTGAAGATGTCCAGTTGTTTTAATTGGATTTTCAATTTCACGTATAATATTTTGGTCTTCAAAATTAATGTCTACTATATTTTCTAAATTTTCAGCTAAAGTTTTACTGGTAACTGTAAGACAATTTCCATGCAACATTCCTTTACTCAGCAAATATTTTAAAACCATTGGAACGCCGCCTTTTTCGTGAAGGTTTTGCATTAAATAATTTCCGCCTGGTTTAAAATCGGCGATTAATGGTGTTGTGTTGCTTAATCGCTGAAAATCATCTTGAGTTATTGCTACTCCAACACTTTTTGCCATGGCGATCATATGTAAAACCGCATTTGTACTTCCGCCAAGCGCAATTAAAACGGTAATTGCGTTTTCGAAAGCTTCTAAAGTCATGATGTCTTTTGGACAAATATTTTTCTCTAATAATTGCTTCATGTAAAAAGCAACCGATTCACATTCTTTAATTTTATCAAAACTTATAGCTGGATTTGAACTTGAATAAGGCAAACTCATTCCTAAAGCTTCAATTGCAATTGCCATTGTGTTAGCTGTGTACATTCCGCCGCAAGCACCTGCGCCTGGACATGCATTTTTTATGATTCCTTTAAAATCTTCTTCTGATATTGTTCCGGCAATTTTTTCTCCTAATGCTTCAAAAGCTGAAACTATATTTAAATCTTTACCTTGATATTTTCCTGGAGCAATTGTACCGCCATAGACCATAATGGATGGGCGATTTAATCTTCCCATAGCGATGATACTTCCAGGCATATTTTTATCGCAACCTGGAATTGCTACTACTCCATCATAATAATGACCTGAAACCACACTTTCAATACTATCTGCAATAATCTCCCTACTAACTAATGAAAATCGCATACCGTCAGTTCCGTTTGTAATTCCGTCACTAATTCCGATTGTATTAAAAATTAAACCCACCATTTCATTTTGATTCACTTCTTTTTTTATCAAAGCGGCCAAATGATTCAAATGCATGTTACACGTATTCCCATCGTATCCCATTGAAGCAATTCCGATGAAAGGCTGTGCTAATTCTTTTTCAGTTAAACCAATTCCATACAACATTGCTTGAGCAGCTGGTTGTGTAGGATCTTGCGTGACCGTTTTACTATATTTATTTAATTCCATTATAAGTATACGTTTTGATATTCGTTATGCGCTACTCTTCTTTTATATTTTTTTTGAATTACCGACCCGATTGAATCTTCCCAATCTAATGGAAACTTGTAATCATTAACCGATTCTATTCCAATTACTTCAGCTGCTGTTCCACAGAAAAAAGCACTATCTGCTGTGAATACTTCCTCGGGAGTAAAGAATTTCTCTTCGATTTCGTACCCTAATTCTTTACCTATTTCTAAAACCGTTTGGCGTGTAATACCTGATAAAATATTTCCTAATGGAGCTGTAACTAATTTTCCATTCTTTTCAATAAAGAAATTGGCACCAGGACCTTCTGCGATATTTCCATTCATATCTGTTAATAAAGCTTCATCATAACCATTAGCTTTAGCTTCTGTTGTGGCTAAAATACTATTCGTGTAATGTCCAACTACTTTAGCTTCAACAAAACACGATTTAGGATTGGGTCTTTGGAACGAAGACAACATCAATCTAAGCAATGAATCACCTAAATATTTCCCCCATTCCCAAGCCATAATTGCCACATGAACTTCCTCTGTTGGTGTTAATGACATATTTTCACCCAAATAGACTAGTGGTCTGATATACGAATCTTTTAAATTGTTAAGCTCTAGTAACTTATATGTAATTTGCTCTAGTTCCTTTTCTGTATATTTCAAATTAATATGCATCACTTTTGCGGAATAATGCAATCTTTCATAGTGTTCTTTCGCTTTGAAAATTCGAACACCATCTGGAGTATCATAGGCTCTAATACCTTCAAATACGCCATTACCATAATGCATGGTTTGATTGTAAATACTTACTGGAGCATCTTTCACTTTTACAAATTGCCCGTTTAAAAAAATGGTGGTGTTTTCGTTGTAATACATAATTTTGAAAATTTTAAAATAAAAAAAGCCTTTCCTATAGATAGAAAAGGCTTATAAATCAAACCGATTCGTTTCTAAATGCGAATATTATTTTTAATACTGATGTTACTAATTATATGTTCAATCATGATTAATTTTAGCTACATTTAAGTATAATTAGTAATAGACCTATCGAAATAATGGTATTAATAACTATTACTATTTTGTTCCAAATGTTAATTTTTACATTCATCTTTAGTATGATTTTATCGTTTTAAAGAGAAGTGAGATTTAAAAACTTTTTGCTGACCATTTTCTGTATAATCAAGGGTGAACCAATAATCTGTTGAAGGCAATTGCGCTCCATTATACGTTCCGTCCCAACCTTTACTTTGATCAGTTGTACTTAATTGTTTAATTAATTTTCCATATCTATCAAAAATATACAGTTTGGCATCT
>CAYWVV010000065.1:0-16051 GCA_964461805.1 uncultured Flavobacterium sp.
ACTCCAAAAACAGCTAAATATGCAGGAAATTGGGATCCCAACGCCAAGCAACCCTTAAGCTATAGAATGCAAAAATGGATTTTAAACAACACTTTTCTAACTAAAAATATGCAAGTTTTAGTGTATGGAGAATGGGAAGGAAGTTCTAAAAATATTAAACCTTTTTTTACGGCAACTTATTCAGAAGTGAAAAGAGAATTCTTGCTTCCGAGAAGTTTACAACAAAAAATTAGATTTGTATTTGTTGGCACTTTATCAGATGGAAAAAAACCTTTGTATGCAATTCAATTAGTTGAAAACTTAAAAAAGTTGGGACTTGATATTCAATTAGATTTATTTGGTGCTGGTGTTTTGAGAAATGAATTGGAAAGCTATATCGAATCCAATAATTTGGCAGCTTTTGTTTTTCTGAAAGGGAATCAGAATAAAGAAACTATAGAACAAGCTTATAAAGATAGTCATTTCTTAATCTTAGCTTCCAAATCTGAAGGTTGGCCCAAAGTGGTGGCTGAAGCCATGTTTTTTGGCTGTGTGCCATTAACCACAAATGTTTCTTGCGTGAATTATATGATAGGAAATGGCGATAGGGGTAAAATTTTATCTCTACGTTTAAATGAAGATGTGTTACAGATACAAAATTTGATTCAAAATGAAGAGGATTTTGTAAAAATGAGTGAAGCCGCTTCTAGTTGGTCCCAACATTTTACCACAGAATATTTTGAAGCTGAAATTAAAAAACTTTTAAAAGTCTCATGAGAATTTTACAGTTAATAGATAGTTTAGATGCTGGTGGAGCAGAACGTATGGCTGTAAATTTCGCTAATGTGTTGTCTGGTACAATTGCTTTTTCTGGAATTATGGCCACTCGTAAAGAAGGTGTTCTCAAACAAGAAATACAAGATCTCTCTACCTATGCTTTTTTAAATAGAGAAAGTAAATTTGATATAAAAGCTATTTTTTTAGCTTCAAAATTTATAAAAAGACATAAGATTGAAATACTTCATGCTCATGGTAGTTCTTATTTTTTTGGTGTACTTGTTAAATTATTCCACCCGAAAATTAAATTAATTTGGCATGATCATTATGGAAATAGAGCAGTAGATGCTAAACAAAAACATGTTTTAAGACTTTGTTCTTTCTTTTTTTCTAAAATTCTCACCGTAAATGAAGAACTTAAACTTTGGTCGTTACAGCACTTAAACTGTAAAGATGTTTTCTTTATTCCTAATTTTTCAGATTTAAAAACAACGGAAGAAAAAACAGTTTTAAAAGGTGAAAATAAAAAACGAATTGTTTGTTTGGCTAATTTAAAACCTCCAAAAAACCATATCACATTGCTTCAGGCCTTTATTGCAAGCGGAATTTACACAAGAAATTGGACTTTACATTTAATTGGAAAAGATAGTAATGATGCTTATTCTAACGATTTGAAAAGTGTTATTAAAGAAAAAGGTATGGAAAACTCCATATTTATTTATAACGCTTGCCAAGATATTAAGTTTGTTTTAAGTCAAGCTAATCTTGGTGTTTTGTCTTCCACATATGAAGGTTTCCCTGTAACTTTATTAGAATATGCTGAGGCAAAATTAGCTGTAGTTTCTACAAATGCTGGGTATTGTAAGAAATTAATACATCATACATCAAATGGGTTGTTGTTTAGTCCTTTAGATTCTGATACTTTATCAAACCATTTGCTATATCTTATAAATAATCCTGAAATTTGTGCTAATTTTGCCACTCAGTTTCAAAAAGATATTAAAGCCGATTACTCTAAAGAAGCTATAATAGATAACTATTTAAATTTAATTTCTTGAATTTTATTAAGCAAAATAAAATAGTATACTTAGCCCTTCATGTATTGTTGGGTTTAATTGTTCATTTTATCGGTTCATTTGTCTTTGTGTATTATGCTGCTTTTTTAGTTGTAGGAACCTATTGGCTTATAAAAAACAATGATAGCGATTATCAAACTCTTACTTTAATTTTATATGTTGTTGGGCTAGAAGTTTTATTTCGAATGCGATCTGATGGAGCCCTCTACGATTTGGGAAAATACTCGGTTATTTATTTTTGTATTTTAAGTTTTGGATTTATTCGTATTAATTTAAAAGCTTGGCCTTACTTTTTGATTTTACTTCTCTTTATTCCAGGTATTGTATTAACCGTTAATACATTCTTTTTTGAAATTGATGTTCGAAAAAAAATCATGTTTAATTTATTAGGACCTTTTAGTTTGGTATTTGCTTCTTTATATGCTTATAATAAAGCAATATCGTTAAAGAAACTTACAGATTGTTTGTTTGTAGCTTCTGGTCCTTTAATTAGTATTTTGACATTAATTATAGTTTTTACACCCTCAAATAAGGAACTGATTTTTTCCAATACAACATCTAATTTTGCCACTTCTGGTGGGTTTGGTCCGAATCAAATGTCGGTAATTTTAGGTTTGGGTGTGTTTGTTTTTTTTATTCAATTTTTTTTCGATTCTAAAGAAAAAATCTTTTCTTATCTCTCGTTGTTTTTGGTTTTTGTTTTTGCATATAGAGGAATCATAACTTTTTCTAGAGGTGGAATGTTAACTGCTTTAGCTATGGTTTTGACTTTTTGTTATACAATTTTTAAATTACTTGCAAAACCTGCACGAATTAAATTTTTAGGTGTTTTTTCTTTGTTAGTAGTATTAGCTATAGCGGCTTGGTCTTATAGTTCCTATCAAACTGGTGGTTTAATTGATAAAAGATATAACAATCAAGATGCGGCAGGAAGAGTTAAAGAATCTCAAATGTCTGGAAGGGAAGATATTATGGAAACGGATTTAGAATTTTTCTATGAGCATCCTGTTTTTGGTGTAGGTCCTGGTATCGGTGGAATGATGCGTGGAGAAGATGGTTTGCAAGGTGTACAAGCACATAGTGAACCGACTAGACTTTTAGCAGAACATGGTTCTTTTGGATTGATAATTTTATTGTTGTTAATTTTTGTACCCCTTATTAAGTATTTTAGATTCAGACAGTTTCATCATATTTATTTTTTTCCGTTTTTTATTTTTTGGGGATTAACCATAAATCATGCTGCAACTCGAATTGTAGCGCCAGGTGTTTTATATGCTTTAACGTTACTTAATGTGTTTATTAAAAATGAAGAAGATGAAGAAGATGAAGATTCTGTATCTGGGCAATAAACTTTCTATTCATGGTATAAACAAAACTACGGTTGAAACTTTAGGTGAAAACTTATCTCAATCTGGGTTTACTGTAGTTTCTTATTCGTCAAAAAAAAACAGTCTTTTAAGAATTTTAGAAATGCTTTTTGGCATGCTCAAGCATAGAGATTCTAATTATGTTTTAATTGATACGTATAGTACTTCTGCATTTTGGTTTGCTTTTTTTTCTAGTCAATTGGCGAGAATACTTCACCTAAAATACATACCCATTTTACATGGTGGTAATTTACCTAACAGATTGCAATCGAATCCATTCTTGTGTAACCTGATTTTTAAACATTCCTATGTAAATGTTTCTCCATCTGACTATTTAAAATTTCATTTTGAAAAGTTTGGAATTACATCTGTGATTTGTATTCACAATTTTATCCATTTATCTGATTATTCTTTCTATCAAAGACAAAGTTTTGCTCCCAACTTAATTTGGGTTCGTGCTTTTGCTGAAATCTATAATCCAAAAATGGCTGTTGATGTTTTGAATTTGTTACAGAAGAAATATCCTTCAGCAACTTTAACTATGGTCGGACCAGATAAAGATGGAAGTTTAGAAATTACAAAAGAGTATGCCAAGCACTTCAATTTGAAGGTGCATTTTACAGGAAAATTATCTAAAAGTGAATGGACAGATTTAGCCAAAAATCACGATATTTTTATTAATACTACACATTTTGATAATACTCCTGTTAGTGTTATAGAAGCAATGGCTTTAGGGCTTCCAGTAGTTTCTACCAATGTTGGTGGTTTACCTTTTTTAATTTCTCATCAAGAAAATGGTTATTTAGTTCATGATGCGAATGCTTTAGAAATGGTACAACACATTGAGAATATTATCCAATTTCCAACACAAACCATTGAAATTGTCCATTCTGCAAAACATATGATTTCTAAAATGGATTGGAAAGTAGTTGAAGGTCAATGGCTTACTTTATTGCAATAATATTATGAAATTAGTTTGCTTTTTAAGCATTTTTTGCTACATTTAGTTTTCAAAATACTGCAATGACAAAACCTTATAATAAACATTTCGAAATATCTGAACGTAAGATTCTCTTGCGCTTTTTTGATGTGGTTTTTGTTGTTGGATTTTTGTTTTTATTACATGCTTTCACAGATTTAAAATACTTTGCAGAATTATGTGAAAATTATTATTGGATTGCAGTATTGGCTTTATACTTAAACGTATTGGGTACAGTTTTTGAAATGTATAACTTGGTAATTGTTAGTTTTACAAATAAGATTACTAAAAGCTTATTGTTAACTTCTTTTTTTACCACTTTGTTTTTTATTTTTACACCAATAGTAACGCCTTCATTTCCAAATAAAAGGGTAGAATTATTTTTGCTTTTTTTGGTCATTCTGTTTGCACTAACCGCTTGGCGATTACTTTATATCTATTTATTGGCTTCCAAACGTTTTTATAAACCAATTGTTTTAGTTTGTCGTAGTAAAGATTTTGATAAGTTATCTGAAGGGCTAGTTATTAGCGATCCACATGTTAGAATTGTAAAGTTTATTGACGTGGATTTTAACAATCAAGACAGTTTACTAGTAGACAATCAATTAAATTTTCATGAAATAGATGCTTTTTTGCACACTAATTTTATTTCAGAAATTGTGGTAGCCAACTATTCCAAAAAGACATCTATAGAAATTTATAATAAGCTATTAGAAGTTTCAGAAAATGGTATTCCAATCACCCAGTATGATGATGTTTATGAAGATTTAACGAGTAGAATTCCATTGCATTTAAAAGACAAATCGTTATATAAGTTTTTTCCGTTTTCAAAAAAGCAGAATAAATTATATTTAATTCTTGTAAGAATCATTGATGTGGTAGTCTCTATAATTGGACTATCAGTATTGTTAGTAATTGTACCTCTTATTGTTGTTTTTAATTTAATTTGGAACAAAGGACCACTTTTATTTCATCAAGAACGAATAGGTAGAAAGGAAGTGCCTTTTCTTATTTATAAGTTGCGAACCATGATTGTAGATGCAGAAAAAAATGGAGCTGTATTTGCCACTTTAAATGATTCTAGAATTACCCCTTTTGGAAAGTTATTGCGCAAAACAAGAATAGACGAATTTCCACAATTCATAAATGTATTAAAAGGAGATATGTCTATTATTGGTCCTAGACCAGAACGAAAAGTTTTTGTGGATCAAATAGCATATAAAATTCCATTATATCATACCAGACATATTGTAAAACCTGGTTTAACAGGATGGGCACAAATTAATTATCCTTATGGAGAAACATTGGAAGATAGTTTGATGAAATTAGAATATGATTTATATTATATCAAACATCGAAATATTTTCTTAGATATTAATATTGCGGTCAAAACTTTCGGAACTATTTTATATATGAAAGGACAATAATTCGTTTTTATTTGTCTCTTTTTTCTTTCTTTTTTTAGCGTTTTACTAATGCTTTATGTCTCCAAAATTTAAAAATTTATTAACATTTTTTTAAACTTAATTGCTTGTTAGTCAATGTGATTATAGGCAATTTTTCGTTTCTTCTGGTTCTTAATAAAATGTTAACAACTTGATATTCAGAAAAATAATAAAAAAAAGTGTATCTTTGTACCCGTTAATTCAATTGGTGTTGTCTTATTTATGTCAATAAGTCACCTTGTTAAAAACTTTTTTTTTACCCAATTGAGAAATAAATTTACATGAGAAAAGACATTTTTTATTTTGGAGTTGCCATTGCATTTATTGCCGTAATTAGTTCTGGCTTTAGAGCATTTAAAGATGAATCAGTAGACGGTTTTCATATTGAAGACACAGAAGTTTATGATTATCGAGTTCCTTCAAAAGACGAATCGGTAAAGTTAGCTCACAACATTCCTTTTACAGGAAAAACTTTCACCGGTTTCAAACAAGCATTAGCAGTAAAAGAATCTGCTGGAATTTATGATTTAGTTAATGCTTATGGCTACATGGGTAAATACCAATTCGGAAGAAGTACATTGAGAAATGTTGGTGTTTACGATTTTAAAAATTTTCTTAACAACCCTGCTCTACAAGAACAAGCTATATATGCGCTTTTAAGCATCAATAAGTGGGAATTAAGAAAAGAAATTAGAAATTACTCAGGTCGAGTAATAAACGGTATCAAAATTACAGAATCAGGTTTGTTAGCGGCAGCACATTTAGCTGGAGCAAGTTCTGTAAAAACCTATCTCAGAAGTAATGGTAAAAATGGATTTAGAGATGGTTTTGGAACCTCTTTAAAATCTTACATTAAAAAGTTTAATGGTTACGATACTTCAAATATTAATCCAGATAGATTTGCTAAAGTTGTACTTTAATTTTTTTGGATTACAAAAATACAAGGTCGGTTGTGTAAATCGACCTTTTGTTTTTTCCAGTCGTTTACCGATTTTGTTTTAATAAATTCTGTAGGTAGTGTAATGTCACAAGCTATGCATAAATTCGTTTGTGGATGAAGAGTTCCTAAAATATCTTCTAAAAATTTATTATTTCTGTAAGGAGTTTCCATGAAAATTTGCGCTTGATTTTTGTCTTGCGACCATTTTTCTAAGTTTCGTAACGCTACTTTCTTTTCGTTTTTATCTATTGGTAAATAACCAGTAAAAGCAAAACTTTGCCCGTTCATTCCGCTAGCCATTAGAGCAAGTAAAATAGAACTCGGTCCAACTAAAGGTACCACTTTTATGCCTTTTTCATGTGCTATTTTAACTATAGCTGCGCCAGGATCAGCAATTCCAGGGCAACCTGCTTCACTCATTAAACCTACATTAATTCCATTTAATAAAGGTTGTATCATTTCGTAATGTTCACTAACTTCTGTGTGTTTATTTAGTAGTGAAAGTTGTAAGCTAGGTTGAGATTTCTCTGGTAAAATCGCTTTGATGGCTTTACGAGCTGTTTTTTCATTCTCAACAATATAATGATCTATTATTTCTATACATCTTTTGATGGTTTGTGGTAAAACATCATCAGGATTTACTGTTACTTCACCTGGATTAGATAATGTACAAGGAATTAAATATAATGTGCCAAGTTTTGCTGTTGTGCTCATTGTTGAATTGTATAAATATTATGATTTGATTTTAGCAGCAATCACATCGCAGACTTCGTCTAACAATTGGTAAACGTGTTCAAAACCTTGTATATCGCCATAATATGGATCCGGAACTTCTAAATTTTTATTGGGATGTAATTCGTTTAAAATTACTTTTACTTTTTGTTTGGCTTTTTCATTTGGAGCAATAGCCAATACATTTTTGTAATTAGACGTGTCCATTACATAAATATAATCGAAATTTTCAAAATCGGAAACGCTAATTTGTCGGCATTTTTGCTGACTTATATCTACGCCAAATTTTTTAGCCGTAATCACAGAGCGTTTGTCTGGGGCAGTACCAACATGGTAATCTGCTGTTCCAGCACTGTCAACGATGTAATTATTTGGAAGTTTAGCTTGTAAAATGCCTTCAGCTAATGGTGAGCGACAAATATTGCCCAAACAAACCATTAATACTTTAACAGACATGTTTAAATACTTAGCTTTTTGTTAATGTCTTCTACAAACTTTTTGAATTGTTTGTCTGTAGCTACCAAGTTATCAACCGTTTTTACAGCGTGTAAAACTGTAGCGTGGTCTCTATCTCCAATTTGAGAGCCAATGTTGGCCAATGAAGCTTTAGTGAATTTCTTAGAAAAATACATCGCTAATTGACGCGCTTGCACAATATGACGCTTTCTTGTTTTCGATTTCAAAGTTTCGGTATCTAATTGGAAATAATCAGAAACTACTTTTTGAATGTAATCGATAGATATTTCTCGTTTGATGTTTTTGACAAACTTTTCTACAACTTGTTTGGCTAATTCTAAATTAACTTCACGTTTGTTGAAAGAAGATTGTGCTATTAATGAAATAATGGCACCTTCTAATTCTCTAACATTTGATTTGATATGTTTGGCAACGTATTCTAAAATTTCATCAGGCATTTCCACACCATCTCTATACAAAATATTTCTTAAGATAGAAATTCTTGTTTCATAATCTGGTTGGTGTAATTCTGCAGATAATCCCCATTTGAAACGTGATAACAAACGTTGTTCAATATCTTGCATGTCCACAGGTGCTTTATCTGATGTTAAGATAACTTGCTTTCCGTTTTGATGTAAGTAGTTGAAAATGTGAAAAAATACATCTTGTGTACCCGCTTTACCTGATAAAAATTGTACATCATCAATAATCAATACATCGATTAATTGATAGAAGTGAATGAAATCATTTCTAGTGTTTTTCTTTACAGATTCAATATATTGTTGCGTGAAAATTTCAGCAGAAATATATAAAACAGTTTTTTCAGGATATTTATCTTTAATTTCTACACCAATTGCGTGTGCCAAATGCGTTTTTCCTAATCCAACACCACCAAAAATTAATAAGGGGTTAAAAGAGGTTCCACCTGGTTTATTTGCTACGGCCATACCAGCGCTTCTTGACAATCTGTTAGAATCACCTTCTAAAAAATTATCAAAACTATAATTGGCATTTAATTGAGATTCTATTTTTACATTTCTGATACCAGGAATAATAAACGGATTTTTTAATTCCGGATTTTTGTTCACAACTGGTACGTCAATTTCTTGTGTTTTAACGGAACTACGGTGAGTACTTGGAATTTGCTCAGTAAATGGAAGTTTATTTCCATAAGTGTTTTCCATTTTAATTTTATACACTAGCTTTGCTTGGTTTCCAAGTTCTTTAGTTAAAGCAGTTTTTAAAATGATAACATAATGTTCTTCAAGCCACTCGTAGAAAAATTTACTTGGAACTTGAATGTGTAAAGCATTGTCTTCTGATAGGCTAATTGCCACAATCGGTTCAAACCAAGTTTTGTAGGCTTGTTCCTGAATGTTGTCCTTTATAAAAGACAGACAATTATTCCAAACAGATTTTGCTGCTTTAGTCATAGTTTTTTGTTTTTTTTTATAGTTTTTTGTAGTCTAATTCAGAATAAAAACTTATCAATTTTTATGTTGATAAGTGTTTCATATTAGGAAGGCAAATATGTGAACAATATTCTGTAAAAAAAAATGTATTGCTATTGTAATTTAAAAAATATTGTTGTAAACAGAATTAAGAGTTGTTTAATAATTTCTTAACCTAAAATTTTAGAGTTTTAAATATAAAATAAATATAATGAAAGAGTACGAATTTAATGTACGAGTTAGGTACGCAGAAACTGATCAAATGGGCGTGGTGTACCATGGTAATTACGCTCAGTACTTTGAAATGGGTAGGGTAGAGTGGTTAAGAAGCTTAGGAATTTCTTATAAATGGATGGAAGAAAATGGCGTAATGCTTCCTGTAGTTTCTTTAGAAATGAACTATAAAAAACCGGCTCGTTATGACGATTTATTACGCGTAAAAACGATCCTTAAAAGTCAGACTTCTGTGAAGATAGAATTCGATTATGAGATCTATAATGAGCAAAACGACTTGTTAACAACTGGTTACTCGATGTTAGTTTTTGTGGATATGAAAACAGGAAGACCGATGGTGCCACCTTCGTATGTTACAGAAAAAATTAAGGAATTTTTATAGCATGGATTTAACCGAATTTGAGAGAATAAAAGATAAAAATAAATATAACAGACATCCTTGGGAAATTTCTAGACGTGATGTGTTGTTTAGGTTGTTGCAATCTTCAAAAATTAAATTTCCAGTAAAACGAATTGTTGATATTGGCGGTGGAGATGCGTTTATTATTAACGAAATTTTTAAACAAAATTTAGCGGAAGAATACGTTACTATTGATACGGCTTATTCTCCTGAAATCATTTCGCAGTTAAAAAACAATTATGAAGCAAATTCAATTCACTATTTTCAACATTTAACGGAATATTTTACTGCATTTTCTTCTGAAGAAAATGTGTTGTTTTTATGTATGGATGTTTTGGAACATTTAGAAAAGGAACATGAAATTTTAAAATATTTGACTCAGAGTAACAATCATTTCTTATTTGCTGTTCCAGCTTTTCAATCTGTTTTTTCTGCTCATGATGTGTTGCTCGGACATTATAGAAGGTATACTTTAAAGCAATTAGAGCATGTTTTGAATCAACATGATTTCCAAATTCAAGATAAAGGCTATTATTTTACGTCGTTGTTATTGGTAAGATGGTTGGAAAGTATTTTTAATAAAAACAAAAAAGCGTCTATTGATAATTGGATAGGAAGTGCATTTAAAACAAAAATTATTACTACCGTTTTGAAAATGGATTTCGGTTGTACACACTTGCTACAAAAAATCGGAATTAGACTATACGGTTTGTCTTGTTATTGTATTTGTAAGAAGTAATACTAGTTTTTGTCACTCTGAACGGAGTTGAAGTGGTTTGCATATCTTCGACTCCGCTCAGATTGACATTGTGTTTTAATTAGGTGTTAATTTTCTATTTCTTCCATTTCAATTTCAAATAAAGTAGAGAAAATATCAACTATTTGTTTAGCATTTTTTTTTCGTGTGGCGATTTCAATTTCGCAATTCAATTCCATTTTCTGATTCACAATCTCAAGGTTTTTCTCTTTTATAATTCGCATGACTTTATTCATGTTTTTATAATCGAATGTAATTTTGAAGTGTTTGTTAATAGTTTTTTCAACTATTGTAGCTTCCTCTAAAGTAAGTTGTGCAGTGGTTTTATATGCAGAAATTAAACCGCCAACGCCTAATTTTACACCACCAAAATAGCGAACTACCACAATCAGAACATTAGTTAGTTCAAAAGATTGAATTTGTCCGTAAATTGGCATTCCAGCGGAATTACTGGGTTCGCCATCGTCATTGGCTCTGAACTTAAATGTTTCCGTACCAATTTGATACGCATAACACCAATGGCGTGCGGAAAAGTGTTCTTTTTTTAAATTTTCTATATGAGTTTTTACTTCGTTTTCGGAAGTAATCGGATAAGCGTAACCTATAAATTTGCTGTTTTTTTCTTTAAATAAAATGTTTTCTACAGCGTTATCAATGGTATTATAGGTGTCTTTAATTTCGGAATCTTGCAATTTTATATTATTTTTTTATCAAATAAATTGGTGACATCATCTTGGCCAACAAGTATTTGCCAAGTGTTTATGCCTAAGCTTTTTGCTGCTTCAATATGTTCTAAAGTGTCGTCTACAAAAAGTGTTTTGTTTGGTTTTAGATTGTTTTGTTTTAAAATTAAATTAAAAACGGCTTCTTCAGGTTTTCTTACACTAGTTTCGTAAGAAAAATAAATTTTATTAAAATGAGCATAAAATTCTCTGGCGAATGTTAAGCCAACTCGGTGTTCAAATTTGTCAATATGTGTAGGATTGGTATTGCTTAATAAAAAGATATCGTATTTGTTTTGAAGTTTTTCAAGAAACTCTAATCTTTCTAACGGAAAGTCACCAATTATAGCGTTCCAAGCGTCTCTAATTTCAGTTAATTCTGCATGAGGAATGTATTCTTTAATGGCTTCTAAGAATTGAAGTTCCTCTATTTTTCCAGTTTCAAATAAAAGGGTTTTAGATTTTAAATCGTCATTCCATTCCATTAATCCTATCTTTTTAAAGGCAGCACTACTTGCTTGATGATTCAAGTTTAAAAATACATCTCCTAAATCAAAAATAATGGCTTCAATCATAATTTTTATATGTTTTTAATTGGTTATTTTTAATTTTAACGTTTTGATTTGGCTTAAAATTAAAATTAGGTTTTTTAATACCTTCAAGATTATTGCTTTCAGAAATGAAAATACGAGCTTCATCCCATAAATTACTATCTATAAATTGTTGTAAGGTAAATGTGCCTCCTTCAATTATAACAGATTGAATATTTTTTTGATATAAACTAGTTAAAACATTCGAAATCAGTAAGCTATCAAATATAGTAAATTCATACGTACCATTTTTCGAATGTACACAATTTTCTTCTTCTGTGAAAATTATTGTAGGATTTTTTTTGTTTTTAACTTGAAAATCGTTTGAAATTTTATTTGTTCGGTCTAAAATAATTCGTATCGGATTAGTACCAAACCAATCTCTAGCATCTAAATTTGGGTTGTCCTTCAAAACCGTATTCGTACCGACTAAAATAGCTTGTTCTTCCGTACGATATTTGTGGACTAATTGTCGAGAATATTGATTTGAAATTACGATCGAAGTCTTAGAATCATTCACTAAAGGCGCAATGAATCCGTCAGCTGTTTCTGCCCACTTTAAAATTATATAAGGTCTTTTTTTGTTGTGAAAAGTAAAAAAGCGTTTGTTGATTTCCAAACAGGCTGCCTCTAAAACATTTAAAGTGACTTTACAACCTGCATTTGTTAACTTTTCAATCCCTTTTCCAGCGACTTCCGAATAACTATCGATGCAACCAATCACTACATTTGGAATTTTGTGTTCGATGATTAAATTCGCACATGGCGGCGTTTTTCCGAAATGGCTACACGGTTCTAAATTAACATAAATGGTGCTTTCAGAAAGTAATTCTTTGTTTTTTACTGAACGTATCGCGTTCACTTCGGCATGAGGTTCGCCCGCTTTTTTGTGCCAACCTTCTCCGATTATTTTTCCGTTGTGTACAATCACACTTCCTACTAACGGATTTGGATAAGTAGTTCCTAAACCATTTTTAGCGAGTTGTAAACAACGTTTCATGTAAATTTCATGCTTGTTCATCTTACAAATTTAGTACTTTTACATTTTAAAATTACATATGAAGTATACAATACGAAAAATTGAACCTAAAGATAACTTGAAAATTGCTTCCGTTATCCGAAATATATTTGAAGAATTAGACGCGCCAAAAGTAGGAACCGCTTATGCCGACCCACATTTAAACACCTTGTTTGAAGTGTATCAAGCCGAAAATGAAATTTATTTTGTAGTGGAAGAAGATGGAATCATTTTAGGTGGTTGCGGTATCGGAAATTTAATGGATGCCGAATTTAAAATATGCGAATTACAAAAAATGTATTTAGCAAAAGAAGCAAGAGGCAAAGGAATAGCTCATGAATTAATGCAGAAATGTTTAGAATTTGCGAAACAAGCAGGCTATAATAAATGTTATATTGAAACCTTACCTTTTATGAAAGACGCTCAGAAATTATATGTAAAATCGGGATTTACCTATATTGATGGTCCAATGGGTGCAACAGGACACAATGCTTGTGATGTGTTTATGATTAAAGATTTGTAATGAAAATAATAGCTTTAAAAATTCATTTTTTCTCCGAATTACAAACTGTTCAGGAAGATTCAGAAATAGAAAGTTTCTTTTTTATTTTGTTAGAATATTTGCATAATTTAAAACGAATTGATATTTCTCTAAACCCAGATTTTGAAGTTTCTGAAGCCGATTTAGAAAAATGGAATAGTATCATTTCAGAACTTAAAACCGAAAAACCTATTCAATATATAACGGGTGAAGCTTGGTTTTATGGCTATCGATTTGAAGTCAATGAAAATACACTAATTCCACGTCCAGAAACGGAAGAATTAGTAGAATGGATAATTGATAGTACGAAGCTAGAAGCTGGAAGCGAGAAGTTAAATATGCTAGATATTGGAACGGGTTCAGGTTGTATTCCGATTTCCTTAAAAAAAGAAATTCCGAACGCCATAGTTTCGGCAATTGACGTTTCGGAAAAAGCATTAGAAGTAGCACGAACAAACGCTTTGGATAATGAAGTTGAAGTCTATTTTATTCTTCAAAATATTTTGGAAATTGATGATTTAGACGAACTTCCAACTTCCAACTTCCAGCTTCCAACTCAATTCGATATTATCGTTTCCAATCCGCCTTATGTTCGGAATTTAGAAAAACAGGAAATAAAAAAGAATGTTTTAGATTATGAACCACATTTGGCTTTGTTTGTAGAAGACACTGATGCATTATTGTTTTACAGAAAAATTGCCCAATTAGCGTTAACAAGTTTAACTCCAAATGGAAAATTGTTTTTTGAAATCAATCAATATTTAGCAAAAGAAACCGTTGCCTTATTAGAAAACTTAGGTTTCAAAAATATCGAATTACGAAAAGATTTTGTAGGAAATGATAGAATGATTTGTTGTGAAGTTTAGTTTTTAGTCTCAGTTTTCAGTCTCAGTAAGACACTGTTTACTGCGACTGAAAACTGTTTTACTCATAACGCAACGCTTCTACAGGATCTAATTTTGAAGCTTTAACGGCAGGATATAAGCCTGAAATGATAGTTACAACAAAAGTGGTAGCAAACGCAATCATGATGGCTGCCCAGGGTGTTACAAATTCAAATCCAGCAACAGAAGCAATTAAGGAACCTAGTAGTAATCCTAAAATAATTCCAATTATTCCACCCATTTGACTAATGATGAATGTTTCTGTAAAAAATTGCCAAGCAATTGTACCTCTTTTGGCACCAAGCGCTTTTCTAATTCCAATTTCACGTGTTCTTTCTGAAACGGAAACTAACATGATATTCATTAAGGCAATTGTAGAGCCAAAAATAGTAATCGCACCGATAGCAATTGCAGCAATATTAATTACGGCAATGTTTTCTCCTAGCTTCTGAATTAAATCATCACTTCTTTTAATTCCGAAATTATCTTTTTCAACGGGATTTAATTTTCTAACACGACGCATTGTTAAAATCGCATTATCAACACCTTCGTCTAGTAATTGTTTGTTACTTATTTTAACATCAATATCGTAATTGATATTAGGTTGAGAAAAAATAGAACGTGCAATTTGAATGGGAACAATTACTCGTAAATCTTGATTATTACCAAATGTTGCTCCTTTTTCTTTCAGTAAACCAATTACTTTAAATTTGGCACCACGAATTGAAATCGTTTTATCAATTGGATTGACACCTTCAAATAATCCGTCTTTAAAATTCGCACCAACAACACATACATAATTGTTGTTGTCTATATCAAAAGAATTAAAATTTCTACCAGAAGATAATTCGAAACCATTATTCGGAATAAAATTTTCATCGGAACCTAAAATTGTAATTTCTGGATCCGTTTTTTTATTGTCAAATTTTACTTCGGCATTAGCAGAAGCAGTAAAAGATAAAGAAGTAGCTGTAAAAGGAAACTCAAATTTGTCTTTGAATGTTTTAGCTTGCGGATAACTAATAAATGGATTTACCTTTTGTTCTCCATCATTTTGGTTTATTTGTTCCGAAAAATCATACTGACTAATCGAAAAAGTATTCGCTCCCATTGAAGCAAAATTTCCAAATAAATTATTTTCTAACGCTTTGGTTAAGGTTAAAATTCCTACCAAAAAAGTAATTCCTATAACAATAATAAATACTGTTAAAAACGTACGTAAAGCTTGACTTCTAATAGAGTCAATAGCAATTTTTGTATTTTCTTTAAATAATCCAACCATGACTATTTGTAGTTGATTTTATGTTTTTGTTACAAAATTTTTTAAAGAACCAAGTAAAAAGTAAAAAGGTAAAAGTTTTGGTTTGTAATTTTATAGGAATTGCTTTTTGTTCTCACTTTTTACTTGTCACTTTTTCCTTGTTTCTTTTTACTTTTTCCTTGGCTCTTTTTCTTTATGTCATATAAAAGTAAGATATTTGCATCGTTTTCAATATACATTATACAATTTTTCAATATACAAATAAGAAAATGGCTCAAAAACCAAGTATTCCAAAAGGAACTCGCGATTTTTCCTCTACAGAAGTAGCAAAAAGAAACTACATTTTTTCTATCATAAAATCTAATTTTGAACAGTTTGGTTTTCAATCTATTGAAACGCCTTCTTTTGAAAATTCAGATACCTTAATGGGAAAATATGGCGA
>CAYWVV010000066.1:0-15026 GCA_964461805.1 uncultured Flavobacterium sp.
CGCTTTTAGTAGCGTTTACAATGCAGTTTTCTTTCGCACAACAGAAAACTGTTACAGGTACGGTAACAAGTGATGGCGCAAAATTGCCAGGTGCTACTGTAAGTATTGTGGGTACACAACAAGGTACTCAAACGGATGAGAATGGTAAATTCTCTATCAAAGCAGCTCAAGGTGATGTTTTGTCTTTCTCTTTCTTAGGAAAAGACACTAAAACAGTAACTGTTGGAGCTGGAAATGTTGTTAATGTAGTATTAGCAACGTCATCAAACAATATTGAAGTAGTTCAAGTTGTTGGTGCAATGGGTGTTAAAAGAAGTCAAAAGTCATCAACTGTTGCTTCTCAAACACTTCAAGGTTCTGCTATGACAGAAGCAAGAGAGTCAAATCTTGTAAATGCTTTATCTGGTAAAATTGCGGGTGTACAAGTAACTAATTCTTCTGGAGCAGTTGGAGCATCTTCAAGAATTGTATTAAGAGGGGTGTCTACTATTACAGGAAATTCTCAACCATTATTTATTGTTGATGGAGTACCTTTTGATAATTCAAGTGCTGGAACTTCTGATTCAGGTGGTGGAAATGATTTACCAAATGGTATTGCTTCTATTAATCCTGATGATATTGAATCAATTACAGTATTAAAAGGACCTACTGCTGCTGCATTATACGGTGTACGTGCAAGTAAAGGGGTTATTATTGTTACTACTAAAGTTGGTAAGAAAAAAGATAGATTTGAAGTTTCTTTTAACTCTAATATTACTTTTACTAATCCTTTAGTTTTACCTAAATACCAAAATTCATACGGTCAAGGTGCTACAAATGACTTTTTTGAGTATGTTGATGGTGCAGGTGGTGGATACAATGACGGAGTTGACGAAAGTTGGGGTCCAGCTTTAGATAGAGGTTTAAATTTTGTTCAATGGGATAATTACAAATATGGTGGTGCTCCATCTCCATGGATTTCTCATAAAAACAACGTTAAAGACTTTTTTGATACTGGTATTGCAAGATCAAACTCTTTGTCTTTAACTGGTGGTACTAGTACTGTTGGGTATAGATTTTCTGTAGGTAATTCTGATGAAACAGGAATGGTTCCTTTTACAGATTTTAAAAAGTTTAACGCTGGATTAAATATTAATGCAGATTTAGGTAAAAAATTATCTGCTGTAGCTGGTATTACTTATTTTAATAATAAAAGTAATAACTTACCAACTGCTGGTTATAACAATAATAACGTTATGCAACAGTTTACAGGATTCTCTGCTAGAAATATTGATTTCCCAGCTTTAAGAGATTTTAATAATTTACCTGGTGCTCCATCTAATACAGCTGGTGCAGGTGCTCCTTTAAACTGGAATAATAATTTCCAAAACAACCCTTACTGGGTATTGGCAACGAATAGAAATACTTTTGACCAAGATAGAATTAATGGAAACTTTGGTTTAAACTATAAGTTCACAGATAAATTATCTATTAACGGTAAATTAATGTTAGATCAATATTCTCAAAGAATTACTAACAGAAACGAAAAAGGTACAAATTCTGCTGCTGATGGTAACTACTCTGAAACTAATAGTAGATATACAGAGATCAATGCTGAAACTATCTTAACTTACAAAACGGATTTAACAAAAGATATTAATTTAACTTTAAATGGAGGTATGAACTCTATGAAAAGAGTTAGAAATTTCCAATCTGGAAGAGTAAATGCTTTGGAACTTCCTGGTTTATTTACTTTATCTAACGTGAAATCTGGTTCAACACCTGTTTTAGATAGTGACTTTTTTGAACAAAGAATTAACTCTGTTTTAGCTTTTGGTCAATTAGGATACAAAACTTGGGCTTTCTTAGATTTTACTGCTAGAAATGACTGGGCAAGTGTTTTCCCTACGAAAAACAATTCTTTCTTTTACCCAAGTGTAACTGGATCTGTTGTTCTTTCTGATATGTTTGGTTTCCAAGCTTCTAAAGTTAGCTTATTAAAATTAAGAGCTGGTTGGGCGAAAGTTGGTAGTACTGGTTCATTAGGTGAATACAACTTAAATAAAACATATACTTTAGGTAATAATGGATTTGGAACTGTTTCAACTCTTCCAAACTCAAGATGGAACCCAAATATTGCTCCTGAATCTACTGTTGGTAAAGAATTTGGTTTAGACTTAAATGTTTTCAACAATAGAGTTAGAATTAATGCTACTTATTATGATCAACAAGTTACTGATGTAATTTTACCTGTACAAATTTCTAGTTCTACTGGATTTACAAACGAAATTAGCAATTCAGCAATTATGAGAAATAAAGGTATTGAATTACAATTAGGTGTTACTGCAATTAAAGCAAAAGATTTCTCATTCGATATTGATGTGAACTTTGCAAAAAACACAAACTTAGTTGAAACTTTAGGTGGTCCTGATACTTATGTTATTGGTGGTCAATGGGATATGCAATTAGAGGCTAGACCAGGTTTACCTTACGGTGCTATCGTTGGTTATCCTTATGCTAGAACTGCTGATGGTCAAATTATTTACGAAAATGGTTTACCTAAAACAAATAAAGAAACAAAAGAAGTTATTGGTAATATTACTCCAGATTGGACTGGTGGTGCTAGTTTTACATTAAAATACAAAGGGTTTGACTTAAACACTTTAATTGATGCGAAAATTGGTGGTGATATTTTCTCAATGTCTTACATGTGGGGTCGTTACGGAGGTACTATCGAAGAAACTTTAATCGGTCGTGAAACTGGTTTAGTTGGAGATGGTGTAATGAGTGACGGTGCTGGTGGATATGTTCCTAATAATGTTGTTGTTGAAGCTAAAGCATTCAACCAATATGCTTACAACTATTCTAACTTTACTGAAAGTGGTGTTTTTGATGCTAGTTATGTAAAATTAAGACAAGTTATTTTTGGATATTCTTTACCTAAAAAATGGTTAAAAGATACTTTTATCCAAGACTTTAAAGTGTCTGTAGTTGGTAGAAATTTAGCGATCTTACACAAAAATGCACCACATATTGATCCAGAAACTGGATTTAGTAATGCAAATAGTGAACAAGGTCAAGAATTTGGTCAATTACCATCTGCAAGATCTTACGGATTTAATGTTAATATTAAATTTTAATTAATTATGAAAAAAATAGTTTATTCTATATTAATTGCATCAGCATTAGTTTCTAATGTTAGTTGTGATAATAATTTTGAAGAAATAAATGTTTCTCCAAATTCATCTCAAACAACTGATCCAAATTTATTGCTTTCAGCTTCTATTATTAACACGCAGAATATTGTTTACAATAATCAAATTGGTGGTGATATGGGATTATGTTGGGCACAACATTGGTCAAAAGTTCAATACAATGACGAAGAGCGTTACATCCCTCGTAGAGCTGTAATGAATAGTGTTTGGGACAACTTATATGCTTCAGTTATTGCTGAATCTAATGAGTCTGCTATCTTAGCTGCTAAAAAAGGTAATACTAATTTACAAGCTGCAGCTATTATTATGAAAGCAAATGCTTTTCAAATTTTAACTGATATTTATGGTCCTATTCCTTTTACTGAAGCTGTAAATGAGACTATTACTAAACCAAAATATGACGCTCAAGAAGTGGTTTATGATGGTATCCTTGCATTATTAACTCAAGCTGATGCTTTATTAGCTTCAGGTACAGGTACAATTACACCATCTGCTGATAAGTTATATGGAGGAAATGTTACTAAATGGAGAAAATTAGCAAATTCATTAAAACTTAAAGCTTTAATGAGAATTTCTAAAAGAAGAAATGTGGGTTCTGAAGTAGCTGCTTTAGTTGCTGCAGGAAACTTAATGTCTTCTAACGGGGATTCTGCTCAATTAAAATTTATTGCTGCGCAACCAGATGCAAACCCAATTTATGAATCTATTGTTTTTAACACTAGAACAGAGTACAAAGTAAGTTCAGTTTTAATTGCGGCTTTAAATGCAACTTCTGATCCTCGTAAATCTGTATTTGCTAAAGTTAATAATGCTAATGCTTATGTTGGAAATACTCCAGGTGTTGAAAACCCAGGAAACTACTTAGGTTTCTCTTCTCCAGGTGCATTTTATTTAGATCCTACTTTACCAGGTGTTGTTTTATCTTATTCTCAAGTTGAGTTTTTATTAGCTGAAGCAACTTTAAAAGGATATTTAGATTCAGGTGACTTAAACTCTGCTAGAAATCATTATTTTGCAGGTATTCAATCTAATTTAACTTTCAATAACGTTCCTTTTGCTGCTGCTACTACTTTCTTAGCTAATCCTTCTATTGATTTTGGTACGGTTTCTGTTGGTTTGCAAAAAATTGGTGAGCAAAATTGGTTAGCTTTATACGGTCAAGGTATCGAAGCTTGGACAGAATGGAGAAGAACAGGTTACCCTGCTTTATCTGTCGTAGCTAATGCTGCTCCTGGAATTACAACTATCCCAAGTAGATTCTATTATTCTACTGACGAAAATTCTTTTAACCAAGTAAATTACCAAGCTGCAGTAGGTACATTATCTCAAGGAGATTCAATGTTATCTAAAGTTTGGTGGATGAATTAATACTAATAATGATACAAATGAAAAAAATAATTTATTTATTAGGTGTTTTATCTGTTGGTTTATTTTCATGTAATGAAGATAACAATGATACACTTTCAGGAAATGAAGATATTGGCGGATACGTTGATGTTGTAAATGAGGCTATCCCTTATGTAGTTGGTAATGGTAATACATTCAATTATAATGTAAGATTGAATGCCATTCAATCTCCAATTGCTATTGCTAAAGTTGAAGTTTACAAACAATTCTTTAAGAAAGGTGAAGTTGCTTCATCTGCAAAAGTTTTATTAAATACATATAATTTTAATGGAACTCCTTACAGTGAAAATGTAAACTTTACAGTTAACTATAATCAATTAATTTCAGGTTTATCAGTTAGTGGTGCTCCACTTCCAGTTGCAGATAATTTATTAGGTATTGGAGATTATTTCCTTTTAACTTACAAAATCACTACTGCCTCAGGTTTAGTTAGAAATTCTGCTGAGAAAACTAAGTTAGCTGTAAGTACACGTTTTGCGGGTAATTACAAATGTACTTTTGCTCAATATTGGAGAATTGGTGTGCCAAGTACAGTTACTGCTGCAGATTGGCCAGCTGTTACAGTTATCGAATCTGTTGATGCATCTACTTACAGAGTAAAAAAATATTTCGGATTTTTTACTAACACGAGTACAGCTACAAGTGGTGATTATTATTTCCAAGTAGATACAAGCGATAATATTACTTATCCTGCAAATACACCAGACGGTATTGGTCAACAAGGTAATTTACAACCCTTTTTAAGATGTGGTGAACCTAATTTTCAATATGCTCCTTGTGCTGGTTCTAATGTTTGTATTAGAGACAATGTAGCTGGTAAAGACCAATTAAAAATGTCTTTCGGTTACTATACTACTTCAGGTGCTATTGGTTCTAGAGAATTCTACCAAGTGTTAGAGAAAATTGTTGATTAATTTATAAAAATATAGTAATATGAAAAATAAAAATTTAATTTTATCATTATTTGCTTCTGCACTTTTAGTAGTATCTTGTAATGATACAGATGATGGTACAGGTCATTCTAATTTACCTGTTCAAAATCCTGTAAATGCTACTTTAGTTACTGATTTTAGTACTTCAGTTGATAATGTAGTTGATGAAGAAGATGAGGATGTATTTACAATTTCTGTAACTTTAGATAAAACTCAACCAGTTGATATTTATTTAAATGTGGAACAAATAGGTGGTACTGCTAAACTAGGTTCTGATTTTGAATTGTCAAAAGTATATATTCCTGCTAATACTCTTACAGGTACTGGAACTATATCTATTTTAAATGATGTGAAAAAAGAAGTTACAGAAACTTTACAAGTTAGAATTGCTAATTTACCTGCTAATGTTGTTGCAACTACTAAAACAGCTACTTTTACAATCATGAACTATTTGTCTGATGAATTACATTTAGATTTCAAATACAACAAAGCTATTCAATATGGTGGTGCTGGTGGTGTAACTGTAAACAATACTTTATGTGGTATTTCATATGATTTAGATTTCTATTTATTAGATGCTACTTTTAATGATACGGGTAATTATCAAGCGGCTGGTGCTAATTGTGAAGAAGCTTTGAAATTAAATGCTTCTCTACCTGATGGGACTTATTATATTTTACCAGATTTATACGATACTGGTGATGTTAATGGTGGAACAAATGCTACAAATGATGGTCTTAATTCAATTTATCACTTACCTTTTAAAGTAAATTTAGGTATAGATTATTCTAAAGATGGTGGTATTGATGCAGCAAATTATACTGTTAATCCAGCTTATTATCCTACATCAACTCAATCTCCGGCTCAATATGCTGGAATTGCTGGAGCAATCCTTAAAATTGATAAGTCTACAGTTAATGGTCATGCTATTTTTGCATTATCTGATGCAGATACTGGACAACCTATTGCTTCAGGAAGACAAGCTAAACCAGATTTTGCAAGAATTTTACAAAATCTAAGAAGAAACAATAAAAAATAATCTTTATTGTCTTAATAATAAAAACCCCGATTGTATCGGGGTTTTTTTATTTCCACAAATTCTCATTACATTTGCCTTTTAAATTGTAAAAATGAGATACCTAATAGTGTTGTTTTATTTTTTGTCATTTTCCTTAAATGCACAAGAATCAGATTCAATAAAAGTTGAAAACGTAAAAGCCGATATCAAATTATATAAAACTTTCAATACAAAGAAAGATACTGTTTATATAGATACGTCATTAACCATTCAAGACGAATACAAATACAATTATTTAAAAAAAGATAATTTCGGATTGTTTTCATTCTCAAATGAAGGCTATCTTTTCAATCAATTAGACTTTTCAAGAAAAACGAATAACGTTTTACCACAATTTGGTTTTAACGCTAAACATGTTACTTATTTAAATAACAACGATATTTATTATTATTCCGTTCCAACTCCTTTAACTGATTTGTATTTTAAAACAGTAATGCGGCAAGGTCAAAGTTTAGATGCCTTGCTATCTGTTAACACAAAACCGAATCTAAATTTTACAGTGGCTTATAAATCCATTCGTTCTATTGGTGATTATTTCAATAATCTATCTAGTTCAGGACATTTTAGATTTATTACCAACTATAATTCGATAAATAAAAAATATTTCCTTAAAATTAATTTTGTTGGTCAAGATATATTCAATCAAGAGAATGGAGGAATAAAACTACTCTCTCAATTAGATGGTACTAATGATTCTTTTAACCAAAGAGAAAGAGTTGATGTCTATTTTAGTGATGCTTCTTCCAAACTAAAAGGAAATCGCTATTTTATAGATCATTCGTATCAATTTTCAACTGGTAATTCTTTTGTACTAAAACATCAGTCTTTTTATGAAAATAAATTCTACGAATTTCTCCAAGCAACAACTAGTCCTCGACTAGGGAAATCTCTGTATGCATCCATAAATAATAAAACAAATTTTGATGTGTTTTACAATAAAATTGGTGTAAGTTTCAAAACTAAAAATTTAGGTGAAATTAATTTCTTTATAGATAATTATTCCTACAACCAATTTTATACAGTTGATGTTAACGAATTGGCTTTTAATCCTAATAGTAGATACAATATCCACAATCGAATCACTAACATTGGCGGACAATACGAGTTCATTAGAAATAAATGGAATTTCAATATTTTATTGCAAAATGCCATTTCTCAGCAACCTTCTTCCAATTATGAAGCATTTGCTAAATATAAATTTTCAGATGAAAGTTTCGTAAAAATATCCGCGCAACAAACTAGTAAATTACCAGATAATACTTTCCTTTTCAATAGAAGTGATTACGTGAACTACAACTGGTACAACTCTTTCAAAAATGAAAAAATTAGTATTTTAAAAGTAGAAACAAAAAACAAATGGTTTGAAGCAAGTGTACAACTAACCAATCTAAATGATCATTTGTATTTCTTCAATACAGTAGAAAGTATCGATAGTTTAGTAGTTAAACCTTTTCAATACAACAAATCTATTCAGTATTTTAGTGCCGAAATTGCTAAAGAAATAAAATATAAAAACTGGGCTTTAGACAACAGAATTAAATTACAAGAAGTACAACAAGACGAGAAAATTCTAAATTTGCCATATCTCGTGCTTAGAAATACCTTGTACTATTCAAAGCCAGTTTTCAAAAAAGCGATGTTGTTGCAAACCGGAGTCACTCTTAATTATTTTAGTAACTATTACGCAGACGATTACGTAGCGGTTTTAGGAGAAAATTTTGTTCAAGACCAAACTAAAGTTGGTGGTTTTCCAGTTTTAGATTTCTTCTTGAATGCTCGCGTACAACAATGTAGAATTTACCTTAAAGCAGAACATGTTAATGCTTTATTTACAAAAAAAGTGGATTATTACAATACGCCAAATTCACCATTCCGCGATTTTCACATCCGTTTCGGTTTAGAGTGGAATTTCTTTAAATAAAATTTGGGCGTGCCCTTTCAGGTCGTGCTGTCCGCTATATCTCCGATAGACAAAAACAAAACTTATTTGTAGTTTTTGCTAATCGGAGGATGCCGCTACCATCACTCACGCATTCCCGTTTCATAAGAATATTTTCGTGTATAATGGATTTTAATTTACTTTTTTACATTGAAAGTTTAAACCTGAAACAAAAAAAACTAACTTTGTAGCCAATAATAGATGTAGAAATGAAATACGCAAAAAACATATTAGAAACTATCGGAAATACACCAATAGTAAAGTTAAATAAAATTGCAGAAGAAATTCCTTGTTTGGTTTTAGGGAAACTAGAGACTTTCAATCCTGGAAACTCTGTAAAAGACCGTATGGCGGTTAAAATGATCGAAGATGCAGAAGCAGACGGAAGACTTAAGCCAGGCGGAACAATTATTGAAGGAACTTCTGGAAATACAGGAATGGGTTTAGCTTTAGCGGCTATCGTTAAAGGTTACAAATGTATTTTCGTAATTTCAGATAAACAATCAAAAGAAAAATCAGATATTCTTCGTGCAGTTGGTGCAAAAGTTATTATTTGTCCAACAGATGTAGAACCAACGGATCCACGTTCTTATTATTCTGTTTCTAAAAGATTAGGAGACGAAATTCCAAATTCTTGGTATGTAAATCAATACGACAATCCTAGTAATGCAACAGCGCATTATGAGCAAACTGGTCCAGAAATTTGGGAACAAACGGAAGGAAAAATTACACATTTCGTAGTTGGAGTAGGAACTGGAGGAACGATTTCTGGTGTAGCTAAATATTTAAAAGAAAAAAATCCAAACGTAAAAATTTGGGGAATTGATACCTACGGTTCTGTATTTAAAAAATATCACGAAACAGGTATTTTTGACGAAAATGAAATCTATTCGTACATCACAGAAGGAATTGGAGAAGATATTTTACCTTTAAATGTTGATTTTTCTCTAATCGATGGTTTCACAAAAGTAACGGATAAAGATGCAGCTGTTTACACACGTAAATTAGCCTTAGAAGAAGGAATTTTCTGTGGAAATTCAGCTGGAGCTGCAGTGAAAGGTTTGTTGCAATTAAAAGAACATTTTAAACCAGAAGATGTGGTTGTTGTTTTATTCCACGATTCTGGAAGTAGATATGTAGGTAAAATGTACAACGACGAATGGATGCGCGAACGCGGTTTCTTAGATGAAGAAGTAACAAAAGCAGAAGATTTAATCAAAGATCATAAAGACAAACCCTTAGTAATTGTTCGTACAGAAGAATTAGTTTCTCACGCGATTGAAAGATTGAAAAAATATAAAATTTCTCAAATTCCAGTAATTGATACCACTGGTTTCGTAGGAAGTTTAGACGAATCAGATTTGTTTAGAAGTTATTTCGAAAACAAAGATATCGCTGATTTACCAATTAAGGATGTGATGGGAAAACCATTTCCAATTGTTTCTGCAAATGCTTCAATTGATGAAGTTTCTAAATTAATTAATAAGGATAACCAAGCAGTTTTAGTAGATTTAGGAAACGGAAAACACCATATTATCACCAAACACGATATTATTAGTTCTATTAAATAGAAAAAATAATTTTAAAATTTTTTAAAAACGGATAGCAAATTGTTATCCGTTTTTTTTATATTTGATTTTTATTATAAGCCAAATTTAAATTTTATACGCCGTGCAAGAAGAATTTCTCCATTATTTATGGGTAAATAAAAAGCTACCTTTTACCCAACTCAAAACACATCTTAACGAGAGTTTAGAAATCAACCATTTCGGACAGTATTTGCAAAATGCTGGTCCAGATATTTTTAATGCTCAAATTTCTATTAACCAGCAAAAATGGGCTGGAAATATTGAAATTCATATCAAATCTTCTGATTGGTATGTGCACAATCACGAAAAAGACGCCAATTATGACAATGTAATTTTACACGTCGTTTGGGAAAATGATACACCAATTTTCAGAAAAGACAATTCAGAAATCCCAACGTTGGAATTAAAAAAGTATGTATCACTTTCGGAAATTCATAACTACCAATCACTAATTACAACTAAATCTTGGATCAATTGCGAAAATCAAATCGCAAATACAGACCGTTTTATTTGGAATAATTGGTTAGAAAGCCTGTTCTTAAATCGATTAGAAAGAAAATCAGAAGTCATCGATAAAAGATTACAAGAAACTAATAACAATTGGGAAGCCGTATTTTTTGAAATGCTAGCCAAAAATTTCGGACTCAATACTAACGGTGATTGTTTCTTACAATTGGCGCAATATATTCCGTTTTCAATAATTAGAAAAGAAAGTTTAAATCCTTTAAATTTAGAAGCGCTTTTCTTTGGGAAATTAAATTTATTAGAGGATGATTTAGAAGATGAATATTATTTTCATTTGAAAAACAATTGGAAATTTCTCAAATTAAAATATACTTTTAAAGAAGAATTTGGTTTGCAACCGCAATTTTTCAAACTTCGACCCGATAATTTTCCTACAATACGATTGTCACAATTGGTTCAGTTAATTTCAAGCAAACAAAATTTGTTTTCACAAATTCTTTTAGCGGATTCGTATTCAGATATTAAAAATTTACTAAAAAGCGAAACTTCAGAATATTGGAAAAAACACTATAATTTTTCCAAAAAAAGTAAACCAAAAAATAAGTTTTTAACCGATCAATTTATTGATTTACTAATCGTTAATACCATTGTTCCTATTAAGTTTAGTTATGGTAAAAGTCAAGGAATCCTAAATATCGAAGAGTTGATTTCGCTTTTAGAAGCTATTCCATCTGAGAAAAATTCAATTTTGGATAAGTTTTCAGAATTTAAAGTCAAGGCAACGAATGCCTTTCAATCACAAGCGTTATTAGAGTTAAAAAATGAATATTGTAACAAAAATAAGTGTCTCAAATGCGCTGTGGCTTTGCAATTGTTAAAAAACTAAGTATCTTTATCCTTTGTAAATTAGAAATGTATAACTTACTTCATTTTTTCGAGAAAAACGGTTTTTATGTCGCTTCACGTTTGGCGGACAGACTAGGAATGCGTGCCACTCAAGTGCGTTTGTTTTTCGTGTACATTTCATTTATTACAGTGGGTTTGGGATTCGGATTTTATTTAACATTGGCTTTTTTGTTAAAATTAAAAGATATGATTTACACCAAACGCAGTTCTGTGTTTGATTTATAAAAAAAAAATCATGATAAAATTTTCTAAAGGGCATTATTTCGGTATTGCCATTTTGCTAGCCCTAATTGGGGTATTGCAAGTAGGTTTGTATTTGCTAAATAATCAGTTTTCTTCTGAAGAAAGTAATTTGTCAAAAGAGGATAAAAATTGGTTACAACAACAAAATGGAATTGATAGTTTAAAAGAAGTTACTCAAGAAAATGCAACTAAAATTTATCCGTTCAACCCCAATTTTATTTCAGATTATAAAGGGTATAAGTTAGGAATGACAGAGGAGCAAATTGATAAATTGCACAACTTAAGAAAGCAAAACAAATATGTAAATTCCAATGCAGAATTTCAAAAACTAACTGGTGTTTCCAACGATTGGATGAAACAATACGCTGTATATTTTAAGTTTCCAGATTGGGTAACCAGTAAAAATTCGAGTACTTATAAGTCGAATTTCGAAAATAAATATCAAAAATTTGAAAAGAAAGAAAATAAAATTATAGTTCAAGATCTTAATACCGCAAACCAAGAGGAATTGGAAAAAGTGTACATGATTGGCGAAAAATTAGCGCTCAAAATTTTAGCCGAAAGAGATAAGTTTGGGAGTTTTTCAGACATGGAACAACTTACTTTTATTTGGGGAATTTCTCCCGAGGCTATTGAAGATTTAAATAAAAAATTTCAAATTAAATCGTTCGAAAATTTAAAGAAAATTAAAATTAATGAATTGTCAATTAATGAATTAAAACAATTTCCCTATTTTAATTATACAATTGCAAAAAACATTGTAACGTATAGAAGTATGAACGGCGAAATCAAGAATGTTGAAGATTTAACAAATGTTAAGCAATTTCCTGTTGAAAAATTAAAAATAATCGCCGTATATTTGGAATTCTAAAATAAATTAATAAAAATCAACAAATACACAGCTTAATTTTATGAATTCATTATATTTTACAGAAGAACACGAATTGTTTAGAAAAAGTTTACAAGATTTTTTACAAAAAGAAGTAGTGCCTCATATTGAAAAATGGGAAAAAACAGGTACAATTGAACGCTTTATTTGGGAGAAATTTGGAGAAATGGGCTTTTTCGGAATTAATTACCCTGAAGCGTATGGTGGATTAAACTTAGATTTGTTTTATACGGTTGTTTTTTTAGAAGAACTTCAAAAAATTAAATCTTCTGGTTTTGCTGCTGCGATGTGGGCTCATGCTTATTTAGCCATGACACATTTAAATGCTGAAGGTGATGAAAGAATCAAACAAGACTATTTAGCACCAAGTATTTTAGGTAAAAAAATTGGAGCTTTGTGTGTTACAGAACCTTTTGGTGGAAGTGATGTAGCTGGAATGAGAACAACTGCCGTAAGAAAAGGAGATAAATTTATCATCAACGGATCTAAAACTTTTATAACAAACGGTGTTTATGCAGATTATTATGTAGTTGCAGCAAAAACAAGTCCAGAACTTGGAAATAAAGGAATTAGTATGTTTTTGATGGACACTAATTTAAAAGGAATATCTGCGACTAAATTAGATAAATTAGGTTGGAGAGCATCAGATACGGCAGAAATTGCCTTTGATAATGTAGAAATTCCACTAGAAAATTTAATGGGTGAAGAAGGAAAAGGATTTCCTTACATCATGCAACATTTTGCTTTCGAAAGATTAATTATGGCAATCAATGCACACGCAAGAGCAGAATATGCCATTGATTATACTATTGAATATATGTCGCAACGTGAAGCTTTTGGTACAACAATAAATAAATTTCAAGCGTTAAGACATACAATGGTTGAACATGCTACAGAAGTAGAACATTGTAAATTATTCAATTACGCGGCAACTGCCAGGTTAGATAAAGGTGAATATGTAGTAAAAGAAGCTACAATGGCAAAATTAAAATCTACAAAAGTAGCGGATTTAGCCATTTACGATTGTTTACAAATGTTAGGTGGTTATGGTTACATGGAAGAATATCCTTTAGCTCGTTTGTTAAGAGATAGTCGTTTAGGGCCAATTGGTGGTGGAACTTCAGAAATCTTAAAAGAGATTTTATCGAAAATGATCATCGACAAACAAAATTACCAACCAGCTGTAAAAAAATAATTTTCAAACTAAGTTTGAAGAAGTCATATAGGATATAGGCCAAGTAATGAGAAATTGTTACTTGGTTTTTTTTTTTTTTTTTGAAGCTAATCCTGCTATTCACTAAATCTTTTTTGTGAAAAACAAAAAAGGATATCGTTACTATCAGGGCTATTACAAGGAATAATTTAATATTTTTTAAATTTTATAAGTCATTATTCAAAATAAAAATATACTTTTGCACACTTAACGAGAGGAGGTGTCAATATTATGTTAATTATACCAATTAAAGACGGAGAAAATATCGATAGAGCATTAAAGCGCTATAAAAGAAAATTTGATAAAACAGGAACTGTTCGTCAGTTACGTGCACGTCAAGCTTTCATTAAGCCTTCTGTGACAAACAGAATTAAAATTCAAAAAGCGGCTTACATCCAAAACATGAGAGATCAATTAGAAAGTTAATCGATCATTTTTTGATTAAATACTAGAACCGTTAGATTATAAATTATAAATTTGTGTCTAACGGTTTTTTTTATGCGCAATATTTTACAATCACATTCAGAATATCTAGAAAAAGAGAAAAAATATTCACCACTTACTGTGAAAGCCTATAATAATGATATTATTTCATTTCAACTTTTTTTAAATGAAAATCATGATTCTTGTAAATTAGAAGATATAAATTATCCGTTAATTAGGAGTTGGATTGTGCATTTGTCAGATTCTGAAATGGCAACTTCTTCTATTAATCGAAAAATGGCCTCCTTAAAATCGTTTTATAAATTTCTATTGAAAACCAAACAAATAGAGATAAATCCTTTTGTAAAACACAAATCGTTAAAAACACCAAAGCAAGTTCAAATTCCTTTTTCTGAAAAAGAAATCAATCAATTATTCGAAACTCAATTTTTGGAAACAGATTTTGATAATGTTCGAAATAGGCTGGTGGTGGAATTGTTATATTCAACCGGAATGCGTCGTGCAGAATTAATAAATTTAGAAGTAAATGCTGTTGATTTTTACGGAAAAACAATTAAGGTTTTGGGGAAACGAAATAAAGAAAGGATTCTTCCATTGTTACCATCAGTTTTAGAAATTGTTACCTTATATTTAATGAAAAGAAAAGAACTTCAAATAATTGTTAACAATGAAAAGTTAATATTGTCTAAAAAAGGAAATAAAATAAGTGAAACGTTTGTGTATCGAT
>CAYWVV010000067.1:0-14323 GCA_964461805.1 uncultured Flavobacterium sp.
TTGGATATAACATGGGAACGTTAACACCAAAAGGTTTTGTGGTAGCTTTTTTACATTTTTGAATGTGTTCTCTTAATACTTCTGGATACATAGAACCTGCACCAATTAGTCCTAGACCGCCAGCATTACTGACAGCACTTGCTAATTTATAACCACTATTCCAAATCATTCCACCTTGAATGATTGGATATTTTATGCTAAATAATTGTTTAATTCTATTCATTTATTCTGAACTAATTTAAGAATCTAACTTATTATTAAAAGTAGATTCTTGTATTTTTAATTGTTTTGTCTTTATATTTTGTTTTGCGTTAGGGATTGTAGCGGCATCTTTTTATTTGGTTTACTTGGTTAAAAAGTAAACCAAATAAAAAATATAGCGAAAAGCCCGACCCTTGTGGTAACGCCCAAATTATTTTTTAATTATTTTTCCTTTAAATTTTTTATCTGATTCGAAATTATAATAATAAACTCCGTTTGAAAAATTTTGTATGTTGATGGAATTATTATTTTCAGAAATTTCTTTTGTTAGTATATTTTGCCCTAAAACATCGTAAAAATAAACAATCCCTTTTTGATTTTTATCTAATTGAAACGTAACAAAATTTTCAGCAGGGTTTGGATAAACTAAAAATTCTTGATTGGACTCAATTGCTTCTAAACTTAAAGCATTTGTTAGTGCCAATTGAAAATCAGGAACTCCGTACCCCTTTTGATTGGTTGGTGCATTATAATTATCAGCAGATTGTTTTACAAAATCTACAACTTGTTGCGCGGTTAAAGTTGGTACTGCCGACCAAAATGTAGCTACCATTCCAGCTAAAACTGGGCTAGAAAATGAAGTACCATTTGAGGTGTAAATTGTTCCTGATGGAGAGCTTACTGTTGTTGCTGCACCTTTTGCACAAACATCTGGTTTTATTCTTCCGTCAAATGAAGGTCCGATAGAACTAAAACTTGCGTAAACTTCTGTACTATCAACAGCACCAATAGTTAAGGCACCCATAGCATCTGCAGGAGTTGCAATATGTGGTTCTGAAGTAGCTCCAGAATTTCCAGCGCTAATTACTACCACAATTCCTTTACTGAAAGCCATATTTGCACCGCGAGAAGCGAAAGTTTTATTACCAATCATGTCATCATATTGATGCGAATAGGCAGTGTTATCGTAATCAAAATAGCCTAAAGAAGAATTAATCACATCAACACCATAATAATCTGCTAATTCAGCTCCTTCTACCCAATACGATTCTTCTACTGGATTTTCTGAATTGACATCTTCCGTAATAAATAAATAATATTGTGCACTTGGAGCGGTTCCAACTAATTGTCCGTCGGAAAAGCCACCCATTGTGGATAAAACATTTGTTCCGTGATTGTGTCGAGAAAAATAATTCGTATTTCCGTCAGGGAAATTATATCCACCTAAAATTTGATTATTCGAAATTAAATTTTGAAATGGTAAAGCAGAATTAACTCCAGTAAAACCAGAATCTAAAACCGCAATGATTTTTCCTTGACCTGTGAAATTTTGTTGATGTAATAAATGTCCGTTTAACATTTCAATTTGGTTTTGAGAACCACCATAATTGTAGGTAACTAGAGCATCTAAATTTTTATTTACTGCTTTAATTTTATTTGAATTTTGAGCAATTCTTCCACCAGGATTTAAAGAATGATTGGCAAATTTTACATTATTTACAAAAGATAACCCTGTTAATGCTTGGATATTGGCTTGCGTTCCACGAATATGTAAAGCATTTAACCATTTAGATTTTGCCATAACTGTTATTCCTGTAGCAGCTGTGATTTGAGTAATATAGCTTTGTTCAACTGGAACATCTGTAATGTCTAAGGGAATATTTTGAGCGGTTCTTCTGTCTAACGAACGTTGTGTTAACATCGTCAAAGGACTCGCTAAAAACGTTGCAGAACTAGGCTTATCATTAAAATATACCCAAGCATCTTGAATTTGTGCATATCCAAAATTGGCTATAACTAAAATTAGTAAAAAGTACAGTTTTTTCATAACAACAAAGTTTTACCAAATATAACAAATTTCTACTTAAGATATCACACCACTTCCTTGCAATTCATCATCCATATACCAAGCTACAAATTGACCTTCTGTAATGGCAGATTGTGGATTTTCGAATTGCACATACATACCGCTTTCAAATTGATGTAAAATGGCTTTTTGTAAAGGTTGACGATATCTAATTCGTGCCATAACTTCTGTAGTTTCACCAACTGCTAGTTTTAAATCTTGACGGATCCAATGTACTTCATCTGATTTCACAAATAACGTATTTTTGAATAATCCAGGATGATTGGCGCCTTCTCCAACATAAATGATATTATTAATTACATCCGTTTGAATGACAAATAAACCTTCTTTTGTCCCACCTACATTTAAACCACGACGTTGTCCGTTTGTAAAATAATGGGCACCTTGATGCTTTCCTTTTACAATTCCGTTGGCGTTTGTATAGTCTTTATTTTGAGATTCGAAAGCCAATTCTGCTTCTAAATTTTCAAAACGAGGTTTTGGATTTTGATATATAGCGTTTGTTGAAGGAATTTCAACAATTAAGCCTTCTTTAGGTTGTAATTTTTGTTGTAAAAACTCTGGTAAACGCACTTTTCCTATGAAACATAACCCTTGAGAATCTTTTTTCTCAGCCGTTACCAATTCCATTTTAGTCGCAATTTCTCTAACTTCTGGCTTGGTTAATTCGCCAATTGGAAACAACGCTTTTGCTAATTGATTTTGTGATAATTGACATAAAAAATACGATTGGTCTTTGTTATCGTCTTTTCCAGCTAGTAATTGATGAACTTCTTTTCCATCAACTTCTATGGTGTTTTTACGACAATAATGTCCGGTTGCGACATAATCAGCACCTAAAGAAACTGCTATTTTCATAAAAACTTCGAACTTAATTTCTCTGTTGCATAAAACATCAGGATTTGGCGTTCTACCGTTTTCGTATTCTTTAAACATGTAATCGACGATTTTTTCCTGATATTGCTCAGATAAATCAACCGTTTGAAAAGGAATTCCTAATTTTTCTGCTACTAATAAAGCATCATTACTATCTTCTAACCACGGACATTCGTTTGAAATGGTAACCGAATCATCGTGCCAATTTTTCATAAAAAGACCAATCACTTCGTAACCTTGCTCTTTTAAAAGATAGGCTGCAACGCTTGAATCTACACCACCGGAAAGTCCTACTACTACTCGCTTCATCTTATTTTTTCTCCTCTACTTTTTTTTCTTCTACAGTTTGTTCAACTAGTTTGTTTTTAGCTCCTTTTTTAGCTAATTTTTCTTCAAATTTTATTAATTCTTTTGAGAATTTTTCAGCTTTAACTTGTTTTACAACCTTGTCGTTTTCATAAAATTTCCATGTACCAATTTTCGAATTGTTTTTATATTCTCCTTCGTACATTTTTTTTCCACTTACATTAAAATAGGTTGCTTTTCCTTCAAAAACATCGTTTACGTAATTATGTTGGTCAATTTGTTTACCGTTTTCACCAAAAGTTTTACCTAATCCGTTTTTCTTTCCATCCGTATAATTAACTTCTTCCGCTAATTCATTTTCTTTGTAAAACACTTTTCTTGGACCATTTAACTTTCCGTTTTTATAGTTTTCCAAGGTCATAATATCTTTTGATTCTTTATGATAATATTTCCATTGGCCTTCGAAAAGTTTATTTTTCACTAAACCTTCGCTGACTTTATTATTTTTTTGGTCGTAAAAAATCGTGTAACAAGAACCATCTCCTTTAGAAAAATCACGTGTTGCAATTACTGTTGCTGCTTTTGTATCATCGAAATATTTGAATGTTCCTGTTTCTTTTCCATGATCGAAAGTTCCTTCATAACGAGGACGTTTGCTTTCATCGTGAAAACCTTTCCAAAGTCCGTGACGCACACCTTTTTCATCAAACTGATTCAATTTATCTTGTGCTGAAATGAAATTTGAAAGGGCTAAAAATGCAATAAATAGTATCTTTTTCATATGTTTTCTTAATTTTTTGAAGCTAAAATCTTAACGTTACAATCGCTAAAAAATTGCATCGTAAAAGTAATTAATAAAAATTAGTTATCAATTACTTTGCCAAGTTCTTTTGCTCTTGCATTGGCTTGTATAATTCCTTCGTTAATTTTGGAATTTAAATCGTGTGAATGGAATACATTAATAGCGGCTTCGGTTGTTCCTCCTTTGGAAGAAACTTTCTCAATCCACTCTAAATTAGACAAATTACTTCTGTTTTGTAATTGCGTAGAGCCTAAAAAAGTTTGTTGTACCAAGAATTCTGCTTCGGATTTAGTAAAACCTAAATTTATGGCTGAATCTACCATCGCATTCATAAAATAATATACGTAAGCTGGACCGCTTCCTGAAATAGCTGTTGCTGCATTTATCATTGCTTCATTTTCGATAAACAACGATTTTCCAGTGGTATTGATTAGATTTTGAATGATAAATAAATCTTTTCTATCTACTTCTTGAGACGCTGTAAAAACCGTCATTCCTTGTCCGATTTGCGTTGGAATATTTGGCATAGAACGAATGACTTTTTTGACTTGTAATTTTTCTGAAATATTTTGAATTGATATTCCTGCCATAACAGATAAAATCAAATGATTTTCAGTTATAAAATCTTTAATTTGCAAGCATAAATTTTGAAAATCTTGTGGTTTTACAGCTATAATTACGATATCAACTGACAAAAACAACTTGCTTATTTCTGTAAAAAAATTAACTTCCGGAATAGAGTATTTATTTGAAATTTTAGACAAATCGCGTGTCAAAACATAAATATCTTCCGATTTAATAAAACCTGAACTGACAAAACTACTTGCGTACGTTTGTCCCATATTTCCAAAACCAATAATTGCAATTTTCATACTATTTGTAAATAAAAAAGCCTGTTCACGAAAGGAACAGGCTTTTAAAGAATTTATTTTTTCTTTTGATTAAGAGCTTTTTGAGCTTCTTGCTGTTCCATTATTTCACGCATTTTCTTTTGAAATTTCGATTCCGTTTTCGGTTTCGTTTTATTCACTTGAATTTGTGCGTGTATTTTCTCTTCGTTAACTACGTAATTTTTAATAACTAACATGATTCCGATAGTAATTAAGTTAGAAATAAAGTTATATAAACTCAATCCAGAACCGTAGTTGTTGAAGAAAATTAACATCATAATTGGAGAAATGTAAATCATCATTTTCATGATTTTACCCATATCTGGCATACCTTCTTGTTGTGGTGCTTGCATGGCTTGATCTCCAGTAGTCATTTTCATGTAAAAGAAAATGGCAATAGCTGCTAAAATTGGGAATAAACTTACGTGATCACCATAAAATGGAATATTAAACGGTAATTTATAAATTGAATCGTATGAAGATAAATCGTCTGCCCAAAGGAAGCTTTTTTGTCTTAAATCGAAAGCAGAAGGGAAAAACTGAAACGAAGCATACATGAATGGCAATTGAATTAATGCTGGAATACAACCTGCCATTGGGTTTACGCCGGCTTTAGAGTACAAGGCCATTGTTTCTTGTTGCTTTTTCATTGGGTTATCTTTGAATTTTTCACCCAATTCTGCAATTTCTGGTTTCAATACTTTCATTTTTGCTTGAGACAAGAATGATTTGTATGTAATTGGCGACATCGCAATTTTAATTAATACTGTAAATAGTATAATTGCAATTCCGTAAGGCATAAATCCTGATAAAAATCCGAATAATGGAATGAAAACAAACATATTTATCCATCCAAAAATTCCCCAACCTAATGAAACAATTTCATCTAAGTTTTTATCATAAGCACTTAATGTTTTATAATCTGTTGGACCATAATACATGTTCATATCATAATTTAATGCCCCATTTTTAAACTCTAACGGCATTTTAGCTGTAAAGCTTTTCGTGAAAACCGTATCAATTTTATCATCATCAACTAAATTATCAGATTTTAAATCAGCCGTTTTAAATGGCGTATTAGTTAATAATACTGATGTATAGAAATGTTGTTTGAAAGCTACGTAAGAAACTTCATCAATTGTTTCTTCTTTATCAGAAACATTACTTAGGTAATTGTCTTTTCCACCTTCATATTCGTAAATAACTTCCGTATATCTGTTTTCATATGATACACTTTTTTCATTGCGATAAGCTTTTAAGTTCCATTCTAAACTTGGTGATTTAGATGTATTTAATACATTTTCTAAACCTTGAGTTCGAATAGAAAACTCTAACATGTGGTCGTTATCTTTCATCACATAACGGTACTCTAAAAACTGATTTTCACCTGTTTTTAATTGCATCGTTAGCACTTGATTATTACCTTCCTTAGTTAACTTTGGTTCGAAGTATAAATCTTTGGTATTGATAACTTTACCCTCTTTTGTAGTTAAAGTTAAATTGAAGTTCGCATTATTGTCTTTAATGATTTGAACTGCTTTTCCAGAACCTTTTTTAAATTGTTCTTGATTTAAAACAGTTGCTTCAGAGATGTACCCTCCTTTATTAGCAATTTTTAAACTTAAAACTTTATTGACTAATAATGTAGTTGTATTTTTTGCAGAAGGTAACGTTTCGGCATAAGCAAATGCGCCTAATTTAGCTAAAGCTTCTGGTGAAACTTTGGCTGTAGAATCAGTACTTTGAACAATTGGAGCTGTTGCAGCGGCACTTTTTGGTGTTTTTGCTTCTTTTTCAGCTTGTTCTTTTTTTGCTTTTTCGGCTAATTCTTCTTTTGTAGGTTGATTTGAATACATCATCCACATTAAAATTCCGAAGATTAATGTGAAACCAATTAACGACTTAATGTCGAACTTTTTTTCTTCCATGTTATAAATGTGCAACTCTGTTGGAGTTGAGTTAGTTATTATATGTCTGCTTTTATTATAATTCGTTACGTTTTATTTGTTTTTAACAGCAGCAGCAACTAATCCCATGAATAATGGATGTGGATTTAGTACTGTACTTTTGTATTCTGGATGGTATTGCACTCCGATAAAGAAAGGATGATTTGGTAATTCTACAATTTCCACCAATCCTGTATCTGGATTTGAACCTGAAGCTACTAAACCAGCGGCTTCCATTTCTGCTAAATAATCACCATTGAACTCAAAACGGTGACGGTGACGTTCTAAAATATCTGTTTTTCCGTAAATTTTGTGCGCTAAAGTATTTTCTTTGATAGCACATTTCCAAGCACCTAAACGCATGGTTCCACCTTTTTCTGTTACTGTTTTTTGCTCTTCCATCAAACTGATAATTGGATAGCTTGTATTCGCATTCATTTCAGTTGAATTGGCATCTTTTTTATCTAAAACATTTCTTGCAAATTCTATAGAAGCCATTTGCATTCCTAAACAAATTCCTAAAAAAGGAATATTATTTTCACGCACGTATTTTATTGCTTCAATTTTTCCTTCAATTCCACGTTCTCCGAAACCAGGAGCTACTAAAATTCCATCTAAACCTTTTAATTTATTAGCTACATTCGATTTATCTAAAAATTCTGAATGAATACACACTACATTTACTTTCGTTTGTTGTGTCGCACCTGCATGAATAAAAGCTTCTAAAATTGATTTGTAAGAATCTTGTAATTCTACGTATTTTCCAACTAAACCGATATTTACTTCGTGTTTTGGATGTTCTAATTTATATAAAAACTCGTTCCATTGTTTTAAATCTGGAGTGGCTTTTTCAGGTAAATTTAATTTCTTTAAGGCTACTTTATCTAAACCTTCTTCTTGCATTAAATTCGGAACTTTGTAAATCGTTGAAGCATCGATAGATTGAATAACTGCTTCTTTTTTTACATTACAAAACAAGGCTAATTTCTGACGTAAATCTTGAGACAATTCATGTTCTGTTCTACAAACTAAAATATCTGCTTTGATTCCACTTTCCATTAAAGTTTTAACAGAATGCTGAGTTGGTTTTGTTTTTAATTCACCAGCAGCAGCCAAATAAGGCACTAACGTTAAATGAATTACAATTCCGTTATTGTCACCTAATTCCCAAACCAATTGACGAACCGATTCGATGTAAGGTAACGATTCAATATCACCAACTGTGCCACCAATTTCAGTAATTACAATATCATAATCGCCAGAATTCCCTAGCAATTGCATGCGTTCTTTAATTTCATTGGTAATATGAGGTACCACTTGCACGGTTTTACCTAAAAATTCACCACGACGTTCTTTTTCTATAACAGATAAATAAATTCTACCTGTCGTTACGTTATTTGCTTGAGACGTTGGAACATTTAAAAAACGTTCGTAATGTCCTAAATCTAAATCTGTTTCTGCTCCATCATCTGTTACATAACATTCACCGTGTTCGTAAGGATTTAAAGTTCCTGGATCTACATTAATATACGGATCAAATTTTTGAATAGTTGTTCTGTAACCTCTTGCTTGTAATAATTTTGCTAAAGATGCTGCTATAATTCCTTTTCCTAATGAAGAAGTCACACCACCAGTAACGAAAATGTATTTAGTTTGATTCATGTTGTTGTTTTTGTTGTGTTGTTTGTTGTGTTTAAAAAACGTGCAAAGATACTATTAATTCGTAAATGTGCCAATTCTAATTAGCCAATTTTCAATTAATTCCATGTGCAGTCAAAAATGATAGTGTTTCGTTGCAATTAAAAATACTTGGACCAATTTACAAAACGTTTGACCCAAGTTAATTTTCTGGAAGAATATGCAGAATATCTTAAAGGAATTTCAAAAAAAGTAGGCTTTTCCATGATGCTTTTGAAGTGAGAAAACGTTTTAAACCCTTCGTATCCGTGATAAGCGCCAATTCCACTAGAGCCTACACCACCGAATCCGAAATTCCCGTTCACTAAATGCATAATTACTTCATTAATACAGCCGCCACCAAAAGAAAACTCATTTAAAAATTGGGCTTTATATTTGGAATTCTCTGTGAATAAATATGCTGCCAAGGGTTTTTCTTTAGTTTTTATTTGTTGAATAGCATCGTTGAAATTGTCGTAAAATAAAACAGGTAAAATAGGTCCGAAAATTTCTTCTTGCATAATTGTACTTTCCCAAGTTGGATTTAAAACTAAAGTCGGTTCAAAGTCTCTATTTTCGATATGATAATTTCCTCCAAATATTACTTCTTGATTTTCAAGTAAATTCACTAATCGTTGTGTATGTTTTACAGAAACTATTTTTGTAAAATTCTGATTTTCAACAGAATACGTTCGTAATTTAATTTCTTCTTCAATTCCTTTTAAAAATTCGCTTTTTAGAGATTGATGAACCATCACATAATCTGGTGCGACACAAGTTTGCCCCGCATTTAAAAATTTTCCCCAAATTAAACGTTGAATGCTTCTTTTTAAATGACAATCTTCTGTTAAAATAGCTGGTGATTTTCCGCCTAATTCTAAAGTGACTGGAATTAAATTTTCAGCTGCAGCTTGGTAAACAATTTTCCCAACTTGAGTAGAACCTGTGAAAAATATTTTATCAAATTTCGAATGTATTAATTGGGTTGTTTCTTCTACTCCACCTTCAATTACTGCTAAAATAGTTGTATTAAAGTTTTCAGAAATTATTTTTTTTAAGGCATTACTCGAATGAATCGCTACTTCACTCGGCTTAATAACAACTGTATTTCCAGCAGCCAAACTTGCAATAGCTGGAGCTAAAGCCAATTGATACGGATAATTCCAGGCGCTAATTACTAAAGTTACACCTAATGGTTCGGGTACAATATAATTTTTAGAAGGGAAATTTATTAAACTTGAGGAAACACTTTTTTTAGAAGACCACTTCTTTAACTTCTTAACAGCTTCATCAATTTCTATATACAAAAAACCGAATTCTGTTAAATAGGTTTCAAATTCCGATTTATTAAAATCTAAATAAATAGCTTCGGACAGCAACTTTTCATTTTGTTGCAAAACCTGTTTCAACTTTTTTAAAATTTCAATTCTAAAAGAAATCGATTTAGTTTCATTCGTTTTAAAAAACTTCGTTTGGCTATTTAAGATTTCTTCTATCATTGCGGTTTTGGATATTTTTTTTGAATGTTATGAATTAATTCTTCTAATCCATTTAGTTTTAATTCGTATACCAATTTAAGTTGTTCACCTAAAGTTCCGGCAGGAAATCCTTTGTTTTTATACCAAACAATATAATGTTCAGGTAGATTTATAAGATAACGCCCTTTGAATTTTCCAAAAGGCATTATAGTGTGAGCTAATTTGATAAGTTGGTCTTGGTTGGTCATTTTTAAAGTTTACTTCCAATTAAAAACCACTTCCTTTTTAATATCTGGATGTAAACTATTCAAAACGGGACAAGTCATAGCTGTTTTTTCTAGAATGGTTTTATTTTTATCTGAAACCGCAATATTCATATTGAAAGTCACGTGAATTTCTGTAATTCGGCGTGGTTCTGTTCCCATAACTTTAGTTACCTCAGCTGTTGCATTTGAAAAATCGACATCTAAATCGCGAGCTTTAATTCCCATAACGGTAAACATACAACTTGCTAAAGCATTGGCAACGGTGTCTGTTGGTGAAAAGGCTTCTCCTTTTCCGTTATTGTCAATTGGAGCATCGGAAATAATTTCTGAACCAGAAGCTAAATGTATTGATGACGTTCTTAAATCGCCTAAATAAGTTACTTTAGATGTTGCCATTATTGTGCTTGTTTTATAGTTAAATCGGAATTATAATACATCATGTACACTCCGTAATTGTTGTTATTTGAATAGTTGAACTGACTTTCAATTTGTTCAGAAATTTGACTTTCCGTAGATTTGATAAAACCTTCTTCTTGACACATTCTTAAAATCGCATCAAAAGTAACATCGAAACCACGAGTAGCATATTGATTAGGCTGCACTTTATTGTCTTTTCTATATGCTTTTGCGAAATTTGAAGCTTCAATAGATTCATTTTCACGAATAGCAGAAGGATACAACATTTGTAAAGCCGCTAAATTTTTCGATGGAATTTCTTCAAAATCTAAGGCATCATTTCTTTCTACAACTACTAATTGAATATCGAATTCCTTTTTCAATTTCAATAAATTATTTACTACTGAAATCACTTGCATAATCTTATCTGAATCTAAAATCACAAAATTCTTTTTTCCTTTTTGCAATTGAGTTTTGAAAATAGTAAAATCAAAAAGTCCTTTATCGTTAAAACTAGACGATCTTACTTCTGGATAATTGGATGCGAAATATGAACTCAAACTTGTTTTTGAAGAAGAATGAATCGCAAAAATAGCATCTGATTTAGATTTCAAATACGACAGTAGTTGTTGTTTTTGAATGTTTTCGTTTGGCATGGCGTAAAAGACATTGCTTCCACCTTTTCCAGAATCATTTGTTAATGGAGAAATTATGGCTGTGTTTTTATCTAATAATTGTCCGGCTGTTTCTACAAATGAATTGGTAAATGGTCCGATAACCACATCGACATTTGAAAAATTATTATTTTTGATTATTGTCGCAACATTGGAAGAATATTTTGACGTTTCCGCATCGTAAACCTTAGCATTAATTGGCAAACCTAGCACTTTTGCAGAATCAATTGCCTTTAGTGCGCCCGCATAAAAATCAAGAGTAATATTTAAGAATTTATCGGTTTTTAAATATTCTGTTTTGGTTTTAGCAGAATCTTTTTCAATTCTGTTAATATTGAAAGGCATCAATAAAACAAGGTTTCTTTGTTTGGTTTTATTCGCCTTCTCTAATAAGTTCACTTTTTTTTTTAATCCATCTGCAGAATCACTCTGGATAGTTGAATTAATTTCTTTTTTTTCAGGAAGTAAGAGTTCCATTCCGACAGTTAAACCACTTGAAACTGCAGGATTCTTTTTTGTAATTTCATCAACAGAAATTCCGAATTTTCTTGAAATAGAAAACAACGTTTCTCCTTGTTGTACCGTGTAAAACATTGTTTTTGTTGATATTGTTGACTGAACATCTGCAACTACGGCTTTTGGTAAAACTGTGTTTTTGTTTAATCGGATTTGCATACCAATTTCGAACACATTTTTGATATGTGGATTTAATTCTTCTAATTCAGGAATAGAAATCCCGTATTTTTTAGAAACACTATATTTCGTTTCTTCCGCTTGAATGGTGTGAAGATTAGCGATTTCCTTTTTAGCAACAACTTCTGTTTTTACTACTTGTTGTGTAGCTGCGTGTTTTTTAGCTGCAAAATAAATTAAAGATTGACCAGTTGAAACACCTTCTTTAGAAGTTGGATTATTTTTTATCATTTCGTCAACAGAAACTCCTATTTTTTTAGAAATAGCATATAAAGTTTCACCTTGTTGTACTTGATATTCGTACTTATTTAAAGTCGATTTAGTCGCCACTACTTTTACACTTGATGGTAAAGTTAAAACCGTATTTTCCTTTACGCCATCTTTAGCATCTGGATTTAGTTTTAATATATCATCTGGTTTAACATTATATTTTTTTGAAATACTATATAACGTTTCTCCTTTAACGACAGTATGCTTGCTTTGCGAATAACCTGCAAAACTTACTAAAAATAAAATAATGTATATCTGTGCCTTTTTCATACGTAAATTTTTATTGCTTTTAAATTGAATTTCTAATAAGAAACAATTTTAATGCCAAATATAAGAAATGGGATTCAGAAAAAATAGTTAAAACGAAATTTTACAAATTTTAAATCAAAAAAGGCAATAACAAATTAAGAACTCGTTATTGCCTTTGCAATTTTATATAATTTTAGAAATTTTATTCCCATTCAATAGTTGCTGGTGGTTTTGAACTAATATCGTATACGACACGATTTACACCACGAACATTATTGATAATATCATTTGATATTTTTTGCAAAAACTCATAAGGCAAATGTACCCAATCTGCTGTCATTCCGTCTGTAGATTCAACGGCTCTTAAGGCAACTACTTTTTCGTACGTACGCTCATCACCCATTACACCAACACTGTTTACAGGCAATAAAATCGCACCAGCTTGCCAAACTTTATCGTACAAACCGTGTTCTTTTAATCCGTTAATAAAAACAGCATCCACTTCTTGTAAAATGGCTACTTTTTCTGGTGTAATATCACCTAAAATACGAATCGCTAAACCTGGACCAGGAAAAGGATGACGACCTAATAATTCTGGATCGATTCCTAAAGTTGCTCCAACTCTACGTACTTCGTCTTTAAACAACATACGTAAAGGTTCTACAATTTGTAATTTCATGAAATCTGGTAAACCACCCACATTGTGATGTGATTTTATAGTCGCAGATGGACCACCAGTTGCAGAAACTGATTCGATAACATCTGGATAAATGGTACCTTGACCTAAGAATTTTACGTCAGTCAACAAATGTGCTTCAGCATCGAAAACTTCAATAAAAGCGTTTCCAATTGCTTTACGTTTTGCTTCTGGATCATCTAAACCAGCTAAAGCATCATAGAATCTTTGTGAGGCATCAACACCTTTTACGTTCAAACCCATTCCTTTGTATTGATCTAATACACCTTGGAATTCGTTTTTACGTAACAAACCGTTATTTACGAAAATACAATATAAATTATCTCCGATGGCTTTGTTTAAAATTACTGCTGCAACTGTAGAATCAACACCTCCAGATAAACCTAAAACTACTTTATCGTTTCCAATTTTAGCTTTCATATCTGCAATTACTTCTTCTACAAAAGCATTTGGCGTGAATGTTTGTGCTACTTTGGCAATTTTTACCAAAAAGTTTTCTAACATTTGTTTTCCATCTGTTGAATGATATACTTCTGGGTGAAATTGAATCGCATAAGTCGTTTCACCTTCAATTTTATAAGCGGCATTTTCTACATCTTTCGTACTAGCAATTTTAACTCCGTTAGTTGGTAATTGCTTAATAGAATCCGAATGTGACATCCAAACTTGACTATTTTCAGAAACACCTTCTAAAAACACTTCGTTTTCTTTAATATATGCTAAATTAGCTCTACCGTATTCTCTTGTGTTAGAAGCCGCAACTTCTCCACCTGAAAAATGGGCTAAATATTGTGCACCATAACAAACTGCTAATAATGGTTTTTTTCCTCTAATTTCAGATAAATCTGGATGTAACACTTCTTCTGAACGAACAGAAGCAGGACTTCCGCCTAAAATTACAGCTTTATAAGATGATAAATCAGTTGGGATTTTATCGAAAGGAAAAATTTCGCAGAAAATATTTAATTCTCTTACTCTACGGGCAATTAATTGTGTGTATTGCGAACCGAAATCTAAAATTAATACGTTGTTCAT
>CAYWVV010000068.1:0-14084 GCA_964461805.1 uncultured Flavobacterium sp.
AACTACTCCGCCTGCTCCAACTGTTAAGCCTGCTGGTAAAGAAGTATAGGTTAAGGCTGCTGAATAATTAGAAACTGTAGCCGTTCCATTTGCTGAACAAGTCGCTGCTGTTGTCGAAACTGTTGGAACAGCAGGTACTGTTGAAACCGTAATTGTAACATCAGCAAAACAAGATAAATCAGCTGCCGTCCATCTTAAAACATTCGCACCTAACGACAATCCCGAAACGGAAGAAGTTGGACTGGTATTATCTGAAAAAACAGCCGTTCCAGACTGAACACTCCACAAACCAGTTAATGGCGAAGTCGCTGCTAAAGTTGTAGAAGTAGTTCCGCAAAGTCCTTGATCAGGACCTGCATTACAAGTTGACTCTGTTGAAAAACTTCCAGCTTCTAAATACACCACACTATCATATGTTGCATCGTTTACATCTGTAACAATTAATTTGATATGATAAGTTTGACCTGGCACTAAACCTGTTTGAGTTGCAGATAATATTCTAGTATTTCCATTTAATTGCGTCCCATCAATCTTTCCAAAAAACTCAGGTGTTGGGGTATTTTGAACCCATGCCCCATTAGCTAAAGTACAATAAGATGCATTTTGTGGCGAAGCACTAGAACCAACCACACCATCATTAACAGAATTTATAGAAACCTCAGATCCATTTGAAAGTCGTGCAATATTTCGGGCATTATTGGTAAAGCCTTGACCTCCTGCAATACCTGGCCCACTAATTAAAAAACCAAATTTATCATTATAAGACGAACAGTTATAATTAATATCGAAAGCAGAATTACTACTATCATTATATTCCTCAGAACCAAAAACATATCTGAATGTAACCGCATTTTGTACAGGTACAAAATCAAATTCAAGAACAGCCGCATTAAAATAGTTCTGAGCTCCTGCTAAAACATCCAAATCATTAATCCCGGCAGGACAAGTACCTCCCTGTCTTAATTCACCAGTTGTACAAGATGAATAAGCTGTTGCCATCTGTGTTGCGCCCGGATCCGCACCTAAAACAGCAGGAATAGTGGATGTATTCCCTGATGTTAGAACCACACCGTTTGTAAATCCCATTTGTGCTAAAGTAGTTGTTGCTGTAGAAAAGTAACCTACTTGATAACGACTTGAGTTATTGTACACACCACCAAAACTAACATTTGAAATTACAGTACCACTTGTGGATGGAACCAAAACCCCATTTACTAATTGCGTTGGCGTATATAAAGTATTATTAATTGTAATTTGTGAATGAACACTGAATTGCCCAGTAAAAAAACCAATTAAAATTGCGATTATTTTAAAATACTTTTTCATAGTTATTTTATCTATTTAAGAGTTTTATTGATTTTTTTACCCCGTTTTCACAAGTAGCATTTAAAATATACACCCCTGAAGAAAGGTTTAAACTTTTATTAAATTTTTTTGTAGAATGATTAATGTTTTCCTTTAAAATTAATCGTCCATTACTATCATATAATTCAATCTTAGAAAGATTTGAATTGGAACTAACCTCTAAATTAGCATTTAAAATTAAAGCTTCAACACTAACTTGATCTTCTATAGCTTGATTTTCATCTGAAGATTTAAGTTTATAAATAATTTCAAACCTATTTGGAAAATTATCATTAAAAAACACATAATCAGACTGGGTTAAATCATGATAAAAACCTAATTTTTTATCAAACAAATATATTGTTTGAGTAGCAAATATCCCTTCTTTTTTCGTTAAACTAATTGTTAACATTTCGCTTGGTTCGGACAATTCGTACCCCATATTTAATCGATCAGAATCTACAAAATCTCCTTTTCCTTGAATAATTAATTTATTACTACCTAAAACAGTAAAAAATTTAATAGCTGACAAAGAGTTAACTGGCCCGTCATACGCATCATCAAATTCATTTGATGCACCTGAAAGGTATCCTACAAGCAATTCATTATAATGTTTATTATCATCAGAAATTCGTAACCAATATCTGTTTATTTCTTTCGATGAACTTCTATAAAACTGACTATTACTTGCTACATCTTTGGTTCGATGAGAATTCTTAAAAACAATAGTTCCATTAACTTTAGGTCGGATAAAAAAGCCTTGAGCTGAGGCAATATAACCATTTGGCAGTATACCATTTGGAGATTGAGTAGTAGCCCCTGGAACACCAACACCTCCTGTTAAATTAAAAGTTGCGTAATCTGCTCTTTGATACAAACCACTCCCTGGATAAGGCGTATTTGAGGACCATAAATAAACTGTTCCGTAGATTTTATCACTATTATCTTTATAAAAATCTTCAAATTTTATGGCTCCAGGATAGGGATTCCCTAATAATGTAAAATTTCTAAAAGCATCTACCTCATCATAATATTTTACAGTAGCATTATAATTACCATTATTCGAAGTCCCAGAATAATTTAAAGTGATACTTGTTGGAACAGTTCCTGCAGAAGTTTTAACACGAGTAATAAAACCCGTTGCTACAGCTGGTTCAGAAACCAAATAACGCCAACCTAAATAACTAAAATTAACACCTGCATCACAATAATCTGGATCCCAATAGTATTTCATATCAAAATTTGTAGAATAGTTTGACAAAACATTACCACTTATAGGTTTTGACCAATACACATAATCCCATCTTATTTTATCTCCAGTATGTTTCGTGAAATTTATATTTGGCGTAACAATAGGTTCACCATTTAAATCTAAAGGATGATTAACTTGAATTAAATTTCCTTTTGAACAAACATTAATAGTACCATTATTAAATATAGAATTTACAACATAAACATAGGTTCCATTAGTACCATTAGCAACATCTAAAACCACACCAGGTTTTATTGTCATTTGACAAGCATTGATGTTTCCATGCGTAAATGTATTGTAGTTTGAATTTAAGATAACATGTTCAAATTCTGTTGGAACAGTGGACTTTGACCAAACTGAGCCATTCCAAACATTTTCGGTAATACAAGCAAAAGTGGCACTAGCTGTTCCACAGGTGCCGTCAAAACGATCATAACATTTAGTACTTGGTAGTCCGACTGGTAAAGAGGATGAAGTTTCTGTATAGCTCCCAAACATTTCGGGTTTTGTTATAGCTACACCACTTCCATCAGCAACTACATCTCCATTGGCACCAAAGCCAACCAAAGCATCAAAAACAATTTGAGCTATTGGAAAGTCGGCATTGTATAAATTTACTTGAGTTCCAGAATAAATTGAATTGAAAGTACTGTTTTTAAACATTACATTAAACGTTGGAGTATTTACCCTATCAAAATAAACATCTTCACCTTTATCTGCTGCATTATTATTTGTGAAAGCACAAGTTGTAAATGTAACATTACAAGTTGGAGAATTTAAGTTTGAAACAGAAACTGCACCTCCGTCTGAACTTGCTGGTCCAGTAGAATTATTCGAGAAACTACAGTTATTTAAATTTACATTAGTTGTAGTTCCATTCGTTGAAGCTTGGATTAATATAGCTCCTCCGCCTAAATTATTTCCAGCACCTGCATTTGTAGTATTTCCATTAAAACAACAATTATTTACATTTAAAGTACCGTTTTGAATACATATTGCCCCTCCCGCAGCTGCTTCATTTTCATCAAAAGTTGTGTTATTTATGGTAACACTTGCTGTAGTTCCAATTATAAATATAGCTCCTCCTTGAATTGCAGAAACTACATTATTATTTATGCTACAATTTTCAAAGATTACTGTTGAACCATTTATTTTATATCCACCACCATAATTTGCTGCAGCAATTCTATTACAAGGACTTCCAGAGTTTTTTATTAGCACACTTGTTGTTGTTCCACTAATAAATACAGCACCTTGACCCGCGCTACCAACATTGGCATAAACAAGCACTCTATTTAGTTCAATATTAGTTCCATTAGTAATGTCAATTGCTATTCCGTCAGAACCTAATGCGAAACGAGTTATAGTTAATTTTGAGATTTTTACATTACTTACAGAAATAGAACCCCATCTTTGAACCCCCAATGCATTATCAAAAACTGTATTGATTTCACCAGCTCCTTCTATAGTTACCTCTTTATTAATAATCAAAGAACGATTAGCCGCACCAGAATAAACACCTGTTTCAACAAAAATAACATCACCATTATTAGCGATGGCTAGTGCTGCAGAAAGTGATAACTTTGGTGTTAATATTGTTAATCCATCATTTCCAATTGCACCAATTGCTTGGCATTGTGTATCACCAGTTGGATTTGCATCATTTACATAAATGGTAATTCCAAAACAATTTGAAATACACAAAAACGAACCAATTAACACCCATACATTAAACTTAAAAAAATTGTAATTCTTACTCATATATTTAGTTTTGAAAATGATAATAAATATTTAACTTACTGTTAATCATGAAGTCAAAAGTAATTATTAGAATTTATATTTATTATCTAAAAAATAACTATTTTTGTATCTCAGATAGTAAAAATATGATAATAGAAGAAACTAAAAAACTGATAGAATCACTATCAATGAACGAAAAACGCTATTTTAAATTATTTATTAATAGAAGTATTTTTGGAGATGAGAACAAATACTTATTATTATTTGATATCTTCAACAGCAACCAGGTTATTAATGAAAATACCTTAAAAAAATACATAAAAAACAAAGGTTTTTCAGACAAAAACATATCATACGATATGAATTATTTAAACAAAATTATCTTGAGATCATTAAACGAGTTTCATTTTGAAAAAACCATTAGTTTAAAACTTCAAAATCACATCAAATCAGTTGAGATTTTATTTTATAAAGGCTTGTATGAAGAATGTTTGAAAATTATACAAAAGGCTACTAAACTTAGCAAAAAAAACGAAAATGAAGTTTTAATGCTCGAACTCTTAAATTGGGAAAAAAAGTGCATGGGATATTCAAAAGGTTTTTATGGCGCTATGTCTGTAAATGAAAAAATAGACAATTATTTCAATCACATTAAAGAGAACAGAGAAATCACCGATTTATATTACCACAGTTACTATTTAAAAAATAATGTAGGTAAAATTCAAATTGAAAAAATTATAGAAGAATTTGAAAAAATCATCAACAATCCTTTATTAAAAAAAGAAGCCATCCAACTTCATGCTGTGCAATCCAGAATATTTTATTTTCTAATCATATCAAATTATCACCACGTTACAAATAAAACACAAAAAGAGCTATTAAATTTAGAAAACGTAATTCAGGTTTTTGACACCAACCCTTTTTATAAAGAAGAAAATCCTTTAGATTATATTTCAGTTTATATTCGCATTATTGATATTTACAAAAAAAGCGACAACGACACCTTTTACAGTAAAATTGAAGCATTAAGAAAATTTGAAAACATTTTAGATTTTCAAAAAAACACCGCTAAGGAACGTATATTCTTCCACACGTATCAATCCGAACTAGAATATTTGATATACAATAATAATTTTAGTGAAGGAACAAAAATGATGCAGTTTGTATCTAAAAAACTAAAAGAAAACAAATTTAATATTGAACCCTATTACTTTATAGGAATGTACTTCCAATTTGCTTGTATTATGTTAATTGAAAAAAACTTATCACAAAGTTTAAAATACATCAACCTGATTAGAAATGAATACAAACTTGAAGACAGACCAAAAACATTTATTAAAACTGAAATTCTAAATTTAATTATTCATTACGAATTAAAAAATTACAAATTAGTTTTACACAACGCCCTAACTTTTAATAAAAAATACAAACGTGTTTTTAAATTAAATTATGTAGAAAAAAATATTGTCCAATTAATTACTAGTATTTCCGAAAATCCATATTTGAAAAACGAAAATGTAGCATTTAAATTATTGTATAATAAAATTGTAAAAAAAGAAAATATTGACAATAACATCTCTAATAAAATCTATATAAAATATATTACATCAAAAATTAACATGTAAATAAATCCAATAAAAAAACCCTCTCATTTCTGAAAGGGTTCTTAGTAGCGGGAACAGGACTCGAACCTGTGACCTTCGGGTTATGAGCCCGACGAGCTGCCTACTGCTCTATCCCGCGATATATGTTTAAATCAATTTGTCAATCTTAATAACTAAGTAAGTAAATGTCTTCCTTAATTCGAGTGCAAATATACAACCTATTTTGGTTCTTGCAAGTAAAACTTAAAAAAATATTAAATTATTTTGATGTAACTAAAAAACAAGTACATTTGTACTGTTAAAAAAAAACAATCCGTGCTTAAAAAAATATTCCATAAATTATTGTTTGTCACTCCTCTATTAGGAATGATACTTTCATATGCAAGTGGAATAACTACAACTACTATTGAAATAAACAAAGAAACACGTTTTGTTCAATCTGAAAAAAACACCCTAAAAGCACTTTCTTTTTATCACGAAATTGAAGAGAGTAGCGATTTCTCAGATTTCTATTATGAAGAATCAGAACTAGAGGACGATTTTGAATTCGATTGGCTTACTCTCAACTTTTGTTCGGAAAATTTCACCTCTTCTCTTACAGAAAAACAAAAACTTTATAACAAACCTTATTTTTGCCTGCTACAAAAAAGTACACCTTTGTACGATTTATTTTGTAATTGGAAACACCATCTAAGTTAAAACAATAGATACAACCATTTGCTAACTAAGCAAATTAATATTGTTATTAACTTAATTTAGAATATAATGAATTTAACTTCATTGCGATTTACAGAAGAGGCAACTCTTCATAAACTTTCGCATTTTCTACCCGCGCAAAATCCATTGAAAGACTTTGTGCATCATAACACATTACATGCTTTTCAGGATAAAGACTTTTTTGCAGCTTTACAAGAATCGTCTGAAATATTTGGCTATAAAACCTTTTTACCTCTAAACGATTTTAGAGTTAAGCTTAAAAATAACGAAATAAATTCAGCCATTCTAGATAAAATAATTAATCAGAAAAAAGGCGAAAAAAACTTTACTCTTTGGAAAGATAATGTTTTGTTTAAAAATTATGACGAAGCAATTCATCCAAGAATTGGCAAACTTAGAAGTCTTTGGAAAGAAAAATATTTTATCAATTTAGATAAATCTACACACGGTAAACTTTTTAGAATACTTTGTAGTTATCTAGATCAAGGCATTTCTGTTTGGCAATTTCCAGTACATAAAGATGGATTTTTAGCTTCTATTAAAGAATTAGACTCAAACGGAGTTTTTAGTATTTTTTCTACAGCTCGAGCTAAACAACTTTTAGCCGATAACGCTTCTATAAAAGAATTACTTCAAATTTTAGTTGGAGAAGAAAACTATTTTGAAAACTATCTATTTGACCAACAGTTTTCTCACCCAGGATGGAGCGGAATGATTGCAACTTTAGAAAGCAATCCAACTTCTTTATTAGACGAAAGAAAAATAACGCTAACAGAACTAATTACTTTAGAATTATTATTAGAAATAAACACTTTAGATGAAAAATTTGGGAAAAATTGGAAACCTCTAAATTCTAAAATTGACTTTGAAGTTAAAGATTTATTTGAAAAATCTGAATATTCTGAATATTTTGACGTGTTAGCGATTTGGCAAGAAGCTTTTGAATGGACTTTTTACAACCAAGCCTTAACTGGAATGCAACAGAAAATTCAGGAAAATACTTCTGTTGAAAAACCAAAATTTCAAGCCATGTTTTGCATGGACGACAGAGAATGTTCTTTCAGAAGACACATAGAAAAAATTGAACCAAGTGTAAAAACATTTGGAGTAGCTGCCTTTTTTAATTTTGAATTTTTCTATCAACCGGTTAATGGGAAGTTTTTCACTAAACTATGTCCTGCACCAGTTACACCAAAATTCTTAGTTAAAGAATTACCAAGAAAGAAAAAAAGCGCTAAAGACTTGCATTACCACAAAGAATCGCATTCTTTACTTTTTGGCTGGTTAATTTCACAAACGCTAGGTTATACCGCTGCTTTTAAATTGTTTTTTAACATTTTTAAACCTAGCATGTCTCCTGCTACTTCTGCATCATTCAAACATTTAAATAAAAAATCACAATTAGTTATAGAAAACACAAATCCGAATGAAACTGTTAATGGTTTACAAGTTGGGTTTTCTATTGAAGAAATGGCTAATCGCGTGGAAGGTATTTTAAAAACTATTGGTTTAGTTGATAATTTTGCGCCTATTGTGTATGTTGTTGGACATGGTGCAACTAGCGTAAACAACACCCATTTTGCGGGTTACGATTGTGGTGCATGTAGCGGAAGACCAAGTAGTGTGAATGCGAAAGTATTAAGTTTTGCAGCTAACCATGTAAAAGTTCGTGAACTTTTAGCAGAAAGAGGCATTGTAATCCCTAGCGAAACTCAGTTTTTACCAGCTTTACATGATACTACCAGAGATGAAATTGTTTTTTATGACGAAGAGTTATTGTCTGAAAACAATAAATTCCCACATAAAGAAAATTGCAAAACGTTTATAAATGCCTTAGACAATAACGCAAAAGAGCGTTCTAGACGATTTGACACAATTGATTCTAACCTTAGCATTTCAAAAATACATGATAAAATAAAAAACCGTTCTGTTTCTTTATTTGAACCTCGACCTGAATTAAATCATGCAACAAATGCCATGTGTATTGTGGGAAGAAGAAGTGTTTCAGATCATTTGTTCTTAGACAGACGTTCTTTCATGAATTCATTTGATTATACAGTGGATCCAAAAGGCGATTATTTAGCCGGAATTTTAAACGCTGTAGCACCTGTTGGCGGCGGAATTAATTTAGAATATTATTTCTCAAGAGTAGACAATCATAAACTAGGAGCAGGTTCCAAATTGCCTCATAATGTTATGGGATTAATTGGAGTAGCTAATGGAATTGACGGAGATTTAAGACCCGGTTTACCAAGTCAAATGATTGAAGTTCACGATCCTTTACGATTATTAATTGTAGCAGAACATTTTCCTGAAATTGTAAAATATGCCATTACAAAAGTTCCCGCAACCTATGAATGGTTTATTAACAACTGGGTAAACTTAGCAGTAATTCATCCAGAAACTAAAGAATTATTTCGCTTTGTGAATGGTGAATTTATAAAATACCAACCGATTGCTTTTGAAATTAAAACCATTGACAATTCTTTGGAATATGCCATGTCTAGTTCGGAAAATTTAAACATAACTCTAATAAAATAAAAGGATGACAAATGAATTTTTATTAGTATTTATCATTATTCCTATTGTAGGATTTTTGATTAGTTTTTTTATTCCAGAAAAAAAAGAATCTTGGTTGTCATGGACAGCATTTACAACAGTTTTTGTACAGTTGTTAGTTTTGTGTGCTTTTATAATTTACTGGATAGCAAATGGTGCAAAAGACCTAAACCTATTCGAAGTTTCTTTAGTAAAAACAAATGATTACGACTTCTTTATCGATTTTTATTTCGACAAAGTAACCGCGGTATATTTATTCATCGGCGCTTTGTTAACCTCAATGATCACTACATATAGTCGTTATTATTTACATCGAGAAAAAGGATACAAACGCTTTTTTATCACCGTTTTATTCTTCTTTTTTGGATATAATTTAGCCATTTTATCTGGAAATTTCGAAACCTTATTTATCGGTTGGGAAATTATCGGAATTTCATCATTCTTACTAATTGGTTTTTACAGAGAACGTTATTTGCCTGTAAAAAATGCTTTCCGAGTATTTTCAATCTATAGAATTGGCGATGTGGGAATTATTTTAGCGATGTGGGCAAGTCATCATTTGTTTCATGAAAACATCACTTTTATTCGACTACACAATTACGAATTGGTTAACGAACATTTGCAAAATCATACACTAATTGGATCGTTTATTGCCTTATGTTTGGCGTGTGCAGCAGCAGTAAAATCTGCTCAAGTTCCGTTTTCTTCTTGGTTACCAAGAGCGATGGAAGGCCCTACACCTTCAAGTGCTATTTTTTACGGTTCACTTTCTGTACATTTAGGTGCTTTTTTAATGTTACGTACAATGCCCTTCTGGGAACACCAAACGTCTATGCGAATTGCTATAGGAATTATGGGCTTCAGCACAAGTATCATTACTACATTGATAGCCCGAGTACAATCTTCTGTAAAAAGTCAAATCGCATACAGTTCCATTTCACAAATTGGATTAATCTTTATTGAAATTGCTTTAGGATTTGAAACATTAGCTTTATTTCATATCGCTGGAAATGCGTTTTTAAGAACCTATCAATTATTGGTTTCGCCATCTGTGGTAAGCTATTTAATCCGAGAACAATTTTACAATTTTGTACCAAAACAAGTACGCAAAAGCATAATTCCTAAAAAATTAGAAAATGCTTTATATGTGTTAAGTTTAAACGAATTTCACTTGGAAAAAATCATTAGAATTTTCCTTTGGAATCCTTTAAATACAATTGGTAACAAATTAAATTTCTTAAACTTAAGAAAATTATTCTTCTTGTTTTTAAGCACGTATTTAGTTGGAAGCATCACGTTGTATTACAAAAATTCCATTCCAAGTTATGTGACTAATTATTTACCTGAAATTTTCGCTGCGATTGGATTAGTATTCGTTTTCAAAGCCTTTTCAGAAAGAAAAAGTCCGTTTGTAGCTTGGCTACTAATTGTTTTTAATCATTTCTGGATTGTGTTAGCCATTTTGTTTAACGAAAAAGTAAGTTATTACGAAATATCCCTTTATATCACAGGAATTGTAATTGCAGGAACTATAGGATATATCGCTTTATTGAAACTTAAAACAATGGAAAAAAGAATTATATTAAGCCAACATTCTGGACACGTGTATGAACATCCAAAATTTGCTTTCTTTTTCTTATTAGCAGCACTTGGCGTTACAGGCTTTCCAATCACTTCTACTTTTATTGGCGAAGATTTATTGTTTAGTCATATTGAAAGTCAACAAGTAGTTTTAGCTTTTTTAGTAGCTAGTAGTTTTGTAGTTTCAGGAATAGCAGGAGTACGAATTTACACCAGACTTTTCTTAGGAACACACATTAAAACCTACCACGAATTACCTTATAAATCATCATAAAATATAAAATTATCATGAAAAAAATAAAAAACATATTACCTGCAGACGGAATTGCAGGATTAAAAGAAAACTTTAAAACAGATGCTATTTCAGGATTTATTGTGTTTCTATTGGCTTTACCTTTAAGTTTAGGAATTGCAAAAGCTTCAGAATTCCCACCAATTATGGGATTAATAACAGCTATTATTGGTGGTTTGTTAGTTAGTTTAATTTCAGGTTCACGTTTAACAATTAAAGGGCCAGCAGCTGGATTAATTGTAATTGTAGCTGGTGCTGTTGCTGAATTTGGAAAGGGTGATCCAATTTTAGGTTGGAAATTAGCCTTAGGCGCAATGGTTATTGCAGGTTTAATTCAAATTTTATTTGGCGTATTAAAATTAGGAAAACTAGCCGATTTTTTTCCACTTTCAGCCATTCATGGTATGCTTGCTGCTATTGGAATTATTATTATTGCGAAACAAATTCCGGTTTTACTAAATGACAATCCTGTTCTTGCAAAAGGAAAAGGTCCGTTAGAATTATTAGCAAATATTCCGAATTTCATTATGAATTTAGACCCAAAAGCCACTTTAATTGGTGTAATAAGTTTAGTGATAATGCTAGGATGGCCAAAAATTAAAAACAAATCTATTAAAATGATTCCAGCTCCACTTGTGGTTTTGTTGTTTTCAATTCCTTGTGAATTATTCATGCATTTTAAAGAAACAGAGCCTGCTTACGCTTTGGTAAAAATTGGAAGCTTAGTAGATAACATTAACTTCAACGCTAGTTTTGATGGAATTTCACAAACAGGAACGTTTATCAAATTCGTAATTATGTTTGCTTTAGTTGGAACGTTAGAAAGTTTATTAACCGTTAAAGCCATTGATTTAGTAGATCCATTTAAAAGAAAATCAGACACCAATAAAGATTTAATTGCTGTTGGAATTGGAAATGTTTTTGCCGCTTTACTTGGAGGTTTACCTATGATTGCTGAAGTAGCTCGTAGTTCATCAAATGTTAATAATGGTGCAAAAACACGTTGGGCTAACTTTTTCCACGGTTTTTTCATTTTAGCTTTCTTACTATTAGCTGCTCCTTTATTAGAAATGATTCCAAATGCAGCTTTAGCAGCTATGCTTATCACTGTAGGAATTAAATTAGCGCATCCAAAAGAATTCATTCATACATTTAAAATTGGAAAAGAACAATTAGCTATCTTCTTAGTAACTATTTTCTTTACTTTATTTGAAGATTTATTAGTGGGTATCGCTGCAGGTATTGTTTTAAAAATGATTATTCACTTGATAAACGGAACTCCAATTTCATCCTTTTTTAAAGCTCCAACAGAGGTTTCTTTTGAAGGTAACGAATATTATGTAAGAATTAGTAAAGCCGCAATTTTTACAAATTTCTTAGGTATTAAAAGAAAATTAGAAGAAATTCCATCTGGATTTAATATTACAATTGATTTAGGAGAAACTAAATTAGTCGATCACTCCGTAATGGAAAATTTAGAACATTTTAAACACGATTATGAAGCTTATGATAATAGTACAGTAAAAATTGTAGGTTTAGAAAATCACAAACCATTATCAAACCATCCTTTATCTTCTAGAAAAAATTAAAAGTTACATCGATGAAAAATAATAAAAAAAATATAATAGCCCTTGTACTTCTAGTAGGACTTTTGTTTTCACAATTTTCCAAAGCGCAAACCAAAACAAGCAATAACGATGTTTGGTTTCATTATGTTGGAAAAAATATGTTAACCAAAAAGTTATCCTTTACATTAGAAGCTACCATGCGATATGCAAACGGAGTTTCAGAAAAACAACAATACTTTGTGAGACCCTCTTTTGATTATCAGTTTACTAAAAAATTTAATGGTAGCATTGGTTATTCGCATTACAATACTTATGTATATGGAAGTCCGGCATTAAACAAAACAGATATTCCTGAAGATCATGTTTGGATTCAAGGAACGTTTGTGCACTCGAAAGGAAATTTCAAATTCACACATCGTTTAAGAGATGAAAATAGGTTTGTTGGAATCGCAGTTAAAAATGGAGCCGATTATTCAATTGACCATTACGATTACAGAAACAGATTGCGATATATGTTTTTGATGAATTATACTTTAACGAAAAAAGACGATAAAGTAAAATTATTTGGAATTGCAGGAAATGAAGCCTTTTTTAATTTAGGCTCAAACGCTGGAAAAACCTTTTTCAATCAAAATAGAATTATTGGAGGTTTAGGCTATAATATTGATAAAAACCAACAGATTCAACTGAATTATATCCATCAAAACATTTGGAATTACACGAATACGTTACAAGAAAGTAATCCAACTATTAGAATATCATACATAACGAATTTAGATTTCAGTAAAAAATAATAATAGAGTTTAGTTATAATGCGAAAAATCCGTCTTGATTCATTTCTCGACGGATTTTTTTTTCTCATTTACTTATAAATCTTGTATTTATAAGATAAATTAGTATTTGTCTTGTTTTTACGTTTTCGATAACATTTAAAAATTCAAGACCAAGCTGTTTGGATAGCCTATACAGGACAATATAAACTTACAAGCAAGTTCATCGCACATTTAGAAGTTCAATGGCGTGGTGCTGCTAATTTTGAGCAAAACAGGCAGGATTTATTCCGAATCGGCGGCATGTAATACTGACCTATATAAAGCCTACGCCATTTTACAAGACGAATTCTTTTTGACTTTAGGAGACAAAAAAGTAAATGCAAATTTCTTCGAGCAAAACAGACTTTTAATTGGTTTCGGAATTAATTACGAAAATACCATTCGATTAGAAGTTGGTTATTTAAATCATTTAGTAACACCAAACTAAGGAAACAACAACATGAATCATAATGTTTTGATGAGTATTACACATAATTTAGATTATACGAATTCGAAGAAGTAATAAAGTTTCTAAAAAACAAAAAACCGTCCCGAAAAAATTGAACATGCCCCAAAAAGTTAGATACTATTTGGGGCATTTTTATGGAAAGAAAA
>CAYWVV010000069.1:0-13597 GCA_964461805.1 uncultured Flavobacterium sp.
ATATCCTTAAAGATATTTGGTCTATTCCAGTAAATGTTGCGGAGAAAGAGGGATTCGAACCCCCGGACCTGTTACAGTCAACAGTTTTCAAGACTGCCGCATTCGACCGCTCTGCCATTTCTCCTAATAATCTTATTGATTATTACGGGTGCAAATATAGCTGCTTTTTTATTATCTGCAAACGAATTTGACTATTTTTTATAATATATTTAAGGCCTTTATCATAATCCTTTCATTTGCATCGAATTAGAACTTAATAATTTAAATAATCTGTGATTTCTAAACCGTATCCAATCATACCAACTCGTTTATTTTGCCATGAATTTGTTAATAATTTAATTTTAGTAATGTCAATATCGTGTAAAATTTGAGCACCAATACCAAAATCTTTCGTATCAATTTTAATTTTTGGAGCTGTAAAATCACCTGATTCTTGCATTCTTTTCAATTCAGCTAAACGATCTAATAACTCTACAGATTGTAATTCTTGATTGATAAACAAAATAGCACACTTGTCATGGGATTCAAATTCTTTAAAAATATCTTCCATTTTCTTGTGTAATGTATCAGTTAAGCTGCCTAAAATATCATTTGTAACTTGAGTAGAATTGATTCTGGTTACAATTTCTTCCCCTACACTCCAACTTCCTTTTGTTAAAGCTATATGAACTTGCTTATTTGTAACTTGTAAATAGGCTCTTAATCGAAAGTTACCAAAGCGAGTTTTGATTTCAAAATCTTCTTTTTTCTTGATTAAACTATCATGTTGCATTCTGTAAGCTACTAAATCCTCAATAGAAACTAGTTTTAAATCGAATTTTTTTGCTACTTCAACCAATTCAGGTAAACGAGCCATAGTTCCATCATCATTCATGATTTCACAAATTACACCAGCAGATGAAAAACCAGCTAAACGTGCAAAATCAATAGCTGCTTCTGTATGACCTGTTCTTCTCAATACACCGCCTTGACGGGCAATTAATGGAAAGATGTGACCAGGACGACCTAATTCATAAGGTTTCGTTTCAGGATCAACCAATGCTTCAATAGTTTTGGATCTGTCAGCAGCAGAAATACCTGTAGTAACACCATTACCTTTTAAATCTACAGAAACTGTAAAAGCGGTTTCCATATTGTCGGTATTATTAGTTACCATTGAATGTAATTCTAATTCTTTACATCTCGATTCAGTTAATGGTACACAAATTAAGCCTTTTCCGTGTGTGGCCATAAAGTTTATCATTTCTGGAGTTACTTTATCTGCAGCCGCTAAAAAATCACCTTCATTTTCTCTGTCTTCATCATCAACAACGATTATCATTTTGCCTTGACGAATGTCTTCTATAGCTTCTTCAATTGTGTTGAGTTGTATTTTATTGCTCATTAGTTTGTATGTTAGAACTTTGTAGTTTGTTGTTTATAAGTTTATTGAATATTTTTTTTATTGGATTAATTAACCAATCTAAATCAACTGTTAATCCCATATCATTTGTGGCTCTGTAAGTAAATAAAATAGCAAATGGTGTAAGTAATAATGCTCCAGCCGCTACTCCAATAAATGGGTGAATGGCATCTTGACCTGCTAATTTTTTTCCGAAAGTATTTGCGAAATTAAAGATAATAAAAATTAAAACTGCGAAAACAATTGGCAATCCTAATCCTCCTTTTCTAATAATTGCTCCCAGTGGTGCTCCAATAAAAAACATTAATAAACAAGAATAAGCTACCAAAATCTTATCAAAATAGGCAATCCAGAAATCATTAATATACTTCTTTTTCATTTCTAAATCCGTATTGTAATTGTCCAATGAAAATATCGTATTAGATATATTACTTTTAGCTACATCAAGAAGCAGAGATTGTCTTTCTTTTGGAAAAATATTTAGGAGATCTTTGGTTACTTTTTTACTTGTTTTAATTGGAGATGGAGTTGGATTTACTGTTTGCAAAACATCTGTTAAACTTTGTGAATTTTTATCAATATTTTCACTAAAAGAAATAACGTCTTTTTTATAATTCGATTCCAAAGAATCTATTGTGTATTTCAATTCACTCATATTTAACATATTATAAGCATTTATTACTTCTCCGGCATCTTCAGATGCGCCATTAAGCTTTGCTAAATCTATGTTTATTGTATATTTTTCGAAACTACTTTTTACAAAAGGCAACCTTTCACGTTCTTCCATTTTTTGTGGTTGAATGTCTTCGTAGTAATTTCCATTAAGTAAATCTAATTGCAATAAGTTTGTTGATTCATCGCTTTTCAATACTCCATTTTTGGCTTTAATCACGGTTGTAATTGGTGCAAACTCACTTTTTTTGGTATGCATGGTAATACCTTCTAAAAACTCACCATTATCCCCTGACTTCTTATCTACTTTAATTGTTATGGTAGAACCAACTTTATTAAACTGACCTTCTCCAATAGCCATAGCGGGCTTTGTTTGAAGAATGTTTTTTCTTAGATTCACAAAACGATATTGCGCTTCTGGAATGATATTATTCGCAAATAAAAAAGCTACAAAACTAAAAATCATCGTACAAACTACTAAAAATTTCATAGCTCTTCCTAAGGAAATACCACCAGATTTCATTGCAGCAAATTCATAATTTTCAGCAAAACTTCCAAAAGTCATAATAGAAGCTAACAAAATAGACAATGGCAAAACTAAAGGAACCATTATAGGAGAATAGTAAAAAATAAATTTAAAAATAGTAACAAAATCTAAATCTTTACCAGCTAATTCAGCAATAAAAAGCCAAATACTTTGCAAAACGAATATAAAAAAAAGGATTACAAATACCGTAGTAAATGTAATCAGGAAAGATTTTAATAAATATTTATCTATAATTTTCATTTATCTTTAATACTAGATTGATAGCAAAAATATTTGCTATATAAAATGTGATTTTGAAATTAATCCGCTTTATTAATGTAATAATTAGGATATTTTGCTTTCACAAAGGTAAACTGATTTTTTGCTAATGCTTGGTTAAATTTAAACGAAGAAACTGTTAAAGTTGTTTTAGTTCCATTTTTACCAACTTCAATTACATTATAAATATGATTTGTTTTTGTGTCTATACCAATTAAAACTTCTTTTCGCTTATCCACAACACTTGATGGCGTTAATTTTACATACTGAATAGTTTTCCCTGCAACAGGTTGTTTGATATCCATAGCATATTTGAATCCTTTTTTAAAGAAAGTGAAGATTTTATTTGGCGACATAGCATTCGCATCTGCTTCATCGTGGTTTGAAACTGTTATTTCTTCATCTTCTGGAACAATTGTATATATCTTTTTACCATCGAAAATTTTAGTAATTCCCATGAAACTTAAATGATATTTGTTACCTTGTAAGACTATTGTTCCTTTACTATCTTGATTGATGTTTTCTTTAGCATTGTTAATGGCATATTTAAAGTCAATATCCATATTTTTATATGATTTTGCTTTCGCAAATACTTTATCTAATAGATTTTTGGCAACATTAGCATCTTTTTTTTGCATTGTTTCTACTGTACTAAAAGACACTAAAAACAAAGCAACTGCTGTTATTGTAAATAAATTTTTCATATATATAATTATCTATTTTTCGTTATTAAAAAAGGTTTCTAGAGAATTCAAATCTGTGATTAGCACTTGTCTGGCTTTACTTCCTTCAAAAGGACCAACAATACCAGCTGCTTCTAATTGATCAATAATTCTTCCTGCTCTGTTATATCCTAATTTTAATTTTCTTTGGATTAAGGATGCTGAACCTTGTTGGGCAGAAACCACAACTTCAGCTGCATCTCTGAATAAAGAATCTCTTTCAGAAATATCCATATCAAGTTTTATGCCACTTTCCTCCCCTACATAATCTGGAAGTAAATACGCATCAGCATATGCTTTTTGAGAACCAATAAAATCACAAATTCTTTCTACTTCTGGTGTATCAACAAAAGCACATTGCACACGAATTAAGTCGTTACCATTTGAGAATAATAAATCACCGCGACCAATTAATTGATCGGCACCACCAGAATCTAAAATCGTTCTTGAATCAATTTTAGAAGTTACTCTAAAAGCAATTCTAGCAGGAAAATTTGCTTTAATCATTCCTGTAATTACGTTTACAGAAGGACGTTGTGTAGCAATAATCAAGTGAATTCCGATAGCACGAGCTAGTTGCGCTAAACGTGCAATTGGCATTTCTACTTCTTTACCTGCTGTCATAATTAAATCGGCAAACTCATCCACAACCAATACAATATAAGGTAAAAAGCGGTGACCGTTTTCTGGATTTAATTTTCTTTGCTTGAATTTATCATTGTATTCTTTTATGTTACGAACCATCGCATCTTTTAATAAAGAGTAGCGATTGTCCATTTCCAAACATAAAGAATTCAATGTATTAATAACTTTTGCATTATCCGTAATAATAGCTTCATCCGTATCCGGAAGTTTGGCTAAGTAATGACGTTCAATTTTATTGAAAAGCGTTAATTCTACTTTTTTCGGATCCACCAACACAAATTTAACTTCGGCTGGGTGTTTTTTGTATAATAACGAAGTTAAAACCGCATTTAATCCAACAGATTTTCCTTGTCCGGTAGCTCCTGCCATCAATAAGTGAGGCATTTTTGCTAAATCAACAACTAACGTTTCGTTAGAAATGGTTTTTCCTAAAGCGATTGGCAATTCCATTTCCGCTTGTTGGAATTTTGGAGAAGCTATGGCGCTTTTCATCGAAACCATTGACGGATTGGCATTTGGAACTTCAATACCAATTGTTCCTTTTCCTGGAATTGGTGCAATAATACGAATCCCTAAAGCGGATAAAGACAACGCAATATCGTCTTCTAAACTTTTAATTTTAGAAATTCTAATTCCAGCTTCTGGAACGATTTCATATAAAGTTACAGTCGGACCAACAGTTGCTTTAATTTGTGCGATTTCAATTTTGTAGTTTTTTAACGTATCTACAATTTTGTTTTTATTTTCTTCTAATTCTGCTTGATTTATTGTTATACCAACGCCTGTATAATCTTTCAACAATTCAATGGAAGGCATTTTAAAATTTGAAAGTTCTAAAGTTGGATCAAACAAACCGAAATCTTCAACCAATCTTTGTGCTAAACTTTCTTCAACAATATCTTCTTCTTCTGGTTTTTCGATAACGAAAGAAGCATCTTCTGTTTGAATTAGTTCTGGTTGTTTAAGAACTACATCTTCTACAATAGGTTTCTGTTGCGTTTCTAAATGGATTTCTGAAGGATGCTGAATTGTAGGTTTTAATGACGTTTTATCAATTTCAAATGAAGCAGTTGGTTCTGGACGATTAATCACTTGCATGTTGGTCCATTCGTCATCTTCTTCTTCTGTAATAATTGTTTTTTTTAGGGTTGAAGTGGGTGCAACAGTTTCAACAACATCTTCAATATCTGAAAGAATTGGAGCGACAACTTCATCAGTATTCTCAATTTCAGAAGACACTTCAACTGGAGTTGCTTTTGCTTCCAAATAGTCTTTCACTTTATCTGGAGAAACTTTTATTTTAAAAATTAGGAAAACAATTGTTGCAAAAACCAACACTAATATCGAACCAATTTTTCCTGAATAATCTTGAATTAAATCATTTATTTCAAAACCAATAATTCCGGATAAATGTGGAATCAAATCCCATAACAAACCGAAAAATACTGAAATAGTAACAATTAAATACAAATCCCAGAAAGTAGATTTTCTAAGTTTTTTTAGAGGCAAATCAACAATTAAATAAGCTCCAATTAAAAAGAAGATTTTTACAAACAGAAATGAAGCTACTCCAAATCCTTTATGCAAAAATAAAGCTGACAACCAAGCACCTAATTTTCCTAACCAATTTTCAACTGTAACGTTTCTGTTGCTTAACTCGGTAATTTGACTTTGATCATTGTTCCCAGAAATATAATACGATATAAAGGACAACAATAAAATTATAGCAAGTATAACGAACAAAACACCAACAATGAATTTTTGTCCACGTGATGTTTTGAAAATCGAATTACTTAATTTATTTTCAGCAGTATTTGAAACTTCTTTTTTTGCCATTAATTTTTATAAATTGAATAGTTTAGGCACATAAATTAAGGCACCAATTGCAATTGCACTAAATGCAGCAAACAAAACTGCTCCTGCGGCAATGTCTTTAATAAAACCTATTCTATCATGAAATTCTGGATGAATGAAATCAGCAATTTTTTCCACGGCAGTATTCAATCCTTCAATTGATAATACTAAACCAAATGCTAAAATTTGCAACATCCATTCTTCTCTAGAAATACCAAAATAAAAACCAGCAAAAATCATTAAAATCATAATGGAAAACTGAACCATTACACTATGCTCTGTAGTAATTAATTTATAAGCGCCTTTTACAGCAAAACCTACACTTTTAATTCTACCAGAAACAAATCTTTTATCTTGAATCATATAATTATAATGCTTTTAAAGCAGCTTCGTAGTTTGGTTCATTAGCAATTTCACTTACTAATTCTGTATGAGAAACTACTCCATTTTCATCTACAACAACAATGGCTCTAGCGTGTAATCCTTTTAATGCAGAATCCGTTAAAGTTAAACCGTAAGTATCTCCAAAACTTCCATCTCTGAAATCTGATAAGTTTACAACATTTTCTAAACCTTCAGAACCACAAAAACGCTTTTGAGCGAATGGTAAATCTCTAGAAATACATAAAACTTTTGTATTTTCTAAGTCGTTAGCCATTTTATTGAAAGTTCGTACTGATGTGGCACAAGTTGCTGTATCAATACTTGGAAAAATGTTTAATATAACACGTTGACCTTTAAAGTCTTGTAATGAAACATCTGATAAATCGTTTCCTACTAATTGAAATTGAGGTGCTGCTGAACCTACTGTTGGTAAAGTAGCATTTGTATGTACAGGATTTCCTCCTAAAGTTACTGTTGACATAATATTATTTTTTAAGGGTCAAAAATACAAAATTTATTTTAGTTTTATTATACTAATTTCCACAAAACATCTTCTGGAACTGGCGCAATAATTTCTAATGGATCTTTAGTTACAGGATGCGTTAAAACTAGTTTTCTGGCATGTAAATGAATTCCTCCGTTTGGATTACTTCTATCAAAACCATATTTTAAATCGCCTTTAATTGGACAACCAACAGCGGTCAGTTGCGCTCTAATTTGATGATGACGACCTGTATGCAAATCGATTTCTAAGGCATAATAATTATCTAACTTTTTAATTGTTTTATATGATAATTTGGCTTCTTTAGATTCTGGAACTTCTTTTAAATGCGCTTTTGAAGTATTGTTCTTCGTATTTCTTTTTAAGAAATGCACTAAAGTATCTTCCGTTTTTGGTGGCGCATTTTTTACGATGGCCCAATATGTTTTTTGCGTTTCTCTGTTTTTAAACGTTTCATTTAAACGCGTTAAAGCTTTTGAAGTTTTTGCAAAAACGACAATACCTGTTGTTGGTCGGTCTAAACGATGAACCACTCCTAAGAAAACTTCACCTGGTTTGTCGTAAGCTACTTTTAAATAGGATTTTACAATTTCAGATAAAGGCTCATCACCTGTTTTATCGCCTTGTACAATATCTCCAACTCGCTTGTTTACAACAATTATATGATTGTCTTCATGTAGGATTTGAAGATTTTTTGAATCTGAAACTATTTTCATATTAGATTTTTAGATTGTTTGATTTCTTAGATTTTTAGACTTTCTAAAATTCTTACTTGTTTTTTACTTATTGTCAGTCTGAGCGAAGTCGAAGACATTTTAAAAGCATTTCGACTTCGCTCAATGTGACAAATTTATTTAGTACTGCTCATTCGCATTAGGAAAATCTTTCGATTTCACGTCAGCAGCATATTGTCCGATAGCTTTTGTCATATCTTCAAATAAATTCATATATCTGCGTAAAAATCTTGGACTGAATTCGTGAGTCATTCCAATCATATCGTGTAAAACCAAAACTTGACCGTCTACTCCACCGCCCGCTCCAATTCCAATTACTGGAATAGAAATACTTTCCGCTACTTTTTGTGCTAAACTAGCTGGTATTTTCTCTAAAACTAAAGCAAAACATCCAATTCTTTCTAACATTTTGGCGTCTTCAAGTAATTGTTCTGCTTCTTCTTCTTCTTTGGCACGAACCGTATAAGTTCCGAATTTATATATTGATTGTGGTGTTAAACCTAAATGTCCCATTACTGGAATTCCAGCGTTTAATATTTTTTTGATGGACGATTCAATTTCTCTACCACCTTCTAATTTTACAGCATGTCCGCCACTTTCTTTCATAATTCTGATAGAAGAACGTAACGCTTCTTTAGAATCTGATTGGTAACTTCCAAAAGGTAAGTCTACCACAACTAAAGCTCTGTCAACTGCTCTAACCACACTACTTGCATGATAAATCATTTGATCTAAAGTAATTGGTAAAGTTGTTTCGTGACCTGCCATTACATTACTGGCTGAATCTCCAACTAAAATAACATCAATACCAGCAGTATCTACAATTTTCGCCATTGTGAAATCGTATGCCGTTAGCATAGAAATTTTTTCACCATTGGCTTTCATATCAATTAACGACTTCGTTGTAATTTTTTTATAATCTTTTTTTGCTACAGACATAGGCTTTAGTGTTCAGTTATCAGTTTTTAGTGTTCAGTTATATACTGAAAGAAATATTTTGTAAAATTAATATAAAGATATGGATTGTAACAATTTTTCTACATTTAATACCAATAATAAAATTCAATAGTATGAGACATTTATTTATTTTTCTTTTTTTTGGTTTTAGCGTATCGATTTCTGCACAAGAAAAGGAAATAAAACAATCTATTTCTGTGTTTTTTGAAGGTTTACAATCGGCAGATACGTTGAAAATCCAATCGGTTTGTCATAAAGAAATGAAACTACAATCGATAATGGAAAAAAATACGATTGGTAATTTGTCTTTCGAAACCAATGAAGAATTTTACAAATCAATTGCTTCCATTCCGAAAAACATAAAAATTGAAGAACGAATTTTAAGTTATAAAATTCAAATTGATGGCTCAATGGCACAAGTTTGGACACCTTATGAATTTTATATAAATAATAAACTAAGTCATTTTGGAACAAATTCCTTTACTTTGCTTTTAGAAAACAACATCTGGAAAATTGTTCATATTATTGACACCAGAAGAAAAAAGTAAATTTTGAAGAAAATAGTTTTATTAGTTACCACATTTTTTTGTTTTACGGCAAATGCACAAGATAGTATTTCGAAAGTAAAAATTGATGTTTCGGGTTATATTGACACCTATTATTCTTATGATTTTGACCAACCAGAATCGAAAAATAAACAAAATTTTTTATACAATTATAACAGACAAAATAGCTTTAATGTAAACATTGCTTTGTTAAGAGCATCTATAAGTTATGAAAATGTGTATGCAAAAATTTCTGCACATGCTGGAACTTATGTAGAAGATAATTATGCTTCAGAAAGCGTGAAGTATTTAAACGAAGCCTATTTGGGTGTGTTTTTAAATAAAAGTAAAACCACAACTTTAGAAGCTGGAATTTTACCGAGTTACATTGGATTTGAATCTGCAATTACTCACGTAAATTTAACCGCGACACGTTCTATATTGGCTGAAAATTCACCCTATTATATGACAGGTGTAAAAGTAAATCATCAATTTAATGAGAAGTGGAGTTTGGCTGGATTAGTCACCAACGGCTGGCAACATATTGAAAAACCAAAAAGCGATGTAATACCTTCATTTGGAACACAATTGGTTTATAAACCAAATACTAAAAACACGATTAATTGGAGTACATTTTTAGGAAAAGAAGCCTATGCTGGTGATTTCAACATGCGCTATTTTAGTAATTTATATTGGGATGCGACTTGGAACACAAAATGGCATTCTATTTTTGGATTTGATTATGGAATTCAGGATATTTCTTCAAATAATGACGAAAAAGCAACTTGGTTTAGTCCGATAATGATTACGCAATACAACATCAATTCGAAATGGCAAATGGCACACAGAATTGAATATTATCAAGATAAAAAAAACGCGATAATTTCAAACTTATTCCCTTTTGAAACAGTTGGAAATTCAATAAATTTTGATTTTTTACCGAATTCGAAATTTAAAATTAGAATGGAAGGAAAATGGTATGACGCTAAAGAAAACGTGTTTGATTTAGGAAATAAAAAAGATAATTTTTCTGTAACAACAACAATGAGTTTTGAATTTTAACAACCGTATTTAATGATTCAAAAAATAGCCCTAATCAAACGTTTTTTTCGTCAATTATTCGATTTAAAATCGACACAAGAAGAAGAAATCAAAACCTTTTTAGAAATTAAAGAAGGTGTTGAATTCAAAGGTAAAAACTTATGGTTATTAGCTTTTGCTATTTTTATTGCCTGTATTGGATTAAATATTAATTCTAAAAGTGCGGTAATTGGAGCCATGATTTTATCACCCGTAATGGGACCCATTTTTGGAATTGGATTTTCTTTAGGTGTATCAAATTCTGATTTATTCAAAACTAGTTTAAAAAATGCATTCCGAATCGTTTTGGTTAGTGTGTTTTTTTCAACCTTATATTATTTAATTAATCCGTATTCTATTGAAACAGAAGAATTAATTAGTTTTTCTAAACCTACATTTTTTGATGTATTATTAGCATTTATTGGTGGTTTAGCTGCTATGTTGGCGATTTCTAGAGAAAGTGGCACACAAGTAATTATTGCTGTTGCTGTGGCGACATCTTGTATTCTACCATTATGTACGGCAGGATTTGGATTGGCAACATTAAACTTAGATTATTTTTTAGGCGGATTATATACGTATAGCATCAATTCCTTATTTATTGGATTCGGAACGTTATTGATGACCAAATATTTAAAATTTGAACAGCACTCCACTCAAAATATTAAACATGCAAATGGCTGGTTTTTTGTTTTGGGAATAATAGCCTTAGTTCCAGCGGTTTATTTTGCTTATATTTTAGCGGTTCAAAATATGTTTCAATCGAAAGTAGAACACATCATAAACAATCAAATAGAAGCTAAATACCATGTTATCAATTACGATATCAATGCCGAGTTAAAAACCATTGAATTGGATATTTCTACACCAACATTTGATGCAAAAATTAATCAAAATATTAACGCTTTTTTTGTTCGAAATAATATCAAAAACATTGATTTAATCATTCATCAATCTACTGAAGAAAATCAAGATTTAGGTAAGGAAATCAAGAAATTACAATTGGAAATTATGGAGTTGAAAAACAAAAAGTAAACACAGATTTTAGAAATCAGTAGAATCTATGTTTATTATAAAATAGTTAAAAAAAGAATTTTATCACTCCTATCCTCTAAAAAATTTCACAAAAAACTTTGCGAGCTTTGCGATAAACTTTGCGTCTTTGCGGTAAAACAAAATTAACAATCCGCTAAACCAACACCAATAGCCAAACCACCTTCGGAAGTTTCTTTGTATTTTGAATTCATGTCTTTTGCGGTTTCCCACATCGTTGCAACCACTTTATCTAAAGGAACTAACGTGTTTTTCGCATCCGTTTCTAAAGCTAATTCTGCTGCATTTATGGCTTTAATTGCACCCATTGTATTGCGCTCAATACAAGGCACTTGCACTAAACCACCAATTGGATCACAGGTCATACCTAAATGATGTTCCATGGCGATTTCGGCAGCGACTAAAACTTGGTCTGGAGTTCCGCCCATTAATTCACATAATGCTGCTGCAGCCATTGCTGATGAAACGCCTATTTCTGCTTGACAACCGCCCATTGCTGCTGAAATTGTCGCACCTTTTTTGAAGATACTTCCAATTTCTCCAGCGACCATTAAAAATTGTTTGATTTCTTTTTCTCCGGCAGTATGATTTTCAATACATAAATAATACATTAAAACAGCAGGAATAACACCAGCACTTCCGTTTGTTGGTGCAGTAACTACACGACCTAAAGAAGCATTTACTTCATTAACTGCCAAGGCAAAACAAGACACCCATTTTAATATTTGTCGAAATTTAACTTCAGTTTGTCGAATGCATTGCAACCAATCTTGAGGAGAATTATAATTGGCAATTCCGATTAAATTAGTGTGCATATCGTAAGCACGTCTTTTTACATTTAATCCACCTGGTAAAATTCCATCAGTGTGTGCGCCAATGTACATACATTCTAACATCGTATTCCAAATTCGCATTAATTCGGTGTGAATTACTTCCTCAGAACGCATTGATTTTTCGTTTTCGTAAACGATTTCAGAAACCGATTTGTTTTCGGAATGACAAAAAGCTAGTAACTCTGCCCCTTTATCAACTGGAAAAGGAAAAGCACATTTTATTTCTGATTTTATATTCGTATCTTCTTCCTCCTTAACTACAAAACCACCTCCGATTGAATAAAAAGTGGAACTGTATTCTGAATCATTTGTAAACGCTGTAAAGATTAATCCATTCGCGTGAAATGGTAAAAAGTTCTTATTGAAAAAGATATCAGAAACGATATTAAAATGAATTTTAAATTCGTTGTCCAATACTAATTCGTTATTCATTTTAATGTCTTCAATGATTGAATCGATTGCATCAATAGGCACATATTCAGGATCCGCTCCACTTAAACCTAACATGACTGCTAAATCTGTAGCGTGACCTTTTCCTGTCAACGACAACGAACCATACAAATCGACTTTAACGCGATGTACGTCATTGATTATATTTTGACTACGTAATTCTGCTAAAAATTGTTCCGCAGCACGCCATGGTCCTAAAGTGTGAGAACTTGAAGGGCCAACGCCTATTTTTAACATGTCAAAAACTGAAATACATTCCATATACTAAATCGTTATAGTAGCAAAGATAGCATTTGAAGTTGGAAGTTAGAAATGGTAAGTGAAAATTTTTAAAACTAATTAAAGTGGATTTGTTATAGTTTGAAAATCACATAAAAAAAGGAACAAATTCAATACTGAACTTATCCCTTTTAACTTTTGCCTTTTTACTTGGCTCTTAAACTAATACCAACGCTTTTTATTTTGCTTTGAAGAATCTGATTTTCTTGAATTTGAAGAATCAGCAGTCTTAGCTGTTTTAGCTGCTTTTGGCGCGTGATTTTGTTTTTGTTTTACAGGATTTTTCTTCCCACGAGTATCGGTTTCTTTATTTTTTAATTCGTCTTCTGTGAATGCTCTGTATGGATACGGATTTTCTTTTACGACTTTAATTTGCTGACGTGTTAGTTTTTCAATGTCTTTCCAAAATGGTAATTCATCTTTTCCACAAAAAGAAATCGCTAAACCTTCATTTCCCGCTCTACCCGTTCTTCCAATTCGGTGAACATAGGTTTCTGGAATGTTTGGTAAATCGAAATTGATCACATAAGGTAATAAATCGATATCAATTCCACGAGCTGCAATATCTGTAGCTACTAAAACTGAAATTTCTTGACTTTTAAATCCGTCTAACGTTTTAATTCTATTGTTTTGAGATTTATTTCCGTGAATCGCTTCTGCAGAAATGTTTTTCGCTTTTA
>CAYWVV010000070.1:0-13551 GCA_964461805.1 uncultured Flavobacterium sp.
ATTAAACATTCCATTCCTATTCCCGAACTTCGGGTTTAGGGGTGCAAAAGTACAACTAATTATTAAAATTACAAACTCTTACCTAAATTTCTTTTGTATTGATTTTGAACTCATTGAATTTCTTTAGAAATTTATATTCATTTTTATAGGTTTATTCTAGGCAATTTTTATATTTTTGAATTTGATATACTTCTATAAATGAAAGCAAAAGCCACTTTAAAAGAATTAGCGAAAGAATTAGGCGTTTCTACTTCTACGGTTTCAAAAGCGTTAAGTAATAGTCCGGAAATTAGCGAGCAAACCAAAATTAAAATTAAAGAATTTGCTCTTCTTAAAAATTATAAACCAAATAGTATCGCTAAAAATTTAAAAAATCAGCGTTCCTATACGATTGGTGTGGTTTTGCCTAATATTTTAAATCCTTTTTTTGCTAAAGTTTTTTCAGGTATCGAAGTCTATGCGAATGAAAAAGGTTATAATTTGATCACTTGTACGTCTAACGAATCTTTGGAAAAAGAAAAACAGATGATTGAAATGCTAGACAATGGTGCCATTGATGGTTTTATTTTGGCTTTGGCCGAAGAAACTCAAAAAGAAAATAATTTTACACATATATATAACGTATTACGTCACGGAACACCTGTGGTTTTGTTTGATAGAATTGCAGAAGAATTAAAATGCGATAAAGTAATTGTAGATGATTTTGATTCTGCAGTGGATGCGACTCAATATTTAATAGATACCAATTGTAAAAAAATAGCACTATTTTCTACAATAAATAACTTAAGTGTTGGTGATTTAAGAGAAAATGGTTACAAAGAAGCCTTGCGAAAAAATAACATCAAATTTGAGGAAAGTTTAGCGTTGTTAACAGATTCAGATGAAGGTTTTGATGAAAAAATGGGAAAACTTATTTTAGATAAAAAGCCAGACGCTATTTTTGCGATTGACGAATACGCTGTAGTTACTGCCATGAAGTTCTGTTTAAAAAACGGATTGAATGTTCCTGATGATATTTCAATAATTGGTTTTGCAGATGGTTTGTGGTCGCGCCGAATGACGCCAAGTTTGTCAACTATTAGTCAACACGCGCCAGAAATCGGACAAAAAACAGCAGAATTAATCATCAAACGTATTGAGGAAATTCCGGATGCTGAATCTGAAAAAATATTTGAAACTGCAGTCATTAAAACGGAATTAAGAAAAAGAGATTCGGTAAGGAAACTTTCTTAAATATTTAGGCAAATAGAATTTGTAAATTTGAATTTATGACAGAAAAAAAACTTAATTGTATTGATAAAAAGACATTACTAACAAATGCTAAATTTAATATAGAGAAGTTTGGTTTACAAGTTATTATGGTTAGTTCAACTGCATATTCTCCATCTTTTGCTTATAGTGTTGGTTTGGCAGAGACTTATAAACATCCAGAAGTAATAATATTCGGTCTTCCAAACGATTTTGGTCATGAAATAATTAATGATGTTGCAGAAATAATAAAAAAGGAAGAAGTTTTTGAAGTCGGAAAAATTTATAAAAACATATTTAAAAACGGGAAAGCAATCTTTTTGAAAGTTGACAATAGAAATATTGATGATTACTTCGGTGTAGCCTTGCAATATTATCAGGAAAATAAATTTGACGCAATTCAATTAGTTTGGACAGACCGAAATGATACGTTTCCGTGGGAAGAAAATTTTGAAGAAGAATTTAATTATATTCAACCTTTACTAGATAGAAATGCTGATTTTAAATTTAGCGAACCTAAAGATCTTACGATATTTACAACACGTCAATGGGTCGAAGAAAATAAACCTATTTTGCGAGTTGTTCATGACGAAGAAGGAGATTGGCAATTTCTAACTGGAGATCAAATGGAAGATGATATTAGAATAATTGCATTGGAACAATTAATTCTAAACGATAATTCACTTAATCAAGTTTTTGATCTTGAATATGGAGAAGCAGCTGAAAGAGAATATGTAGGTGGAAAATGGTCACGTATAAAGATTGAAGAATAAAAATAGTTACTAGCGTAGTTTTTCAACTAAAATTTTAGGCCTTCAAATCTAAAACAAAAACCTATGTCTCTAAATGTTTTGTTTTTAAACTATAAATTCCAACTGTTTAATTGCTGAATCGCATGATAAGCAGTCAAGTCAAAATGAACGGGAACAATAGAAATATAATCGTTGGCTAAAGCCCATTCGTCTGTGTCTTCTCCATTATCGTGATTCACAAATTTTCCAGTTAGCCAATAGTATTCTTTTCCCATTGGGTTGGTTCTTTTGTCAAATTCTTCTTCCCAAGCGGCTTTCGCTTGACGACAAATTTTAATTCCTTTAATATTGTCTGTTTTTGGGAAATTTACATTTAAAATCACACCTTCTGGTAATCCTTTTTCTAAAACTTCCAAAGCAATTTTTTTGATGAAAGGTTTGATGTTTTCAAAATTCGCATCCCAACTGTAATCGCACAATGAAAATCCGATAGATGGTATGCCTTCAATGCCACCTTCCACAGCAGCGCTCATCGTACCTGAATAAATTACATTTATGGAAGAATTGGAACCGTGATTTACACCGGAAACCAATAAATTTGGTCGTGTTTTCATAACTTCATGAACGCCCATTTTGACACAATCTACAGGAGTTCCCGAACAACTATAAGCGTTTTCAGTTCCTAAAAAACCAGGGATGTGTTTTAATTCTAATGTACTATTAATAGTAATAGCATGACCCATTCCGCTTTGTGCGCTGTCTGGAGCAATGATATAAATAGCGCCTAGTTCGTGCATCACTTCTGTTAAAGCTTTTATCCCTGGAGCCGCTATACCGTCGTCATTAGTAATTAGAATTTTTTTCATTTGGTTGAAGTGTTAAATTATTTGCTAAATTATCATATTTTATGATTTTATTGTAGATAAAAATATTAAATTTGTTTTCTTAGTTTGAAAAAGTTGTAGAATATACTTTTGGCACGATTTTAGAAATTAGAAATGAAAAATATAATAGAATTTATGAAAAGAAATTATAGAGTTTTATTGGTTGTAGGAATATTAGCTGCTGGTTTGTGGAGTTTTATTCCGTCACAGAAAGCGTCTGGTGATGAAAAGGATAAAATGTTGATTGAGTTGCTTTCATTTGTGTTAGAAAAAGGCCATTTCTCACCTATTGAATTGAATGATGCTTTCTCCAAAAAAGCATATGCTTCCTATATTGAATCCTTAGATCCAACAAAAAGATATTTTATTCAATCAGATATCAATGAATTTCAAAAATATGAAAATTCTATTGACGATATGATTAGAAGTAAAGATTTATCTTTTTTCGATTTAACTTATAAAAGATTAATGCTTAGAATGAAAGAGTCTAAAGATATTTATACTGAAATTCTTTCAAAGCCCTTAAACTTAAATGATGAGGAAACAATTAGTGTAGATTATGAAAAATTACCTTATGCATCTTCTAAATCTGATTTAAATAACAGATGGAGAAAGCAATTAGAATTTGCGATTTTAAGTGATATTACGGATAAAGAAGAAATTCAAGAAGCATTAAAAACAAAAAATACAGACGGATCAATTGGAGAAACTGTTGTGGTAAAAGAAGAAAAAGAACCCGTTAAATCAGAACCAAAATCTTTCGAAGAATTAGAAAAAACTGCAAGAAAAAATACAGAAAGTAATTTAAATAATAACTTCAGTTTCATTGCGGAATTAACTCGTGAAGATTGGTTTTCAATTTATATTAACGCGATTGTAACGCAATATGATCCACATACGTATTATTTTTCTCCAGAAGATAAAGAGAAATTTGATGTAAGTATGAGTGGGAAATTTGAAGGTATTGGTGCGCGTTTACAAAAGAAAAATGAAGGAATTGAAGTTTCAGAATTAATTAGTGGTGGTCCAGCTTGGAGAGGAAAATTATTGGAACAAGGTGATGTAATTATAAAAGTTGGTCAAGGAAACGAAGAGCCTATTGATATTTCTGGAATGCGTTTAGACGATGTCATCAAAAAGATAAAAGGTCCTAAAGGTACTTTGGTAAAACTTACTGTTAAAAAAGTTGATGGAACTGTAAAAGTAGTACCTATTGTGAGAGACGAAGTGGAAACGGAAGAAACTTTTGCAAAATCGACAACGGTAAACAAAGATGGGAAATTATTCGGTGTGATTTATTTGCCTAAATTTTACCAATCTTTTGAAAACAAATCACAAAGAGATGCTTTTAAAGATGTAGCTATAGAAGTGGAAAGATTAAAAGCTATGAATGTTTCTGGAATTGTGATGGATTTACGTGACAATGGAGGTGGTTCATTAGAAACTGTAGTGAAAATGACAGGTTTGTTTATTGATAAAGGTCCGGTGGTGCAAGTTAAACCAGCAGGTGGAAAAGCACAAGTATTACCAGATACGGATCCAAAAGTACAATGGGATGGTCCATTAGTAGTGATGATTAATAATTATTCGGCTTCTGCTTCAGAGATATTTGCAGCTGCGATTCAAGATTATAAAAGAGGAATTATCATAGGAAGTAAGCAATCTTACGGTAAAGGAACCGTTCAAAATGTGTTTGAATTAAACGAATTTGTACGTGGAAATCAATACGGCGATTTAGGAGCATTGAAAACAACTACTCAAAAGTTTTATAGAGTAAATGGTGGTTCTACGCAACTAGAAGGTGTGAAAAGTGATATTGTTATGCCAGACCGATTTAGTTTTATGGAAACCGGAGAAAAAGACGAAAAAAGTGCATTGCCTTGGGATAAAATTGAACCAGCAATATACACGCCTTTAAATATGAGTTTTGATAAAGTTATTGCTAATAGTAAAAACAGAATTGCCTCTAATGAAAGTTTTAATCTAATTTCTGAAAATGCGAAATGGATTAACAATAGAAAAGAAGACAATGTAATTAGTTTAAATTACAAAACTTACAAAAAAGAATTAGCCGATATTGAAGCACAAACTAAGAAATTTAAAGCGATAGAAAAGTATAAAAACAATTTAACGTTTACTTCTTTGCCTTACGAATTAGAATTAATGGCAAAAGATGAATTGCTAAAAGAAAAACGCGACAGATGGCACGCAGAATTAGTAAAAGACGTGTACATGACGGAAACTTTAAATGTGTTAACCGATTTGACATCGAAAGAGTTAAACGCCACTTTAGTAAAAACTAAAAAGGCTAAAAAAATGAAAGAGAAAAAATTAGCTTCAAAATAGTTGAAGTCTTATAAAACAAAAAATGCCATTCAATTTGAATGGCATTTTTTGTTTATAATAGTGTTAAAAGCTTATCTAATTTTATCTAATTTAATTTGAGCTTTTTCTAGTTTTTTTTGTAAATCAGAACTTTTTTCAAGAAGTTTCTCTATCTTTTCTTGACGTTTTATTTCATCATTTGGAGATAATTTCCCTCGCTTTTTGTCTTTTTCAAACTTTGTTTTTTCCTTTTCTATTTTTTCTCTATTGTTACTGATATCTTTTTTTAAATCGGCTACTTTATCTCTAGCATCAGTTAGCTTTTCTCTTTCTTTTTCAATTTTTTTACGCTCTTTATCAGCTTCTTTTCTTGCTTTTTCAGAAGCTTTTAGTTCTTTTGCAATGGCATTTCTTTCTTTTTCAGCTTCTTTTTTTGCTTTTTCTAAATCTTTTTCTTGTTCTTTTGCTTTTTTCTGGGCTTTTTCCATTTCTTTAGCAGCTTCCTTTTCATTTTTTAAAGCTTCTAATTTGTCTTTTTCAAGTTTGGCAAATTGCATTTTTTGAATAGAATCATTGGCTTTTGTTAAAGAATCTGATTTTATTTCTTGCGCAATTGCATTGGTTAGGAACAAACTAAAGGTTAGTAACAGTGCTATTTTTTTCATAATTTCAATTTTTAAGTTCAACATATTTTTGTGTACTTTTACAAAGATAATAAACTTAATTATGCGAAAATTCTTTTTAAATATATTTGTCGTTTTGACTTTTTCATCTTGTCAAATTAAAAATGAAAGCAAAACAGAAACCACAGATGCAACAATTGTACCAACTTCTGAGGCAACTTCAAATAATACTGATTTTTCGTATTTACCAACTTCAACTACAAATGCTGTTTATGAACATAAAGGCTATACGTTTTCTTATGTTGAAAAACACGAACAAAGTGAATGGGTGGCCTATGAATTAGAAGACGGAAAATGGAAATATACGGAATTAGAACGGCCGCTTTTTGAACAAGATCCAATCGTAACAACAAAATCAGCGCATTGGGGGAATTATAAAAAATCTGGTTATACTAAAGGACATTTGTGTCCAGCTGGTGATAGAAAACAAAGTCAGGAATTATATGATGAAACGTTTTTCACGAGTAATGCTTCACCACAATTATACGATTTTAATGCCGGAGTTTGGAATCGTTTAGAAAATAAAGTCCGTTATTGGGCAGGAAAATATGATGGAATTTACGTAGTAACTGGAGGTGTTTTAACCGAAGATTTAGAAACTATCGGTAAAGAAGATGTTTCTGTGCCAAAATATTTCTATAAAGTTTTATTAACGAAAGACAAAACCAGAATGATAGCTTTTTTAGTGCCACACGAAAAATCAAATCAACCGTTATATGAATTCGTAGTTTCTGTGGACGAAATTGAGCAAAAAACGGGTATTGACTTTTTTCCAAAATTAGACGATGCTACAGAAAACAAATTAGAAGTCAGTAAAGATTATAAAGGTTGGAGTTTTTAAAATATTACGATTTTGTAATTGTACTATACTCTTTGTTTATTTCAATAATAAAATTTGAAGCTTCGGAGTTTGTTTTTGTTATCTCTGGGAAAATATTTACAATAATTGTATTTAATTCAACGTTAGAAATATTTCCTAAATTTATTTTTATTAATTTTTTTGGAGAATTTTTAATGAAATGACTATTTTTAAAATCTGAATCTTTAGAAATTAAAATCATGTTGTTTTTATCAACATAACTCATAATGTCTTCATCTTTTGTATGCTATTTATCCAAAATTGAATTAACGTGAACACAAGTAAAACCCATGTTTTCTATAGTTTTTACTAATTTAAACGAAATATGAACATCGCACAAAAAAATCATTAGGCAACATTATCTATTGATTGACCTGATATTTGAAGTTTGGCAAATTGAATACAAGCTAAAATGTCTTCTTTTTCTAATTCGGGATGGTCTTCAATAATTTCATTTATCGACATACCAGAACCTAATAGATCTAAAATCATTTCAACAGTCCAGCGCATACCACGAATTATCGGCTTTCCGTGCATTATGCTAGCATTAATAGAAATTCTTGATAAAATATTCATAATTAAAAGTATTTACTACAAATATAATAAAAATTTGAATGTATTGAGATTATAAAGGTTGGAGTTTTTAGGAACTGATTAATTCTTTATCAGAGTTATAATGGGTGTGAATTTAATTTTTTCACAAGCATAACAATTTTCTTTTTTAAATTGTTTAAGTTCTCCAAATTTTGTCTTGTAAGTTTTGAAGCCATTTTTTTTAATTTCAAAATTTGCATAGCAAAATCCAATTGGTAAATCCAATGGTGTGTGAAACCAATCTATTCTTGATTTTTTATCTAGTTTAAAGATCCCGTTTTGATCTGTTTTTACAGTATCAGTTGTGATGTATTTTAATTCTATAGAGCCAATTTTTTTGTTTTTATAAAATTCTTTTTCCATTCTACAAACAATTGCATTGGGAATTGGATTTCCAGCTTTATCTATAACTTTTCCTGTAATTGTTGCTTCATAATAAACTTTTTTTGGATGAATAAAAAGTCCAAATAGCAAAGTTAGAAATAGTAGTAGAATTGTTTTTATGTGATTCTTCATTTCTCTTCTTTTTCAAGTAAAATAATAACTAATTCCAAAAAAAACTAAGATTTAATTCCTACCACTCATTCACTTTATTCGCATCTAGCTTAATAAAGATAAAAAGCATAATAGTAAACGCCCATAAACTAGACCCACCATAAGAGAAAAAGGGTAGTGGTACACCAATGGTTGGGAACAAACGAATTAACATCGCAATATTTACAAAAAAGTGGGTAAACAAATACGTAGCCACGCAATAACCATAGACTCTGCTAAATCGTGTTTTTTGCCTTTCGGCTAAATATAAAATTCTTATAAATAAACACACAAATAAACTCATTACTAATAGGTTTCCAACAAATCCCCATTCTTCACCAACGGTTGTAAAAATATAATCGGTGTGTTGTTCTGGTACGAAACCACCTTTGGTTTGTGTGCCTTCTAAATAGCCCTTGCCAAGTAAACCTCCAGAACCAATGGCAATCATCGATTGATTCAAGTTATATCCTTCGGCTTTCATATTCACATCTTTTCCTAAAAGTACGTTAATACGGTCTTTTTGATGTGGTTCTAAAACGTTATCATACATATAACTCACCGAAAAAGCAAACCCAGAAATGGCAATAAAAATCAAGCCATAAACAATTGGATTTCTAGAAATTAATCGGTTGAAAATATAATGAATCATCATAAAAACACCAATAAATGAGATGAGATATATAGGTTTTATGATTAAAGCTAATAAAAATGTAGCTATAGAAATAGCACCTGTCCATAAGTACCAGCTTGGTAAGCCTTCTCTGTATAATACAAAAATTAAGGATAAAAATATCATCGCACTTCCTGCGTCGGGTTGCATTAAAATCAAGAAAATGGGTAAGCCCATTATACCAAAAGCTATGTATTGGAAATTTCTTTTAGCTAAATTTACCTGTGCATCACTCAAATATTTCGATAATAATAAAGCTACTGCTGTTTTAACAAACTCAGAAGGTTGGAAACCAAAACCACCAAATTGATACCAGTTGGTTTGTCCTTTTTTACTTACTCCAAAAACAAATAATCCAAGAAGAAGGGCAATTCCAATACCATAAAACACAAAGGAGAATCTTTCGAATATTTTTGAATCGACAAATAAAATGGCAAAAATAATTGGAATGGTAATGATCATAAAAATCATTTGTCTTCCGTAATTTAAGCTAAAATCGAACGTGTATTCTTGATCTGGCGGAACCGTTACAGAATAAATAGTCATCCATCCAAAAACAACAAGGATGATGTATAACAAAATGGTTATCCAATCGATGGAATTACTTATATCTTGGTTCTTCATTTTATTTTTTTACTGAATCTTTTTTCTTACCTGCTGCTTTATTCTTTTTTTCTTCCTCAATTTCTTTTTTCGATTTTAACTTCATTCGAAGCGAATCTACTTTAGTTAATTTCGGTTTGTTTATAGAATCTTTAGCGGGATATAGTTTTCGGTATTGCCAATTTAAATTACCTTCTAACATTCTTTTTTCTAAATCTTTTCGAGTAATTTTTTTATTCAAATATTTTTCAATCATTAGAGTTGCAATAGGTCCAGCCCAAGTATTTCCGTAATGACCGTTTTCTACAATTACAGCAATTGCAATTTTAGGGTTATTTCTTGGGGCAAACGCCACAAATTCAGAATGGTCTTCAAGTTGAACTCGTTTTCCATTTATCTTTGCAAAATTTTCTGCAGTACCGGTTTTTCCACAAATTTCTATACCCTCAACGCCTAATCCATAAGCGGTACCATGGTTGTACACGTCAAATAATCCGTTTACTACAGGGTCAAAATGTCTTCTTTCAATTGTAGTAACGTGTTTGGTTGTATATTTGGAATCGATTTTTTTTCCTTTGATATTTTTGATAATATGGGGTGTGTAATAATACCCTCTGTTTGCTATAGTAGCCATCATGTTTGCCAATTGAATAGGTGTCATAGAAACTTCACCTTGACCTATAGAATTAGAAATAATCGTGCTTGAACGCCAGCCACCATTTGGATAAAAGCGTTCATAAAATTTTGATGTTGGAATATGGCCTTTTCTACCAGTTGGTAAATCGTACCCCATAAAATCACCTAACCCAAAGCTCTTTAAATGGTTTGACCAAGCTGTTACTCCGTCTTTAGGTTTCTTATATTTATCTATAGTTCGTTTGTATGTGTTTGCGAAATAAGTGTTACAGGATTTATAAATTCCAAAATTTAATTTGATAACTCCTCCAGGGCAGTGGCATTTCATAAACGCGCCTCGGCCGTAAGAAAATCCATGGCTACAAGTGAAAGAAGTTTCTTCGTTGATAACACCTTCTTGTAATCCAACTAATCCAGTTAAAATTTTAAATGGTGAACCAGGAGGAAATTCACCTAATAATCCTCTATCGTATAATGGTTTTGCAATCGAATCGTTGTATAATTTGGTGTAATTTTTAGATCGTTGTCTTCCAACTAATAAAGCAGGATCGTAGGTTGGAGCTGTAATTAAAGCTAAAATTTCACCAGTACTTGGTTCGATTGCTACAATTCCACCACGTTTATTTACCATTAATTCTTCACCATATTTTTGAAGTTCACCGTCAATAGATAAGGTTAGGTCACTTCCTTGTTTGGCAATAGTATCAAATTTTCCTTCTTTATAGGAACCGATTTCTTTGTTGTGTTTGTCTTTTAAAATGTATTTCACGCCTTTTACCCCACGTAAAATTTCTTCATAAGCTTGCTCTACACCTTGTTGCCCAATTAAATCACCACTTTTGTAATAAGGTTTTTTTGCAATAATAGCATCATTTACTTGAGTGATAAAACCAAAAACATTGGCTCCATTTTTGGTTTGGTATTCTCGAAGTGAACGTTTTTGAATGTAAAACCCGTTGTATTTTCTGATTTTTTCTTGAAAACCAGCAAATTCCATTTTGTTCAATTGTGGTAGAAATAAAGAGGGTAATCTTGGGCTATAGATTTTTGCTTTTGCGATTTTTTCTAAAAATTCAGGTTTAGTAATCTGAAGAATTCTACAAAATTCAAGCGTATCAATTTCTTTAACTTCATTTGGTACAACCATGATGTCATATGAAGGCTGGTTTGCTACTAGAAGTTTACCATTTCTGTCATATATATAACCTCTTTCAGGAAAATCGTATTTTATTTTAATAGCGTTGTTTTCTGATTTAATTTTTAACGTATCATCGATAATTTGTAAATAAAAAAGACGCGCCAATAAAATTACCGAAGAAACAATGATAATGGTTGGTAATAAAGTCTTTCTCATCGTTTGCTTGGTTTAATTAAATAGATACTAATGATACAAATTACAAACGTAAAAAGTGTACTTAGAATTGTACGTGAGATGACTTCAAAAAACAAATCAAAACGATATAATTCTAAACTAAAAAGCACTAAATGATGAAATACAATCGCTGACATGATAAACGTAAATCGGTCTACCGATAACTTATCAGCAATTCTAATGGTTTGATATTCGTAACTTAAACCAAAAGCAAATTTTAAAAATCCCGGTCTGAAATAAGCAAGTAGTAAACATGCCGTGGCATGAACTCCGCCGCTATCACAAAACAAATCCATAATTAAACCTAAACAGAAACTTGCGGCAATAAAACCAGATTTGTTGGAGTTAATAGGATATAAAATGATAAAGAGGATGTATAAATAAGGATTTATCCAGCCACCAAATTTGACTTGTTCTAAAACAACAATTTGTATCGTCAATAAAACAATAAAGCGTATTAAGTTTAAAATGAAGTTACTGTTCATTATTTTTTAGTTGGATCTTTTTCTGTTTCTAATTCCAGATCTTGTATCTCTTTTTTCTTTTTATTTTCTACGACGTATATATAGCCTAAAGAAGTCATGTCGTTAAATAATCGAATATTGATTACAAATTTATTTGTTGCTTTTTCTTCAAAAATTTTGTCAATTTTTCCAATTGGAATATTTTCAGGAAATATGGCAGATTGTGCTCCAGTAACAATTGTGTCTCCTTTTTTTAAGGTGGCTAATTTTGGCACATCAATCAATTGCACATAACCCGCATTTTTTCCATCCCAAGTAATCGAACCAAAATGATCAGAATTTTTTATTTTTCCGTTTAATGGATTTTTGGTGTGTAAAATACTAATAACAGTTGAGAAATTTTTTGAAGTTTTTTCAATAATTCCGACTACGCCTCTATCGCTAATTACAGCCATATCTGGTTTTAATCCTTCAAAGGCTCCTCTGTCTAAAGTTAAAAAGTTTTCTTGTTTGCTATAAGAATTTTTAATCACTTTAGCTCGTCGTACCACAAAATTTGACAATTCATCTGGAACCACAATTTTGCTTTCTAAAACCGTGTCTTTTTTATTGAAAAGAATTTCTTTTAAACGGGCATTTTCTCGGGCTAAATCGTCATTTTTTTGTCGTAGTCCAAAATAATCTTTCACGCTACTAATTTGGTTATAGGTATAACCAGACACGGCATTGGAAGAATTGATATACTGGCTTCTGTGGTAAGAATGTGATTTTACCGTAAGTGTTAATGAAACACCCAAAAGCAGCAAAAACAGCAATTTATAGCTGTTTTTTATAAGAAAATTTATAATTTGCTGCATGTATTACGTGCTTATTTAATTAAGATATTTTTATACTTTGCTAAGTTTTTAAGTGCCATTCCTGTTCCTCTAACAACGGCTCTTAATGGATCTTCCGCAATGTAAACTGGTAAATCTGTTTTTAATGAAATACGTTTGTCTAAGCCTCTTAACATCGAACCACCACCAGCTAAATAAATACCAGTGTTGTAAATGTCTGCTGCTAATTCTGGAGGAGTTTGAGAAAGCGTTTCCATTATCGCATCTTCAATTCTTTGAATAGATTTGTCTAAGGCTTTAGCGATTTCTCTGTAAGAAACATCTACTTGTTTAGGTTTACCCGTTAATAAGTCACGTCCTTGAACAGACATATCTTCAGGAGCACTTTCTAAATCTTCGATAGCAGCACCAATTTGAATTTTAATTTTCTCAGCGGTTGTTTCACCTACAAATAAATTGTGTTGTGTTCTCATGTAGTAAATGATGTCATTTGTGAAAACGTCACCGGCAATTTTTACCGATTTATCACAAACAATACCTGCTAATGCAATAACAGCAATTTCTGTTGTTCCACCACCAATATCTACAATCATGTTTCCTTTTGGTTGCATGATATCTATTCCGATACCAATTGCAGCAGCCATTGGTTCATGAATTAAGTATACTTCTTTTCCATTTACACGTTCTGCTGATTCTTTTACAGCACGCATTTCCACTTCGGTAATTCCAGATGGAATACAAATTACCAAACGTAGGGCAGGAGTGAATAATTTTTTCTTTAAAGCTGGAATACTTTTGATAAACATTTGAAGCATTTTTTCAGACGCATCAAAGTCGGCAATTACTCCGTCTTTCAATGGACGAATTGTTTTAATGTTTTCGTGTGTCTTTCCTTGCATCATGTTGGCTTCTTTTCCAACAGCAATTATTTTTCCAGTTATTCGGTCCCTAGCAACTATTGAAGGGCTATCTATTACAACTTTATCGTTGTGAATTATTAGTGTATTCGCGGTACCAAGGTCAATTGCGATGTCCTCGGTCATGAAGTCAAAAAATCCCATATTTATATCAAGGGTTTAGTATTTTGT
>CAYWVV010000071.1:0-13421 GCA_964461805.1 uncultured Flavobacterium sp.
CCAAGTAAAAAGTAAAAAGAGCCAAGTAAAAAGTAAAAAGAGCCAAGTAAAAAGTTTTAAAAATTATGAAAGAAGATACAAACAAGCAAGAATTTTTATTCGGTGCTGCGAATTATAAAATATTAATCATCGGATTAGTTGTGATTGCCATAGGTTTCATTTTAATGAGTGGTGGTGCGAATGAAAACCCAAATGTTTTCAATGAAGAAGTATATAATTTCAGAAGAATCAGATTAGCGCCAACGGTTGTTTTAATTGGTTTTGGAATTACAATTTATTCTATTCTTAAAAAAAAGTAATTTCTTGGAAAGGATAGTTATAAATTATAAAATAAAAACATAGCTGTACTTAAACAAAAAATAAAAACAAACAGAAGCGTGAGTTCTATATAATCTAGTTCCGATAGTATTTCTTTAATTTTTTTTTTCATTTTCTGTTCTGTTAAATTAGTTAAAAGGATAATAATCATAGCTTTTTATGATTAATTTATTTTCATCTATTAAGTAAAAAGTTGGAGTGGCATTTACTGCGTATTCTTTCACAGGAATACTTTCAAAACCTTTAAAATCGGTATAAAATTGGATGTTTTTATACTTTTTTATACTTTCAAAATATTTCTCTTTTTCCGTTTCAATTCCAATTGCTATTACAGCCTTGTCTTTGTTGTTAATGGCCCAGTTGTCTAATTTTTTCATGGTTTCTTCACAATGCGGACATTCACTAGACCAAAACACTAATACGATTTCTTTGGCTTTTATTTGATGCAGGCCGCTTTTTTCGTCTTTATTTATTCCTTTCCATTCTATTTTTGGAGCTAATGTTCCAGGTTTTAATTTTTCATAAGTCTCTTTTCTATTTAAATACGTTTCAATTTCATTTTGGCTGCTATATTTTAGTACTAAATTTTGATATTTGTTGTCGATATAGGTTACAATTTGATTGAATCCGATTTCTTGAAATCCTTTTAGTAGATACAATATTGCAAATTTTTGAGCAGCTTCATTAGAAGAAAAATGCATCAGTATTTTATCAACACTTTGTTTTAATCCGATTTCTATTTCTTCATTCGATAGTTTAAGATTTGAATTCAAATGGTATTGTAAATACATTAAAATATGATCAGAAAACAGAGGCGTGTTTAATAATTTTGAATTGGAAACATCAATAAAATTCCAGTAATTCTGATATTTTTCAGTTTCTATTAATTCGTTGTTTGTGAAATTATTTTGAAAATAAATAGGTTTGTTTTTGATAAGAGAAGTTGCCCAAAAATACTTTTCATTTTTTTTTAGGTATTCTTTTTCAATTTTTTTTATTTTTTCACATTGACTGTAATAATTTTTTAGAACCTGTTTGTAAATGGTTTCTTTTGGATTTGGATAGTTTTGCAGAAAATATTGTGAAATGGATAAGATTTCTAGATACTTTGTTTGATGTTCTAGGTAAGAGTAATACATGTAATTTTCACTCTGTAAATTAAAATTTGGCAACATATTTGGTTGGTTACACTTATAGGTTACTTCAATTAAGGTTTCCATTCCATTGATGATGATATCAAAATACTTATTTGGATTTGTTGGACTGTATTTTAATCTATACACACCAGGTTGCGTGTTACTAGGTAATTCAAATTTGAAAGATTCATTTTCTAAAGTAGTTGTGGCTATGATTTTGCTACCAATTTCAAACTGTTCTAGTTTTAGAAAATGTATTTCATGCTGGTCTATGTCAAGAAATTTTCCTTGAATAATTATTTTATTATTTGCCAGCATAAATGAACTATAGAAGGCTAAAAATATCCATTTTATCATAATTAATCTTTTAAACATCTTACAGCCATTGCATATTTTGCATTAAATCTATATCTTCTTACTCCATTATTACCGTAGTATATATTTCTTGCAAAATGCGCTAATCCAGGCATTGGCATCAAACTAGTATCTCTTGTTGAGGTCCAAAAATCACTTGTTGCCCCTCTGTTTTGAAAAGTATCTTCAGTTGTATTAAAACCAGTTAGTAGCGCAGAGAATCCAGAAGAATTATTTCCTGCTGAAGCAAATAAAGATAGTTTAGAACCAACATTTCCGGTTTGTCTTCCAATTAAACTAAGTCCTTCAAATTGCTGGTCACTTAAATTCATTCCTAAGGTATTTTCTAAAAATTGCCATTCACAATCACTTGGAACATGCCATCCGGTTGGACAAACTCCTTGGGATCTTTCATAAGTTGTTCCATTCATAACGGCACTCCATTGATACAATCTGCCTTCATTTAAAAACGGTCCACCTTGGTAATAGCCACTCCATCCAACATCAATATCTGAAATGTCGTAATCCCAATTTGGAGAAGGATTAAAATTAGAAGGTAAGTTTACTGCATTTCTTTTAAACCAACATTGATTGCCAATTTCTATTAATGCTCTTGAAGTTCCACCAACTATATTTCCATTTGCTCCATTCCAGTCATATTCTTTACCCAAGCTAGTTGTTAAATCATCGTTTAGTATAGCACCAACAACTTGCGAACAAGATGTTTGAGAGATTGTTTTATTAGCACATTTCGCGTTGTTCCAAGTTTCACCTTCTAAGGCTTCAAGTACAGTTTGAGCATTTGATAAATTGTAAAACAATAACAGCAGAAATACAACTTTGCTTTTTTTTGTTTTAAATTCCATCACCTGTTATTGTTGCTGTTGTACCGGTATCTTTAATAACGCCTAATGCTGAGAATTGTGCTCTCGCATTTAATCCTCTTGCAGTTTGTAATGTAACGCCAGATCCAACAAAGTTAACGTTTCCAGTACCTTTTCTAACCACTACACAGCTAAAGCCAATAGTAAGTGTTGAGGGAACTGTAACCGTTGTAGCAGTAGCAGAATCTATATATACAAATCCACCATTGTCAGTTTGTAATAGAGTTGTACTGGAAGTAACTGTTCTTAATGAAGCGCCTCCAGGAATGGCTTGCGTACTTAAATTTCCTATTGCGTCTGCCACAACCATTCTGTTCCCTGTTCCTCCTAAATTTTCATGTCTGATGGTGCCAGTCGTATGAAATTGTGCAGTTGGAGTAGTTGTTGCTATTCCAACATTTCCATTTTGGTCTACATTAATTCTTCTGTTTCCAAATCCGTCTGCTAAAATTATATTTCCAGTTATAGTGGCTGGTAAGGTGAAATTTGAACCTATCAAGGTGTTGTTTGAGCCAGTTGTAACACTTAATCCTGAGTTATAGCCAATAATAATATTATTAGTTCCAGTGGTAACATTGTAACCGGCATTATGACCTAACACCGTATTATTTGCTCCTGTTATATTAGTAAACAAAGATTGAAAACCGATTGCTGTATTGTTACTTCCGCCACTATTTGTATATAGTGATTGGTAACCTAATGATGTATTACTTTGTCCTGTTAAATTATTTAATTGCGATTCATGACCAATACTTGTGTTATTTGACGCGTTAGAATTAAATAAACTTGAAACGCCTATTGCTACATTATTATTTCCAGATATATTTCTTTCAAATGCAGAATCACCAATACCAATATTATTATTTCCTGTTTGATTATTATATACAGCATTTGTACCAACACCAACATTTCTAGATCCTGATGAATTTCTTTGCAAAACGGAATATCCTACACCTACATTATTATTACCACCAAGATTATTGAATAAACTAGAATTTCCTACAGCAGTATTTTGAATTCCAGAGGCATTTCTTGTTAAGGCATTGTATCCTAAAGCTGTATTGTAACTTCCACTTGTGTTTAAGGATAAACTTGCAGAACCAATTGCGACATTTTGTAATCCAGTTGTGTTAGCTTCTAAAGCGCCATAACCCGTTGCTACATTATCACTTCCAGTTGTTAAATTTTTAAGTGAATTTACACCAATTGCTACGGTTCTTAGTGCTGTAGTACCTGAATTTGACAATGCTTCCACACCAAAAGATGTGTTTGAAGTAGTTAGTTTACCTGAAATTAAATTATTTCTTTTTAATACAAAATCAATATTATCAATTGTTCCAATAAAATTTGTTGTGGCATTTGTGCCCGAGTTTCCAGTTAATGACCAATCAGGATTTGATGGACTATTTTGACTGTTTAACAACATCCATTGTGTTCCATTCCAATAATAATATCCCGGAATAACATTGTTTGGGAAAACTCCTGCGGTTGAAGTATTAAATACTAAAGTACCATTTACTAATACTCCATCATTAGGGTTTGTAACAGGTAAAGCTAAATTTGAAGCCGTTAAAGCTATTCTTGGAGCTAGTAACCCATGATTGTTTGAATTAATGTCTAATGCAGCATTAGGCGAAGAAGTGCCTATCCCAACTTGTGAAAAACAGTTGATGAAAAGATTCAATAATAGAATAATGTAGTAATTTCTCATAAATTAGTTTTAGATGTTAATAATCATAAATTTAATTCAGTGAAATAATTAAAGACCAATGGTTTTCAGGGGTGTTTGATTAAAAAATTCATTTTTTTAGCACAAAATATTTATTGGGTCTAATTTTCAGGTAATTAGAAAAATAGTGTAATCAGATAATTGAAATATTTAAAAGTTACAATGTTGTTTTCTTACTTTTTAGTAAAGTTAGAGAATTAATCTTTTAAGCATCTGAGGGAGTTACCATTAGCTGGAGATTCTCCGGATCTCTGAATTCCTACATAAGCCGTTAATAGTGATCTGCTAAAAAAACCGGATAAATTATGAAGAGGATTATAAGTGTGTAATGTTGAAGTCCAAAAATGAGTTATCTGAGGACTTCCCCACATGTTAGATCTGTCTAAATAACCTCTTATTAATGCTGTAAAACCTGTTTGATTATTAGGTACTGATGGAAGTATAGAACTTAAAAATGTACCAGAGCCTGTATTGGTTGCTGATGGAAATGTTCTTGAATTCCATGGCAATTCTTTATTTAAATATTGTGAAGGAACTTTAAGATAATTTTCCATGTATTGCCATTCACAATCACTTGGTACATGCCATCCAACCGGACAGATTCCTCGTCCTCTTTCTAAAGCGGTATAGTTATTTATAGAAGCAGTACCACTTGTAAAAGGAAGAATGTAATTCATTACAGCTTTCCATTGATATAGTCTTCCATGTCCTGCTAAATAAGTGTTAGCAAAAAATCCACTCCAGCCTGTATCTAAATCTGACATTGTTGGAAAAACGGGAGCAGGATAATTTGTGGGAAGATTTATGGCATTTCTTCCAAACCAACATTGTCCGTTTATTTCAACTATGGCTCTAACAGTTCCTCCATCTATAAAGCCAGTTGCTCCTGTCCAATTATATTCTGTCCCCATTGTTGTGGCTGGGTCGTCATTTAATGTTGCTCCAGCTACAGTATTGCATGGTGTTTTGGAAATTATTACTGAAGATGAAAAACATGTATTAACAACTCCTCCCTCTAAAGCTTCAAGAACAGTTTGTCCGAAATCATTTTGTGATATAAAAAGTAAAATTAAAAGTAATCGATTTTTCATTTTTTATGTATTAAATTCCAATTGAATATTTTAAAATAACAAATAACAGTTTTAGTCTAATTACATATTAATTGTAATGAATAAATGGTACCGTTATTACTTGCGCCAGAAAACGCACTAAAATCTAATAATACAGATGCGGAATTATTAATATTATAACTCAATGTTCCGTGACCTGAGCCTACATTTCCAGTTGCATCAGGAGCTCCTAACCAAGTACATCGAACACAGCTTCCTGAAATAAATGTTCTACAAGCCGCTGTTAGTGTAGGCGTTACCGCTAATCCACTCGTTTCATTTGTCACACAAAGTTGCTCGCCACCCATTGCATTTGCCACAATAATTATTCTACCAGTAAAAGGATTAGAAAAAGTTAGTCGTAAATCACCATCTGAGGTGCCGCTTGACCAAAATGGACCTGTGGCAACAGAAACAGAACATGCAGTTTGAGTAAAAGAAAATGTAGTTGTTCCATTTAGAGCAGTAGCTGTAACAGAGCCAATACCAAATGGAAACGTTCCAAAACCTGTTAAGGTTCTGCTAGCACCAGACACATTGCATAATGGTGGTGCTGGATTAACAGTTCTAGTAAAAATACAAGTTTGCCCACCAATTACAATAGTAAAGGAAGCTGTTCCTCCAGTAATACTTGATGGCGTTCCTGTAATGGTAAATACTAATGTTCCTGAACCCACAACAAAGTTACCTGCTGTAAGTGTGGCAGTTAATCCGGTAACTCCTGTTGATGCTATACTCAACCCAAGATAATAGCCTCCATTTCCTCCTGTATATGGTACTGAAGTACTAACGCCTGTGGCAACTTGTCCTCCAACCAATGTGCCAATATTTGTAGCTGAACCACAGTTTAAAGCAGCTATTGATCCAACGATTCGATTTGGTCTTATTTGTCCACCAAATAATTGCGCTTGTGTATTTATAACTATAAATAAATTAATAATTATAAATAAAACTTTTAAATTTTTGTTTTTAAAAAGCATAGGTAATGTGGATTTTAAGTTATTAATTTTCTACTGACATAGAAACGTAGCAAACCGTTCCAGAAACTATTATGCTGTAAATATGTCTTTTGGCAGTCACTCTTGGAAATGTACCCATATAAGCAAAAGTAAAACCAGCCGCCGTAAACACTACATTGCCTGCAGTAGCAGTTGTACTTGAAAAAATAATAGTATAGGCAGCGCCATCTTTTAGGTTGGTTAATGTAATAGCGTTAGTAGATGCAGATGTAGTTGCTAAATTGCTAGTTGCTAAGTCAATTGTTGTTGAGGCTCCAGCATTAAAAGTACTAGAATTTGCAGCTGCTCCATTAACTTCCAATTTAACAGTTTGAGTTGTAGTACCCACACCCACATTACCGTTGGCATCTACGTTAATTCTTCTATTTCCAGCTCCATCAGCCAAAACAATAGTATTTGATGTTGCTGCTGGTAAACTAACATTTGAACCAACTATAGTATTGTTTGACCCAGTGCTTATGGTAGTTCCTGTATTATGACCAACAAATGTATTGTTAGTACCATTAGTAATATTTGTTCCAGAGTTTTCACCAATTGCAATATTTCTAGACCCAGAACTATTTAAAAATAAAGATTGATTTCCAATAGCTATGTTGCTACTTCCTGCGCTATTAGAGAATAAAGTTTGATAACCTAAGGAGTTGTTGTTTTGTCCAGATAAATTATTTAATTGCGATTCATGACCAATACTTGTATTGTTTGAAGAGCCTTGATTGTTAAATAAACTTGAAGATCCAAGGGCAACATTATTACTACCGTTTGTATTTCTTTCTAAGGCAGATTCACCAATTCCAACATTATTATTTCCTGTTTGATTATTATAAATGGCATTTGTACCAACGCCAACATTATAAGAACCAGAAAAGTTGCGTTGTAATGCAGAATATCCTAATCCTACATTATTGTTACCACCAAGATTATTAAATAAACTAGAATTTCCAACCGCAGTATTCAAAATTCCAGATGCATTTCTTGTTAAAGCATTATATCCTATTGCAGTATTATAACTTCCACTTGTATTTAAAGATAAACTAGATGAACCAACAGCAACGTTTTGTAATCCAGTTGTGTTGGCTTCTAATGCGCCATATCCAGTTGCTACATTGTCACTTCCTGAAGTTAAGTTTTTAAGTGTATTTACACCGATTGCAACGGTTCTTAAGCCTGTAGTTCCTGTATTTGATAAAGCTTCCACGCCAAAAGAGGTGTTTGAAGTAGTTAGTTTACCAGAAATTAAATTATTTCTTTTGAATACGAAATCAATATTGTCTGTAGTTCCAATGAAATTAGTGGATGAGTTTGTTCCAGAATTACCTGTGATTGTCCAGTCTTGGTTACTTGTTGAAGGCTGACTTGTAAGTAGCAGCCATTTTGTTCCATCCCAATAATAATATCCAGGAATAACAGTATTAGGTGCAGTTCCCGAAGTAGCCGTGTTGTAAACTAAAGTACTTACAGCTAGTGTATTTCCAGTTGGATTTATAACAGGTAATGCAATATTTGATGCGGTTAGTGCAACTCTTGGCGTAAGCAATCCTTGATTATTTGAATTAATGTCTAGTGCAGCGTTTGGAGTTGTAGTTCCAATACCAACTTGCGAAAAACAGTTGATGAAACTACCTAAGAATAAGATGATGTAATAATTTTTCATAAATTAGCTTTAGGGTTAATAATTCATAAAAACAACTCAATCAATTAGTTAAAAAAACATTTGTTTTTCAAGTGTGATTTTCAACTTTAATAAAATGATTTACTTGATTTTTATTTTTTAAATTTTAATGTGGTAAAATTCAATATTATTAATCTATTAAAACCAATGGTTTTCAGGGGGTGGTTTTCTTGAAAAAAGAAATCCCCGATTGTGTTTAATGATTTTAATTATGAAACAAAGAAAATTACGGGGACTTCTTTAAATTTGAAGGGTGTTGTAGGTTTAGTGATGTGTTGTTTTACTTCAAATTTTAGTAATTATAAATAATTTATAACTACTTATTCTATTGATTAATGTTTCGAAAAGAAACTATTGCAGTGTTAAATGATGTTATTTAATAAAGAATATTTAATTAAGCCAACAACATTTTTAGAATTGGTTTTCTGCATTAAATTTTTTCTATGGCCTTCAACTGTAAAAGGTGAGATTTTAAGTTTTTCAGCAATTTCACTAGTTGTTTTTTCTTCTAATATTAACTGAAGAACATCTAATTCTCTTGTTGTAAATTCTACAGAATTTGTTTCTGTATTGGAACTTATAAATGCATCATAAATTGATTTTTCAAAGTATTTTTCGTTTTTCAACACCTTTTTTATCACATTTAATAATTCTAATTGCGATACATTTTTACTTAAATAAGCATGTACACCTAGGTTGTAAAATTGTTTAAAAATTTTAATTTTCGAGTAACTAGTAAGAATAATATATTTAGGAATTTTTGGTAATTCATTTTCAATGGTTTTGATTTTTTTGATAAAATCAAAACCATTTATTTCAGGCATTTCTACATCAGTAATAACAATATCATATGCTTCCGATTTTAAATATTTTAAAGCTATTTCTGCATTGTTAAGGTTTTTAACATCGAAATTGTGGTTCTCTAAAACCATTTTCAAACTTTCGGAGAAAACTTTATGGTCGTCAACAATTAATATTTTTTGATTCATACTACCTGATTAAAAAAAAATAAAACGTAAAAGTGTTTCATTTTTTTAATTTGTACTTATTTTTTGATCCAATTTATAACGGCCTGATTTTTTTGACTTTTGATTTGTATTAAATAAAATCCTGATGGAAAATTTTCAGTATTTAATTTAACGTTTAATGAATTAGGTTGAAATGTTTTTATTTTTTGTCCAAAAACATTATATATTTCAATTGAATTTATGACATCGCTGTGATTTACAAACAATTCATGATCTCCTGGATTTGGATAAATCTCAAATAAATTTAAATCAAAATTTTCAGTATTCAAAACAACTTGCGAACAACTTAGATAGTCTTGCATAGTATTAGAACTATTTTCATAGCACAAGGTAGAATAATTCCCAGAATCTTCTAGAGCAATTTCAGTAGGTGTTAACCCTAAAATGGATAAATAATATTTATACAATTCTGATCGCAATACTACTTTTTGTGTGAAAGCTGCTGTTGAAGTATTTCTACATTCTAAACCACCATTAATTATGTTGTTTGTATGTGCAAATCCTTTTTTATACATTTTTGTTGAGGTATATTCTCCAGCTTGAGGCAACCATAATTCTTGCATGGCTTGGTGGCAGGAAGGCTTAGGGCATTGAGGCATCATCCAAAACCAAATAGCAGATTTAAATGCTAAAACGCCATCTTGCTGTACTAAATCGGGATTATTAAGTAAAACTGTTACATCATTAAAAAGAAACTTACTAAATTGACCGTAATTATAATTCCATGATAATTGAATTGGACCTCTACCATAATATCCTTTAGCTGGATTTGGTGGATATTCAGTGCTGGCTTGTGAATAAGTTCCAGCAGAATTACTGCTCGTATAACCTACTTCATGAACAAAATATAAACCCCATTGTGCGTAATCACCAGCAGAATTTCCACCCACAGGAGTTTGCCATCCGCCAGTTGTTTCTTTTGAAATATTTGCTAAAAAAGCGGCTAATTCTCGTTTGTTATTAAAAGCAGAATTTGTATTTACAAAATCAGCAAAATCTACATTAATCACAACTTCTGGTGTTGGATTGGTATACCACCAACTATCCACTTGTGAATAGTTATAAGTTTGATTGGTTGATTTTTTTGTAACAGTTGTTAATTCTCCCCAAACACCAGGCTTTTTTCTAATTTGAACTAAATAATCACTCATTTCTGTGACGGCTTGTTTAAAATTCAGATAAGAATAAAAATCGGTAATATAACCTTGAGGATGCGCTCCATAAGTTCCTGCTCTTTTTGGGAAGAGGGAATTCCATTGTGTACTTGTTAATAAGTCATCTACGTTTTGTGTTGAATTATTTTGAGCATTTAAAGACAAAATTGGCCCCAAAAAAAGGATTGTGGTATAAAAATAGAATAAAGTTAGTTTCATAATAGATAAATTTTGAATTAATATCAGCAAAATTCACTATAAATTACTAACATTAAGTAACTGTTTTCAGGGGTATGGTTTATTTTACCTTTTTTGGAATCTTAATTAAAATTGATGTGCCCTTTTCTAAATTAGTAAATTCATAGGTGCCCTGAAGAAACTCTACTCTTTTTTTTATGTTTTTTAATCCAATCCCCGTTTTTTCTATAGAAGGATTTGTTAAACCAACACCATTATCTTTTACAAAAAAGATCAACTCCTTTTCATCTTCATATATTTCAAGTTGTACTTCTGTTGCTTTAGCGTGTTTGATGATGTTGTTTATGATTTCTTGTAAAATTCTATATAAATTAATTAAAATAGACTCATCTAAATTATCTATATCTTTTGTAATGAGTATTTTTTTATTTGTTTTGATGCCTTTTCTTTCAATTAATGAACATAAATTGTTTACCAATTGTGAAAATTCAACTTCTGTAATATTTTCAGGATCTAGTTCGTGAGAAAAATTCCTAACATCATTATACAGCTTGTCTATTTTAGAAAGTATAGCATCTAAATTTTCGTTATTTAGCTCGGAGTCATTCGAAATATTCAATTTTAGGGAGCCAATTTCGTTAGCAATACCATCATGTAATTCCATAGAAAGTTTTTTTCTTTCCTTAAATTTTTCTTGAATAATTTCTTTTCTTTGGTCTTCTTGCATTAATTTTAATTCCTCTTCATGCAGTTTTTTCTGGCTATTTCTTAATTTTTTTTGAATACTTATTTTATAAAAATAAATAAACAGTAGGATAACAATTAAAAGAAAAAGTAATCCGATACCTAAACCATACAATACTTTAATTCTCGCATCTTTTTTAATGATTTTTTCTTTATGACCTATTTCTTTTATGCTTTCTTTTAATTGAAATCGCGATTCAATATCTGATTTTAATTTTCCTCTTTCTAGATTTAATATGCTGTCATTTAATTTGTTGAACTTTAGGGAATACTTGTTTTCGTTCTCCAAATCATCTAGTTTTGCATAAAATGTTTTAAATCCTAAATAAATGTCTTTTTTTAAATAAATATCATCTTGATTGGTTTCCAGAGCTTTAGTTAAATAGTTTTTTTCTAAAGTGTGGTTGTTTTGAAGTTTTGCTAAATAATACAAGTTCAAATACGCTTCGGATGTTAAATTGTTAAATCCGTTTTTGTTTTGAAAATGTACAGATTCTAATAAGGTTTCTTTTGCTTTTTTTGTGTCTTTAAGCATGACATAAGTATAGCCTAATTTGTTTAAAATTAACGGATACGCATAACTGGTTTTTTTATCTACATACTTCAATGCATTTAATAAAAACCCTTTAGATTCTATATAATTTTGTTTTTTTATACTAATGCTACTTTTTCTTACATAATAATCTACTTCAACTAATTTTCCTGTAATTAAGCCAAATGATTTATCAAAATAATTATTGGCTTTATCCACTTCTCCATCTCTAAGTAAAATATCGCCTAAAAGCATAAACATCAATCCTTTTTCTTTAGGAAATTTTTGTTCATTTACATCGCTTAATCCTTCGGTGAGTTCTTTAATTAAAACATAGCTGTCAATAATTTCCATTCCTTGATTAGAATAATCAATGATAGCTTGGTAATAATCTTTGGTGTTTTTAAAATGTTTTTTAGCAAAATTTAACCTAGTTTGTATATAAAATCTTGTAGAATCTGTATGGCCTAAAAAATTGTGTACATAACCCAAATATTGAAAGGCGGTGTTTTTTTCACTATTTGTTTTGGCTAACTTTTTTAATAGAATGACATCTTTTAACGCTGCTTTTGGTTCAGTAAAATAGTTTTTTTGAACACGCTTTTGTACCGTCTCAAAATTAGTTTGCTTTTGAGACAATGCTAAGGAAGAAAAAATAAAGAGTAGAAGAAATAGTTTAATACATTTCATTTCGTTTTGGAGCTAACGTTTTTATAAAAGTATAAAAATTTATTAACTAGTTTTATAAAATAAATATTATTTTTGTCATATGGATTTACTACAAGCTATTATAATTGCTATAATTGAAGGAATTACAGAGTATTTACCCGTTTCTTCAACAGGTCACATGATTTTTACAAGCTCTTATTTCGGAATTGAAAAAGAAGAATTTGTGAAATTATTTCAAGTTTCGATACAATTCGGAGCCATTTTAGCGGTTGTGGTATTGTATTGGAAAAAGTTTTTCGATTTCTCGAAACTACAATTCTTCATCAAATTAGCTTGTGCTGTTGTACCCGCTTTAATCTTAGGGAAATTATTCGATGATAAAATTGAAGCCGTTTTAGAACATCCAACTCCAATTGCTATTGTATTAATTGTTGGCGGAATCATTTTATTATTTATTGATAGATTTTTTCAAAACCCAACCATTCACAAAGAAGAAGACATTACGATTAAAAAAGCCGTAGCTATTGGTTTTTGGCAATGTTTAGCCATGATGCCAGGCACAAGCCGAAGTGCAGCAAGTATTATCGGCGGAATGCAACAAGGTTTAACACGCCAAGCAGCAGCGGAGTTTTCGTTCTTTTTAGCGGTGCCAACCATGTTAGCTGTAACGTGTTATTCAGTTTTTTTGAAAACGTATGATAAAAGCGGTTTAAAAGGTTTCGAATTAATTCTAAAATCAGAAGAAAACACCAAAATGTTTATCGTTGGAAATGTGGTTGCCTTTGTGGTAGCGGTTTTAGCGATTAAATTTTTTATAGAAATTATCAAAAAATACGGATTTAAACCTTGGGGTTGGTATAGAATTATCGCAGGAATTT
>CAYWVV010000072.1:0-12824 GCA_964461805.1 uncultured Flavobacterium sp.
CGTTTATCTGCAGGAAGAACAAACATGAGTAGAGAAGGACAAGCGATGTGTTTCTTTGCGGGTGCGAATTCTATTTTTGCAGGAGATAAATTACTAACGACTCCAAATCCAGATGTGGATGAAGATATGAAAATGTTTGAAATGTTAGGTTTAAATCCACAAAAACCATTCATCAAAAAAATGCAACCAGAAACGGTTGAAGCCGCAGATTCAAAATTTGAAGCGTTAGGCGAAAAACCAAAATGGACAAGACCAGACCATAAAATTGAAAGAAATTTAGAAGCTTCTGGAAAGAAGTAATTTTAAAATAAAGCATAAAAAATCCCAAACATTGTTTGGGATTTTTTTTATTCTGGAAAAGAGCAACTACTTACTAACCACAAATAAATATTGAAAAAACTACTACCTTTTTTTGTTGCTCTTTGTCCAGCTTATATGAATAAAAATTCCGTATCGAAGGAAGTGTTTTCTAATACAATTTCTTCTATCACTTTTTCAATGTTATTCGAATAATTTACTGGAATAATTCTGTTCGATAAGGTCCACATTTCAATTAAATTAAAATCTAGTTTTTTTGAAGTTAATACGCCCATTTCCTTTAAAGCTAATGCATTACATTCCTGTTCTATTTGCTTTTTGATAGGAATTACGAATAATTTCTTTTTCAAGTATAATGCTTCTGAAGGCAATTCGAAACCAGCATTACATAAAACACCTGGGCAATTTGCAAATGCATTTAAAAATTCGTTTTCATCTATTGGATAAACCGTGCAATTATGAGCAGTATAGGAACTTTTTGCATGCTTTGAAAATATGGTCCAATTCGCAGAAGTTCTTTTTAATTCTTTAATTATTTTAATATCTGAAAAGGAGGGCAAGTATACAATGTAATTTCCTTTTGTTGAAGTTTTTAAGTTTCTAACTTTTTTTCGAATAACCGGATTGAAAATCGCATCATTGTATTCTTTAAAATGAAACCCATATTTTTTAGTTACCGGTGCATAATTCTTGAAAATCTTCCAACTTAACCATTTTAATTTTTTTGGTTTTGGTGTTTCTTCAAAAAACAAAGACGATTGATGAGATAAAGAAATGATATTTCCACCTTTTAATTTGCAAGCCCAAGCAGTAATTGGTTCATAATCGTTAATAATCAAATCGTATTTATATACGTTTAGTTTTAATATTTCATAAATAAATTTGAAGTAATTGTTTTTAAAGAATGTTTTCAAAAAAGACACATTTCCGTTACTTCCATAAAATAATGAAATCCCTTTAAAATCATGTTTCACAGGAAATCCTAAATTAATTTGCGACTGACTTCCGCTTGTTAAAATGTCCACATCTCCATAAATCTGTAAAATAGGAATGATTTCTTGAGCTCTGGCTAAATGACCATTTCCTGTTTTTTGTACGGCATATAAAATTTTCATAATTTATTTAGTTAAATGCAACAACTTCTTTAATTAATTCATCGATATTTTTCATTTCAATATCGTTCATTTCGTGCTCTAATTCGTCTAGAAAATCATTTTTATCGTAGGTGTAAATTTTCCATTCGGCATTGTGGTATTCTAAAGCAGTTAAATTTTCAATCCAATCGCCGCTATTCAAATACACGCAACTTCCTTTTTTATTCTCTACTTTTCTAATCTGAGGTTGGTGAATGTGTCCGCAAATCACATAATCGAAATCATTTTCAATGGCCAATTCTGTTGCAGCATCTTCAAAATTTCCAATAAACTTTACGGCTTTTTTTACGTTGTTTTTGATCTTTTTTGAAAAGGAATATTTTTCTCTTCCCATTTGAGTTAAAAACCAATTACTTAAAACGTTTAAACGAATTAAGAAATCGTAACCCCAACCGCCTAATTTGGCAATCCATTTGGAATGTTGCACAGAAGCATCAAAAACATCGCCATGAAAAAACCACGCTTTTTTGCCGTCAAGCGTCATGATTTTTTTATTCGTCAATTCAATATTTCCGAAATTCGTATCAGCAAATCGACGTAAAAATTCATCGTGATTTCCCAAAATGTAAACCACTTCGGTACCTTTAGTAGCTAAATCGATAATTTTTTTAATAACCTTTAAATGAGGTTTCGGGAAGTAACTTTTTTTAAACTGCCAAATATCAATGAAATCACCATTAATAATTAGCGTTTTTGGGGAAACAGATTTTAAATAAGAAAGGAGTTCTTTCGCCTGACAGCCATAAGTTCCTAAATGGGTGTCTGAAATCACTACAACATCAACTATTCTTGCCATAATACGTTCTGTATTGTTTCGGCAAAGTAATAGCTTGTTTGTTAAGTAAATAACATCTGAAAATTAAATAATTGAAGTAAATTAAAACTCTTAATTAAATTTATGTTAATTAGGTGTTTAGTTTTTTTGCCACGAATTTTCGAATCAACACTTGGTAATTTGTGTTGAAAATTTTAATTCGAATTATTAATCGACAATGTCAATTTTAATAAGTTTTCAGATTATTAAATTCGAGAATTCGTGGCTAAAAGAATGTAACAGGCAAATTTTATCATGCCCCAAAACATCTAAGTTGTTTTAAGAAATACTATTAAAAGTGACAGTTTTAATTTGCGAAATCTATCACTTTCAGTTTGGCTCTTTTTACTTTTTCCTTGGCTCTTTAAATTTAAAGCGTTACAATTTGCAACGTTTCTCTACTAATTTGTTTTACCAATACTTTTTTGTCTTTTTCTACAACTTCCGCAGAAATAGCATCAAAATGGCGAATAGTATATAAGGAAACATTCTCATTATAGGAAACTTTGAATTTTTTTGATAAGATGGTTTTTAACTCTTGAAATTTGTCAAATTTGTCTTCCACACAAACCGAAAAACTAATCGCCGAATTCTGAATCAAACTCACTTTGATTTTATATTTATGGAATAAAGCAAAAATTTCACTAATGTTTTCTTCCATAATGAAAGAGAAATCAATAGAAGAAAGGGAAATTAAAACCTGATTTTTCTTGACAATAAAGCAAGAAGTTTTTGGTTCTAAATCGACACCTTTGCTCACTTTTGTTCCAGGTAAAGTCGGATTAATAAAAGACTTTACGAATAAAGGAATTTCTTTTTTCTGTAAAGGTTGTAACGTTTTCGGGTGAATTACACTTGCACCATAAAAAGCCAATTCTATCGCTTCTCTGTACGAAATTTGATTTAATAAAACGGCATTCTCAAAATACCTTGGATCGGCATTTAAAACTCCAGGAACGTCTTTCCAAATCGTAACACTTTCTGCACCTAAACAATACGCAAAAATCGCAGCAGTATAATCCGAACCTTCACGACCTAAAGTAGTAGTAAAGTTATTTTCGTCCGCACCAATAAATCCTTGAGTCACAAATAAAGATTTCTTTCTGTTGATTTTCGAAATTAATTTTTGAGTGTGCTCCCAATCTACATTTGCATCACGGTAATTATTGTCTGTTTTTATATATTGACGTACATCTAACCATTGATTAGAAATACCAGCAAAATTTAAATAATGACTTACAATTGTGGTTGAAACTAATTCTCCAATACTAATAATTTGATCGTATACAAAAGGATAATTTGGTGATTTGTTACTTCTTACAAAATATTCTAAATCGTCAAAATGAGCATTGATATCAAAAAACACTTCATGTTCTTCATCTTCAAATAAATCTAAAAGAATTTGATTGTGGTATTTTCTAATATCTTGAAGCGAAGCATATAATTCGTTAGACTTGTCAAAGTAATTTTTAATCACAATTTCTAACGCGTTTGTGGTTTTACCCATCGCTGAAATTACCAATAACACATTTTCATGTCCTACTGTTTTTAATACTTCCAATACATTTTTTACTCCAGCCGCATCTTTTACTGATGCACCACCAAATTTGAAAATTTCCATGCTATTATCTTAAGTTGTGTTTGTTAGTTGTTTAAAAAAGCTTCAATTCCGTTTTCGTCCATGTGAACTACTCGCCAATCTGATAAAACTTTTGCGCCACTTTTTTCATAAAAGTCAATGGCTGGTGTATTCCAATCTAAAACATTCCATTCTATTCTGCGAACATTGTCTTTTTTACCTTGTTTGATAATTTCAGAATATAACGCAAAACCAGCTCCAGTTCCTCGATTGTTTTCTTTAACAATTAAATCTTCTAAATGAATGGTTTTTCCTTTCCATGTTGAAAATCGGTAATAATATAAAGCTACGCCAATAATTTCCTCGTTGACTTCCGCTACAAAAGTATGAAATAAAGGGTTTTCAGAAAAGCCATCTCGTACTAAATCTTCCGTTGAAATCACAACGGCATCAGGTTCTTTTTCATAAACGGCTAATTCTGTAATCAATGCTAAAACATCGTGCATGTCTTCTGGTGTTCCTTTTCTAATTTGTAACATATATTTTGATATAATTGTACAGTTTGTAAAGTTGAAAATGTTATAAAACTATGCAAATGTACTTAATAGCTTTTGTTTTGAAAAAAGAATTTAAAAATATAACAAAAATTTATATTTTTAAATTAAATTTTAATTTTTCGTTGTTTTAGGGCTTTTTTTAAAATTTTTAAACACCTTAAGGATTTCATATAAATTTGTGTAAATTTGCGAAACAATTCAACTCAATCGATTTCGTAATGGAAGAAAGAAATAAAACATTAGGTGAGTTTATCATCGAAAATCAAAATGCATTTCAATATTCGTCTGGCGAATTATCCCGAATTATCAATTCTATTCGTTTGGCTGCGAAAGTGGTAAACTATAAAGTAAATAAAGCAGGTTTAGTAGATATTGTAGGCGCGGCAGGTGATCAAAATATTCAAGGGGAAGACCAACAAAAACTGGATGTGTATGCGAATGAGGTTTTTATTCAAACGTTAATCAACCGAGAAATTGTTTGCGGAATTGCTTCTGAAGAAAACGACGATTTTATTACTGTGGAAGGTTCAGATAAAAGTCATAACAACAAATATGTCGTATTAATGGATCCGCTTGACGGTTCTTCAAATATTGATGTAAATGTTTCTGTGGGAACTATTTTTTCTGTGTATCGTAGAGTTTCACCAATTGGAACGCCAGTAACTTTAGAAGATTTCTTGCAACCTGGTACGGCTCAAGTAGCTGCCGGTTATGTGATTTATGGAACTTCAACCATGTTAGTGTATACAACAGGTCATGGAGTAAACGGGTTTACATTAAATCCAGCTATCGGAACGTTTTATTTGTCACATCCCAATATGAAATTTCCAGAAAACGGAAATATTTATTCTGTAAATGAAGGAAATTACATTCAGTTTCCTCAAGGTGTAAAAGATTATATCAAATATTGCCAAGCGGAAGAAGAAGACCGACCATATACATCTCGTTATATTGGAAGTTTAGTATCTGATTTTCATAGAAATATGATTAAAGGTGGAATTTATATTTATCCAACAAGTTCCAAAGCACCAAAAGGGAAATTACGTTTGTTATACGAATGTAATCCAATGGCATTCATTGCCGAACAAGCTGGTGGAAAATCATCAGACGGTTTCGGAAGAACGATGGAAATTGTTCCAACTGAATTGCACCAACGTGTGCCGTTTTTCTGCGGTGTGAAAAACATGGTAGAAAAAGCAGAAGAATTTATGGAGCAAGCGAAATAAGTTATAATAATATATAAAATGTTATAATAAGTTAAAATTAGAGAGCGACAGTAATGTCGCTTTTTTATTTTTAAAAAGTTTTAATTTGCCTTCCAACCTTTAGGTTAAAAAGAACATCTTAGTATATAGAATGGTTTTAAAAGAAATATATTATGAAATTTTTTACTTGCTTTATTATCTTACTTGTGAACTTGTGTAATTCACAAAATCAGGAACAAGATTTAATTATTATAGATGATTCTATTTATAAATTAATTGATCAACCGCTTGAAGTTTACTTTGAAAGAAATCCGAATTTAAAACCAAAAACTTCAGTTTTATCTTCAAATCTTCATAGAGGTTACAGAGCTACTTATAAGTTTGAAAACAATGAAATGATTTTAAGTGATTTAGAAATAAAAATTCAAGATACAATTATAAGTGAAGAAAAAAGAAAACAATTTTATTTAGATAATGAGGAAGGACAAATAAACCCAACTCATATAAATGTTTTAATGTACCCTGTGAAATTTGAAAGTGTAATTACTAATTTTAATCAGAAAAACGGGAAACTAAAAATAAAATGGCTTACAGGTTTGTTTTTAGTACCAATAGGCAAAAAAATAAAAAGCTCTAATTATGAAACAGATTATAATAATTACTATTTAATAGATATAAAAAATGGAATTTTAATAGCTAAAAAATCATTTACGTTTGAGGAACTACAAACTTTTAGAAAAGAACAATTTGAAATTTTTAAGCGAACTAGAAATTACAAGAAAACTAAAAAATTGTTAAAAAAGAGGTATTATGAATTGATACGTTCAGAAAACTGTATAAAAAAGAAAGAGGAATGTTTAAATGAATTTGTGGATTATTTGATTTTGTCAAGAATTGAGCATTACATAAAATCATTTAAGTAACAAAAGTTAAACGATAAGTTATAATATCACAAAAGCGACAGTAATGTCGCTTTTTTATTTCCCTAAAATTCTGTAAGTTTGAAAAACCATTTTAACCTACAAATATGCAAGAATTTTTAATATACTTCAATATGGGATTAAAGCACGTGCTAGACATTGGTGCCTATGATCATATTTTGTTTCTAATTGCTCTAATGGTTCCGTACGCCTTTAAAGATTGGCAACGTGTATTGCTTTTAGTTTCTCTGTTTACTATCGGACATACTTTAGCGTTGTTTTTATCTGTTTTCGGAATTGTAAAAATTCAAGTGAATGTGGTAGAATTTCTTATTCCAATAACCATTCTAATTACCGCTATTTTTCATTTGTTCACCGCTGGGAAATCTGGAAAAAAAGAAAGTATTACTTTTGTAGCTTTAGTTACAGTGTTTTTTGGATTGATTCATGGTTTAGGATTCTCGAATTATTTTAATACGATTATGGTGGGAACCAGAGCGGAAAAACTTATCCCTTTATTAGAATTCGCGTTAGGAATTGAAGCCGCACAAATAATCGTAGTAGTTGTTGTTTTAATAATTGCTTATTTAGTACAAACGGTTTTTCGTTTTTCAAAAAGAGATTGGGCTTTAGTGTTGTCATCATTTATAATTGGTGTAGTTTTACCAATGATTATACAAAGTGAAATTTTTGGGTAAAAAGTTATTTCACAGAGATGCGCAAAACAAAAAAAAACTTAGCGATTTAGTGCCTTCGTGGCAAAATTTAACATGAAAGAAGAAAAAAAAATAAAATACGATCAAGCCTATTTACGCATTGCAACCGAATGGGGAAAATTATCTTATTGCAAACGCAAACAAGTTGGCGCAATTATTGTTAGAGATAGAATGATTATTTCTGATGGATACAACGGAACGCCAAGTGGATTTGAAAACTGCTGCGAAGACGAAGAAAATTTAACCAAATGGTATGTGCTTCATGCAGAAGCGAATGCGATTTTGAAAGTAGCGCGATCCACACAATCTTGTGAAGGTGCTACATTGTATATTACACTTTCACCATGTAAAGATTGTAGTAAATTAATTCACCAATCAGGAATTAAAAGAGTAGTGTATTTAGAAGAATATAAAGATACTTCAGGTGTCGATTTTTTGAGAAAAGCCGGCGTAGAAGCTGAACATTTACATGTAATACATGAGTAAACCGCAAAATAAATTGTATGTTTTTATCCCTTTAATTATCGCTCTGTCTTTTGCAGGAGGATTGTTATTAGGGAATAAAATTGATGTTTTGAAAAATGCTCAAATCGGTACAAAAACCGAAGGAAAACTAAAACTAAACAAATTAATCGATTTTATTGATACTGAATATGTTGACAAAGTCAATACCGATTCTATTGTCGATTTAACCGTTACTGGGATTTTAGAAAATCTCGATCCACATTCTATTTATATTCCAAAAGACCAATTGGCTTCCGTTGCAGAAAGTATGGAAGGGAATTTCGTAGGAATTGGTGTGAATTTCTACATGTATAAAGATTCATTAACAGTAATAAAGCCTATTCCAAATGGGCCATCAGCTAAAGCAGGTATAAAGCCGGGTGATAGAATTTTATTCGCCAACAACAAACAACTTTTTAAGAAAAAATACCAATCCGAAAACTTATTTCCCATTTTAAAAGGAGAAGTAGGTAGTCCTATTAATTTAATAGTTTACAGAAAATCAGAAAATAAAAAATTTAAAGTTACTGTTACTCGAGATTTGATTCCCGTGAAAAGTATTGATGTGGCAACAAAAATTAACGAAAAAACAGGTTATATTAAAGTCAACCGATTTGCAGAAACTACCTATGATGAATTTCATAAAGCGTTAGTTTCGCTAAAAAAACAAGGCGCAAAAGAGTTAATTGTCGATTTACGAGAAAATGGTGGTGGCTATTTAGAAATGGCAGTGGCCATGGCAGATGAATTTTTAAAAGACAAGCAACTAATTGTAAAAACTAAAAATAAAAAAGGAACAGAAGATTTGTCTTACGCCACAAATAGAGGCGTTTTTGAAACAGGAAGATTATATGTTTTAATTGATGAAAACAGCGCTTCTGCAAGTGAAATATTTGCTGGTGCGATTCAGGATAATGACAGAGGAACTATAGTGGGTCGTCGTTCTTTCGGCAAAGGTTTAGTACAACGTGAGATGAAAATGAATGATGGTTCGGCGGTACGATTAACCATTGCAAGATATTACACACCTTCAGGAAGAAGCATACAAAAGCCTTATGAAGACAAAGGTGAAAAATACTTCAATGAATTTGAAAAACGTTTCTTAAGTGGCGAATTATACGAAGCCGATAGCATCAAAGTAGCCGATAGTTTAAAGTTTAAAACCAAAAGAGGAAGAATTGTATATGGTGGTGGCGGAATTATTCCTGATGTATTCGTGCCCATTGAAAGAAATCATAATAAAGAAGGTTTAGAATTATTGCTTCAATCTGATATTATGAGCTATTATGCATTTGAAAAGTTGGATGAAAATCGTAGTTTTTTTACTAAAATGAACCAATCTGAACTTAAAAAAGAATTGTTTAAAAAGGATACATATTTCAATCAATTTAAAGAATATGTGACTTCAAACGGATTGCTTTTTAATTTATCTGACCAAAAGGAACAAGTGTTAACCTATTTGTACGCCGAATTTTCTAAGCAATTGTTTAACGACACTTCCTATTATCAAATTGTACTTCCAAAAGATAAAATGATACATAAAGTTTTAAGAAAGCAAAAATAATTTAAGAAAATATTTACATACTTTGTCTTTTACTTAACGATTAGCTAGTATATTTATTTTTAATTTTGAAGCACTAAACTTCAAGTATGAAAATTAAAATTACGCTTCTTTATTTATGTTTTTGTTTCTTTCCAAATTGTTTCGCTCAGAAAATAAAAGGAAAGGTTATGGCAAATAATCTACCAATCAGTTCTGTTGAGGTAATTAATAATAGCAATAAAGAAGTTGTAAACACCAATGCTGAAGGTGTTTTTGAAATCAAAGCTAGTTCTGGAAATTGGATTACTTTTTACCATAAAAATTACGAGGTTGTAAAATTATATGTCGATTCGTTATTCGACTTCAATAAAAGTTTAGATGTTGTACTTTTCGAGAAATCTATAAAGATTGAAGAAGTTGTGGTAGAAAAAAAACAACCTTTTTTAAAAGGAATGAAGTACGGAATGCCTGTACTTCCCTACAATAAACCAAGTGTGCATTTTAATGATGGCTCTATTCCAAATGGAATGGATTTTATTGCCATTGGTAAATTGATTATTGGATTGTTTGTAAACAAAGATAAAACACATGTAAATAAAAAAGAACCTGTTGATTTTCTAACGTTTACGGTTCAAAGTTACACTACAGATTTTTTGGTTTCAAGTTTGAAATTGCAATCAGAAGATGTAGAAGAATTTTTAAATTTTTGTAGTTTCGATTCCAAAGCAAAAGAAGCTGTTCAAAATTCTGATAAAATGACTTTATTACAATTTCTGATTTCAAAAGCGGAAGAATATAAAAAAGTATATCAAAAAGAATAGTTTATGCTTTTACCGCGTCATGTACCTGAACGGGTTTGTTGTCATTCCATAAAGTTAAAACATCAGTTGCTGCACTTGCTCCACTTCCCGCTGCAATTACAAGTTGACTTCTGTGTCCAGCTAGAGTTCCTATTGCGTAAATGCCTTCTGTAACTAAATGGTCGTTATTTTCTAACTGAATTCTGTTTTTCTCGGGAGCTGCTTTTTTATGTGGAATAATGTGGTTTTCTAAACCTGCAATTGTAAATGGATTTCCAGCACCAATACCAATCAAAATTATTTTTGTTTGATAACTATTTTTGTTTGTTAAAACTGTGAAATTTCCAGATTCGCCAGATATTTTTAAAACCTTTTCTTCCGAAATTTGAGTAATATGAGGGTAAATTTCAGATAAATGCGCCACACTTTCGTCTAATAATTCGCTGCCTAATTTTCCAGGAGTAATTCCGTAAGCGTTATTGAAAATTGCTTTTTGTAAGGAAGAACTTTTTTGATGCGCCACAATACCAATTTTTTTATCAGCCATAAAAGATTTCTCTTTAGCTGAACCAAAAATTAAAGCTGCTGATACTCCAGAAACGCCACCGCCAATGATTAAAACGTCAAACATCTTATTATTTTGTTTGATCAACCACTTTCTTTGCAACTGTAAATAAAGTTACAATAAGAACGGCACAAAAAGAAGCTACAATTCCGATTATAGCAATCGTGCTTTCTCCTTCAAAAGGTTTTTCGAAATTAATTTTTGTAGCATTAAAAATAATTGTGATTAGAGATAATGCAATAACAATGTAGGTAAATATTTTCATTCTATTTTTTTTAATTTATATAAATAATCCTTTTACGTTTGCGGCAAATAATTTAATAGAAATGGCTAATAAAATTACACCAAAAACTTTTCTAATAATTCCCAAGCCGTTTACGCCTAATAATTTTTCAATTTTTCCTGACGATTTTAAAACACCATATACTAAAATGACATTGATTAAAATGGCAATAATAATATTTATTTTGTCATAAGCTGCTCTTAAAGAAAGCAAGGTTGTCATTGTTCCAGCTCCAGCAATTAACGGGAAAGCAATCGGGACAATTGAGGCAGTTGTTGGATTATCTTCTTTGTATAATCGAACGCCTAAAATCATTTCTAAAGCCAAGAAAAACAAAACAAAAGAACCTGCAACAGCAAATGAATTCGCATCAATACCAATTAGTTTTAAAATTTCTTCACCTACAAATAAAAACGCAATCATAATAATTGCCGAAACAATGGTTGCTTTTTCCGATTGAATGTGTCCAATTTTGCTTCGTAAATCTACAATAATAGGAATACTTCCTAGGATATCAATTACGGCAAATAAAATCATTGATATTGTAAAAACTTCTTTCCAGTCAATTCCCATAGGTTGTAGTGTAAATATTTTTGCAAATATAGTCATATTGTTTAAAAATGAGTTTTAATTTAACGCTTCATTATAAAACTTCTATTTTTTGGTTTCCTTTTTCTAACTTCAAATTACTATCTTTGTCAGCTAAATTATAAAGAATGTTTCAACTTCAAAAAACTATAGTTTCCGAAGAGATTTTAGAAAAAGATTTCGTTTGCAATTTATCGGCTTGTAAAGGTGCGTGTTGTGTTGATGGCGATGCAGGTGCACCCTTAACAAAAGAAGAAACTCAAATATTAGCGGATATTTATCCTAAAGTTAAACCATTTTTACGAAAAGAAGGCATTGCTGCTATTGAAGCACAAGGAACTCATGTAATAGGGACAGACGGAGAATTAGAAACAACCTTAATTGACGGAAAAGATTGTGCGTATGTTATTTTTGATGGCAAAACAGCACTTTGCGGAATTGAACAAGCCTACAATCAAGGATTGGTAGATTGGAAAAAACCGGTTTCCTGTCATTTATATCCTGTTCGAGTTAAAGAATACTCTGATTTTTCAGCAGTAAATTATCATAAATGGCATATTTGTTCAGATGCTTGTGCTTTAGGTGCGGAATTGCAAGTTCCAGTTTATAAATTTGTAAAAGAAGCCTTGGTGAGAAAGTTCGGAATGGAATGGTATGATGAATTAGAAAAAGTCGCTCAAGATTTGAAAAAATAGCTCTAAAAAAAACATCTCAAAAATCGTCTTAGCAAGTGTATTATCAACGGGTTAAGACGATTTTTTTGTTTTGTTTAACCAATTATAAATACCTGATTGTTAATTAATTACAGAAATTATTTTTAACTTTATAAAACTTTCGGATTGTTAAAAACTTGGTCAGATTGTGAATAAGTTTGGCTTTCATAATTCAATTGATTTCTTCAAATTTGTAAAGTCAAAAATTTAGAGAAAGTATCTCGTTAAATGTTAAAAAATCAAATACTTATGTCAATCGTGGAGCCAATTTTACAAGAAAACAAAAACAGATTCGTAATCTTTCCTATTAAACACCATGATATATGGGAATTTTATAAATCAATGGAAGCTAGTTTTTGGACTGCGGAAGAAATTGATTTGTCTCAAGATTTAAACGATTGGAATAATAAATTGTCTGATGACGAAAAATATTTTATCAAACATATTTTAGCTTTTTTCGCTGCTTCTGACGGAATTGTAAATGAAAACTTAGCAGAAAATTTCGTGAATGAAGTGCAATATGCAGAAGCAAAATTCTTTTATGGTTTTCAAATCATGATGGAAA
>CAYWVV010000073.1:0-12525 GCA_964461805.1 uncultured Flavobacterium sp.
ATCTCCTTTTTTTATGCCTTGTTCACGAAGAACATTGGCCATTTTAGCAACTCTAACATACAATTCGTTATAAGATATGTGCAAAGCTTCTTCGTTAGGATCATTAGGTTCGAAAATAATAGCTGTTTTATCACCCTTTTTTGCTAAATGTCTATCAATACAATTTTTAGTAATATTTACTTTAGCATTAACAAACCATTTGAAATTTGCTTCTTGCATATCGACTTCAAAAACTTTATCCCATTTTTGGTACCAAGTAAAGTTTTCATCAGCTACTTTATCCCAAAATTTTCGGGGTTCTCGTACTGATTTTTTGTACATTTTGAAGTAATTCTCTAAATCTTTGATTTTATAATAACTCATTCGTGTAAAGTTTCGTTTATGATGTAAATATAAGTATTCTATTTGTTCTAAAAAGATTTTTGTTGCTAAATAAGTATAGTTATTTTATTTAAAAGAACCTATTTTTGCAAGTGTAAAATCATGTTTTAATTCGTCAATGATAGCTTCATCATCTATAGTAGATGGAATTTGAAAATTTTCACCATCTACAATACTTCGCATTAATTTTCTTAAGATTTTTCCAGAACGAGTTTTTGGTAATCTTTGTACGATAATAACATCTCGTAAAGAAGCTACGGCTCCAATTTGTTCACGAACCAACTGTACCACTTCATGTTGCAATTGGAAATTCTCGATGTGTTCACCAGATTTAGTAACAACTAATGCTAAAGGTATTTGACCTTTCAATTCATCGTTAATACCAATAACAGCACATTCGGCAACGGAATGGTGAGAAGAAACAATTTCTTCCATTTCAGCAGTGGATAATCGGTGACCTGCCACATTGATAACATCATCTACTCTACCTGTTATAAAAATATAATCTTCTTCATCTTTAAATCCGCCATCACCTGAAAAATAATAACCTGGAAATTTATTCAAATATCCTGCTTTGAATCGTTCATTATCTTTCCATAAATCTAACATAGTTCCGGGAGGTAATGGTAATTTGATGACTACATAACCTTCTTCATTCGGACCTAATTCTTCTCCATTTTCATTAAAAATTTGGATATTATAACCTGTGACAGCTTTTCCTGCAGAACCTGGTTTTATAGGTAAAAACTCCACTCCCATCATATTACAAATCATTGGCCAGCCAGATTCAGTTTGCCACCAATGGTCGATTGCAGGAACAGGAATATGTTTTTGATACCATTCTAATGTCGCCACATCACAACGTTCACCGGCTAAAAACTGGATTCTTAAACTTGATAAATCGTATTGTTTTATAAATTCCCCGTTTGGATCTTCTTTTTTGATGGCACGAATAGCAGTTGGAGCGGTAAACATTACATTTACTTTATGCTCAGCAATGACTCTCCAAAATGTGCTTGCATCTGGAGTTCGAATTGGTTTTCCTTCGAAAATTATCGTTGTATTTCTGTTGATTAATGGTCCGTAAACAATATAACTGTGTCCAACTACCCAACCCACATCTGATGCCGCCCAAAAAACTTCATCAGGTTTTGCATCATAAATGTATTGCATTGAATATTTAAGTGCCGTAGTATAACCACCTGTATCTCTGACAATTCCTTTTGGTTTTCCTGTCGTGCCAGAAGTATATAAAACATATAAAGGATGAGTAGCTTCTACGGGAACACAAGGTGCTTCTTCTGAACCATAAACTAAAGCATCATAATCAACATCGTACTTTTTAAAGGGAATTCTGGCTCCCAATTTTCTGTTTAAAACGATAACTTTTTTAGGTTTATGTTCTGCTAATTCGATAGCTTCATCAACTAATGGTTTATAAGCAATTAATCTATCAATTTCGATTCCGGATGATGCGGTGATAACTACTTTAGGTTTACAATCGTCAATTCTTATGGCTAACTCATGTGGTGCAAATCCACCAAAAACTACCGAATGCGTTACACCAATTCTGGCGCAAGCTAACATTGCAAAAGCGGCTTGAGGAATCATTGGCATATAAATAACAGCTGTATTTCCTTTTTTCAAACCTAAAGACAACATGCCGCCAGCTAATTTAGCCACTTCCGATTTGACTTCGTTGTATGTATACTTTTTAACAGTTTGAGTAACTGGAGAATCGTAAATTATAGCAATATTTTCTCCAAATCCATCTTGAATATGTTTATCTAAAGCTAAATAACAAGCATTAATTTCACCATCCGCAAACCAAAGTGGATAGTTATTTTCATCTGTAGATAAAATTTTTGATGGTTTTTTATACCATTCTATTTGATTGGCTTGTTGTGTCCAAAACTTTTCAGGATTTTGGGCACTTTCTTTATATAATTCTTGATAATTCATTATTTCTATTGCTTTATTTTCATATTAATAACGTAAATATAACGAATATTATTAAGCCTTAGAAAATAAACTTGCTAAAAAGGTATATATGAATTTATCGAAAAATAATAAAAAAGGCTAAAGAAAAAATCCTTTAGCCTTTTGAAACTATTTATTTATTTTAAAGGAGTTCTAAAACGGTATCTACTACTTTTTTGATGGAAAAGGGTTTGGTTAAATACGCATCTGCACCTAAAGCCATTCCTTTTTCTATATCGCTAGCCTTATTTTTTGCGGAAAGAAAAATCACTTTTGTGTGTGATAAATTAACATCTTTTCGAATTTGTTCTAAGGTGGCATATCCGTCTACCATTGGCATCATCACATCTAAAATAATTACATCTGGAAAATTTGTTTTAACAATATCCAATGCTTCCTGACCATCACGTGCAATAAACACTTCAAAATTATTCTTTTTGAAAGTATATTCCAATGACATTACTATGTTTGGTTCGTCGTCTACAATTAAAATTTTCTTCATCATTATACGGTTTCTGTATTCTTGTTTTTTGGCAAAGTGAAAACAATACAAGCGCCTTTAACGGTTTGTTCTGCCCAAATTTTACCTTTGTGATATTCCATAATTTGTTTGCAAATGGCTAATCCTAATCCGCTACCCACAGGTTTCTTTATATTTTGATTGGTAGATTGATAAAACTTATCAAAAATAACCTCAAAATCATCTGGATGGATTCCTTTTCCATTGTCTTGCACGAAAGTATGAATAAAATTATTCTTTTCCTTGATTTGAATGGTAATTAATCCGTCCATTTCTGGGCAAAACTTGATCGCATTTGATAATAAATTAGTTATCACTTGTACAATTCTATCTTCATCATAAAAGGCATTTACTGTAGATTTACTTTCTATATGAACTGTAATGTGCTTGTTTTTAATTAATTGTTGTAAAGGTTCAATTGAATTTTCAATAGTTGCAACTAAATTATTTTGAGATGGCTGTATGATTTGCTTCCCCGTTTCAAATTTTTCTAAATCGAGAATTTTATCAATTAAACGATTTAATCTATCTGATTCTGAGATAATATTCTGTAAAAATTGTTTTTTTAGTTCCTCTGGAATTTCGTCATCATCGTGTAAAATCTCACTAGCGGCACGAATTGCGGTAATTGGCGTTCGAAGTTCGTGTGTAACCGTATCTAAAAATTCATCTTTTTGCTGGTCTTTTATCATTAACGACTCGTTAGCATCTTGTAATTTAGCTGTGATTTCCTTTAATTCATTAGAGGTTTCTGTTAGTTTTTTATTGACAATAATGTTTTCTTTTGATTCTTCTAAAATTTTTAAAACTTCTGGCAAGCTAATTTTTTCTTCTTTAACTACACTTGAAATTAGTATTCTGGCAGAAGCTGTTCCAATATGTCCGGTTAATAAATTTTCGGAAAACTTAATTAATCGGGCATCAGCCAGCTCAATATTTTTATCAACGTTATATTTTACGTTGAAAATATTCATGGCGCGTTTGGTGCGTTCTTCTCCTAAAAATCGAATTAAAACTTTCTCAATATCATTTCTGTAAGCTGTACCTTTCCATATAAATGCATTTTCATGATTGGTGATATATTTGTTGATATCTACAAACATTTCTGCATAATTTCTTTCCCGATAATTTCCTTTAAAACTCACAGAAACAGCAAAATAAGTTACTGAATTAAAAAGTAAACTCCAAAATACAGCATGTGGAATTGGATCTAAATAATCTAATCCGAATAATTGAAAAGGTTTTAACAATTCGATATTAAAATAACCATTGAACATAAAAATATTTTCGCTATTTGTAATTCCTACACTATATGGAATTAACAATGTGAACAAACAAGTTATAAATCCGATAATTATACTGTATATGGCACCTAAACGTGAACCTCTTCTCCAAAATAAAGCTCCAAAAAAAGCAGGAGCCAATTGCGAAATTACTACAAAAGCTACCATTCCGATGGATACTAAATTATAATCTAAGCCATAATATCTATAAATAAAATAAGAAAGTATAATTAAAGAAAAGATGCCGATTTTTCTACTATTTAAGATGCTTTTATTACTAATAGTTTCTGCACTTTTTAATTTTCCAAGTAAGTTATAAGGAATTAAAATATTGTTGGTTACCATTGTTGAAAGTCCAATTGACGAAACCACAATCATTGAAATCGCTGCTGAAAATCCGCCAAGGAAAACCAAAACCGTTAAAATTCTATTATTGGATAATTGTGGAATTAATAAAGAATACACATCAGAATTTACTTCTTGACCATCAAACAAAATATTTCCACCCCAAGCGATTGGATACACAAAAATATTGAACAGCAATAAATACAAGGGAAACAACCAAACTGCTGTATTAATGTGCTTTTCGCGATTATTCTCGATTACTGAAACTTGAAATTGTCTCGGTAATAGAAAAATTGCAAACATAGAAAGTACACAAAGTAAAAACCAGTTTATGGCTTGAGGCAAACCACCGATTGTGTTTTTTTCTTTGAAATTTTCTAATAAACTTGCTTTTTGATAAATGTCATCAAAACCATCGAAGACAAAAAATGTTACGTAAATACCTATGATTACGAAGAAAACTAGTTTTAAAACACTTTCCATCGCTACGGCAGTTACGATTCCTTTTCTTTTTTCGGAAGCATCGACATAACGTGTTCCATAATAAGAGGCGAATAAAGCTAAAGCAACAGCTACATAAGTTGTGGTATCATTAAAAATATGAGAATTTATTGGTGTTTTAGTTACGATGTGAAAGGTTTCTGTGATTGCTTTTAGTTGTAAAGAAATGTAAGGAATAATTCCAGTTAAGCAAATTACGGTTACAATTGCGCCTAAAAAGCGACTATTTCCGTATCGTAAAGAGATAAAATCGGCAATACTTGAAATTTTATTGACACGAGAAATTCTGATAATTTTCTTTAGAATTAAAATCCAAGAAGGCGCTATAATTATTGGACCTAAATAGATTGGAAGATAACTTAATCCACTATCAGCAGCAACTCCGACACTTCCATAATACGTCCAAGCTGTACAATAAACCGCTAAAGATAACGTATAAACGTAAGGATTATTTGTCCATTTACTGTTGTTGTTTTTTTCTGCCCAATGTGCGATGTAGAATAAAATGGCCAAATAAACAGACAAGATTATTAGAAGAATAACGCTATTCATTGTATTGAATCATGATATATAAGGAAACTAAAATGGAAAGTAACCAAGTTGAAAAAATAAAAATATAACTACTCGGAAATCCTAAAACATTTTTAGAGGAATCAAATAATAAGACAATTGGCATGTTCAAACTAATGAGCAATACAATTGATACGATAACTAATTTCTGTTGGTGTCTTTTTTTCATAGATTTTGCCACGAAGGCGCTAAGGCTCGAAGTTATATTTTATAAACTAAATTATAGATTTGACTAATTTACATAAAGTTTTTAAAACAAAACTTATTTAAATACAAAAAAGCCCTTAAATAAATAAGAGCTTTTAGTAACAAAAAATAAATTAAATCAAATTAATCTTCATATTCGTTTTTAAATGAATACCATCCGAAAATAGCTAATCCAGAAACGATTAAGGGTAATAAAACAAAGAAAATAATAATTGCAAAAACTAAATCTTCTTGTTTTCCTGTTGAAAATTTTCCTCCGAAAATTTCATAACTATAATAGGCTACGGCAGCGGCAAGAGCCATCCAAATTATACCTAAATATTTTTTTATTGTGTTCATATTTTTATGTTTTTAGTCGTGAAGAGTATTAATTTTTCTGTCTATGTATATCATTCCGATTACGAAACAAACTGCTGCAATTCCGATTGGATACCAAAGTCCTTCTAAGTAAAATTCTGGGTTTCCAGCATCTTTAGCGGAAGTTACGAAATAAGTTGAAATGGCTGGTAAAAGTCCTCCGAAAATACCATTTCCAACGTGATAAGGTAACGACATTGATGTGTAACGAATTTTCACTGGGAACATTTCTACAAGGAAAGCTGCGATTGGACCGTACACCATTGTTACAAAAATAACCTGAATAAACACAAGGAATACTAACATCCACTTGTCGCTACTATTAATTGATTTAGCAACTTTTGTTTCAATTTTATCTTTTCCTTTATCGTCAAGCATTATTTTACCTGCTTCGAAATGTTTAGTTTGAATTTCTTCAACAGCAGTTCCATCAGTATATGTTTTTGTAGTTGTATAAATGGAATCCATTTTTGTAGCATCAATTTCTTTCATTGACGGAACTACTTTTGTATTCGCTGCAATTTCAGTTTTAAGCGTTAAATCTGTAGTTTTATACATTTGTTTGTAAATAGGTCTGTATAATAAAATCGCAATTAACATTCCGCCCATCATGATGTATTTTCTACCTATTTTATCACTCAACCAACCGAAGAAAATAAAGAAAGGCGTTCCTAAAATTAAGGCAATTCCTAAAAGCATATCTACTTGAGAAGAATCTACACTCATTACTGTTTTCAGGAAGTTCATGGCGTAAAACTGACCTGTATACCAAACTACACCTTGACCCATTGTAGCTCCGAATAAAGCTAATAATACAAATTTTAAGTTGTATTTATTTCCGAAACTTTCTTTTAATGGATTAGTACTTGTTTTTCCTTCTTCTTTTGCTTTTGCGAAAACTGGAGATTCATGCATGTTTTTACGAATCATATAAGAAACTAAAACCATTAAGATAGAAACCCAAAATGGTACTCTCCAACCCCATTCGTCAAAAGCTTCTTTTGATAAAGTACTTTTTGTAATTAAAATCACCATTAAAGAAATGAATAAACCAACAGTAGCAGTGGTTTGAATCCATGAGGTCCAATATCCTTTTTGTCCAGCTGGTGCGTGTTCTGCTACATAAGTTGCAGCTCCACCATATTCACCTCCAAGTGCTAAACCTTGTAATAAACGAAGTACTAATACTAATAAAGGCGCCATAAAACCAATTGTTTCATAACTTGGAATACAACCAATTAGGAACGTGGCTCCACCCATTAAAAGCAGTGTTACCATAAACGTATATTTACGTCCAATAATATCTCCTAAACGCCCGAAGAATAAAGCTCCAAAAGGACGAACTACGAAACCTGCAGCAAATGTTGCTAATGTTGATAAGAAGGCTGCTGTTGGATTATCTGATGGGAAAAATTTGGTTGAGATTACAACCGCTAAACTTCCAAAAATATAGAAATCGTACCATTCAATCATTGTTCCCATTGAGGAAGCGGAAATAACTTTCCAAATTCCTGTTGTTTTTTTATCGCTCATATTTATAATTTATTAAGTTGGTTTTTTTATTAGAAAGAATAGGCACATGAAATCATAAATCTCATATTAGAAACGTCTTTTTTATTTAAATCTGCAGTTCCATCGCCATTTGTGTTTAAATCGCCCCAAGTTGCGCCTGTATATTCAATTTCTGGAGTGACTCTAAATTTATTTTGTTTGAAATCAACTCTTCCTGAAACTCTCATAACTTGTTCTACAACTCTAGTTCCTACTACACCTCTCATGTAATATTTAACTGTTTCACCTGCTGCTAAATTTCTTGAAGTTCCGTCGTTAGTTGTCATACCGAAGAATAATCCTGGTGCTATTTTTTTGTTCGTACTAGCAATATCTATCCAATAAGCAGTAGTTTTTGAAGATTTGTAAGTTTCCACTTGTCCGGCTTGTGTATAGCCAACAAATCCACCTAACATCACTAAATTTGCCATATCAGTTCCCGTAATTCCATATGCTTTTACAGAAAATTTATCATTTGAATATTTGGCATAACCCACAAAAGAAGCGCTAGTTGCTTTTTCGTTAGAAACTTTTCCACCAGATTCTGTTAAAGGTTGTAAAGATTTAAATTCTGCTCCCAAACCTGCAATCCAGTTTTTGTTTTTAAATTGTAATTGTCCGTGAATTGTTGGTACTGATGAATTAATTGATGCTGAATTTTGAGTTCCACCTGTGGCAGTTTGAGTAGTAAATTCTCTTTCTTTATAAGCTGTTATAGCTCCTGAGAATTCTTTTGTGAAGTTTTGTTTTAATCTAATTTGAGAAGCCCATCCAAAAGGGTTAAATAAGATTCCTGTGCTAAAATTGGCAACACCTGGATATACTTCTGGAATAAAAGTTGGGTACCAAGTTTGTCCCATTAATAAAGACGTTTTTGACCAATCCATATTAATATGAGCATGGCGTAATCGTAATAAACCAATTGTATTTTCTGTATTTCCGAAGAAATCTCCTTCTAAAGTTCCAGAAATTTTTGCTCCCCATACATTTGGTCCTTTGACTTTTGTTCCTAATCGTGTAACAATAGAAAGAAAATTGGAAGCACCCGTATCATTTAAATCAGCTCCATTTACATCTAAAACTTCATCTAAAGGATATAGATTTAAATTGTATTCTCTTACTTGTGCTGATTTTCTGGTATCCCAAATGTAATCTGTTCGAATAAAGCCATACCAGCTTATATCCCATTCTTTTTCTGGACTAGCAGTAGTAGTTGCTGGAACAGTTGATGTTTGCGAAAAGCCACAATAAGTAGCTGCAAAACAACATAAGGTTAATATTTTTTTCATAACTTATAATTGATTAGTATTTGTTTAGTGGAGCCAAATTCTAAAAAATATCAGATGAAAAAAATTTTGATATATATATCTGTTAATAAGTATAGTTAATCTTTGAAACGTTCCCATTTTATTAGCATAAACTTGTCACCTAGCTCTGTAATAATCATTCCAGCGCCAGACAAAACCTCTTTGTTTTTAAGGAATTCTACTAATTCAAGATGGTTAAAAATTTTATAAGTGGGATGATAATTTGAATTTTCAGGTTTTTTAATTTTAAATTCCTTTACCCAATTGCTAATAGAAACATGAGAAACCCCAATAATACGTTCTATCTCTCTGAAACTTAGACCTTCTAAATATAATTGAAGCGCTTTTGTTACGTAATAATCGTCAATTTTTTTACCTAATTTATTTACGCTAAAGAAATAATTACATGATTTACATAAATATCTTTGTCTGTTTTTGACAATTCCACTCTTAACTATCTGATTATTTTGACATTTTGGGCAGGCTAAAATCTCCATATATATAAATTTTGCATAAATATACTAATTTAGCAAGATAACAAAAATAGAATTCCTAAATTTTTTGTGAATTTTTTTCATTAGTCTTAAAAAATCAGAAAAATATTTATACAAAGCATAAAAAAAGCGCAACAAGTGCGCTTTTAACAATTTATAGGATTAGAATTTTACTAATACTGTAATAATTCTTTTAAATCTGTTTCAAAACGAGCTTTTGGTAAATATTGATCTTCAATCGCTTTTACAAACGGAATTGGAGATTCTAAACTACCAACTCTTTTCACAGGAGCATCTAAATATTGGAAGCAGTTTTCCATAATTAATGCAGATATATCACTAGACATTCCACCGAACAAAGTGTCTTCTTGTAAAATGATACATTTTCCTGTTTTTTGTACTGATGCGAAAATTGATTCCGTATCTAAAGGTTGAAGTGTTCTTAAATCTAATAAATCAGCAGAAATTTCTGGATTTTTAGCTAACGTATCTAAAGCCCAATGTACTCCAGCTCCGAAAGAAATAATAGTCACATCATTTCCTTCTTTAATTAAAGACGCTTTTCCGAAAGGAATCGTGTAATAATCAGTTGGGACGTCTTGGTACACACTTCTATATAATTGTTTATGTTCAAAAAACATAACTGGATTTGGATCATTAATCGCCGTATTCAATAAACCTTTCACATCGTATGGAAATGCTGGATATACTACTTTTAAACCTGGTGTTTTTGTAAACCAAGCCTCATTAGTTTGAGAGTGAAATGGTCCGGCTTGCGTTCCACCACCACAAGGCATACGAACTACAACATCAGCTTTTTCATTCCAACGGTAATGTTGTTTTGCTAATAAATTTACGATTGGATTAAATCCTGTAGAAACGAAATCAGCAAATTGCATTTCCACAATGGCTTTATGTCCGTTTATAGATAATCCCATTCCAGTTGAAACTACAGCACTTTCACAAATTGGCGTATTTCTTACTCTTTCTTTACCAAAAGCATCAACAAAACCTTCTGTAATTTTGAAAGCACCACCATATTCAGCAATATCTTGACCCATAATAACCAAGTTATCATGACGTTCCATAGATTGTTTTAACGATTGAGAAATCGCATCCACCACTCTAATATTTTCTTTTGCATCAGAATGGTTAAATTCTTCATGCGTATAAGGCATGTAAACGTCGTTTAATTCTTCAGCTAAATCTGCAACTACTTCTGGAGCAGTTTGTGTAATTGCCCAGTGCTCGTCTATTTCTGCTTTAATTTCAGCACGAATTTGCTCATCAACCTCTTCAGATAAAACACTTGTTTCTTTTAAATATATTCTAAAATTTTCAATAGGATCTTTTTCTGCCCACATGTCCATTAATTCTTGAGGTACATATTTTGTACCACTCGCCTCTTCGTGTCCACGCATTCTGAATGTTTTAAATTCTAACAATACAGGACGAGGGTTTTCAATCATTGACGCTTTTAAAGCAGTAATTTTTGTGTAAACATCTAAAATGTTATTCCCATCAATTATATGGCTTTCCATTCCGTAACCTACACCTTTATCTGCCAAGTTTTCACAACGATATTGTTCGTTAGTTGGCGTTGAAAGTCCGTAACCATTGTTTTCAATTACGAATAAAACAGGTAAATCCCAAACTGAAGCAATGTTTAAAGCTTCGTGGAAATCTCCTTCAGAAGTTGCGCCTTCACCAGTGAAAACAGCCGTTACTTTTCCGTTTTGTTTTAATTTATTGGCTAAAGCGATTCCGTCTGCGACACCTAATTGAGGTCCTAAGTGCGAAATCATTCCAATAATTTTATATTCTTGCGTTCCGAAGTGGAAACTTCTATCACGACCTTTTGTAAAACCAGTTGCTTTACCTTGCCATTGCGAAAATAAACGGTGTAAAGGAATTTCACGAGATGTAAAAACTCCTAAATTTCGGTGCATTGGTAAAATGTATTCATCTTTATCCAAAGCACAAGTTATTCCAACAGAAATAGCTTCTTGACCAATACCTGAAAACCATTTTGATACTTTACCTTGACGTAAAAGGATCAACATCTTCTCTTCAATTAGTCTTGGTTTTACTAATTTTTTATATAAATAAATTAATTCTTCGTTAGTTAAATTCTGTCTTTCAAAAATCATAATTGTTGTTGTAAAATTTTGCTCAAAAGTAATAAAAATAACATTTTAAAAGAATTATGTTAGGATTTTATTTTTCAAAAAAGTAAAAATTATTTATTTGCTTTTTAAAATCGATATAAATTGGATTGACTTTACTTTAAACATATAAGTCATACAAGTTATCATCTAATTAATAAAGATGCTTTGTTTGAATAAGTTCATTTAAATTTTTAATAATAAAAAACTACAAACTTCTCACTTCTGACTTCTAACTTTTTCTATCTTTGTCAAAATTAATTTTACTACAACATGTCATTACGTTACAGATTAGCCTTTTACTTATTCGGATTATTAATAGGATTTTATTTTGTCGGTGAGTTTTTATCCGCGAAAGCAGAATCAAGAGGAGTTACCTTTTGTTATTTCCCAAATTGTAGGGTTATTAAAGATATTAGAAGTAAACCGTTCGAAACTTCGCCTGTTGTCGATAGTATTTTTGCTAAAAAATTGACAAACATGAAGGAAATTGATGTTGCTATTTCCAATGGTGATGTAGATTTCGAAAAAAGTAATGTTCCTTATAAAAGTGGAAAAAAATACATTATTGAATCTCAATTATCTGGAAATAAAAAAGTTACCTTAACTATAATAAACAAAACGAATCAAGTAATTTTAGAGGATATAAAATTTAATTAATTATTTTATATTTTTACTTGTATATATAAAAATTGAGTGTATATTTGCACTCGCAATACGGAAGTAGCGCATTTTATTGGGGCAATTAGCTCAGCTGGTTCAGAGCACCTCGTTTACACCGAGGGGGTCGGGGGTTCGAACCCCTCATTGCCCACCAATATTTAACTCCTTAAGAAATTAAGGAGTTTTTTTATGCCTAATTTT
>CAYWVV010000074.1:0-12285 GCA_964461805.1 uncultured Flavobacterium sp.
GGAACAAATTTGCCGATTTAAACGCTGTACCTCGTCCGTCTAAAAAAGAAGAACGTGTAATTGCTTTTATGATGGAATTTGGTCAGAAATTAGGATTTGAAACCATTAATGACGAAGTAGGAAACGTAATCATCAAAAAACCTGCTACTGCCGGAATGGAAAACCGTAAAACTATCGTAATGCAATCGCATTTAGATATGGTACACCAAAAAAATAATGATACGAATTTCGATTTTGATACGCAAGGTATTGAAATGTATGTTGATGGTGACTGGGTTCGTGCAAAAGGAACTACTTTAGGAGCCGACAACGGTTTAGGAGTGGCGACTATTATGGCTATTTTAGAAAGCACCACAATTCCTCATCCTGCTATTGAAGCGTTATTTACTATTGACGAAGAAACAGGTATGACTGGTGCAATGGGCTTAAAAGGCGGCTTATTACAAGGAGAAATTTTATTAAATTTAGATACAGAAGAAGACGACGAAATTGATATCGGATGTGCTGGTGGTGTAGACGTAACAGCTGTTGCAGAATACGATGAAGAAGAAACTCCGGCTGATTCTGTAGGTTACACAATTACTGTAAAAGGTTTAAATGGTGGGCATTCAGGAATGGATATCGATAAAGGTTTAGGAAATGCCAACAAAATTATGAACCGTTTATTATTTAATGGTTTTGAAGATTTTGGCCTACAAATTTCTACAATTAATGGTGGAAGTTTACGTAATGCGATTCCTAGAGAAAGTGTAGCACAAGTTGCTATTGCTCCTATCTATGACGAAGCTTTTACTTTCGATATGCAAGAAATTGTAAACGAAATTAAAGCTGAGTTTAAAACTACAGAACCAAACTTAGAAATCGTTATTGAAAAATCAGCTACAACTCCAGCTAAAGTGATGCCTCCAATGGCTCAGTTTTACATGGTTCGTTCTATTTATGCGGCTCATAATGGTGTTTACAGAATGAGTGCTGATTTTGATAATTTAGTAGAAACTTCAAATAACATTGCGAAAGTTACAGTTGGAAACGGAAAATTACAAGTAGAAAATTTAACTCGTTCTTCTGTGGAAACTTCAAAATTCGATTTAGCGAATGCGTTGCGTTCAGCTTTTGAATTAATGGGTTGCGAAGTAACTTTTGGAGGTTCTTACCCAGGTTGGACACCAAATGCTAACTCGGAAATCTTAGATGTTTTGACTTCTATTTACGAAAAACAAAACGGAACTAAACCACACGTAGTTGCTTGTCACGCTGGATTAGAATGTGGAATCTTAGGAACCAATTACCCAGAAATGGATATGATTTCTTTCGGACCAACTATCAAAGGCGCACACAGTCCTGATGAAAGAGCAAATATTGCTTCAGCTCAAAAATACTGGAAATTTGTATTAGAGATTTTGGAGAATATTCCAGTGAGAAAGTAAGATTTCGGATTTTTGATTTACGATTTACGAAATCAAAATACTTAATAATAGAAACCTCGAAAATTATTTTCGAGGTTTTTTTTAAAATAATCCATTACCTAAACAGATGTTTTACCTAATTGTCTGTTAAAAATTATATAACACTTTTAAAAAATCTTATAAGGTAAAAATTGCCACATCTTATAGCTTTGTATTATTCAATTATAAGATGATTTTATGTCAAATAACAGAACCTATTCCAACAAAACTAACAACCTATTTTATATAGTGTTACTAGTTTTTGTGCTTTATATACTTAAACCTTTAATCGTGCCACTACTTTTTGCTATAATTTTAAGTGTAGCTATATTTCCATTAGTGGTTTTTCTTGAAAAGAAACTTCGTTTCAATAGAGTCTTTGCTTGTTTAATTGCAATAGGAATTTTATGCATCTGTATTTCTATACTTATTACTTTTATTGGATTACAAATTTCTGATATCCTTTCTAAAAGTGATATTTATATTGCTAAATTAGAAGAAATTTATTTTCAACTTCTTCATAACATAGAGCTAAAATTTGGATTAAATAGATCTCAGTTGCTAAACAAGAACATCAGTTTTGCAGATACTTTTAAAGAAAATTTCACAAATATTTTAGGATTTCTGGGCACTTCGGGAAGTATAATTGGAGACACATTACTTATACCTTTGTACCTATTTTTCTTCATCTATTATCGAAAATTTTTTAAGACTTTTATATTCAAAATATTTTCAAATGAGAATGATTTTAAAATCAAAATCCTGATCAATAAACTATATCATGTGCAACAAGATTATTTAATCGGATTATCAACTGTAATGTTTATCGTTGGAATATTAAATAGTGTGTCTCTGTTACTTTTGGGAATAGAAAACCCGTTTTTTTATGGTTTTTTAGCAGCAATCTTATTAATAATTCCCTACATTGGTATTTTTATTGGTTCATTAATTCCTGCTTTGATAGCATTAATTACTAAAGATTCCTATATCTATTCCATTTTAGTTATAGCTTCTTTCACTTTTATTCAGTTTTTAGAAGGTAACTTTATTACTCCAAAAATTACAGGTTCAAAATTAAATATTAATTCACTTGTAGCTATTGTTTCCATAATAGCTTTTTCTATGCTTTGGGGAACTTCAGGTATGATAATCGCTTTGCCAGTTGTGGCCAGTTTAAAAATAATTTTTGATGCCATTCCAAGTTTACATCCGTATGGTTTTATTTTAAGCGAACCGCAAGAACAGCAATTAAGTAGTACGGCTCGAATGCGTTTAAAAAAATGGAAAGAAATTAGAAAAAGAAAACAAAATATATCACCAATTGAAATAAATAATTAATATTTTTACCTAAATACTAAATGTAAATATGAAAGCATTTTTAAAATTTGATTACAATCAATTAACTAAAAAACTATTAGAAGATAAACTATCTGACTTTGGGTTTAAGTTTAGTATTATTGGATTTGGTGAAATTGAGTTTCTTGAATCAGTTCCTGAACAAAAAATTGAAGAATTACGGGAAGATTTTGCACACTATGGAATCACTGTTATTGAAAATCAAAAAAGCGTTTTAGTTCAAAAAATCAAAGATGTTATTCATGAAATGGTCTATGCAGAAGAAGCACCAAACGTAAAAGTTTCCGCATATTTAGTTGACAAATTAAATCACAGCTATAGCTATTTAGCTAATTTATTTTCAGATGTAACTTTTACTTCAATTGAAAACTATGTAATTATTCAAAAAATTGAATTTGCAAAACAATTGATTGTAAACAACAAACTAACCTTAACAGAAATTGCTTTCCGCTTAAATTATTCTAGTGTTTCCCATTTAAGCACACAATTTAAAAATACAACAGGTATTACACCTTCTTCATTTCAAAGAATCATAACCAAACGAAGAGAAAAAAACTTTTAATCTAAACAAAAAACGAAACATGGAGAAAGAATATATCCACATTATTTTAGCTGATGACGATGAAGATGACAGAATGTTTTTTACAGATGCATTTGACGAATTAAAAATTAACACTAAAGTGCAAACCTTTATAAATGGTTTAGAATTAATGAATTATTTAAATGAAGACACAAGTGTTTTACCAAATGTTTTATTTCTCGATTTAAATATGCCAAAAAAAAACGGCATTGAATGTTTACTGGAAATAAAAGAAAACCAACGTTTTAAAGATATCGCAATAGCCATATACTCTACTTCTTCTTCTGAAGAACATATTGAAGAAACCTTTGTAAATGGAGCAAATATCTACATAAAAAAACCTAATGATTTTGCAACCTTAAAAAAAGTACTTTCCGATGTAGTAACTTTAAATTGGCAATATCACACTTCGGGTTTAAATAAAGATAATTTTTTACTTAGAATGTAGTATGAAAATTTTCAAAATACATAGATCACCTTTGTTTATAAGAATAGTATTTGTTGTGGCTATTTTTATGATGCTACTTGTTTCTGCTTTAACTTATAGACATGTAGAATCTATAAATGTTTCTTCAGATTCTGTGGAACACACTTATAAAGTTTCCATCGAAATTGAAGATTTATTTTCAAATATAAAAGATTTAGAAATTGAACGAAGAAATTTTTTACTCACTAAAAACGAAAAACTTCCTCATTTAATTATTGCGTCAAAAGCTAAAATTTTCTTAAACATTAGACAAATTGCTAAATTAACAGGCGATAATCCAAAACAAAAAATTTTAAAAAAACAAATACAAGTTTTATTAGCCGAAAAATTTAAAATAGTAGATGATGCATTAATCAATTTTGATAAATTTAATACAGAAGATATTAAAGATAATTTATTAGAAGGTAGAAGAGTAATGGATCAAATTTCAATTGTTATTCGGAAAATGTTAGCAATTGAAAGTGAATTATTAGCTTCAAGAGACCAAACAAATAATTCTTTAACTAACACTACTCCAAAAATTATTTTTATCACTTTATTTAGTACAATTGCTATTATAAGTTTAGCATTTGTAAAGATAAATAGAGATTTAGATGAGATGAAGGTCAGCAAAGAATTATTAGAACTGGCCAACGAATCTAATAATTTAGCTGAAATTGTAGGCGAATATGGTACTTGGTTTTTAAATTTAGGCAATAACCAATATACTTTTTCTCAAAATGAATATCGTTTATTGGGTGAAGAACCTTATGCTTTTGAAGCTTCTTTTGAAGAATTTTCTAAATATATACATCCTGAAGACGTACAATATGTGCAAGATATTGCTACTAATATGGTAACTCAAGATCTTTTAATCCCATTTACCTATAGAATAATTAGAAAAAACGGGCAAATTAGATACTTAAGAGGAAATGGAAAAACAGTTTTTAACAAATCTGGTGATAAAATTTTAATTGGCACCACAACAGATGTTACAGATCAGGTGGAAGCTCAAAAATTAGTGGAAGAAAGAAATAGAGAATTAGAAACTAGTAATAAAGAACTTCAAGCTTTTAACTATGTTGCCAGTCATGATTTACAAGAACCTTTGCGTAAAATACAAACATTTATTTCTCGTTTAATTGATAAAGATTTACAATCACTTTCATCTAATGGTCAGCAATATTTGTTAAAAATAAAAGATTCTACAGAAAGAATGAGAAGTTTAATTGACGATTTGTTACAATTTTCCAGAACAAACAAATCCGAAAAGATATTTGAAAAAGCCGATTTTAATGAACTTTTAGAAAACTCTAAACAAGAATTAGCACAAGTTATTGAAACTAAAAAAGCTACAATCACAAATGAAAAATTGCCTGAAACAGAAGCCATTCCTTTTCAAATCCAACAACTATTTACCAATCTTATAAATAATTCATTAAAATATTCAAAAGAAGAAATTAGTCCAAAAATTAACATCACTACTACTATTGTTGAAGCAATTAATGAACCTCAATTACCTAAAAACGACACTACTAAATATTATAAAATTCTTTTTAAAGACAATGGAGTTGGTTTTGAAAACGAATATGCGGAAAAAATATTTATTTTATTTAACCGTTTGCATAACAAAGATGAATTTACAGGAACAGGTATTGGATTGTCTATTTGTAAAAAAATAGTAGAAAATCATAAAGGCTTTATTTTTGCTGACGGAAAATTAAATGAAGGCGCAACTTTTACCATTTTCCTTCCAATTAACACCAATTATTATGCTTAATTTTAAAAAACTATTTGAAGTACTAAAAGATACTTTTACTGGTTTTTTAGAACATAAAATTTTAAAAATGAGTGCGTCATTGTCCTACACAACAGTGTTTTCAATGGCGCCTTTACTTTTAGTTATATTATATTTGTTCGAATACTTTTTCAATAGAGAAGCTTTAGAAGGTGTGATATTTTCACAAGCAAAAGAATATATAGGCACTAATGCTGCTTTACAAGTACAAACCATGATAAAACAGCTCAGTCTTTCTCAAAAAGGAAGTTTTGCGGGTACATTTGGAATCATAACTTTATTAGTTGGAGCTACTTCTGTTTTTGCTGAAATTCAAGATTCAATAAATACAATTTGGGGAATTCGTCCTAAAATAAAATCCGGTTTTCTATTGTACTTAAAATCAAGACTTTTATCTTTTGGTGTTATTGGCAGTTTAGGGTTTATTCTCCTAGTTTCTTTGGGATTTTCTTCTATTTTAGAATATTTAAAGTCTGAACTATTTGTAAATCTTTCTACAACAGGTTCTCTATTATTTAGCATTACCGATTTTACAATTACGGCTTTAATAATCACCTTACTTTTTGGTTCAATTTTCACCATTTTACCAGATGCAGAAATATCTTGGAAACAAGTTAAAGTTGCGTCAATCACCACAACCATTTTATTTATGATTGGTAAATATGTTATTTCATATTATATATCCAACTCAAATGTTTCTTCTGCCTATGGTGCTGCAGGTTCGTTTGTGGTTCTAATGCTATGGGTGTATTACTCTTCTGTAATATTATATTTTGGAGCAGAATTTTCTAAATGTTATGCTGTGAAATTTTCAAAATCAATTGTTCCTTTAGAATTTGCAGAAATAGTACAATCTGTAGAAATAAGTTCAAATACTGAAACCATTGAAGAAGCCATTGAAGAAAAGAAAGAAATAAAAAAAGTGGAAGACATCATAAATAATTCAACACATAATTAAGCCTATTTCTATATAGCATTGAAACTCCCAAAATGGGAGTTTTTTTTTGCCTAAAATTTACAAAGATGAAATTTTGAAACAACATCAAAAAATCATGTAACATAAAGTCTACATAAGTGATGCAACTTTGCAAAGCAACCAAATTACAACAGTTAACGATTGCGATTATATAATTTCAAACCATGAAAATGAAATTATATAACAAGTACAAAAAATCATGTAAAAGTGGAAGCATACAACAATCGCATCTTTGTAGGGTAAGAAAACAATAAATAGTATTTATAAAAAATAGAAATCATGAAAAAATTAATTTTAACAACGGCATTGGTATTGACAATTACATTTGGATCTTCTTTTGAAAGAGAAAAACCAAAATTAACTGAAAAGAGAAAAATTGAAATTTCCAAAAAATCAAAAGATAAAGTGTATTTCTGGGAAGTAACTACAACAGATGGAACCGCTAGTGGTTACACCACTTCAAGAAGATTAGCCAAAAAATCTATCAGACAAGCTGCAAAAGGAGCTATCATTAGCTCAAAAATAATTGAATCTTACGAAACTGTTACAACAATTAATTAATCATAAAATAAAATAACATGAAAAAAGCGTTTAAATTTTTAGCAATTGTTGCCGTTATGTTAGGAGCTAACAACTTACAGGCACAAACAGAAACCAAATCCAAAAACACTACAGGATTTGGTATTAAAGGAGGAGTAAATTTTTCTAATTTATATACAGATGAAGTAGATGATAACAATGCTTTAACGGGGTTTAATGTTGGTTTTTTTGCTGAAGCACCATTAACTAAAGGTGTTTCCCTACAACCAGAGGTAAATTTCACAACTAAAGGTGCTGCATTTCAATATAATAATATTTTATATCAAGGAACACAAAAATTCAAATTAAGTTATGTAGAAGTTCCTCTTTTATTAAAAATTAACTTGACCGAAAATTTAAGTATTCATGGTGGACCTTATGCAGCTTTCTTAATAGATTCAAAAATTATTGATAAAGATTCTAATGGAGATGTGAATTCTGTAACTCAAGTAAACAAAGATGATTTAAACAAATTTGATTATGGTTTATCCGGAGGTATTGGATTTGATGTTGACAACTTCGGACTTGGTATTCGTTACAATTACGGATTACAAACTGTTGGTAAAGAAAGAACTTATTTAGGTACAACAACTACTTTTCCAGATGCAAAAAATAGTTCTTTAAGTATTTATGCAGCATTCAAATTTTAATAATTAACTAAACACATAAATCATGTCAAATTTACTTTATACCGTTGCGGTAATAATGATAATACTATGGGCTTTAGGGTTCTTTGTATATAGTGCTGGAAACATCATTCATATTTTATTAGTAATAGCAATTATTGCAGTATTATTAAGATTAATCAAAGGAAAAAGTTTGTAAAACAAAAATAAATCATAAAAATAAAAACATGAAAACTTTAAATAATTTAAATAAGAAATTACTAGTTGCTATTACTCTAGTAGGAAGTGCCGTAACATTTGCACAGGAAATAAAAACAGAAAATTATGACAGTGGATTTAGATTAGGTTTTGGCGTAAATGCTGGAATTCCAACAAACGATCCTTACGATTTTAATTTAGGAGCAGATGCCCGTTTACAATACGATTTAAACAAAACATACTCTTTAACACTAACAACAGGTTTTAACAACTTTTTTGTGAAAGGTGATTCTAACGATTTAGGTTATATTCCATTAAAAGGCGGATTTAAAGCTTTTGTATTAAAGGATCAATTGTATCTTATGGGAGAAGTTGGAGCTGCATTTGCGGTAACTAATGGATATGATAAAACATCCTTTTTATTAAGCCCAAGTGTTGGTTATATTGCTGGTAACTTCGACATCAGTTTACATTATGAGCATCTTTCCAATTTCCCATCAATAAGCAATAATCAAGTCAAAGAAGGTTTAGGACAAGTAGGCTTACGATTAGCTTACGGATTTAAAATATAAAATAAATCAAATACAAATAGTATGAAAAATTTAAAAATTTTGTTAGGTATAGTCACTGTAGCGTTTAGTGTAACCAGTTGTAAAAACGAAGAGCAAAAAGAAGCTGAAAATTCAGTTGAAAAGTATCAAATATACGTAGATTCTATTAGTAAAGTTGCTCAAAATGATGCCATTGTAAATTGGGATAAAATTGAAGCAAAATATCTTGAAGCAAAAGCTGAAGCTGAATTAGCCATTGAAAAAGCAGAGAATAAAGAAGAATTATATATAAAACTAAGTGATTATGTTTCAAAATACGATGAATTTAAAACAACAATTGTAACTGAAAAATCAAAAATAGAAGCTGTAGCAGGAAAAAGTAAAATCAGACTATCCTTACTAGGCAATTTAGCCATAGATAATGATTTGCAATTTACTTGGGTTACTAAAAATACTATTTTAGGTGTTTATGAAAATTTTGTAACTACCGTTCAGAAAAACAAAGAAGCGTATTCTAGAGAAGATTGGGATGAAATCAAAGTAATATATGAGGCTTTAGATGTCAGAAAAAACACAGTTGAAAAAGAAGGTTTAACAAGCGCAGACAATCGAAAAATTGCAGGTTTAAAATTAAAATTTGCTTCAATCTACGCTATGAATAGAATGGGTGCAAAATCTGAAGAAAATTCAAAAGCAAAAAAATAAAAACATTCAATTATTTTTAAAGTAAAAAGGCTTTCACTAAAAAATGTGAAAGCCTTTTTTTTCTATAACTTTAAAACTATATTTAAACTTTACCCAACGAAAATTAAAACTAACAGCGGAATAATAATTCCTGCCAAAGCTAGTTTCCAACCTCTACGAGCGAAAGTATTTTTACCATGTGTTATCATAATTGCACCAGTAATAGCAATTGTAATTAATGAAATTCCGAAAATATCTGAATAATAAATCCACCAGTTAGAAGTGCTTTTGTGTAACTTCATCATTTGACTGATAATTGGCGTTTTAACAAAAGATACTACTTCACCTTTACCCGTTTTTAAATCAATTTCAACATCCGTATTTTTGAAAGAAATTTTAAATTCTTCATCAGAAACTCTGTGTTTTCTAAATGTATCATCAATCCCTAAAGACTTTCCAAAATCCTTTGCAAAATCTTCCGTAATTTTATCTTCTTCAGGAAGTTTTACTTCAATTTTCTTAGTTTCTAACGTATATTTTTCTGCGTGAAACTGGTCTCTATGATTCATTAAAATTCCAGAACAAGCAAATGAAATAATTAATCCGATATAAAAATAGCCTAAATCTCTGTGAATGTTTCTTTTGTTTACTTTCATAATTTGTTTTCTTTAATTTTAGAATTTGTAAGATACTGAAGTTGAAATCATTCTTGGAGCAATTGGTGTAACCGTATTGTCATCATAAACATAATAACTCGTTACGTTTCCTAAATTAGATAATTTTGCTCTAATAGAAAATGCATTTATAGTGTATCCAACAGAAGCATCAAACTGTAAAAAACCATCAACCGGAATTGGTTTTCTTGCTAATTCTGCAGGTGTACTTGCATTGTTTGGTTTTAATCTTCCTCCTAATATCTTCCCAACATAAGAAGAAAGTACTCCAACTTCTAATCCTTTTAATTTTGTGGTTCCAAATGTATAAAATAAACTGGCATTAGCAGTATTTTTTGGAGCAAAACGCAATTGAACACCTCTGTCATAAATATTACTTTTGGTATATTTAGTTTCATTAAAACTATAACCTGCCATTGCTCTCAAGTTTTTAAAATTACCCGTAATATCAATTTCAACACCTTTACTTGTATAAGAACCTGCTAATTCTTTAATATTAGCATTTTGTTGTGCTACAGGGATGGTTAAATCAGTTTGTGCTAAATTTGAAAAATCAATAACATAACCTGTAACATTTGCTGTTAAATGGCCTTTAAAAAATTCATTTTTCAAACCAACTTCATATTGATTAATTGTTGAATGTGGTAAAGCATTAAAATTTTTATCTGTTCCAGTATTTAATACAAATGAATCTGAATAAGTAGCAAAGATGGTATTTGTTTTTGTAGGTTGATATACAAGTCCAAATTTCGACGATATAATGTTATCGTTTGTTTTAGTTTCCACATTTTTGTTAGTAGAATATGTTAATGTATTCGTTGTGTTTTCTAAATAACTATAACGTAAACCAGCTAAAACTTTTAATTTTTGAGTTAATTCCACATAATCTTGTGCATAAAATCCTGCGCGTCTCACTTCAGCATCTGCGTTTGTGTTTTTATTTAAAGTTGGTATTGAAGCAGTATCATAAATTGAATTTTTTCCAATTACAACACTTGGGTTATAAATATTAATTTTATCAAAATAATTAATAGTTGCATAATTTAAAGTTCCAGTGTTTGATCTGTCGGCATCAGCTCCTAAAAGTAAAGTATGTTTAATACTTCCTGTTTTAAAGTTTCCTGTTAAATCAATTTCTGCAAAAGCATAATCTTGTTTTGTATCCGCTTTTTGAACGCCTCTTACCCAATCTCCATTCGCTTGAACTAAATTATTATTTGATGATGAAGGATTTGTATTTCCAGAGTTTGGTCTAGTACTTGATAATAAATTAGTGGTATAACCTTGGTAAGACAACAAACCTTTCAACTGCCAAGAATTGTTCAATTGATGTGTTAATGTTGTTGTTATACTTTCTTGCTTACTATCAAATGTAGCCCAACCAAAATTTAAAAAAGCGCTTCTTGGCAAATCAACCACTTTATAATCTATTGTAGTTAAACCGAAATCTGGAGTTCTACTGTCTTTTAAATAATCCGCTTCAACTAATACTGTTGTCTTTTTTGATAAATTAAATAAGAAAGAAGGATTGATGTAAAATCTTTCACTACCCACAACATCTCTAAAACTGTTTCCTGTTTCATAACTTGTAACTACTCTATAAGCTGAAGTTTGACTTTTATCTAAACTTCCATACATATCAATAGTTGGCTTGTAAAAATCATATTCAGAAGCTCTAAAACTAACTTCACCACCTTGTTGAAACTTAGGTTTTTTAGTTTCTAAATTTAAAATTCCACCAGGAGCTACATTTCCATATAATAAAGCTGAACTTCCTTTTAAAATTTCGATGCTTTCCAAAGAAGCTGTTTCAGGAATTAATGAACCATTAAATCTCACACCGTTTTTGAAAGTATTTGCACCACTAAAAGTAAATCCACGAGAACCATATTCTTCCTGATTATTTCCTGAAGCACTACTAGCACCAGAAACATAAACACCATTTGTATTTCTCAACGCATCTGAAATTCTTAAAATTTGTTGTTGATCTATGGTTGTTCTATCTATAATAGCTGTTGCTTGAGGCAAATCCATAGCTTTAATAGGCGATTTACCAGCGTTTACAGAACCTTTATTGATTTTTTTAACGATTACAACTTCTTCAATAGTTTTAACTTTTTTCTTTACTGTATCATTTTCTATTTCTAAGGAAACATCATTTGATGAATTTTTATTTTGTGCCAAAGAAAAACTTGCATTTGTTAACACGGCTAAAAGTAAAATATATTTTTTCATTTTTATTTAGAATAATTTAAAATAACGATGCAAAAGTAAAACGCAGAAATTAAAAAAACAAGTTTATTTAGAATAAATAAAAATAATAATTCTAACCAATTGATTTTCAAAACGAAA
>CAYWVV010000075.1:0-11796 GCA_964461805.1 uncultured Flavobacterium sp.
CTAAACGACTGGTATATAACGTTCCGGCGCTTGGCGAGGTTGCGAACTTCGGAACCGATTATTTTCTGTTAAATTATAAATTTCTTGCGAAAAGTAAACGTGTATTTACCACAAAATTCGCAATCTTGCCAAACGCCTGTTACCAGTAGTACCAATTCCTATTCTAGATAAATTTCTAATTGATGAAGTTTATTTATTTGTATTTGCTATATTTTTTTGTAACCAGTTTCTGAAATAGATGCCATATTTTGTTCTTTTTAGTGAGTTAATGAACGAAAAATATGAATTATTTTGAATAGTTTGTAAAAAGAATCAGCAGTAATTGCTTTAACAATTACTGCTGATTTACAATTTGTTTTTTACCTTTTTATTCTACTATAAGAGTTTTTCTAATCGATTGACCTCTTTCTGTGGTAACATTAATAATATAATGACCGCGAATAAGATTTATATTGGTAACATTTATACTACTTGACTCAAATTGATTAGTATAAACTTTGTTTCCTTGAAAATTATAAATATCTACTGTATTACTTATTGCCGCTCGTGCATTAGGATCGGTGTCATCGCAAGGTGGATAAATAACATCCATAACAATTGTGCCAGTTCTAACAGGATTTGGCGAAATTTGTACCGATGCAGTATTACAAGGATTTCCGCCACCGCCTCCACCACCAGAATTAGTAAATACGTTTACAATTTTATAATCGACGCTTTTTGTACCACATGTGTTTATAGCTAGTACACTAACTTCATAAGTACCAACACAAGTACCCCAATTTACATTAGCAGATGTGCCAGTGCTTGTAATAGATGCTGATTGACAATTTGGAATATTATTATCATTTGTACTTATAGGAATTACACGCCATTGATAGTTTGTTGCGCCTGGAACAGGATTTATATTAAATGAATTTGACGAACCAACCGACACATTATCATAACCACCAGTAATATAATTAGCTTGTAAATTGGCTGGTTTGCCCACCCAGATATTTTTGGTAATTGTTGTATAACCACATTTTGAATTACCTAAATAAATATTTAAAGTAACATTTCCACTTAAGTTTGTATTAATAGCGGATAAAACAATTGTGTTTGTGCCGTTTCCAGTTAAGGAAACCAAATTGTTACCTTGAGTAATTGACCAATTGAATGTGGTTGCTAAATTTGATACCGTATAATTTTCTGAAGTGCAGATGGCATCAGCTCCATTTATTTTAGCATCATTGCAAACAAATGAACAATTTGTTGTTATAGGTGAAGTTAATAATTCTTTTGCTAACCATTCACCATTTCTACTGTTGAAACTAATATGTGTTTTATTACTTGAATTTGGATTTGAACTGTCAAAATCAGTACTAAAATTCGCAAAAGGTGAATTTTTAGGAGCTACTGGAGGCGTTTCTCCTACATAAGACATTTTATAATCAGAGTCATTTAACGTAACATTTCCTTTACCAATATCTAATGAGCTTGGTGTTGGAATAAAGTTAAACTTGTCTCTAATGTAAATTCCAGCAGGTAAAGTTACGCCAGAGGTGAAGAAAGTTGTTTCATAACTACCACCTGCATAATGATCTAAGGGTAATACTCCCGCAGGTTGATTTTTTTGAACGTTTGTAATATTTACTGTAATTGTAGGTGCCCATCCAAAAATTTTGAAAAGTTTTTTTGTATAAGAAATTCTACCTTTATAAATTTCATTTCCTGTACCATAAGGAATTGATTTTGCATTAAAATCAATAGTATATCTCGATGATCCTGGTAACAATCCAACTAAACCAATAGCGCCAAGATTTAAACTTTGATATGCAGCAGAACCTAATAAACCCGCAAATGGAACTAATATATTTTGCAAAAATGGTAATTTATTACTTAAATTATAAGACAATAAAGTATCACCAGCATTAAAACCTTGTGATATACCACATTCTGCTCCATTACTAATAGCTATGTTTCTGCAATTTAATGGGTAACCACCACTACTCACTAATCCTTTATTTCTCAATTCATTGTAAAAACTTGAACTTGAATTATTGTCAATATTTGAATACGGATTTACCCAATTCATTAACATTTGCTTAGTAGCAGGTTGGTCTAAAAGAGAATTTTCTAAAAAAGGAACATCAATTACTTGAATTCCAAAAGGAGATGAATATCGGTTATACAAATTAGTTACATGTCGAAACATGTATTGAATACTTACTGGAATATTTGCACCTTGTTGTGGTGCGTCGTGTGATACAAATAATCTTGTATCATGTATTAGACTTGTTTGTTCCATATCTGCTAAAGCATAACGTGCAATAACACCACCCATACTTTGTCCTAAAACTACATTTTTTTCTGTTCCAATTTTAACGCTATTAACCCAAGCAATTACTGCTTCAAGAGCAAAAGCATTTTTCTGAAGATAATCAACACCATTATCCCAATCTACATAGATAATGTCATATTGTTTGTTGGAATAATAAATTAAGTTTTGTAGTTCACTGCTAAAAGAATTTTGCACAGTTTTTCTAAAAGTTGAATAAGTGTTCATACCATTAACACTTTCTGGTTGTAAAATAATCCCTGCATCAAAACCTTCAGCTACAATTAGTGGCTTTCTTATACCGTCGTTATTCGTGTCATCAATTGTAAGTTTTACTGTGCCAAAGGTTCCACCATAATTTTTGGTTGCTGTTATGCTGTGAGAATAAATAGCGGAAGAAGCTACAGATGTTGTAGAAATATTAGAAGTAGCAGTTGTGCTTGTACCCCAAGGCATTGTAACTATTCCTTGTGTTACTTCTATTTTTGACTGACTTAATAATGATGTTCCGTTGGTTAGGTTTAGTTTGTATTTCCAAACTTTTAAGCCTTCTGCTGGGTAATTAACAGAGATGTTTTGATTGAATGGTACTGTAACAAACCCATTGCCATTGTCAAAATCTATTTGTATGCTCTGAACTAATGATTGATAATTGGAATAAAATATAGTCGATGGTATTTTTACATTAAAATTTAAACCTTCATATTTTGTGATGGCTGGAGCCATAGCAAATGCTTGAAATTCTTGATAAGGATTTTGCCAAACGCCACTTACAAATTTGTCTTGAAACTGATTGTTTATATAATTTACTTTTCCAAGATTGATAGCATCGTTTATAAATGCGTTGTATTTATAATACAAACCACTCAATGAAATTGTTCCTGCTGTTCTGTTTGTTTTCCAGTTGCTATCAAAATTGTTTGGGTTGATGAACCCAGTTGTAGCACTGGTAACTCTACTGGAAAAAATTGTGTTGTATATATGCTTTAATGTTGGTACATCAACCATTGTGCTATCTGTTAATACGCCATTAAAGGCTTTTAGGTTGGTGTATTCAAAACCAAAATCTAACAAAATTTTATGCGGTATTTTGGTTTTATCTAATGGTGCAAACATGTTAGTTACTTGTGTAGCATACGCTGTGCTTATTTCTTGTTGTGCAGTTGCAAAAGTGGAAACAAGCAACAAAATGAAAAGTAATGAATATTTTTTCATATTTTTGTGTGTTAAAATTAATAAAGTTCAGATGTTATTGTTTTGACGATGAGAAACTGTCCGCCTTGCGGATGGTTTTTCTATTTTATACTCCTGTCACATAGGCATTTTTTTGTATTAGGTTTCTATTTTTTTAATAATGCATATCAAATCTGCCTTCACGAACTTTTATGATTTTTCCATTACTATTAATAGCGTCAAACCAAAAAATACCTGAAATGATTGAATTATTATAATTGTGATAAGTTATCTTAAATTCTCCTGTAATAATTGAGGTTGTTTCATAGTTTATTTCAGATGAATTATTATTGTTGTATATTATATAATTCCCGTATTTTGAATTTCCATCAAAATTATTTTTTCCTAAAGTATAAGTTGTTCCCACATTATCGTGTAAATTTTGATTTTGAGAGCCAAAACTAACATCTCTCATAATATCACTTGAGCCTTGTATTATTCTTTCTCCAATTGATAATACAAAATCTTTTCCGTCAATGTAGTTGCAGACTAAATTACCTGTTGTAATATACCCTTTAGGTAAAAATGCGACTCCATTAACTAAACAACCTGCTGTGTTAGCTCCTATTTGTGTTACTGGTGGTAGTTTTTCTAACTCTGTTATAGGCTTTGGTTCGTCATCTTTGTTACAGCAACCTAAAGTAAATGTTGTAAGTAGTAGTAATAGTATTTTTTTCATTGTATGTTATTTAAATTATTTATCAAATATAGTTATCTATTGTTGTGTTAATGTTATTAAATTATCGAATTTTCCCATTCTGCGGAGGTATTACTGGTAACGTCCCGGCGCTTGGCGAGGTTGCGAGCTTCGGAATCGATTATTTTCTGTTAAAGATAAAATTTCTTGCGAAAAGTAAACGTGAATTTATCACAAAATTCGCAATCTTGCCAAACGCCTGTTGTGCGTTCGTTTTTATTTTTCAATTCTAATTATTTTACCCAATTTATTTATTCCATTTTTCGAAATAATTTGAAAGCTCAATTCTATAAATACAAAACGCAAAATTATTATAAACATTATTGTCGGAAATATTAGTTCAACCGAGTTTTCAAATCCATTTTTGAATAATGATGTTAAAAATCCAATAATAGGGAATATGAAAATCGCAGATAGTATAACCTTGAAAGTTTTATTTATTTCAATTTCCAAAGAGCCTTTTTTTTCTTCTAATATTCCTTTAAAGACACAAAAGTCACCATATAGTTTTTTAGATAACTTTATTTCAAAGTTTGTTTCACTTACTTTTCCAATAAAGGTTTGTTTGTTCCAATTAGAAACGAATTGTTCATCAGATAAAGTTTCCTTTTGTAATTCAGTTATTGCTTTCGCACGTTCATTAATTAAAACAACCGAATATTTTTTAATAGGAAAGATTTTCATTCTGAATATAAGTTTTTTAAATTTCGTTTCGTTCCGCCAAAATGACGCACAACGTTTTGTGGCTTTGCGAAGAGCAAGACTTCGTGAGCACAGGGTTTATATTAATTTTATTTTTGTTTGCGGAAAATAAATGTCTTGCTTATTTATTTTCTTGCTTTTTGCAAAACCGCTGTTGTGTGCTGTTGTTTTTATTCGCTAAGTTATTAAAATTTCTCTATATTTGATTTTTAATTATAAAATTATGTCGGAATTTAAAGATTTAGAAATCGAGTTTATAAAGTTGTCAAAAAATATAAAAGATAAAGTATATACTACTAATTTAAGTAAGTTATCTGATATTAATAATCTAAAAGATAGTATAGATAAAGATTTTGAAACTTTAGAAAGCTCTTTGAACAATTATATTCAGAAGCATTATAGTACGGAAGACTATCTTCTTATAAAAGATGGTCACGGGAGTACGGCTCATGAAAATCTGAAAAATTATAGGGCTCAACTCCATCAACAGAAACTTTATAATGAATTTCTTGCTTTAATTTCCGAAAAGTTGAAAACTCTTGAGGAAGGTTGTTCTGAGTAAAATAGTTTATAGTTACATTAGCCATTAACTGTTCTCTATAAAAACTTACTTCCCCTTTTCCACTCTTACAATGTTCTATATACAGTTGCTTTATGTACTCTCCTTTATTTTCAAAAAATTTATCAGATTCTTCTCCTTCTAATTCTATTATTTTTTTTTCAGGATTTAGTTTGTAAATATGAGCTAAATCCAACTTGTCAATATCTTTCATTATCGGCTATTTTACACGTTCTGCTTCAATAGCATACAACGTTTTGTGGCTTTGCTTAGTGCCGTAAAATCAACACCAAAGATAGCAAAAGCACACTGATTAATAAATTTTTCCTTCTGTTTTTAAATATGCCCGAAGTAGGCATTGAGCAAAACCGCTGTTACCTGCTGTTTTTTTATTCTTTTGCAATTTAATAATATTTAACTATATTTGAAATTAAAATATTAAAAGAATGATTGAGATTAAACTGTCTAGCTATCCTGATAAATACCAAACTATAGTTAGATTCTATTGTGCAACTACACTAAATGAAATTCTCAAATTAGTTTCTGAAAGTAGTATTGACAATACTTATTCTTTGCTTAAAGATAGGTTAAGAAATTCTGTTAAACTCAAGTCAGATTTTGATACTCAACCTATTGAAATTAAGAATTATATAGAAATGGAGCTAAGTAACTACGATATACTTTTAGAATCTCTTTTAAGAAAATCTAAAAAATCTCTTATTTGAAAAGTTACTAGTGCAGTAAAAGGTACTTTATTCTCTTTTGTCCAAACTTCAATATCTTTCATTTTTTCTCTAAGCTCTATCCATTTTTCTAGGTTAAGCTCAGCTTTTTCAATATTACTATGTGCTTCACCAAACTCTTCCATAGTTATAGGGTTTTCGTATTTATCATAGCCTAATTCTACTAATCTGTCTGTTAAATTCCAAAACTCTTTGTTCATGTTGCTTTTTTATTTTTAGAACGTCACTTTTCTACGGGTTTTACACAATAGCAGGTAACGTTCCGGCGCTTGGCGAGGTTGCGAGCTTCGGAACCGATTATTTTCTTTTAAAATAAAATTTCTTGCGAAATGTAAATGTGAATTTACTACATAATTCGCAATCTTGCCAAACGCTTGTTACCTGCTGTACTTGTTTTGTTATCAGAGTATTAATTCTGTTCCATATTCCGTTATTGGTTCTTGTAATATCATTGAAGATTGTTTGTTTACTTCAACAAATACCCCGATTTTTTTTCTATAGTTTTCAGCCGTTTTATAATTTTCAATTTCTATTTTTCGGTTCTTACTAATTTCCAAAAATTCTAATTCTTTATCAATTCCTAAATATCTTCGATTTGCTAAATTTGATGCAATTCCCGTTGTACTACTTCCTGCAAATGGATCTAAAATCCAAGCGTTTGGTTTAGTAGAGGCTAAAATTAATCTTGACAAAACAGATAAAGGTTTTTGTGTCGGATGTTTTCCACAAGATTTTTCCCAAGGTGCAATTGCAGAAAGTTTCCAAACATCTTTCATTTGCTTGTCATCATTAAGTTGTTTCATTAAATCATAATTGAAATAATGAGGAATTTTTGGTTCTTTTCTTGCCCAAATTATTTGTTCTGTTGAATATGTAAAATATCTGCACGAAAAATTTGGTGGTGGATTTGTCTTTTCCCAAGTAATAACATTAAGAATTTTAAAACCTAATTCTGTCAAAATTTGCCCAACTGAAAAAATATTGTGCATTGTTCCACTTATCCAAATTGTTGCATCATCTTTCATTTTGTCACGAACCAATGAAAGCCATTCTCGATTGAAATTATTTATATGTTCAAATCCCTCGGATTTGTCCCAATTTCCTTTATTTACGCTTACGATTTTACCACTCTGAATTGACAATCCATTGTTAGATAAAAAATATGGAGGATCTGCAAAAACCATATCAAATTTATGCTGAAATTTTGGCAAAAGTTCCATCGTATCTCCGTGTAAAAGATAGAAATTTTTGTCTTCAGATTTGAAATATGGATTTATCATTTAGTTATAACTATCAATAACTCCTTGATGATAACCTAAAGAATATGCAGCGTGTGGACTTCTGTGTCGTCTTTCACCTTTCTGACTATCTTCTAAATTATCTAATATTTGTTCTAAATTAATATTTTCCTCCTTATTTCTACCGTGTTCATAACCAATTTCATAAGCACAAGAAGCACATTTATGTCTTCCTGTTCCTTCTTGTCCAATTGGTAAATTTGTTACTATATTATCAGTTTCCGTGTGTTCTTTTTTACAAGACATATTTTTTTGATTTAAAATGTTATAATTCCTTCTTTTTTGATACGTTCAATAAATGTTGAAATAGATGTTAAATTATATAAATTTGGAATAATACCAAAAGCTTCTTCAAGTTTGTTTTTGGCAGAATGCCAACCTTGACCATCGGTTATCCAAACAAACTCAAAATTTTCATATTGGTTAATTTTTGGAGCGACAATTGAATAAGATCTTGCCGTTTCATTCAATTTTGATCCTCCGCCATTATAATAATTTGCTTCTATTAAATAAGTTTTTTTATTCGTCTTGATTGCAAAATCAAACCTTTTTAAATCTTCGCCTAAACTTATTATTTCTGGAAATAATGTATTGTAAACTTCCTTTTTGTAAAATATTTCAGCATTATCTAAAATTAAAGCAACTGCTTTTTCCATATTAGTTCCGCCTCTGTTTTTCCTTGCGTTTGTATCCAAACCAACTTCAATTCCAAAAACATAATCTACAAGATTTGTAATATTTTTGTTTCTAAAAACATTTCCTAATCCTGTACTTTCAATATAAACTGATATACTTTCAGCTGAATGAAAATAACTATCTAACAAAATTATTTTTGCATCACTGTTAATCACTTTTTTGTTATCTTTCTTTCTGACAGCAATAAGAATATCTAAAACTTCAAAAACTTTTGGGTTTTCTTGAAAAAGTTCTTGAATTGCTTCGTCTAAATTTTCTTTTCCAATTAAATAATTTAGTTGGTTTAGTTTTATAGATATTTTGTTTACGTTTCCAATAATTTTTCCAAAATCTGTAAAGTAATCAAGAGTTGCATTTGTTTCGCTTAATTGAGAAAGAAAAAGTTTAAATTGCTCTGACATATTCTTGATTATTTATTTGATTAGTAATTAGTAACTCTTTTAATTTTCCTCTTTTTTCAGGATTTGCGTTTATACTTCTTTTTGCATCAACTCGGTTGATTGTGAAATCAGAATATAAATCATCGAAAAAATTATCTTCAACATTTTTTCCTTTAACGTCGGAATTACTTAAAATCCAATTATGGTTTAACAGATCTAATTTTGAGCAGAAATTTTTTAAACGAATTTGTTCATTGTCTCCGAATTCATCTTTTGCATATGAATTGAAGCTTGAAGTTTCACTTAAAGGTTTGTATGGTGGATCAAAATAGAACAATGAATTCTCTTTTGAATAGTTTAAAGTTTGCTCGTAATCACCACTTAAAATTTCAACTTTTTTTAGAACATTACTAACTGCTAAAATGTTTTTATGATCACAAATCATTGGAGTTTTATATGAACCCATTGGTACATTGAATCCATTATTTTTATTCACACGATACAAACCATTAAAGCAAGTACGATTAAGAAAAATAAACAAGGCGGCTTGTCCGCTTTGTTCTATTTCTCTTTTGTTGTATGTTTCTCTTTTTTGGTAATAATATTCTTTTTTTTCTTCGGTTTTTAGTTCTAAAGAATGATATTCATTTTGCAAGATTTCAAGAATTGAAATTAGTTCTTTCGGATTATTTGCAATTGTTTTATAAGTATTTATTAAATCTTCGTTTATGTCATTTATAACTGCTTTTTCCATTTTTGGAAAATTATTTAGCATCCAAAATAATATAGCACCGCTTCCAACAAATGGTTCAACATAAGTGAATTTTGAGTTTTTTATTTCGTTTGGTAAAACTCTTTCAATTTCAGTTATTAATTGAGTTTTTCCACCTGCCCACTTTAAAAATGGTTTTGCTATTTTTTCCATCATTTCGTTTTCTTTATTTACAACTTTTTACAAAGTCATTTTTACAAAAATAGCATTATTTTGAGGAAGATTTTTGTTGATTAAAATATTATTATTAACACTTTATCAATACAATTTGAGAGATTTTTCTTGGTTTACGATTTCGTTCTCGGAGTATAGCAGGTAACGTTTCGCGGCTTTGCGAGGTTGCGAACTTCGTAACCGATTATTTTCAGTTAAAGATAAAAATTCTTGCGAAACGAAAACGTGAATTAACCACAAAATTCGCAATCTTGCAAAACCGCTGTTGTGTGATGCCTTTATTCTTCAAGATAGAGTTGAAATCTATTTTTTATATTTCGGTTATAATATTTTCCTAATGATGTTGAGTTATTAAATTCTTGCCAAACTCTTATTGGAACATCTTTGTGAATATATTTTTGGTTCGAAGTTTCAATTATTAAAAATCCTGTTTTCATATCACAACTGTAATAATTTGCATCTTCAATCCAAGAACTACTTTTTGTTGTTTCCTCTTTAAATTTAAAAGTTGAATTTTCAACTTCGGTTACAGCTTGTTCATATGTTTTAAAGTTTAATGGAATTTCATTACAATTTTTAGAATTGCATCCTAACAAACAAAAAGTACTTAATATGTAAATTATTATTTTCATTTGTTAATAGTTTGTATAAGCTATTTCCCATTTAGAAAATTCTTTATAAAGTTCTGGTTTAATTTTTAAGTTTGAATTTACAGAATAACCTACAACAATACCTTTGTCATCTACTGTTTCTGACATTTCGCTTGATGGAATATCAATTGAATGAACTTTAAATCCATCTTCATCGAGAAAAATCAAAGTAAATTCTCGGACAGTATTTACTTTAATTTTAAAATAATTTTCACCATTTAAAAAATCTAATCTTTGAAGTGGTGGATATTCTTTATTACCAATTCTAATTGTGTCACCAACAGAACTAATTGTAAATTTATAGTACATTAGTTCATTCTTCCATTTAGTTTCTAATGATAATTTTGGTATGTCCAAAGATGGAATTGATGTGTTGTCAAACTTTTTGGTATTTTCTAAACCATAAATTAGCAGTTCGTATTTCTCTTTCTTTTCTTGTTCGTCATAATATTTTGAAATGTCATCTTTCTTGTAGATGTATATTGACGATATTATGATTGCAAAAACACCAATATATCTATATAATTTATTCTTGTAAATTGTATTGAAAATATTCGTAAAATCATTTATCATATTTTTAGGTTTTTCTTTTGTGGTGTTTTGGTATTTTGTTTTAGGTTCCGAATTTGGTTCTTGTTTTTGTTCTTTCTTTTCTGAATTATTTGTAGAATTTGATGATTTGTTGTTTGTGCTTTGTCGGTATTTGCTTTTTTGATAGTTTATATCATAAATATCTTTTTTTGCTTTATCATTTAGAATAGAATAGGCTTCATTTATATCTTTGAATTTTTCCTCAAATAGTTTGTTGCCAAAATGTAAATCAGGATGATATTTTTTTGCTAACCTTCGATAAGCTGTTTTAATGTCTGTTGATGTTGCGCCAAAATTTAATTCTAACGATTTGTAATAATCTTTCATTTATCTTCTTCGTGTAACTATTGTAAAAGTCCAGTTATACTTATGACCTTGTTCAAATTTATATTTGCCCGAACTTGGTATAACTCCTGGCGCAGAAGCTGTATAATATAAAACACCATTTTCTGTAATTTCAGTAGTTGTCGAATGTGGCTCTAACGAAAAATAATTATTGCCCACAATTAATGAAATAGTCGTGGAAGATTTATTAGTTATTTCAACTTCTGTATCGTAGCTTGATGATGTTCCGCTTTCTTGAAAACCACTCGAAGAAGATAATGGAATATCTTTTATTTTTTTGATAGCAAATGATTTAACCCAACCTAATTTGTTTGTTTTTATATCTATACATTTTATGTAACCGTTAGTTTCTTCAGCCGAAAAGACATATAAATCAGAATTAACTTTTAGCGTTTCTTTCTTCTCACTATTTTCATTTGGTTCAACTCTTAAATTTGCTCCTGAAATTGTTTTTGCGAGAAAAGGTGCAAGTTCATTTTCTTGTGCATTAATGTTGAGAGATAAAAAAAGAAAGAAGCCGAATAAAAGGATTGATTTTTTCATATTTATTGATTTTTGTTTGGACGCAATTCGTCATAAGGTTTCACACAACGGGCCGCGGCTTGCTGAAGTGGCGACTTCGTAAATTATTATTTGATG
>CAYWVV010000076.1:0-11600 GCA_964461805.1 uncultured Flavobacterium sp.
AAATTCTTTTTTCACGAGAACCTTCAAAAGTTCTAAACGCTTCAATAGCATTCCATTTTTCTGCTTCAGCTCCTACTCTAATAATTTCAATAGAATCTAAAGCGTCATTTCCAGCTACTGCATCCACTACATCTTGTCCTTCTACTACATGTCCAAAAACAGTATGTTTACCGTCTAACCAATTGGTTGGAACATGTGTAATAAAAAACTGAGAACCGTTTGTTCCTGGACCTGCATTAGCCATAGATAAAACGCCAGGTTTATCATGTCTTAATTCTGGATGAAATTCATCATCAAATTGGTAACCTGGCCCGCCAGTTCCTTGACCTTGTGGGCAACCACCTTGAATCATGAAATCTGGAATTACTCTATGAAATTTCAAACCATTATAATAAGGTTGTCCCATTGGTTTCGCTTTGTTTTCTAATTGCCCTTCAGCTAATCCTACAAAGTTTCCAACTGTTCCTGGTGTTTTATCGTGAGTTAACTTTACTAAAATGGCACCTTTTGCTGTATTAAATTTAGCGTAAATTCCGTCTTGCATTGCTTTTATTTTTAAAATTAAAGTGCAAATTTACTACTTTTTTACCTATATTTGATTGGTTTTTAAGCAAAAAATAACATCTTAAAATGAATTCAGAAAACTATCTTCAAATAAATAAAAAGACTTGGAATACTAAAGTTTCTATTCATGTTGCTTCTGATTTTTACGATCAAGAAAAATTTATCAATGGGAAAATTACGTTACCACAAACCGATTTAGAAGCACTTGGCGATATTTCCGGAAAAAGAATTTTACACTTGCAATGTCATTTTGGTCAAGATAGCTTGTCTTTAGCCAGATTAGGCGCGAAAGTTACTGGAATAGATTTTTCAGAGGAAGCCATTTCAAAAGCCAAAGCTTTAAATGAAACATTAGGGTTAGATGCTGAATTTATTTGTTGTGATGTGTACGATACTTTACAACACATAAACGAAAAATACGATATTGTTTACACCAGTTATGGCACAATTGGCTGGTTACCCGATTTAGATAAATGGGCTTCGGTAATTGCTGAAGCATTAAAACCAAATGGTAAATTGGTGTTTTTTGAATTTCACCCTGTGGTTTGGATGTATGATAATGATTTTAACGAAGTCTTCTATAATTACTTTAAATCAGAGCCAATTCTTGAAGAAGAAACAGGAACTTATGCAGACAGAAATGTGGAAGTAGAACATAAAACAATCACTTGGAATCATAGTTTAAGTGAAGTATTTCAATCTCTTATTAAACAAAACATTAACATAAAATATTTTAAAGAATTTGACTATTCCAATTACAACTGTTTTAGTCATACCGAAGAATTTGAACCAGGCAAGTTTCGTATTCAAAAATTCGGAAATAAAATTCCGATGATGTATTCAATTGTTGGGGAATTAGAGAATTAGAAAAATATATAAAATGAAAAAATCAATATTTAACCCAAAAGACAATCAAGAAATTATTACAAGAATTCAAAAATTAGCTCCACAATCACAAGCGCTATGGGGAAAAATGAGTGTAGATCAAATGTTGAAACATATAAATGATGCGATACTCGTTTCGTTTAATGAAAAACCTTTAAAAGTACCTTTTGTTTTTAAAATTTTAGGAAGACTTTTGAAAGGTTCTGTTCTCAAGAAACCTGAATTTGCTAAAAACAGTCCAACAGCAAAAGAATTCAAATACGAAGAAAACTTTGATTTTGAAACCATTAAAAACGAATTGATTTCTAATTTTTCAAGATTCCAACAAGGTGAACAAGCTATAACATGTAAAAACCATCCTTTTTGGGGAAAAATGAATGCGGAAGATTGGAATACTTTACAATGGAAACATGTAGACCATCATTTAAGACAATTTGGAGTTTAATTTATTTGTTTCAAGTTTAAAGTTTCAGGTTTATCTTGTTTATCTTTGCAACTATTTATAACTCCAAACTATTTACTAAATACTCCAAACTAAAAAATATGCGCGTAGATATTATAACCGTTTTACCAGAATTGATAAGAAGTCCGTTTGAAGGTTCGATGATGAAAAGAGCTATTGATAAAGGCTTGGTAGAAGTTCACTTTCATAATTTACGCGATTATAGCACGAACAAACAAAAAAGTGTGGACGATTACCAATTTGGCGGAGGCGCTGGTATGGTGATGAATATTCAGCCTATTGACGATTGTATTACCAAGTTAAAAAGCGAACGCGATTACGATGAAATCATTTACATGACTCCAGACGGAGAAACGCTAAATCAAAAAATGGCGAATTCGATGTCGATGTTAGGGAATTTAATTATTTTATGCGGACATTATAAAGGTGTAGATCAAAGGGTTCGTGACATGCATATTACCAAAGAAATTTCAATTGGCGATTATGTACTATCTGGTGGCGAATTAGGAGCTGTAATTTTATGCGATGCCTTATTCCGATTGATTCCTGGTGTGTTGAGTAATGAAACTTCTGCCTTAACAGATAGTTTTCAAGATAATTTATTATCGCCTCCAATTTACACACGACCAGCGGAATATAAAGGCATGAAAATTCCAGAAATTTTATTGAGTGGGAATTTCCCTGAAATAGAAAAATGGCGCGAACAAAAAGCCTACGAACATACATTAGCAAGACGTCCAGATTTGTTGGAAGAATAAAGATATTTACGATTTAAGATACACGATTTACGATATACTATATACTATTTAAGATATACGATTTAAGATATACGATTTACGATTTAAGATTTACGATACACGATTTACGATATACGATTTACGAAAAATCCCGAGCAAAACTCGGGATTATCTATATTATTAAATTCGTAAATCTAAAATCTATATTCGCAAATTAAGAATACATTTTAGTACGTAATTCTTTAATTTTATCGTCTTCTAAATATTCGTCAAACGTCATGTAACGGTCAATTACACCATTTGGCGTAATTTCTAAAATTCTATTTCCAACAGTTTGAGCGAATTCGTGGTCATGTGTGGTTAATAAGATTGAACCTTTAAAGTTATTTAACGAGTTGTTAAATGCTGTAATTGATTCTAAGTCTAAGTGATTGGTTGGTTCGTCTAACATTAAAACGTTAGCTCTAATCATCATCATTCGAGACAACATACAACGCACTTTTTCTCCTCCAGAAAGGACATTACATTTTTTCAACGCTTCTTCTCCAGAGAAAATCATTTTTCCTAAGAAACCACGAACGTAAACTTCATCTCTTTCCTCTTCTGTTTTTACCCATTGACGTAACCAATCTACTAAATTTAAATCTACATCATCAAAAAAGCTGTGATTTTCAACTGGTAAATACGATTGCGTTGTGGTAACTCCCCAATCAAACGTTCCAGAATCTTGTTTTTTCAAACCGTTTAAAATATCGTAAAAAGCAGTTGTAGCACGAGAATCTTTAGAGAAAACTACAATTTTATCACCTTTCGCCATATTTAAATGTACATCTTTAAACAGTAATTCTCCATCTTGAGAAGCTGATAAATTTTGCACATTTAAAATTTGATCACCAGCTTCACGTTCCGTTTCAAAAATAATGGCTGGATATCTTCTACTTGATGGTTTAATTTCATCTAAGTTTAATTTTTCAATCATTTTCTTACGAGAAGTGGCTTGTTTTGATTTCGCAACATTAGCACTAAAACGACGAATAAATTCTTCTAATTCGGCTTTCTTCTCTTCAGCTTTTTTGTTTTGTTGTGCTTTCTGACGCGCTGCTAATTGGCTACTTTCGTACCAGAATGTATAGTTTCCAGAATAGTGTGTAATTTTCGCAAAGTCAATATCAGAAATATGCGTACAAACCGCATCTAAAAAGTGACGGTCATGCGATACTACTAATACGGTGTTTTCATAATTGGCTAAGAAATTTTCTAACCAACCGATAGTTTCAAAATCCAAATCGTTGGTAGGCTCATCCATAATTAAAACATCCGGATTACCAAATAAAGCTTGTGCTAACAACACACGAACTTTTAGTTTTCCTTCTAATTCACCCATTGCTGTATAATGATGTTCTGCACCAATTTCTAAATTTGATAATAAAGAAGCGGCATCACTTTCGGCATTCCAACCGTTCATTTCATCAAATTGCAATTGCAACTCACCTATTCTATCTGCATTTTTATCATCGTAATCGGCATACAAAGCATCCATTTCTGATTTTACAGCATGTAAGGTTTTATTTCCAATTAATACGGTATCTAAAACTGTATATTCATCAAACATATTGTGGTTTTGGTTTAAAACCGACATACGTTTTCCTGGTTCTAAAATAACACGACCAGAAGTTGGATCCATTTCACCTGCAATTATTTTTAAGAAAGTAGATTTTCCGGCACCGTTTGCACCAATAATTCCGTAACAGTTTCCTTGCGTGAAAGTAGTATTTACTTCGTCGAATAATATTCTTTTACCAAATTGTACTGATAAATTAGATATTGTAAGCATGTATTTTTTGTTTTAATTTGCGGCAAAATTAGCAAAAATGAACGAGTTTTCCCTATTTTTATTTTTATAATTCTGTTAAGCATTTTTAACGTCATCTTAACACGAATACTATTTTGAAAGAAATATATTTGTTACCATGATAAAAGTCCCCTTTATGCTAAAAAAATACTCTTATATTAATTTTATCTTACTTTCCTTTCTACTAACATCGATGACTTCATGTAAAGATGGTATTATAGGTGGAAATCATGTGGCCTATTTTGGCGGTGAAATTGAAAACCCTAAAAATAATTTTGTTGTTTTTATGAAAAATGACAAAGTTATTGATACGTTTTACTTAGATAAAGACAATCGATTTTTTCATAAATTTGATTCTTTAACGCCTGGTTTATATTCTTTCAAACATGATCCGGAATACCAATATGTGTTTTTTGATAAGAACGATAGTATAATGGTTCGTTTAAACAGCAATGATTTTGATAACACCTTAATGTTTTGTGGAAGAGGCGATGAAAAAAATAATTTCATGATGGAATTGTTTTTAAAAGATATCGAATTAAAAAACAACATGTTTGATGTATATGAAAAAGAAGAAAAAGTTTTTACAAAATATATTGATTCTTCCTACCAAAACACTACAAAATTATATAACAAAAGAAAATCTTTTATCAATTGGTCTGAAGAATTTGATGAAATTGCAAAAGCAAATATCGAATTAAATTATGCCTACAAAAAAGAAATTTTTCCAATTGTACATGAATTCAAAACTGGTAATAGCATTAAAACAAATTTACCAAAAGCCTATTACAAGTACAGAAACAAAATTGATGTAAACCAACCTAATTTATTACACTATTCGCCTTTTATTAATTATATGACTAGCATGCTAAACAATATTGTGTTAACAGATTGTAAAGGTCATTTAAATGATATGAGTTTGGAAAATAACATTAAGAAGCTTCAAATTGCCGATACCTTAATTAAAGACAAACATGTTAAAAATTTGGTTATAAACAATATTGCTAATATGTATTTGTTGTCTGATCAATGTTCCATAAATAATGGTAAATTTTTCAATTTGTATTCCAAAATGGTTTCAGATGAAAAAATGAAAACGGATGTAATGCAAACAGCTGAAAACATTAAAAAACTAAAAAACAATAATGTTTTACCTGAAGTAAGTTTGCTTGACGTAAATAAAAAACCAGTAAAAATTAAAGATTTGTTAACTAAGAAAACAATAATTTATTTTTGGACGAAACAAGCTGATTCACATTCCTATCATTCACATAAAAAAGTAGATGAACTTAAGGTAAAGTATCCAGATATTCAATTTATTGCAATAAACATTCAGAATTCAGAAGAAGACTGGAGGAAAGAAATTAAAACAAAAAATTTCAACAATTCCATTGAATTACATGCAACTAATTTTGAAGAATTGAAAGAAAAATGGGTGATTAACAAAGTATACAGAACTATGATAATCAACAAAAACGGAACTATTAATGATGCTTTTGTAAGTATGTTTGATGCAAATTTTGAAAGCAATTTGAAGTAGACAATTAGATGCTGAAACAAGTTCAACATGACAAAATAAAAAAAGGCGTTCAAATCATATGAGCGCCTTTTTTTTATTATTGTTAAGAAAGTATTATTTATTTCCTTTTTCGTAATCTGCTACGAATTGTGCAATACCCAAGTCTGTTAAAGGATGTTTTAACAAACCTGTAATAGATGATAAAGGTCCTGTCATTACATCAGCACCAATTTTCGCACAATTTACAACATGCATGGTATGACGTACTGAAGCGGCTAAAATTTGCGTTTCGAAACCATAATTATCATAGATTTGACGAATTTCATCAATTAAATTCAAACCATCAGTTGAAATATCATCTAAACGACCTAAAAATGGAGAACAATAAGTTGCTCCAGCTTTAGCTGCTAACAAAGCTTGTCCGGCAGAAAATATTAAAGTAACGTTTGTTTTAATTTCTCTATCTGAAAAATATTTACATGCTTTAATTCCTTCTTTTGTCATAGGTAATTTCACTACAATTTGATCGTGTAAATCTGCCAATTCTTCACCTTCTTTGATCATACCTTCAAAATCAAGAGCATTTACTTCTGCACTTACATCACCGTCTACTAAATTACAAATATCTACGTAATGTTTTAAGATGTTGTTTTTTCCGGTAATACCTTCTTTTGCCATTAAAGATGGATTTGTAGTCACACCGTCTAATATTCCTAATTCTTGTGCTTCTGCAATGTCTTTTAAATTTGCTGTATCAATAAAAAATTTCATAATTTATATGTTTAATTAAGTTGTCAATGTATTCGTTTGCAAAATTACGATTTAAAACTTCAATATCAAGTTGCAATTACAATTTATAATGATTCATTAGCATTTTTTCGTACACTTTATCAGGTAAAATTCTTTTTAAAACGATAGAAAATTTTTGCATGAAAGCACCAACTTTATAATGAATTTTTGGGTGTTTAGTTTCGATAATTTTATGAATTGCTATAGCCATTTCTATTGGATTACTTCCACCTGACACATGTTCATTCATCATATCTAATTGTGTTTGATAAACTTTATCGTAAGGCGAACCCTTGATAACTGGCGCATGAAATCTTCTTGAAGCAATATCAGTTGCAAAATCACCTGGAGCAACATTTGTGATATGAACTCCGAAGGCTTTAGTTTCCATTCGTAAAGATTCAGTAATTAGTTCTAAAGCGCCTTTTGATGAAGAATAAATACTTCTGAAAGGCAAACCCATATAACCTGCAATTGAAGTTATATTGATAATCAATCCACTTTTTTGAATTCGCATTTGTGGTAAAACCGCTTTCATGGTTTCAATTGGACCGAATACATTAGTTTCAAAATTATTTTTAATTTCTTCTAATGGAATTTCTTCTAAAGGACCAGTTATTCCTACTCCAGCATTATTAATTAACACATCAATTCTTCCTTCTACTTCAATAATTTTTGAAATACAAGCTTGGATTGAATCCGAATTTCTAACATCTAAATCAACTAACTTTATTTTTGAATTGGAGATGACAGATGCATTTCTACTTGTTCCATAAACTATAAAACCTTTATCTAATAAAAATTCGCCTATGGCTTTTCCAATTCCCGATGAACCACCCGTAATAAGTATGACTTTTTTCATTTATTATAAGATATATACAGTATGTAATAAGGCTAAAAACATGATAACAACTAGCATTATTAAATTAAAGAAATAAAAGAAACAAAGTTTCAAAATAGTTTTGAAGCGAGATTCTTGATAAAATTTTCGATAAGATTTATAAAATATGATTTGTAAAAGTATAAATATTACAGAATCATACCATTCGGTAAATTCATAACCTAAAAAACCAACTAAAACAGAAATTAAAGTAGTAACGGAAAGCAATAATAAAAAGGTAGAGAAAAAGTGAAAAGTAAAAATACCATGATCAAAAAACCACCATTTCTTTTTATCATGTGTGAGCCATAAACCAAAAGCAAAAAAAGGCATAAATAAGAAAATCCATTTAGGAATATTAGCAATAGCTTTATTAAACATCATTTTATAAATTTGACGAAGCGTATAATCTTTATTTAATTTTGCTATTTTATCATTAATATTTTTATCAATCCAAGATTTTTCTTCACCTTTTTGTGGGCTATTTCCAACAAACGTTACTTTATCATTGAATATGTTTTTTTTATCAAAATCACTAATTTTAGTTTCTGTTTCTTCTGTCACTTCTTTCTCAATATCATGGAAAACAAAGGCATTAAAAACAAAAAAAGCGAAAAAGTTGATAAAAATAAACAGCTTAACTGGCGCCATAAATTGTTTTCTTTTACCACTAAGATAAACAAGAGATAAAGTTGCTGGAGAATATAATAAATACTTAATAGCTTTCCAAAAGCTGTTATCATAATGTACTAAATCTTCTAAAAAATGAGTAAACAAGAAGTGAAACGATTTTTTTGTTTCTGTATTTTCTTGTCCGCAAGAAGGACAAAACCTTTCAGTAACTTCATCTCCACAATTCTGGCAGGTTGACTCTTCTCTTAATTTACCGTGGCTCATAGCTTTTATATTTTAATCTCGTAAAACTAAATAAAAAAACCGATTCCTGAAACAGAATCGGTTTAGAAAAATAGTATCGTATCAAATTATTTACAAAACTTTACTTTGACAAATAAAATTGGTTCGTGGTAATTCTGTTGTTTTTGCAATTGCATTATAACCTCCGTCAATTTCGGAGAAATTTCTATAACCTCGTGCTTGTAAAATAGAAGCAGCAATCATACTTCGATATCCGCCAGCACAATGCAAGAAAAAATGTTCGTTTGTAGGAATATCTTTTATCCAATTATTAATATAAGCTAAAGGTTTACTAAAAGTATCTTCTAGATGTTCTGCTTCATATTCTCCTTCTTTTCTAACATCAATAATTGTGTTTTCGCCAATAATTACTTCTTTTTCAAATTGTTCAGCTGAAATTCTGTTTACAGTATCTACTTCATAACCAGAAGATTCCCATGCTGCAAAGCCTCCTTTTAAGTGACCTAAAATATTATCAAAACCTACACGAGATAATCTGGTAACTGTTTCTTCTTCTTTTCCAAATTCCGTAATTAATGCAATAGTTTGATTTACATCAGCAATTAAAGCGCCCACCCATGGGGCAAAATCTCCAACAATTCCGATATTTATGGATTGTGGAACAAATCCTTTGGCAAAATCACTGCTATTTCTAGTATCTAAAATTAAGGCTCCTGAATCTTCTACAATTGTTTCAAATTCTTTAGGATCAATTTCTTTCATTCCATTATTTAGCACATTTTCAAAAGAAGGGATTCCTTTTTTATTCATGGCTACATTCATTCCGAAATATGCTGGTGGCGGCAATAAACCATCTGTTACTTCAGTGATAAATTCTGCTTCCGTCATGTTGGCACGCAAAGCGTAATTTTTTTCTTTTTGTTCCCCAATTGTAGAAACTGTTTCTTTACTCATGTTTTTACCGCAAGCAGAACCTGCTCCATGCGCTGGATATACAATAACATCATCGGCTAAAGTCATTACTTTATTTCGTAAAGAGTGAAATAATATTCCAGCTAATTCGTCTTGCGACATAGATACTGCTTTTTGAGCTAAATCTGGTCGGCCAACATCGCCAATAAATAAAGTATCTCCAGAAAACAAGGCGTGCTCTTTTCCATTTTCATCAATTAATAAATAGCACGTACTTTCCATAGTATGACCTGGAGTGTGCAATGCTTTTATTTTGATATTTCCAACTTCAAAAATTTGTTCATCTGTTGCAGAAATAATTTCAAAATCGGGTTTAGCACTTGGACCAAATACAATTGAAGCACCTGTTTGATTACTTAAATCTAAATGTCCTGAAACAAAATCGGCATGAAAATGCGTTTCAAAAATGTATTTCAATTTTACATTATCCGCTTGTAATCTATTTATATAAGGAGAAGTTTCTCTAAGTGGATCAATAATTGCTGCTTCGCCATTTGAGGTTATATAATACGCACCTTGAGCCAAACAACCTGTATAAATTTGTTCTATTTGCATTTGTACTTTCAATTAAAATCGAGTACAAATTTAGTTGTAATTTTTTATAAAATTGTGATAATTATCATAAGATTATTTTTTCTCAAAAAATTCGTCGTCACTATGAAAAAAAGCAGTTAACCAAATCACTCTCGACAAACGCATAATCCATGGTTGAAGAAGAATTAAGAAAAAAATATTAATAGGCAACCACCAAAAAATTTCTTTGTTTTGTAAAGTATAACCAGTTGTTAGTACCCAAATTGCAAACGTAATTAAAGAAAAACCAACAGTCAATCCATAGCTAACATAACCAGTTCCTTGGAAAAAACCAGGTTCAATTTCTGTTCTTTGTCCGCAAACCTTACATCTTTCTACCATTTTATTTCCATTTGGAAAATTATACCATTTATTTATAAACAAATTTCCCTCGTGACATCGTGGACACTTAAATGATACTAGATTTTTTAAGAATTTAAACATGTTATTTTATTTTTTACAAAGATAGTATAAGTGTAAAATTATAAGTGTGATAATTGTTACATATAAAGAAAAAAAACCGAATCTTTCGAATCGGTTTTTTTTTAAATTTTTGAACAAAGTAAGCATTCATTATTAGAAACGAAAACGGACACCTAAAGCAATATCTGGTCCAAAACTATCTTCTCTAAAATCATTAGAATTAAAGTATAGTTCTGGTCTAAAATCTAACGACAATTGAATTGGAATATCAAAATTATATTCAATACCAATATCACCAGCAAGCAAAGCGAATGAACCACTATCGTCATAAGAATTGTTATTAAATTTAGTATCATAACTCCACGATCCTACTCCTCCACCAACTCCGGCATACCAATTGAAACCGCCATCAATATTCCAAACCCATTGATACAAACCAACCAATTTTACGGCATCAACATTATTACTATTTCTCCAACCTAAATCTAATTCTAAACGATTATTATCCGATAATTTTCTTTGGTAAGAAATTTCTCCACCAAAACCATCATTATCTCCTAAACGAACTCCTAATGCATTTTTTGAACTTTTTTGGGCTTGTGCGCTAAATGATAATCCGATTATCAAACTAGCTATTAACATGATTTTTTTCATAAGTTAAGTTTTAAATTTGTTTAATTTTTATTGATGTAAAATTCGGAATAGTTAGTGAACGTTATGTTATAGAATTTTGACAAATTGTTTTAAAATCTCACAATTGACTTTCTAAAATATAAAGGATAGAGATACTCACAAATGAATATTGGAATGTAATTTCAAAATACTTTTTTATTAATTAAAACAAAGTAATAGTTTGTAAAAACAAATGAAGCATAAGGTAGTAATGGGGAAGATTTTTTTATATCGAGTACACATGAAATCTTATTTTTTTTAAGTTTCCTATAAATTCACTTAACAATGGAATTTTTAGATATTTGATATTGGCCTAAACGAAAAAACCCACTAAATTATAGAATTTAGTGGGTTTTGCATCCATTTAACTTTCATCTTGCGGAGGAAGAGGGATT
>CAYWVV010000077.1:0-11159 GCA_964461805.1 uncultured Flavobacterium sp.
ATATCGAGCTATGTGCCAGACAAATTGCTCGTGTAGCTAAAACAGATAAAATTGTTATTGAAAAATCAACTTTACCTGTAAGAACTGCTCAAGCCATCAAAGATATTTTAGATCACACTGGTAACGGTGTGAATTTTCAAATCTTATCTAATCCAGAATTTTTAGCAGAAGGAACTGCTATTGAAGATTTATTCGCTCCTGATAGAGTACTTATTGGTGGTAATACAACTCCAGAAGGACAAATTGCTATAAACAAAGTAGTTGAAGTGTACGCCAATTGGGTGAATAAAGACAATATTTTAACCACTAATGTTTGGTCTTCAGAATTATCAAAATTAACAGCAAATGCTTTTTTAGCACAACGTGTTTCATCTATCAACGCGATGAGTGAATTATGTGAAAAAACAGGAGCTGATGTCAATGAAGTAGCTAAAGCAATTGGTTTAGATAGTAGAATTGGATCAAAATTTCTAAAATCATCAGTTGGTTTTGGAGGTTCTTGTTTTCAAAAAGACATTTTAAATTTAGTTTACATTGCAAAGTCATACGGATTAAATGAAGTAGCGGATTATTGGGAACAAGTTATTATTATGAACGACCATCAAAAACGTCGTTTCTCAAAGAATATTATCAGTACTTTATATAATACAGTTTCAGGTAAAAAAATTGCTTTCTTAGGTTGGGCTTTTAAAAAAGATACCAACGACACTCGTGAATCTGCCGCTATATATGTAGCCAATGATTTAATAAGTGAACAAGCAAATATTGCTGTTTTCGATCCGAAAGTAGAAGCGGATCAAATTCTTTTCGATTTAAATTATTTAGAAACTCGAACAGATGCTCAAAATAATAAATACATTTCTATTGAAACAAACGGTTACGAGGCTTGTAAAAACGCACACGCCATTGCTGTTTTAACGGAATGGGATGAATTTAAAACCTACGATTGGCAAAAAATATATGATAATATGTTAAAACCAGCATTCGTTTTTGATGGTAGAAACTTATTGAGTAAAACAGAATTAGAAAAAATTGGATTTATCTATCAAGCAATTGGGAGTTAGATTTGCGAAAGGGAGACTTTGAGAAGGGGAGACTTTGCGAAAGGGAGACTTTGGGAAGGGGAGACTTTGGGAAGGGGAGACTTTGGGACATGGAGAAGAGGAGATTTTGAGACATGGAGGTTTTGAAAAAGAGATTTTGAGATTGAAAAATTGATAAAAGAATGGCAAAAATTAGTACGCATAAAGATTTAAGAGTTTTTCAATTGGCTTTTGAGTTAAGTATGAAAATTTATAAAGTTTCGAAAAGTTTTCCTGTTGAAGAAAAATATTCATTGACAGATCAAGTTCGAAGAAGTTCTCGTTCAGTTTGCGCTAATTTAGCAGAAGCATTTAGAAAAAGAAGATACCCAAAGAATTTTGTGTCTAAATTATCTGATTGTGAAGCAGAAGCTGCCGAAACTCAAGTTTGGTTAGATTTTGCATTAGAATGTGAATATGTAGATAATGAATTCTATAATGAGATTTATAAACAATACGATATGGTATTAGGAATGTTAGTAAAAATGATTGTTGAACCCGAAAAATGGAGTATTTAATGTCGCCAAATCACCCAATCACCCAATCACCCAATCGCCTTGCCATACTTGGTTTAGGTTATGTTGGACTTCCGTTAGCAAGATTATTTGCCACGAAGTATCCTGTAATTGGTTTTGATATTAATGAGCAAAGAATTTCCGAATTAAACAACGGGATCGATTTAACGTTAGAAGTTGAAGAAGACTTATTGAAATCGGTTTTAAAAACTCACAATGCTCAACTGACAACTAACTATTTGCAATGTTCAAATAAAATAGAAGATATTGCAGATTGTAATTATTACATCGTTACCGTTCCAACGCCAGTTGATAAACACAATAAACCCGATTTAACACCACTTTACAAAGCAAGTGAAACCGTTGCGAAAGTATTAAAAAAAGGAGATATCGTTATTTACGAATCAACGGTTTATCCAGGTGTTACAGAAGAAGAATGTGTGCCTGTTTTAGAAAAATTATCCGGATTAAAATTTAATGTCGACTTTTTTGCAGGCTATTCTCCTGAAAGAATCAATCCAGGTGATAAAGAACATACGGTAGATAAAATTTTAAAAGTTACGGCTGGCTCTACACCAGAAATTGGCTTAAAAGTAGACGCTTTATACAATAGTGTCATCACAGCAGGAACACATTTAGCTCCAACAATAAAAGTGGCTGAAGCTGCTAAAGTTATAGAAAATTCGCAACGCGATATCAATATTGCGTTTGTAAATGAATTAGCAAAAATATTCAATATTTTAGATATTAACACCCAAGATGTTTTAGAAGCAGCTGGTACAAAATGGAATTTCCTTCCTTTTAAACCAGGTTTAGTAGGCGGACATTGTATTGGCGTTGATCCGTATTATTTGGCTCAAAAAGCCATAGAAGCGGGTTATCATCCTGAAATTATTTTAGCGGGTCGTCGTATGAATGACAGTATGGGTGAATATGTCGCTTCGGAAGTGGTAAAGTTAATGATTAAGAAAGAAATCGTTTTGCATAAATCGGAACTTTTACTTTTAGGTATCACATTCAAAGAAAATTGTCCTGATGTACGAAATACAAAAATCGTAGATATTGTTCATGCTTTAAAAGAATACGGAATAAATATCACCATTTATGATCCTTGGGCAAAACCAGAAGAAGTACTTCACGAATACGGAATTGTAACCACTAAAACGGTTCCAACGTCTCAGTTTGATGCCATAATTTTAGGTGTTTCTCATACCGTATTTCATACTTTAAATATAGATGCTTTGACAAAAAATAACAATATTGTTTATGATGTAAAAGGTTTCCTTACCGCTGAAGTTGACGGAAGATTGTAATTTGCAATTTTAATAAATCCCCAAATCTATTGAAAGCAAAAATTAAATTCTTACTCAACTCTCAGTTGATAAAAGTGTCGTCTTTTACCTCTATTTCTACTTTTATAAAAATTGTAGCAACCTTTATTTCTGCAAAAGTATTGGCCGTTTTTACAGGTCCTACTGGTGTGGCTTTACTTGGGCAATTGACCAATTTTATCACAATTTTAATTCAAGTCTCAACTGCTGCAACCGGAACCGGAATTGTAAAACTTACCGGTGAATTCAAAGAAGATACAACACAACTCAAAAAAGTAATTGACACTTCTTTTACCCTTAATCTGTTGTTTTCAGTTCTTGTGTTAATAGGGATTTTTCTTTTTCAAAATGAACTAACTCTTTTCGTTTTTAACGATTTAAAATATAAGTGGCTGCTTTACTTTATTGCTATTGGAACACCTTTTATTGCCATTAATAATTTTATTTTATCGGTTATTTCAGGATTACAATATTTTAAAAAATATGTAATCATAAATATTTTTGCAAGCATCATTAGCGTTTTACTAACGGTTTGTTTAGTATATTTCTATACGATTGATGGCGCACTTTTGGCTTATGTTTTAACACAAACTATCATCTTTTTTGTAAGTTTGTTTTATAGTAAATCTGTACAATGGAGAGAAAATATAGCTTTTCAAATAGATAAAACTATCGTAAAAAAACTCTCCCATTTTTCTTTATATGTTATTATAAGTGCTTTCTGTTTTCCCTTTGCACAAATTTTAGTAAGAAATTTAATTATTGATAAATTAGGAATGGATTCTGCCGGGATTTGGGAAGGAACCAATCGAATTTCAAGTATGTATTTGTTGTTAATTTCTAGTGCAATTGGTGTGTATTTTTTTCCTAAAATTAGCAATTTAAAATCTATTCAAGAAGTAAATAAAGAATTGAGTTTCGCACTTAAAATTTTTCTTTCAGCTACAATCATTGCCGGTTTACTGACGTTTTTACTTCAAGATTTTATAATTTATATTGCTTTAACCAAGAAGTTTTTACCTATTAATCAAATTTTATATATTCAAATAATTGGAGATGTTTTCTTGATTGCAAAAATGCTGTTTTCAATGGTACTTTTAAGTCGGGATAAAACTAAAATTATGATGATTTCAGAAATTATTTTCACATCAATTTATGTAGGTTTAAATTTTATTTTTATTTCTGAGTTTCAATCCTTAAAAAGTATAATTTGGGCTTATCCAATTTATACGTTTTTATATTTTATAAGTTTATTTGTTTTTTATAAAAAAATAAATAATAAAATTTTAAGCAATGAAATTAAAGTATTATAAAAATTTAGATGGGATACGAGCATTTGCTGCAATCATTGTCATGTTTTTTCATTTTTTTCAAAGCGTTCAGATTGATAGTAATAGTTTAGTGAATGTTCTAAAAAAAATTTCTTTATTTGGTCAAACTGGTGTTGATTTGTTTTTTGTACTTTCAGGTTTTTTGATAACTAGGATATTAATTAATTCAAAATCAAATCCTCATTTTTTTAAAAATTTTATATTTAGAAGAATTGTTAGAATATTTCCACTGTATTATTTATTCTTGTTTTTGTATTTTTTTATTGCACCAATATTACTTAATACACAATTTATTCCTTTAAATGAACAATGGTTTTATTATGTTTACTTGCAGAATATAGGAGCAACTTTTAATTGGAATCTTAATGGACCAGAACATTTTTGGTCTTTAGCAATTGAAGAACATTTTTATTTGTTTTGGCCATTTCTTATTTATTTTTTCAATCAAAAAAGAATTAAATATTTAATTGCAATCATTGTTGTAGGGACTATCTTTTTAAGATATCTTATGATTAGAAATAATTTAAGTGTTTTTTATTTTACTTTTACACGAATTGATGCTTTAGCAATTGGTGCGGGATTATCTTTGTTGGAACTAAATTTTGTTTTTCAAAAAAAGAATAAAAATAAGTTTCTAATTTTATTGTTAATTTTAGTAGTTCCAATGGTTGTGTTCTGGATTAAACTTTCAGGTAGTGGAAGTTTAGAAATAATTAAATATTCATTATTAGCATTATTTTATTTTGCATTAATAGGTTATGTTTTGTGTTTGTCACCAAATAATTTTGTAAACACAATCTTAGAAAGTAAGTTACTAAATTTTTCTGGAAAAATCAGTTACGGTTTATATGTTTATCACCCATTAGTTTTTTTATTGGTTTTTAAATATTATGATTTTTTAAATTGGAAATTACAATTAATGTTAAGTTTTACGATAACATATTTAGTCGCTATTTTTAGTTATTATTTGTTTGAAAATCAGTTTTTAAAGTTGAAAAAATACTTCTAATGAATATTGAATTTGTTTTAAAATGTTAAATAACAATACAAAATATATTGTAGTTCATGCTGGTAAACGTGATGATTATCAGGTGGCATTAGCTTTGGCTGAAGCAAACATGTTGTTTGTTTTAGTTACCGAAGCCTATTTTCCTTTAGATAAAAATTGGTTTCTTTCAATTGCAAATTTTTTCGGACTTACTTCAAGTTTACATAAAAGATTTAAAACAGGTTTGCCATCAAATAAGGTAATACTTTCTAAACGAGCAATGTTTTATCAAATCTTATTTTCTTTAACAAAAAACATTAAATACGATTTAAAAAAAGGATATGTATTAGGCGAAAAAGCAAGAGTTTTAAGTCTAAAAAACAATATACCAATTATTGCGGTTAATACTTGTGCCCAACATGCTTTTTTGAATAATGCTATGGAGCCAAAAATTCTATTTCAATTTCATCCTCAAGCCGATTTTGTGAAAGAATTGTTTCAAGAGGAAATGCAACTAAATCCAAAATCAACAAAAACGTTGACTCAAGAATACGAATTTTATTTATCAAATGAGGAATTAGAATTGTTATCAGGTGAAGTAAAATTGGCAACTCATTTTCTTTGTGCCAGTACATTAACTAAAAAATCTCTACTTTTTAAAGGAATTTCTAAGGATAAAATTAAAGTAATTCCCTACGGTGTAGATACAAGTAAGTTTACTTTTGCAGAAAGAAAAAAAACAGACAGTTTTAAGGTGATTTTTATTGGAAGTCTAAATCAAAGAAAAGGAATTACCTATTTGTTAGATGCTTTAGCCGAAATGAACAACGTAGAGTTAACAATTATCACAAGAGGAATTTATGACGAATCGTTACTTCATAATTATACTTTTCCAATACATTTGGTTGTAGATGTACCTCATGATAAGTTGCAAGATGAATTGCATCAAGCACATTGTTTTGTGTTGCCTTCCATTTTAGAAGGTTTCGGACAAGTTATTTTAGAAGCGATGGCAACAGGAATTCCAGTAATTGCTACTGAAAATACTGCTGCTATTGACATTATAGAGAATGGTATTGACGGTTTTGTGACACCAATTAGAGATGTTCAAGCCATAAAAGAAAATTTAGAGAAATTACAATCCGATTTTTCTTTAGTTCAAACTATGGGGAAAGCTGCATACGAAAAAGCAAAAATCTATACTTGGAAAAAATTTAGAAATGATTTAGTAACTTACATACAAACACTTTCCTAATGAAGTTGCTAGTTATTACAAATATTCCAACACCATATCGTATCGCATTTTTTAATGTGTTACACGCTCAGTTGCAGAAAATTGGTGGCCATTTAAAAGTGCTGTATTGTGCGAAAAATGAACCCGATCGCCATTGGGAAATCAACCTAAATGACCAACAATTTGATTATGAAATTCTAAATGGTTTTCATAAAAGTATCAAAGGTTTGTACTTGCATTTTAATCCTTCCGTATTAAATAAAACGGCAGCATTTCAACCAGATTATATTTTATATGCAGGTTCTTGGAATATGCCAACAGTGGTTTTTAGTGTGCTTTTCAATTCCCTATTCAATAGAAAATACAAGAAACTCTTTTGGAGCGAAGGACACGATGGAAGTATCTTACATAATAACGGAATTATACCTGTTATTAGAAAATTCATTCAAAATAAATTTGATGGTTTTGCAGTGCCTAATGAAAGAAGTAAAAGTTATCTATTTGAACTTTTAGGGTTAAACAAGAAACCTACTGCAATTTTACCAAATACAGTTGATGGTGCTTTTTTTACCAAACCAGAAACTTGGAAAATAGAAAATTCAAATCGCATAAAAGCGGAATTTAATATTTCAACAGATTCAAAGTTACTGATTCAAGTCGCTCAAATTGAAGATAGAAAAGGGGTAAATGAAATTGTGGAATTTTGGAAAAAAGTATCCAATAAAGAAAATTATCATTTGGTTTTAGTTGGCGAAGGTTCTTTAAAAAACGAATTAATTCAAAAAACACAATCAGACAATACCATTCATTTTTTAGGAAATCAACCTAAAGAAAAAGTTAGAGACTTATTGTTTTCTTCTGATATATTTTTGTTATTAACCAAAAATGATCCCAATCCATTAACCTTAATTGAAGCAAGTTTTGCTAAATTACCTGTTTTAACTACAAGATTTGCAGGAAACTGTAGTGAAATTGTAGTTGGAAATAATGGAGTAGTGATGAATGAAATAAATTTTGATACATTTGATAAAGCATTTCAAAATATCAAAAATTTTGTCGCACAAGAAAATGGTGTTATTTCGTATGAAAATGTAAAATTGAATTTTGATATAGAAAAAGTGGCATTTAATTTTATTCAACAGCTTCAAAAAATTTAAATGAGTATTTATTTAGACCTATTTATTGTTTTTCTACTTTCTGTTTATTTAGTTAAAGAGAAGCAATTGAATGTACTAAATTCATGCTTAATTTATTTGTTTTTTCATGTTTTCTTCGTCACACTAAAAGGTGTTCAAATCTTTTTTTTAGGTACAAAAATCATTTCCAATAAGTGGTATGCTACTTATATTACGTTAGAAGAAATTGATAAAGCTATTTTTATTGCAGACATTTCATTAGTGGCATTTTTTATTGGTTTCAATTTATTTGTGAGCAATTTTAAAAATAATGGGAATCAATTATTAAAAAAATATAGTGAGATAAAAGAAGCCAATCCTAAACGAGTTACTTATTATTTAATTGCCATTTTTGTAGTGGGTTTGATTGGAATTGCCACATATCGTTCTATTGCAGATAGAGATATAGAAGCAGCAGATTATTCCACGTTTTCTAATATGATGACAGGTTTGGGAATTATTTCATCTATAGTTTTATTATATGAAAAAGGATTTAAAAAACAGTATTTGATTTATTTTGGATTATTACTTGTCTTTTATTCTTTACAAGGTGAAAATAGATTTAGAGTAATTTTAGCACTATTATTTGTGCTGATGTATTATTTGAAAACTTTAAATTTAAAAATGCCGCCTTTTAAATATTATGTATTAGGTTTCGTTTTTATCTTATTTAGTTTCCCATTAAAAGAAGTAGGAAGATCTTATCAAGAAACAGGAAACATTAATTTATCTGAAATTATCAAAGATTCTTTTGATGAATTTACAGAAGGTGAATCTGGAGATATGTCATTTATCGAGCAAAGTGCTGGAATGATTGGAGCAATTGATATGAAAGATAAAATATTTTATGGTAAAACTTACCAACCTATTTTTTTCTTTTTTGTGCCAAGAAGTTTATGGGCCGAAAAACCAGCTTTAAATCAATGGCAACATGATATTGCAATTACCGGTAGAGATTTTGGAGAAATGGGTCAAATCTCTTTAATAAGTGGCGAAGCCTATGCGAATTTCAGATATATTGGCGTATTTTTAATTTCATTTTTGGTCGGCCGTTGGTATTCGTTTTTATACAATTCGTATTCCAATTTACCAGCGAAACATAAAGGTTTCTTATTGTTATTGCTTTTTAATATGGTTCTTTTTCAAGTATGGAGAGATGGAATGATTTCTTTAATTTTATTTCCATTTTTAAATTACTTGCCCATTATGATTTTATATTTTATTAAAAAACCAATTCCTGTAAAATGATTATTTTAATTAATTGTTCTAATTTGAAAGTGGGTGGCGGTTTGCAAGTTGCTCATTCGTTTTTGTATGAAATTAAAAATAATGAGGATCACCAATTTATTGTGGTTTTGTCTGACTACTTAAAATATCAAATTAACCAATCTGAATTTCCTGATAACTTTAAGTTTTTTCATTATTCAATCAAGCCTTCGGCTTATAAAGCAATATTTGGGAATGATAAGTTTTTATCAGAAATTGAAGATACATACAATCCAGAAGTAGTTTTTTCTGTTTTCGGGCCTACCTATTGGCAACCAAAAGCCAAACACATTTGCGGTTTTGCTAAACCCGATTATATTTATAAAGATTCTCCGTATTTTAATCAACTTTCATTTTTTCAAAAGTTAAAATTAAGAGCCATGGAGTTTTTTCATATGTTCGATTTTAGAAATAATAATGAAGGTTTAATCACGGAAAGTACTGATGTAACTAAAATTCTACAAGAAAAAGTAACTCAAAAAGTAGTTACGGTAACCAATTTTTACAATCAAATTTTTGAAAACGAAGCACTTTGGGATAAAAAATCAGTAATTAAGGAATCTGAAAAAACCATTAAATTACTAACGATTTCAGCAAATTATCCGCATAAAAATTTAGCTATAATTAAAAAAGTAATCCCCGTTTTAAAAGAAAATTTTCCTGAATTTCAATTTAAATTTTTTCTAACAATAGAAAGAAATGAATTCGGAATTACAGAATCAGATATTTTAAACGAAAACATAGAATTTTTAGGAAAAGTAGCAATTAAACAATGTCCAAACCTATATTCTCAAAGTGATTTCTTATTTTTGCCCACATTATTAGAATGTTTTTCGGCATCTTATTGTGAAGCTATGTTTATGCAAAAACCAATACTTACCTCAAATTTGTCATTTGCAACAGGAATTTGTGGAAATGCAGCTTCATATTTTGACGCAACAGACGCAGCAGATATTGCTAATAAAATTGTAGATTTAGCCTCAAATTTATCTTTACAAAAACAACTTATTGAAAACGGCTTACAGCAACTTAAAACCTTTGATACGGCTAAAGTTAGAGCTCAAAAATATTTACACATAATCACATCAAAAGATGCAAATTAAAAATAAAATATTACTAATTACTGGTGGAACGGGTTCTTTTGGAAATGCCGTTTTAAGTCAATTTTTACTTACCGATCATTTTAAAGAAATCCGAATTTTAAGTCGTGATGAAAAAAAACAAGATGATTTACGAAAGAAAGTCAACAACAATAAAGTGAAATTTTATCTTGGAGATGTTCGTGATGTTCATAGTATTGATGCCGCAATAAAAGGTGTCGATTATATTTTTCACGCAGCTGCATTAAAACAAGTACCGTCTTGTGAATTTTTTCCAATGGAAGCCGTGAAAACTAATATTATCGGAACAGATAATGTGCTAACAATTGCTGAAAAATATGAAGTAAAAAAAGTGGTAGTTTTAAGTACTGATAAAGCCGCTTATCCCATCAATGCTATGGGAATGTCTAAAGCGATGATGGAAAAAGTGATGGTAGCCAAATCTCGTAACTTAGACGATAGTAAAACTGTTTTTTGCGGAACTCGTTACGGAAACGTTATGGCTTCTCGTGGCTCAGTAATTCCTTTATTTATAGAGCAAATTAAAGCAGGTAAACCCATTACAATTACCGATCCGAATATGACGCGTTTTATGATGACGTTAGAAGATGCAGTAGATTTAGTACTTTACGCTTTTGAAAACGGTAATCAAGGCGATTTATTCGTGCAAAAATCTCCAGCTTGTACGATTGAAGTTTTAGCAAAAGCTTTAAATTCACTTTATAATTCTAACACAGAAATTAAAATTATTGGTACGCGTCATGGTGAAAAATTATTCGAAACTTTAGTCAATCGTGAAGATATGGTGAAAGCGGAAGATTGTGGTGATTATTTCAGAATACCAGCGGATAATAGAGATTTAAATTACGAACAATATTTTTCTGAAGGTGATGTGAAATTAACGGAATTAGAAGAATATCATTCTCATAATACTGATATTTTGGAGGTTGAGGAAATGAAGCAGTTATTATTGAAATTGCCGTTAATCAGAAAAGATATCTACGGAGAAGAGATTAATAAATATTTTGATCTTTAAAAGAGCCAAGTAAAAAGAGCCAAGTAAAAAGTAAAAAGAGCCAAGTAAAAGTAAAAAGAGCCAAGTAAAAAGTAAAAAGAGCCAAGTAAAAAGTAAAAAGA
>CAYWVV010000078.1:0-10766 GCA_964461805.1 uncultured Flavobacterium sp.
TTACAATCACACAACCAACTTCTATCAGTACAGCAACTGCTGCACAAACAAACGTATCTTGTAATGGTGGATCTAATGGTTCTGCTTCGGTAACTCCTTCTGGTGGAGCTGGTGGATATACGTATTCTTGGTCGCCTTCTGGTGGAACAGCTGCTACTGCAACTGGACTTTCTGCAGGAACTTATACTGTAACTGTAACAGATGCTAATGGTTGTACTGCAACTCGTAACTTTACAATTACTCAACCAACTTCTATCAGTACTTCAACTGCTGCACAAACTAATGTTTCTTGTAATGGTGGTTCGAATGGTTCTGCTTCGGTAACTCCTTCTGGTGGTGCTGGTGGATATACTTACACATGGTCACCTTCTGGCGGAACAGCTGCAACTGCAACTGGACTTTCTGCAGGAACTTATACTGTAACTGTAACAGATGCTAATGGTTGTACTGCAACTCGTAACTTTACAATCACACAGCCAACAGCTATAGACAATACAGTTTCTTTAACTTCTGGAATATTACAGGCTACACAAACTGGCGCTACCTATCAATGGTATAAATGTCCAAATATAATTTTGACAGGAGAAATTAATCAAACCTATACCCCATCAGTTGTTGGTGATTACAAAGTAGAAATTACTTTAGGTGGATGTACTGTTACATCAACATGTGTTACAGTAACAACTTTAGATAGTGGTAGTTTTGATAGCTCAAATTTTGTTTATTATCCCAACCCAACATCAGATATTTTACACATTACTAATGGTAATATAATTGATGAAGTTAAAGTGATTAACTTGATAGGACAAGAAGTAATTTCTACTAAATTTAAAAGTAAAGAAGTTCAGTTAAATTTATCAACTCTTCCAACTGGAACTTATTTTATTACTGTAAATTCTGAAGAAAAAACAAAAATCTTTAAAATTTTAAAACATTAATTTAATGAATAAATATTTTATAAATTAAAAAATTTATTTTAATTTGTAGGACATTTTTTAACAAAAAAAACAACATTTATGAGCACATTAAATACAACTGGACCGATAGTTCAACCACCGGGAGTGGAAATTTCTTCAGAGTTTAAATCATTAAACAGCGTAATTCAGTTTACAAGACCAAGACCTACTGAACCATTACCTCCTTTAGTCCAAGCTTCTTTTCAAGATGGAATTTTGGAAGTGAGTTCTGTAGCATTTATTGATGCAAGTCAAAAAATAGGTTCAATCAGCGTATATTACGATGATTCAAAAGACCTACCTACTTTTTATGTTACGTACACTGCTCCTGAAACAGAAGCATCAGAATTCATGGGATATCAAGTAAATTTCAAAACTAAACTACCTAAGAAACCAGAAGAAATAGAAACTTTTGTATGGGACGAAGATCCTAGAACATCAAGAGGTACATATACCACGGTTCAAACTTAATAAATAACTTATAAAAAAACAGAGGTATAGCCTCTGTTTTTTTTTTTTTCAATGTATATTTGAAAAAAAAACTTTGAGAAAAATATCCTTCAAAACACTATTCTTTTTAATTTTCTTTTTTTGTGTAAATTCAATTTTTTCACAAGACAATTTTAATATATTGTTTTCAAATAAAATTAGAATATCCTCCCGCAAATTTAAGCATGAAAAAAACTTCAATAAAGCACAATTATTTTTTTTGAAAAAAAATTGGGATTCTACTTTGGTTTATACCATGAAACAGTTAAGTGTTGATAATAAAAATACAGAACTAAATAATTATTGTAACTTTTTTAGAGGAATATGCTTCCAAGAAAAAAAAATATTTATTGAAGCCAAAAATTCTTTTAATAAAATTTCAGAAAAATTTGAATACTACAAATCTGTCAAAAACAACTTAGGTCAAATCGCTTTAGAGCAAAATGAATTTAAAAAAGCGATTGATTATTTTAAAGAATTTGAAAATTTCGCAGAAAACAATCATTTTAATATCGACAAAGGAAAAGTAAATCATAATTTAGGAATTTGTTATCTACATCTTGAAAACTATGAAAAAGCTGAATTTTATCTGTTAAAAAGCACAAAAATTCAAGAAAAAGAAAAGGACACGTTAATGCTTATTGGTGCTTACGGTGATGTAGCAAATTTATATTACAATCAATTCAAAGATGATTTAGCTATTCCTTATTTTGAAAAAGCGTATCAATTATCACAAAAAATCAAACGATACGATTTAAAAAAAATAAGCGCCATAAATTTAGCTATAGTTGAAGAAAACAGAAAAAACTTAGAAAAATCAATTCATTACAGAAAAGAAGCTGAAATATGGAACGATTCCTTAACAGATCAAAACAAAATATGGGCCATTGCAGAAGTGGAGAAAAAATTTGCAGTTAGACAAAAACAAAAAGAAATTGAAGTCCTTGAAGTAAAAAATGAAAGTAGAGAAACACAGAGAAATGGGCTTTTAATTATTGCCATATTATTATTGAGTATATTTGGTATTGGAGTTTACTTTTACCTTCAGAAAATTAAAAAGAACAAAATCATTTTAGCTCAGAAAGAAAATTTAGATGAATTAAACGCCACAAAAGACAAATTATTTTCAATTGTTAGTCATGATTTAAGATCTTCTGTAAACACTTTAAAATCTAGCAATTCCAAACTAATGCTAAATCTTAGATCTAACAATTACGAAGAATTAGATGGATTATTACACAAAAATGCCGTTGTAGCCAATAGTGCCTATAATTTATTGGACAATTTACTTAATTGGGCTAATCAGCAAACTAATCAAATATATTTTCAAAAAGAATCGTTACATTTATTTTCAGTTATCAAACAAGTTGAATATAATTACAAACCTTTAGTTTTAGAAAAAAACATTGAACTAAAAATAGAAATTGATAAAAACATGTTTGTTTTAATGGATTTGGATTCCTTAAAAATTATCTTAAGAAATCTGTTAGACAATTCTTTAAAATACACAAATGAAAAAGGTGTGATTTCTATTTACACACAAAATGATACAGCCAATTTCATTCAACTTGTTATTGAAGATACTGGAATTGGAATGAATGACACAATTATAAAAGAGTTACTTCAAGAAAATGCACAATTATCTAAGAAAAACAATAAAGAAATTATTGGAACTGGCTTAGGAATGCAGCTTTGCAAATCTATGTTATTAAAAAATGGAGGGAAATTACATATTGAAAGCCAAGAAAAAATAGGAACAAAAATTATATTATTTTTACCAAAATACCTGACCAATGAATAAAATAAACATCCTTATAATTGAAGATACTAAATCAGAAAGTGACGCTTTAACGGAAATTTTACTAGCTAATGATTATAACATTGTTGGTATTGCTACGAATTATACAGAAGCGTTAACTTTATTTTATCAACATAAAGTAGATTTAATTATTATCGATGTGTTTTTAAATGGTCAACCTGAAGGAATTACCTTTGCGGAAACAATCACAATAACTCCAAATATAGCCAAACCTTTTGTATTCTTAACTAGTTCAAAAGACCGCCAAATATTTGAAAGAGCAAAACTCACCAAACCATTTAGCTTTTTGCTAAAACCATTTAATGAACTTGAAGTTTTATATGCTATCGAAATGGCTGTTGAAAAATTTTATGAACAGACAAATGTATTTTTAAGCGAAGAACAAGATACAGTAATTGGAAACAGTCATTTATTTATAAAAAAGAAAAATGCCCTTAAAAAAGTAGCTCTTGAAGATATCATTTACATTGAAGTAGAAGAGCGTTATTGCAATATCATTACAACTACTGAAAAATATTTAGTAGCACTTTCACTTACTAAAATAACTGAATTTTTAGACACTAATGCCTTTGCTAAAACGCATCGTAATTATATCGTTAATACGAATAAAATTTGTGAAATAATTCTTTCTGAAAATTTAATTATACTAGAAGGCAATCACAAAGTGACATTGAGCGATAAGTACAAAGACTTTATTCATAATTTTAAAATATTAAAATAAATAAGAAAACCCGTCAATGGTTTGAAAGGTTTTCTTACGTATACTACAAAATTATTTTGCAATAACTTGTACTAGACTAGCAATCGATTTTGCTTTCTCTACAATTTCTTCAATTGGTGTGGTTAAATCATCGTAGTTTAACACTACGCCCATTCTTCTATAAGGTCGGGAAGTTGGCTTTCCAAACAATCTGAAATCGGTTTTTGGTTGAAAAGCTACATTTTCAATTCCTGTAAATGTTGGATGATTAGAATATTCTGAAGCTAAAATTACAGCACTTGCTCCTGCTCTTTCTTGAGTGATTTCGAAAATGGGTAAACTTAAAATTGTCCGTAAATGCAATTCAAATTCGTTGAAATTTTGTGTATTAGCTAACGTTACCATTCCAGTATCGTGTGGTCTTGGTGATAATTCTGAAAAATAAACACCTTCGTTTGTTAAGAAAAATTCTACTCCAAAAAGTCCAGCACCACCTAAAGCTTCGGTTACTTTTTTGGCCATTTCTTGCGCTTCTAAAATATCTGCGTTTGAAACTCTGGCTGGTTGCCAGCTTTCTTGGTAATCTCCTCGTTCTTGACGGTGACCAATTGGCGCACAGAATAAAGTTGGTAAATTATTATTTTGAGTCACTGTTAAAAGTGTAATTTCTGAATGGAAATTTACGAAAGCTTCTACAATAACTTCTACGATGTCACCACGAGAACCTTCAACTGCATAGTTCCATGCTTTTTCAATATCTTCTTGAGATTTTATTGTTGATTGTCCTTTTCCAGAGGAACTCATTAAGGGTTTTACCACACAAGGCATTCCCACTTCAGCAACTGATTTTTGTAATTCTTCGAAAGAAGTAGCGTAACGATACTTAGCTGTTTTTAAACCTAAGTCTTTAGCCGCTAAATCGCGAATTGCTTTTCTGTTCATGGTGAAATTGGCTGCTTTTGCAGAAGGCACAACCGTGATTCCTTGCTTTTCGTACTCATAAAAACGTTCTGTACGAATAGCTTCGATTTCTGGAACTATAAAATCCGGTTGATGTTTCGCTACGATTCTATCTAATTCGACACCATCAAGCATGTTAATCACCTCAAAACCGTGTGCGACTTGCATCGCTGGTGCATTTTCATAACTGTCAACTGCGATTACGGTTTGCCCGATGCGTTGTGCAGCGATTGCAAATTCTTTTCCTAGTTCACCTGAACCTAATAGTAGTATTTTTTTATTCATTTTAAGTTGTGTTTTGAAAACGGAAGTGCGTTAGGGAGTGCAGTGAAAATCCTTTTATTTTTCATAAAAGATTGTAACGGAAAGCCCGACCCGAAGGGTAACGCCCAAAATTTAAAAAACCATTAAGTCATTAAGTTTTATTAAGTTTTCTTTCTTAATTATCTTAATACCTTAATGGTTCATTTTATATTAATTTTAATTTAAGACACAGCGTCTTTGATTCTTTTAATCGCTTCAATTAGTTGTTCTTCGCTGGTTGCGTAAGAAAGTCGTAAACAATTTGGACTTCCGAAAGCATCACCAGTTACAGTTGCAACATTCGCTTCTGCTAATAAATACATAGCGAAATCTGTAGCGTCTTTAATTTCGGTGCCTCTTAAAGTTTTTCCGAAATAATCTGAAACATCTGGGAAAACGTAAAAAGCTCCGTCAGGATTATTTAATTTGAAACCCGGAATGTCTTGCATTAATCCGAAAACTAAATCGCGACGTTTATGAAATGCGTCTACCATATATTTAATTTGAGAAGGATTGGCTTGCACAGCGGCAATTGTAGCACGTTGTGCAATAGAATTTGCACCACTTGTAACTTGACCTTGCATTTTTGTACACGCTTTCGCGATGAATTCTGGAGCACCGATATATCCAATTCTCCAACCTGTCATGGCGAAAGCTTTTGCTACACCATTAACTGTAATAGTATTGTTTTCCATTCCTTCAATAGAACCGATTGAACAATAATCACCCGTATAATTAATGTGTTCGTAAATTTCGTCTGAAACTACGTATACATTTGGATATTTTTTAAGAACGGCAACTAAAGCTGTTAATTCTTCTTTGCTGTAAACAGAACCTGAAGGATTACAAGGCGAGCTGAACCACATCATTTTTGTTTTTGGTGTGATGGCTGCTTCTAATTGTGCAGCTGTAATTTTAAAATTGGTTTCTACTGAAGTTGGAACTTCCACTGGAACTCCACCTGAAAGTTTAATAATTTCGAAGTATGAAACCCAAAATGGCGCTGGAAGAATAACTTCATCACCATCGTTTAGCATTACTTGCGCAATGTTATATAAAGATTGCTTCGCTCCTGTTGAAACTACAATTTGATTGGGCGTGTAATTTAAATTATTATCACGTTTAAATTTAGTACAAATAGCTTCTTTTAAATCTAAATATCCATCTACTGGTGGATAGGTAGAATAGTTGTCGTCGATTGCTTGTTTGGCTGCTTCTTTAATAAAATCTGGCGTGTTAAAATCGGGTTCGCCTAAACTTAAACTAATAATGTCTTTTCCTTGTTGTTTTAATTCTCTGGCCAATGCGGCCATTGCTAAAGTTTGTGAAACCGCAAGATTGTTAATTCTTTCAGATAAAATGTTGTTCATGCTTTGTAGTTAAAAAATTTATATAAATAAAAAACGTAATAAATAAAGAAACGCGATAAATCGCGTTTCTACATATTATGCTAATTGAGGTTTTTGCCCTAAATCTTTCAAATGTCTGAAATGTGCTACAACTGCACTTCTCATAGTTTCGTATTCAAAGTAAGGTAAATCACATTCTGCCGCTGTTTGTTTGACAAATTCTGCAATTTTACCGTAATGAATATGACTAATATTTGGGAAAATATGGTGTTCAATTTGGTGATTTAACCCACCAGTATACCAGTTAACAATCCAATTTTTTGGCGCAAAATTTACTGTAGTTAAAAGTTGGTGAATCGCCCAAGTGTTTTCAATTTCACCATCTTCATTTGGATGCGGATTAATGGTATCTTCCGTAATGTGAGCTAATTGGAACACAATACTTAAAATCATTCCTGCAGTATAATGCATGGCGAAAAATCCAAGTAAAATTACCCACCAGCTTGCAGCTCCAAAAATTAAAGGCAATACAATCCAGAATCCGAAATACACAATTTTAGAAATTACTAAACCTGTCCAAAGGTTTGCAGGATTCGGTTGGCTTCCGTAGGATAATTTTCTTTTTAAGTACACACCCATTTGTTTGAAATCGGTTGTTAAACACCAGTTTATGGTTAATAAACCATATAAAAAGATAGAATAATAATGTTGAAAAGCATGGAATTTATACCAAGTTGCTTCTTTAGTAAAACGGATTACACGACCCGCATCTAAATCTTCATCATGACCTGGAATATTTGTATACGTATGATGCAATACATTATGTTGTACTTGCCAGTTGTACACATTACCAGCCAAAATATAAATACTTCCGCCCATAATTTTATTCAGCCAAGTTTTAGAAGAATAGGAACCATGATTCCCATCATGCATTACGTTCATTCCAACACCAGCCATACCAATTCCAATTACAACAGAAGCTAATATGTACACCAAAACGGGTACTTGAACAAAGAAGATAACGAAAAAGGGCACAAAAAACAAAGTAAACATAATTGCTGCTTTCAAATGCAATTTCCAATTTCCTGTTTTATCGATATTGTGTTCTTTAAAATATTCGTTAACTCTCTTATTAAGTGTTTTAAAAAATTGATTTTTATCTGTCCTTGAAAAAGTTGGAGCTTTAATTTCCATACATACTATAATTTAATTCACAAATGTACTAATATTTCTCTAAAAATAATTATGATAAATATCATATCACATAAAAATTGTATTTTTGCAAAAAATAAATAAGAATTTGGAACTGATTTTAAAATATTTCCCCGATTTAACACCTTTACAGATTGAACAATTCACAAAATTATATGATTTATATAATGATTGGAATTCGAAAATTAATGTAATATCTAGAAAAGACATTGATGAACTTTATTCTAGACACGTGTTGCATTCTTTAGGAATCGCAAAAGTACTTCAATTTAATCCTGGTGCTAAAGTTTTAGATGTAGGAACTGGTGGTGGTTTTCCCGGAATCCCATTAGCTATCTTATTTCCTGAAACACAATTTTATTTAATTGACATTATTGCTAAGAAAATAAAAGTAGTAAATGAAGTTGCCCAAGGTTTAGGATTGAAAAATGTAAAAGCCGAACAAAAAAGAGCTGAATTAGTAAAAGAAGAATTCGATTTTATTGTGAGTCGAGCTGTAACTAACATGCCAGATTTTGTGAAATGGATTAAAGACAAAACGAAGAAAAATTCAACTCACGCTTTAAAAAATGGAATTTTATATTTAAAAGGTGGTGATTTAACCGACGAACTTTCAATATATCAAACCGTGCAGTTATATGATTTACCTGACTTTTTTGAAGAAGAATTTTTCGAAACGAAAAAAGTAGTGTATTTACCTTTAAAATATAAATCGTAAACAAAAAAAAACCTGTTACTCTAAATAACAGGTTTTTTTTTTGATTAAAACTATAGCTATAATCTTGTTGCATTAATAATTTTGTAAATTTCAATAGCCTTTCCATCAGTTAATAAAGAAACAAATTGACAGATATTTAATAATTTATCATACATCGTTTCTTTATGGCTTTTGTATTTATCTGGCAAAATATTCATAATTAATTTATCTGAATTGGTTGCCGAATTATTGGCCATATTGATGTAAGCGTTAGTAAAAACATCTAGCAACGTATGAATTACTTTATAGCCGATAATTTCTTTTTCGATGACTTCTTTTGACTGATAAATGTTTTTTACACTAATTTTTATAATGTCTGATATTTGTGCTTTATACTGACTTTTATCCATCAAGGAAACTGAAAACGCACCTTTTAAAATGTCTGACTCGTTTTCCATAAATACTGCAACTGCATCGTTAATTAAACTACCAATTGCTAAAGCACGTAAATAACTGATGCGGTCTTCTTTGGTTTTTAATTCGTTATATTTTTTTGAATCTATAGATTTTTGAACCAATTTAATCAGATATTCTAAAGCGAAATCTTCGTTGATTAAACCCAACTTAATTCCATCTTCAAAATCGATAATCGTATAACAAATATCATCAGCAGCTTCGACTAAAAAAGCTAAAGGATGACGAAAATAGCCCACATCTGGATTTGTTTTATTTGAAATCATACCTAATTCGGTTGCGACTTCTTGAAAGAATGTTTTGTCTTGTTGAAAGAATCCGTATTTTTTATCGCAAATGTTTGAAGTTGGTTTTTTAGGTAAACTTTCTTTTGGATATTTCATGAAAGTTCCTAAAGTAGCGTAAGACAATCGTAACGCACCTTCTACACCTTCTCTACTTGAGGTTAAGATAGAAAATCCGTTGGCATTTCCTTCAAAATCAATAATATCTTGCCATTCTTTTGGAGAGAGTTCCGATTTATATTTCTGACCACTTCCTGAAGAAAAATATTCTCCGATGGCTTTTTCACCAGAATGTCCGAAAGGTGGATTTCCAATGTCGTGCGACAAACACGCTGCCGCTACAATGGCACCAAAATCGTTTAATTGATAGCCATGAATTTCTTGCAAATGCGGATATTTTTCTAAGACTTTTTTCCCTACTAATCTTCCGATAGAACGACCCACAACAGAAACTTCTAAACTGTGTGTTAAACGCGTGTGCACAAAATCCGTTTTAGAAAGCGGAATGACTTGTGTTTTATCTTGCAACAAACGAAATTCTGAAGAGAAAATAATTCGATCATAATCCACTTCAAAACCTAAACGCGTATCGTCTTGTTCCTTTCGTAATCGTTTACTTGTATCGCCTTGTCTTTTTAAAGACAAAAGTTGTTCCCATTGCATCATTTGAGGTTAGAAATTTGAAATTTGAAGTACGAAGTTAACCTTTTTTCATACAAATGCTATTTTCTACACCGATATATTGTCCGTAATTTGGAATCAATTGGTAACCTGTTTTTTCATACAAAGCAATAGCGCTTGTTAGTTTTGGAGAAGTTTCTAATATAAATGAAGTAAACCCAAATTCGTTTGCCCAAAGTTCTAATTCTGTTAAAACGAACTTGGCAATTCCTTTATTTCTATGATTGGGATGTACGAACATGCGTTTGATTTCTGCCGTATTATCATCGAATTTTTTAAATGCGCCGCTACCTACTGCTTTCTCATTTTCATAAATCACTAAAACAGAATCTAAATACACATTATTATAAAAGGCAAAAAAATCTTTTTCCTCACCATCAATATCTACTAAATAGTCATCAAAAAGTGCTGATAATTTTTTAAAATCAGGATTATCTGAATTGGTTCGAATATGCTCCATTAGTTATTATTTTATAGTACGAAGATAGAAATTAAGTTTTTTTTTGCCACGAATTCTCGAATTAAAAATTGAGCCAAAATAATTTGAATCGACTTTATCGATTAATCATTCGAATTAAATATTTTAAACAAAGCCATTCGGTTTACAAATTCGAGAATTCGTGGCTTCAAATTAAATATTTTATAAAAAAAGCCTTCAAAATGAAGGCTTTAAAATTTACTCTTTTAAGTTAGATAAGAAAAATAAACTAGATTTTTTGTTGTATTTTTCATAACTTTTATCGCTAGGATTTTCAATAACTGTTTTCAAATTTACTTCATCGCCAATTTTAAATTTTGAAACGACTAATTTGTAATCTAACATATAAGGTCCGCAGAAAAAA
>CAYWVV010000079.1:0-10526 GCA_964461805.1 uncultured Flavobacterium sp.
CGTTAACAAATTCTGATGGATGTTTGATTTTTTTAGTCCAAGATAAATCAGAAATGTAAACTAACCCATCGATACCTTCTTGTAATTCAACAAAAATTCCGAAGTTAGTAAAGTTTCTCACGATACCTGTGTGCTTAGAACCTACTGGGAATTTCTCAGTAATTCCAGTCCATGGATCTTGAGTCATTTGTTTTATACCTAATGACATTTTTCTATCATCTCTATCTAAAGTTAAGATCACTGCATCTACAGTATCACCAACTTTAACGAAATCTTGAGCAGAACGTAAATGTGTAGACCAAGACATTTCAGAAACGTGAATTAATCCTTCAACTCCCTCAGCTACTTCAATGAAAGCACCGTAATCAGCTAAAACAACTACTTTACCTTTTACTTTATCACCAACGTTTAATTCAGCAGATAAAGCATCCCATGGATGAGCGTTTAATTGTTTTAAACCTAATTGAATTCTTGTTTTCTCGTCATCGAAATCTAAGATTACAACATTTAATTTTTGGTCTAATTCTAATACTTCACTTGGGTGATTGATACGAGACCAAGATAAGTCAGTAATATGGATTAATCCATCTACACCACCTAAGTCAATGAACACTCCGTAAGAAGTAATGTTTTTAACTACACCTTCTAATACTTGTCCTTTTTCTAATTGACCGATGATTTCTTTTTTCTGAACTTCGATATCAGCTTCGATAAGTGCTTTATGAGAAACTACTACGTTTTTAAATTCGTGATTAATTTTCACAACTTTAAATTCCATAGTTTTGTTTACGTATTGATCGTAATCACGGATTGGTTTCACATCAATTTGAGAACCTGGTAAGAAAGCTTCAATACCAAATACGTCAACAATCATTCCACCTTTAGTTCTACATTTAACAAAACCGTTAACAATTTCTCCAGTTTCGTTAGCAGAAATAACTCTATCCCATGCTTTGATTGTTCTTGCTTTTTTGTGAGATAATACTAATTGACCTGTTTTATCCTCACGGATATCAATTAATACTTCTACTTTGTCACCCACTTTTAAAGATGGATTGTAACGGAATTCATTTAAAGAAATAACTCCTTCAGATTTAGCGTTGATATCAACAATAACATCTCTGTCAGTGATTCTTACAACTACTCCTTCTACTACTTCTTCATCAGAAGTTGAAATGAAAGTTTTTGTTACTAAATCTTCAAATTCTTGTAGATTGTCTGCGTCAATTGGATCAATTCCTTCTGCATAGTTATGCCAGTTGAAATCTGCTAAAAATGACTCTTGTTCTTTGTTTAATTCAGACATGCGTTTATTATTTTGTATGTTGTGTTTGTTCGAGTTTATTTCATGCAGATTAAAACAACAACAGTGTTTTACTTAAATAGTTGAATACCAATTGAAAACTCTACTCCGCCAAAAGGTGCGCAAAGATACTACTTTTTTGGTAAATACAAATTATTTTAGCGAAAAGAGTTTGAAGATGGAAGTTGGAAGAATAATTAATTAAAAACATTGTTTTGTTAATTCTCCAAAACTAACACATATTACTATTGGAAAAAAAACAATAAAAAACTGTATAAAGCATTCTTTCCAAGTTGAATTTATTGACTCAAAATCTTTGCTATGTCTTTGATAAAAATACAAATCCCTTTTAAAATATAAATAACAAATAGTATTTAAGCTTTTAAACAATATCAAAAACACTAGTGGTACAAAACCAATAAATCTTAAATGTTTAAGTTTTTGGATTTCAAAATCTTTCCACATAAAAATAGAAACAACTATTAAAACTACAGCAAAAATAATAGCTATATTATAATATTGTGGTATTCTCAAATATTTAATAACCTTCACATGAATCAATCCTGGAATAAATACAAAAAATCCACAAATAAAAGCAAAAAATAAAACAGGCATATTTAAATTTTATAATTAAATATGAAACTGAAATAAATCAAGCTTAACAAACTCAATAAATCTCATTTTCACCATTTCTCAATTTCTCCTTTTCTCCTCATCCTCTTTTCTTGCAACTATAATCTACTAACTCCCAACTCCTCATTCACCAACTCCATCACTAATTCATATTGTTCTTTTTTGGATAAGTGAGAATTGTCAATTTCAATCGCGTCTTCAGCTTTTACTAATGGAGAGTCTTCTCTGTGTGTGTCAATATAATCACGTTCTTGGACGTTTTGTAGTACTTCTTCAAAAGTGACTTGTTGTCCTTTTTCAAGTAGTTCATCAAATCTTCTTTGTGCTTTAGTTTCTGGACTTGCCGTCATAAATAATTTCAAATCGGCATCTGGAAAAACAACGGTTCCTATATCTCGACCGTCCATAACGATGCCTTTATTTTGACCCATTTGTTGTTGTTGTTCTACTAATTTCGCACGAACTTCTGAAATTTCTGCAATTTTACTCACTTGACGAGATACTTCAATTGTACGAATGGGTTGCTCTATATTTTCACCATTTAAAAACATTTCTGCAAAACCTAAATCTTCATTAAAATGAAATTGCAAGGTGATGTTAGATAAATTCTTAATTAAACCTTCTGCATCTAAATGACTTTCTGAAACAAAATTATGTTGCATTGCAAAATAGGTCACGGCACGATACATCGCACCGGTATCAACATAAATATAACCTAATTGTTTGGCAATTTGTTTAGCTAATGTACTTTTTCCTGTTGACGAAAATCCGTCTATTGCAATGGTAATTTTTTTCATGATATATATATATATTTTTGCCACGAAGACACAAAGACGCTAAGCTATTTTTTTGTTTTACTTTTCTCTTTTTACTTTTTACTTGGCTCTTTTTACTTGGCTCTTTTTACTTTTAATCCAAATTAATCATTACGCCAAAAATACTTGAATTAGCAGCAACAGTATAGCGAGAATGGGAAAAATCGAAACGGACTTTATTAAATCGCAAACTGAAACCTGCTGCAATTCCTGAGAAATTTCGTTGATCAATGATGTTTAATTCTTGTCCACGACGGAAATTGTATCCTAATCTAATATTAAATGCTTTTTCAGGAAATAGCTCTGCTCCCATTATCACGTGTCGTAAGGCATTATTAAAAAATGTTACTTTTTCTTGTTCAGAACTTCCATCTAAACTACCTTTTGCTCTATTCGGATTCGCGAAAGCAATTTTCCACTGTTGTAAATTTTCAAAAGTAATGTGCCAACGAATAGGAACATTTTCAACTAATTGCGAAATACCTGCAGTAATTTCGAAAGGTAAATTTTCTCTTGTGGTTTCGTAAGGTTTAATTTGGTAACCAATATTTCTGAATGACAAGCCATAATTAATATCGTTTTTATCATCAATATATAAAAAACCAATATCTGTTGCCACACCAAAAGAATTGTAAGTCTCTAATGCTGAAGTGATAAACTTCACATTAGTTCCTGCGTAAAAATTAGTCCATGGAATGTTATATGAATAACCAAAAGACAAAGCACCTTCAGAACCTGTGAAATTATTGGTTGGATTTCCAAATTCGTCGTAACCATCAAAATTTCCGTAATTGACATAATTTGCCCCCACATGAAAAGTTTGTACATGTCGGTCCCAAGTATAGGCATAAGCAGCAGTTCCGTAGGTCACTTCACCGAAATAATTACTATAACTAGTTGATAAATGATTGTGCATTTTTTCATTTATCGTTGCAGGATTAAAAAAAGCTTGATTTACATCGTAATCGACAATTGTTACGGTTTTTCCACCTAATGCCGCTTGTCTTGGAGATTGCACTAAATTTAAAAACTGATACACAGATTGCCCTCCTACTTGCGCATAAATAGGGGAAACAAAGACAAAAAGTAGTGGCAAAAGTTTTCTTAGCATTTTTTCTGTTATTCTATAATAACGCAGTTGCGAAGATAAAATTATATATTAGAATGAGAAAATTTAGTTTTGTAACTTTTTCAATTAAAATAATAAAGGCATTTCAAACTATTTTAAAATGCCTTTTATAAATTTATTTCGCAGGTAAAAATTTAATGGAAACAGAATTGGTACAATATCGTTGACCAGTAGTTTCTTTCGGACCATCATCAAAAACATGACCTAAATGTCCGCCACATTTGGCACACATCACTTCTGTACGAATCATGCCAAAAGAAGTATCTTTATGATACACTGTTGAGCCTTTAATGGCTTCATCAAAAGACGGCCAACCACAATGCGAATCGAATTTCGTATCAGATGTAAACAATGGGTTTTCACAAGCTGCACACACATACATTCCTTTTTCAAAATGTTTGTCGTATTCACCAGTATAAGGTCTTTCTGTTCCTTTTTCTCTTAAAACAGCATATTCTTCTGGTGAAAGTTGTGCTTTCCATTCGGCATCTGTTTTTACGATTTTAAAATCCATAGTGTCTTTTTTAGTTTCTGATTTTTTAGTAATTTTATTAGTAACTTCTTTTGCCTTTTCTACATTCTTGTTTTGACTGTTACAAGAAACAAAACTAAAAGCTAATAAAAGGATAAAATATTTTTTCATGATTTCTTTGTTTATATAAAATTACGAAAAAGTTTTGTTCTTGGATTTAAAACCATAAATTTTAAGTAATTTATAACTTTTGTGAAACACAATTTAGAAATTAAAAAACCAGAAGTTGAATTCTGTGTTTTTTATTGTTTTGAAATACATTTATTTCAGATATAACGTTTTTATTCTATCAATTGGGCCGCCACATTTGACTTCATGACAACTTATACAAGCATTTACCATTGTATTAAAACTTTCTTTTTTGTTTTTTGAAGTATAAATTTCAGATTGAGCCTTGATAAAAACAGCCGCTTTCTTATTAAAAAAAGCATCTCTTTCTTTACCTTTTGTCATGGCAGCTTTGGAAATTTTTAAAAAATAATCTGGTAAATTTCCTAGCGAATCTTTTTTACTAATTTTTTCACGAAGTTGCGCGTTATGAACATACATTTGTTCCATTAAAGTGGCCATTTCAGAAGCTTCATACATTTGAAATTCTTCTTTAGGTTTTTCGCAATTCTCTTTTTTTTCTTCCGTTTTATTTTGGTTACAACTCAAAAACAAAACGGAAATAACTACTAATAAATACTTCATTATTTTGCAATTAAAACGCCATGCGCTAAAAATTTATATTCTGTTTTTGGTGTTGTAATTTTTGCAATTTCATCTGCAGATTTTCCTTCATCTTCTGCATAATGTTTTAATTCTGCAACTGAAGTTTCTTCTACGAAAGCTTTACCTTCCACAACTGTTTCTCTTTTTTGAGCGTTCATAGGAACGAAAAAACTATATCCTTTAAATTTTACAAATGCTTTTTCTTCTTTACCTAAATCTAAAGTCATCCAACAGCCTTTATTTTGGCAAATTTCATTAATTTTAGTAGCCACTTTTACATTTAAAGTATCACCCGATTTTAACGATTTATATTTGGCTAACATCTCCTCTTTTGCAACAGCATTTTCGTCTGTAATTTTATCTCCAAAAGAGGCATAAGTCATTTTTGATTCTGATTTTACTACCGTTTCTTCTTTTTTATTACAAGAAACTAAAGCAACTGATAATGTAGCAATTAGAACAATTTTTTTCATTTTTTTATTTTTTATAGTGTTTTAAAAAACAAATTTAATTATTTAAGGTAAACTTTGTTAATAATTATTCAAAAAATGAATCTTAAAGAATAATTTATTTAATAAATTTGTAAAAAATCTATAAAATACAACACACATAAAAACGTATTAATGAATAGTATTACAAACGATATCAAAATTATTAAAAATGAAACTTCAAAAATTAATGAAGTTGATTTTGAAAACTTAACATTCGGAAACACCTTTACAGATCACATGTTAATTTGTGATTTTAAAAATGGCGCTTGGGAACAACCTGTTATCAAAGCTTACGAACCTTTTACCATTGATCCTTCTGCAAAAGTTTTTCATTACGGACAAGCGATTTTTGAAGGTATGAAAGCATATAAAGATTGTAATGATGACGTTTGGTTGTTTCGTCCTGATGAAAATCATGTACGTTTTAATAAAAGTGCGGTTCGTATGGCCATGCCAGAAATTCCTGAAAACATTTTTATTGATGGCTTAAAAACTTTGTTAAACATCGAAAAAGATTGGGTAAAATTCGGAAACGGAAACTCATTATATATTAGACCATTTATGATTGCGATTGGAAGCGGTGTAATTGCACAGCCTTCTTCTCAATATCGTTTTATGATTATTCTTTCGCCAGCTAAATCTTATTATTCAGGTGAAGTTAAAGTTATTATTGCAGAACATTTTAGTCGTGCTGCAAATGGTGGAATTGGAGCTGCAAAAGCGGCTGGAAATTATTCAGCGCAATTTTATCCAACTAAATTAGCGAACGACCAAGGTTTTCAACAAATTATTTGGACAGATGACGCAACGCATACCAAATTAGAAGAAGCTGGAACCATGAATGTATTTTTCAGAATTGGAGATACATTATTAACTGCGCCAACTTCTGAAAGAATTTTAGACGGCGTAACTAGAAAATCGGTTTTAGATATTGCAAATAGAGATAATATTAAAACGGAAGTTCGTCCCGTTTTAGTTGAAGAATTAGTAGCTGCTGCGAAAAACGGAACGTTAAAAGAAATTTTTGGAGCTGGAACGGCTGCTGTAATTAATCCGATTGTTGGGTTTTCATTCAGAGATGAATATTTCGAATTACCAAAATTAGAAAATTCTTTTGCTTTAGAAATTAAAGAAAAACTAAACAATATTCAGTACAAATTAGCTGAAGACACGTTCAACTGGACGGTTAAGGTTTAATTTTTAGTCACAGTTTACAGTCTCAGTTTGCAGCAATTACTGCTAACTGAGACTTTTTTTTATATATCAACCCACAATAGCGCATTTTGAGACCGTGACTGTAAACTGAGACTGCGACTAAGCACTACTTTAATATTTCTTCAAAATTGGGTTTAAAGTAATTTGGACCTTTCATTACTTTACCATCTTCCCTGTAAATTGGTTTTCCGTCTTCGCCTAATTTACTCATATTACTACGTTGAATTTCATCAAAAACAGCTTCAATTTTATGTTGCAAACCGTGTTCTAAAATCGTACCACATAAAATATACAACATATCTCCTAAAGCATCTGCAATTTCAACAATATCGTTGTTTTGAACGGCTTCTAAATATTCTTCATTTTCTTCCTTCATTAATTCAAAACGAAGGTTGTTTTTTTGTTCACCTAAATCGGCTTTCATTTCATGACTCACTCCTAATCCGTAAGTGGTGTGAAATAATTTTACTGCATCTAATTGTTTTTGCATAGTTAGAAATTTTAATGTCATAAAATTATATTTTAAATATTGTAATCCTTAAATTTGTTGAAAAATTTATCAACATGTTTTCACAAGGACAAACTATTTTCGCTATTTTATTTGCCATTGCTTTTATTATCATTATTGTTTTTATGTATCTAAAAGACAAAAGCATTCACAAACAACAATATAAAGGTGTAAAATGGGTATTATTAGGATTTTTATTATTTATTTTGTTCTTATTCTTAATTAAAGGCTACATAAAAGAATAATTTATTTATATTTGGTTTTTAGAATCAGGCTAAATGAAAATTTTTAAATATTTAACGCTTTTATTTTTACTTTTCCTTTTGGCATTTGTAGTTTTTGTTGCCACACAACCAGCAACTTATCAAATTACGAAGCAAAAAGAAATTAATTCTCCAACAGAAATTGTTTTTGAATATGTCAACGATTTTTCAAATTGGAACGATTGGCAACAATTTAATACAGAAGAAAATTTCACTTTTACCACTTCAGAAAATACTATTGGAGAAAAATCTTTTGTAAAATGGAATTCCAATACTAAAATTGCTACGACTTACGCACAAAAAGATTCTATTGTTCAAGATTATATAGAAAGTACGAACAAACAAACCTTACATTGGAAATTTAAAAAAACTAAATCTGGTACGTTAGCTTTAGTTACTATTAAAGGGGATCTAACCTTTAAAGAAAAAATATATTCAGTTTTAAATGGTGGTATAACAAGTTATGTAGGACCACAAATTGAAGAAAGTTTAGTGAAAATCAATAATTATTTAGTGAATGAATTAGGTAATTTTGATATTAAAGTTCAAGGTTTAGTAAACCGACCAGAAACGATATTTATCGAACAAAAAGATTCTTGCTTGGTAAAAGATTTTCCTAAGAAATCTAAAGCACTATTGAACACCATGAAAACTTTTATTAAAAGTAATGCTATAGAAACTTTAGGTGTTCCATTTGTCATTTTTTATAACAGTCCGAATGGAAATAGGATGAAGTATTCAATGTGTGTTCCTGTAAGAGATGAAATTTTAACCACACCTGAAAGTCAAATTCAAGGTAATAGCTTTGAATCGTTTTTAGCCGTAAAAACCATTTTAAAAGGAGATTATTCTCACATGAAAAACGCTTGGTCAAAAGCAAGAAACTATATAGCTGAAAATAAATTTACCGAAGACAAAACCTCAGTTTATTTGGGAATTTATAAAAAATCAGCACCAGAAGTTACTGAACCTTCTAAATGGGAAACTGAAATTTACATCCCAATTGTAAAGAAAAAACCTAGACCAAGAAAAAGAATTGTAACGGATAGTTTAGCAACTTCCGCTCCTACTGCTACAAAACCAGAATAATTTATTGAATTCAAAACAATGAATAAATTTTATAAATTAGTTGTTTTTATTGTAGTAACGACAATAATGAGTTTTAATGTTTATGCAGATTGGTATACGTTTGAAACGCCTAAATTTAAAGTTGTTTTTCCTAAATCACCAACCCATACTACTAAAATATTAAATTCAGAAGTTGGTGAATTATCTATGCATCTTTACATGTATAATGCATCTATCGACGAAACAGACGAAAATCTTATTTATTCCGTTGGTTCATCTGAGTATCCAAAACAACATATTGATGCGCACATCAAACAGGATAATTTAAGTGCTTTTTTTAAAAATTCCATTGATGGAATGGTTAAAAATGTTAGTGGTAAATTACTATCAGAAAGTAAAATTAATTTAGAAAATTACCCAGGAAGAGAGTTTAAAATTGACTTCAAAGACGGACTTGCAATTATTAAAACAAGAATTTATTTAGTTGATACTACCGTATATTTTCTTCAAACCATTACAAAAACTGAAAAAGAAAATAATAAATTGATTGATAAATTTATGAACTCCTTTACAATAAAAAAGTAAAACTACTTTTTCAATTCCACAGTAATCATATTGTTTGTCATTTTTGGTCCAAAGCTTTTCACTTTAGTCGTACACAAAACATATAAATTACTATTAAAAACAGGAACAATTGTAGTTGGATAACGGTTTAAAGAATCTATAATTTTAACGGCATAACCATTTTCTTCTGGAACGAAGTTGGCCTTCAATTGTAATAAATATTGGTCATCACAAATATTATAAAACCATCGAACTTCAGAATTTGCTAACGTCACTTTGTAATTCTTTGCGAAAAATAATGTTTTATTGTTATTTATTAAACTGAATTCATTATTTGTATTCACAACTTCATTTCCATTGGTATCAACCAAAGTAATTTGTAAACCATCAATAATTTTTTTTGTTGTAGCATCAATAGGATTCGCTACCAAATAAGTTGTAAAGTCATAGCCACAATGAGGCAAACCCTCTTGTGAGAAGCAAAAAACAGAAAACAAAAAAAAGAATAAAATTTTTTTCATAAAATAATGGCTCGCAAATTACGAGCCAAATTTAATTAATTTAACAACACAAAGCTGTTACATTTGTGGAGTAGTTAAATATGCATATATTTTTTCACGTTGTTCGTCAGAAATTCTGGCTTTCTTTTGCATACGTAATACAATTGGTGTCCATTCTTGCGCAGAATACTCTTTTGGATCATATAATTTATGACATTTAGCACAATGCATTCCGTACAAACTTTTACCTTCTGTTATAACTTCTGCAGTAATAACTAATTTTTCTTTTACTGGTTCAACTAGCACTACATCTTCTTCTTTATTAGGTGTAACAGCTTTTTTGGCCGTACAACCATATGCAAATGCTAAAGCAAATACACCAATTATAAATTTTGTTCTCATTTTAAAGTTTTTAGTTTTTCAAATATAAAAAAAATCCGTTCCGATTTGGTATCGAAGCGGATTTTAACATTTATTTTTTTTCTCAATTTTTACTGAATATTAAAAACTGAAAACTGGTAACTCTTATTTAACGTCCATTAATTCTACGTCAAATACTAAAGTTGCATCTGGTGGAATTACTCCTCCAGCACCATTACTTCCGTATCCTAAGTAAGATGGAATTACAAAACGCGCTTTATCTCCAACTTGTAACAAAGCAATACCTTCATCCCAGCCTTCAATAACTTGTCCAACTCCTAATTGAAAATCAATTGGTTGTTTTCTTTTGTAAGAAGAATCAAATACTTGACCATTTTCTAAAGCACCTTGATAGTGAACAGAAACTTTTT
>CAYWVV010000080.1:0-10422 GCA_964461805.1 uncultured Flavobacterium sp.
CAAGTATCTTATCAGACACGCCAAAAGACAAAAACACATGGTTATTCTCGGCTACAATGCCGCAAGAAGTAGCTAGAATCGCTAAAGAATTTATGAGAAACCCGCAAGAAATTACGGTTGGACATAAAAACTCTAGTTCAGCAAACATTTCTCACGAATATTATTTAGTTAATGCACGTGATAGATATGAAGGATTAAAAAGATTGGCAGATGCGAATCCAGATATCTTTTCAGTAATTTTTTGTAGAACAAAAAGAGATACACAAGCGGTTGCAGAAAAATTAATTGAAGATGGTTATAATGCTGCTGCATTACACGGAGATTTATCGCAAGCACAACGTGATGGCGTAATGAAATCTTTCCGTGGAAGACAAATCCAAATGCTTGTTGCGACTGACGTTGCAGCTCGTGGAATTGACGTAGACAACATTACTCACGTAATCAATTATCAATTACCAGACGAAATTGAAACGTATACGCACCGTTCAGGTCGTACAGGTCGTGCCGGAAAATCAGGTACTTCGTTTGTAATTATTACGAAAAGTGAAATTAGAAAAATTCACTCTATCGAGAGAATTATCAAAACGAAATTCGAAGAAAAACCAATTCCTTCTGGAATGGAAATCTGCGAAATTCAGTTGTTACACTTAGCAAACAAAATTAAAGATACAGAAACAGATCATGCTATCGATAATTATTTACCTTCAATTATGGAATTGTTGCAAGACATTCCTAAAGAAGAATTAATTAAGAAAGTAATCTCTGTAGAATTTAATCGTTTCTTAAACTATTACAAAAAGACTAAAGATTTAGCTTCTCAAGATAGTTCGTCAAGTAGAGCAGAAATTCCATCTGATGGTTCTGTAAGATACTTTATCAACATTGGTTCTAGAGATGATTACGATTGGATGTCTTTAAAAGATTATTTACGTGATACGTTAGAAGTTGGACAAGATGATGTTTTCAAAGTAGATGTAAAAGAAGGTTTCTCTTTCTTTAATACAAATGCTGATATGGCAGAAAAAGTAATGGCGGTTTTAAACTCTGTTGATATCAACGGAAGAAAAATCAACGTTGAAATTTCTAAAAACGAAGGCGGAAGAAGTTCAGGAAGAAGAGATCATAACGGAAGATCTGGTGGTGGAAGATCTGGCGGAAGCGGATTCTCAGGAAGACGTGAAGGTGGAAATTCTGGCGGTGGATACAGAGGAAACCGTGATGGCGGAAACCGTGAAGGTGGAGGTTATAGAGGAAATTCTGGTGGTGGAAATCGCGAAGGTGGTTTCAACAGAGAAGGCGGAAACCGTGAAGGTGGAAGTAGTTTCAGACCAAGAACAACATCAACTGGAGGAAGCGATAGAAGAAGTTCTGATTCTCGCGATAGCGGAAGAAGAGGTGAAGGTCGTTCATCATCTGAAGGTCGTTCAACGGAAAGAAGAAGTTCTGGCTTTGATAGCGCAAAAAGAACTCCAAGAAGATCAAATGACTAATTTTTAGTCTAAATATATCAATCCCGATTCGTTTATTCGTTTCGGGATTTTTTTTTCCGTCATTGCGAGGTGCGAAGCAATCTCACAACAAACTAAACCCAAACTTGTCATGCTGGGCGCCTCTCTTTATGAGTGAATTGGATTGTGTGAGACCCTTTCAGGGTGACAAACGTTGTGGATGAAGTTATTGTCAGAAAATTTCAAATCAAACTTTCTTATAATCTTATGTTAACAAAATTCGTCATTAGAAATTTAATCTTATTTTTGTATAAATATATTTCATAATGAAAAAATTAGCCTACTTATTTATATTTTTCTTTTCAGTTTTCGGGTTTTCTCAAACGGATTCGTTGCAAGTAAAAGTAAAAGGGAAAATTTCGGATATTAAAACTAATGCCTCTATTGCTAGAGTTACGGTTGTAAATAAAAATAATTCAACTGTAGTTTTAGCTTCAGAAAATGGTGAGTTCGAAATTAGTGTGAATAAAAATGATAAATTGTTGTTTTCTCATTTAGGGTATAATTACGCTGAGGTGGAAGTCAACCAAAAATGGCTTTCTGGAAATAAAACAGTTTATTTAAGTGAGAAAGTGAATGAAATAGAAACAGTTATAGTAACGAGTTATAATTTGACAGGCTATTTAGTAATTGACACGAAACTTATTCCTGTTAATGAAAATTACCGTTACAACATTGCGGGTTTAAATTTAGGGTATGAACCAGGTATGAAAGCCAAAAACGCTACTGAAAATTTATTGACCGCCTTGCTAAATCCTGTGGATCTAGTTTATTCTTTATTTAATTCTAAAGAAAAAGATTTCAAAAGAGTAATGGATTTAAAAAACGATGCTAATTTTGCAGCTATTTTAAGTAAAAACACCGATAGAGAATCGTTAGTTATGTTACTGAAATTAGATAAAAACGAAATAGATAAAATTTTAGAAAAATGTAATTACTCCAGAAATTTTATTACAACCGCTAGTGACTTACAGGTTTTAGATGCTTTGGCTGCTTCCTACAATGATTATAAAGTTTTGAAGAGAAAATAAAACGATTAATATTTAATTAAAAAAGAGTCAGTATATTTTTACTTGGCTCTTTTTACTTTTTACTTGGCTCTTGTTCTACAAACTGCTTCTCGATATACTCAATGTCTTTAATTGTTTTCCGAGTCCAATCTAAACGTTTTTCTAAAACTTCTTCTTCGGTTAATTGCCAAGAAATATCAGTATGGCGCATTCTATTTGTAATATCCTGAATTACTAAAGCTGCCGAAACCGAAATATTTAAACTTTCGGTAAAACCAACCATTGGAATTTTTATAAAACCATCTGCTTCTTTCATTACTTCTTCAGAAAGTCCATCAATTTCAGTTCCGAAAAATATCGCTGATTTTTTTGTCACGTCAAATTCATCTAACATGCACGATTCGTTATGTGGTGTAGTCGCAATAATTTGATAACCTTGTGCTCTCAAACTTGCAATACAACTTTTCATATCATGATGCTGATTGATATCTACCCATTTTTCAGCACCCATGGCAATTTGTTTGTCAATGGCTTTTCCGTAGCGTTGCTCTACAATATGTAAATTCTGAATTCCAAAAACTTCGCAACTACGCATAACTGCACTGGTATTGTGCAATTGAAATACATCTTCCATAGCAATTGTAAAATGATTGGTTCTGTTTTTTAATACTTCAATAAAACGGTTTTTTCTGTTTTCTGTCATGAAGTTTTCTAAATATTCCAGAAAAGCAAGTTTGTTTTTTGGCATTTTTAATCTAATTTTATGCAAAGTAACAAAATATTCGTGTAATAGCCCCGATAGTAGCGGCATCCTTTTTATTTTGTTAATTGCGAATGTTGCTTTGAGTTTATTGAGGTACTTTCGGAGGGAATAAAATAAAAAGATATAGCGGATAGCGGGAAATAGCTTCAAAAGAAAAATTAATATAAATAGAGATACTGAAATAAATTCAGCATAAATGAAAAAAATAGTAGTTTTAACTGGCGCTGGAATGAGTGCAGAAAGCGGAATTTCTACGTTTAGAGATTCTAACGGACTTTGGGAAAATCATGATATTATGGATGTGGCTTCTCCGGTAGGTTGGAAGAAAAATCCTAAATTGGTTTTAGATTTTTATAATGCACGAAGAGCACAATTGAAAGAAGTGAAGCCGAATAGAGGTCATGAAATTTTAGCTGATTTAGAAGAGAATTTCCACGTTCAAATAATTACTCAAAATGTGGATAATTTGCACGAACGTGCTGGAAGTTCAAATATTTTGCATTTGCATGGCGAATTGGTAAAGGTGCGTGGTGAGTTTTCTGAAAACGAAAGTATTTATTGGGAAACCGATATTCATTTGGGAGATGTTAATGAAAATGCAGAACAATTACGACCAGATATCGTATGGTTTGGCGAGCAAGTCCCTGCAATAGATTTAGCAATTCCACACATGCAAACTGCAGATGTTGTCCTTATTATTGGAACTTCTTTACAAGTATATCCTGCGGCAGGTTTGATGCATTATGCGAAATCTCACGTTCCAGTTTATTATATCGATCCGAATCCCGCAACTATTTACGATTTGCAAAATCCGTTAGAAGTTTTACCCATGAGTGCGAGTGAAGGCATGCAGATTTTGAAAGAGAAATTATAAGGCAAAATTACGAAATCCTGCAAGGTCTTTTTTGGACCTTGTAGGTTTTATATAGTAAAGAAAAATACCTACAAGGTTTTGGAAACCTTGCAGGAAATCAAAAAAAAATCCTTGGCGACTTTGCGACTTTGTGGCAAAAAAAAAGTACTTTTGCGCCTTAAATAACAACACAACATCATGCAACTAACTGAATTAAATGCCGTATCACCAATTGATGGTCGTTACAGAGGTAAAACCAAATCGTTATCCGCTTATTTTTCTGAAGAAGCTTTAATTAAATATAGAGTTTTAGTTGAAGTAGAATATTTTATCGCCATGTGCGAATATAATGTACCACAATTACAAGGTGTAGATAAGAACCTTTTCGGAAAATTAAGAGGTATTTATGAAAATTTTTCAACGGATGATGCACTTTGGATTAAAGAAACAGAAAAAACAACCAACCACGATGTAAAAGCGGTTGAATATTTTATCAAAAAGAAATTTGACGAATTCGGATTAGAAGCCTTTAAAGAATTCATTCACTTCGGATTAACGTCTCAAGATATCAATAATACTGCTATTCCACTTTCTGCAAAAGAAGCATTTGAAAATGTATATTTACCAAGCTTAATTGCGATTGTTCAGAAATTGAAAGAATTGTCAACAGAATGGGCAGCCATTCCATTATTAGCTCGTACTCACGGACAACCTGCTTCGCCAACGCGTTTAGGTAAAGAAATTTTAGTTTTCGTAGAACGAATTGAAGAACAAATGCGTTTGTTATTTAATGTGCCTTTTGCTGCTAAATTTGGTGGAGCAACAGGAAATTATAACGCTCACAAAGTCGCGTATCCAAACCACGATTGGAAAGCTTTCGGTTCACAATTTGTAGAAGAAACTTTAGGATTACGTCATTCGTTTCCAACCACTCAAATTGAACATTATGATCATTTTGCAGCGTATTTCGACGCTTTAAAACGCATCAATACAATTGTAATCGACTTAGATAGAGATATTTGGACTTATGTTTCTATGGATTATTTCAAACAAAAAATTAAAGCAGGAGAAATTGGTTCTTCAGCCATGCCACATAAAGTCAACCCAATTGATTTTGAAAATTCGGAAGGAAATTTAGGAATTGCCAATGCGATTTTCGAACATTTATCTGCGAAATTACCTTTGTCAAGATTACAACGTGATTTAACAGATAGTACGGTTTTACGTAATATTGGTGTGCCAATCGGACATACACTTATCGCTTTTGAAGCGACTTTGAAAGGTTTGAATAAATTATTATTAAACGAATCAAAATTCGAAGAAGATTTAGAGAAAAACTGGGCAGTTGTAGCTGAAGCGATTCAAACGATTTTGAGAAGAGAAGGCTATCCAAATCCATACGAAGCGTTAAAAGATTTGACTAGAACGAATACAGTTATCAATAAAGAATCCATCCATGCGTTTATTGAAACGTTGCATGTTTCTGATGATATTAAAGCAGAATTAAAAGTTATTACACCAAGTAATTATTTGGGGATATAATTCAGTTCTAAGTCTCAGTTTTAAGTATACAGTAAATCCTGCTAATTCATTTTGGCAGGATTTTTTTATTGCTTTCATTTAAAATAAATTTCAATATTTCACGTTTTAATAAAAAGTTAAAGATGAAAAGTTTTGGAGTTTTAGTGTTGTTGTTTTTAGGTTTTCAACAAAATATTGATATTGAGAAAATTGAAGCGCAATTGTTTGATAAAATTAATGGTGTGCGTGTTGAGAATAAATGTTCAAAGTTAAAACGTGATGTAAACTTGGATAAAGCCGCAAGTAATCAAGCGGAATATATTGCGAGTAAAGAAGTTTTAGATCATAATCAGAATGAAAATCCCAAGACTCAAAAAATTTTAGATAGAGTGAAAATTTTTAGTAAAGATAAATACGTTATTGTAGCTGAAAATTTACTTTTTACTACTATTCCAAAAGAAACTATTGATTCTGAAGTTTTAGCTGATAAGATGAAGTCACTTTGGGTAAAATCGCCTAGTCATTTTAAGAATATTAAAAATAGCGAATATAATTATACAGGTTTTGGATTTGCCTTAAATAAGTCTAAAACTAAAATTTATGTAGTTCAGGTTTTTGGGAAAAAATAAAAAAAAATCCATTCCGAAATGAACATGCCCCAAAAAGTTAGATACTATTTGGGGCATTTTTATGGAAAGAAAAGTTAAGTATGATTATACATTTAAGTTAGAATGTGTAGAATTAGTTTTAAAGAAACATTATACAAATGGATATGTTTCTAAACTAAAAGGAGTAGATGAATCTAATATTCGAAAGTGGATTAGCTTTTACAAAACTTACGGCAAAGTTGGTTTATTGCCAAGAAAAAATCAAAACTATTCTATTGATTTTAAACTAAAAGTATTAGAAACTATTCAAAGCAAATCTCTTTCCTTGAGAGATACTTGTTTAAAGTTTAATATTCCAGATTCAGCTATTATTGTAAAATGGAAAAGGAATTTTGCTAACTTTGGTCTTGAAGGATTACAGACAAAATCTACAGGAAGACCAAAATCTATGAGCGATATTAAACGTAAAATACGTAAATCAGACAAACCATTAACCAGAGAAGAAGAACTTTTATTGGAGAATGAAAGACTTCGTTGCGAGAATGATTATTTAAAAAAGTTACAAGCCTTAATTCAAGCGGAAGAAAAAGCCAACAAGCGCAAGCCATAATGGAATTAAGGCATAAATATGATTTAGAAGTGCTTTTAAATCATACAAATATGGCACGAAGTAGTTTTTACTATTATCAAAAAAAAAGCATATTGACCGATAAATATAAAACAGTTAAAGAATTAATTAAATCCATTTATCACAGACACAAAGGTCGTTATGGTTACAGAAGAATAACTGATGAACTCCAAAATAAAGGAATAATCATTAATCATAAAACAGTTTTTAGGTTGATGAAATTATTAGGTTTAAAAAGTATTATTAGAGTTAAAAAATATAAATCTTATAAAGGTGAAAATGGTAAAATTGCTCCAAATATTTTAGAAAGAAATTTTAAAGCAACAGCACCAAATCAAAAGTGGGCAACAGATATAACTGAATTTAATGTCTCTGGAAATAAATTATATTTATCACCTATAATTGACTTGTTTAATCAAGAAATAATTAGTTATGAACTAACAGAACGACCAGTATTCAATCAAGTAATAATGATGTTAAAAAAAGCTTTTAAGAAAACACCAAATGGTACGAATCTGATTCTACATTCTGACCAAGGTTGGCAATATCAAATGAAACAATATCAATATTTACTCAAAGAAAAAGGAATTACTCAAAGCATGTCAAGAAAAGGGAATTGCTTAGATAATGCAATTATTGAAAACTTCTTTGGAATACTTAAATCGGAACTTTTTTATCTAAAAAAATACAAGTCAATAAATGAATTAAAACAGGAAATTATAGAATATATTAAATATTATAACAACGAAAGAATCAAGTCAAATTTAAACAAAATGAGCCCAATTAAATATCGAGCTCATTATTATCAAAATTAAGTATAAATTTGTCTAAACTTTTGGGTGCAGTCTAGTGATTATCGGGTTTTTTGTTTATTACAATTAACTAAATAATTCTAATATATTTTTTATAAAAATGGCTGTTGAAGATTTGTTTTGAGAATTTTCCATTTCTTCTTTTAATTCATTTTTATCTAGTTTTTTTAATCTTAAAAATGTTTTTCGAATTAATAAAACAATGAAAATAAACGTGATGATTAAAATAAAAGTCAAAACATAAAATTCATTTTTTGTTCTAAAAATATCTTCCATTTTTTATTGTATTTAACTGAACACTAAAAACTGTAAACTGATTACTAATACTACCAGCTTCCGCTAGCACCACCACCGCCGAAACTTCCGCCGCCGCCAAATCCGCCGAATCCACCACCAGATGAACCGCCGCCGAAACTTCCGCCGCCGCCACGACCCATACTGCTTAAAATAATGATGTCCATTAAATCTGGTCCACCAAATCCACCAGAATTTCCGCCGTTTTTTCCTTTGTTTTTAGAAGCTAGTATTAAAAACAGTATAACAAATCCGATAACTAAAAGTATTGGAATAATACTTCCTTCTTTCTTAGGTTTGTCGTTTTTAAATTCACCTTTTAAAACTCTGAAAATGGCATTTGTACCTTCGTCAATTCCTTGGTAATATTGATTTTCTTTGAAATTAGGTTTAATTACGGTTTCAATGATTCTTCTCGATAAGGCATCTGTAAGTAAATGTTCCACGCCATAACCGTTTTGAATCGTCATTTTTCGGTCGTCTTTAGCAACTAATAAAATAATTCCATTATCCTTTCCTTTTTGTCCAATTTGCCACTTCTGACCTAAATCTGTAGCATATCGAGCAATGTCTTCACCTTGCGTGGTGGAAACAATCATGACAAACATTTCTGTTGAAGTGCTGTCGGAATAAATAGCTAATTTTTTATACAAACTCTCTTTTTCTTGACTAGATAAAGTATTTGTACTGTCAATTACTGGAGGAATAAAAGAAGGTTTTTCTGGGATTTTTAATTGTGCTTGCGAAACAAAACCTAAAAGTAAGGCAATGAATAGAACTAATTTTCTCATCTTAATTTCTTGATATTTCATTAGATAATTCATTTGTATCCTCTTCGTGATTGTAAGGAAAGTGTTTTTTTAGTTGTTCACCAGCTTCAATAATTCCATTTACTAATCCGTCTTTATACTTGCCTTCTTTGAATTTTTCAATGACGTGATCTTTTGTAGAATTCCAAAAATTGGGTGCTACTAAATCATTAATGCCTTTGTCGCCAATAATAGCAAAACTTTTAGATAACATGCAGATATAAAAAAGTACGCCATTTTTCAATTCGGTTTCATCCATTTTAAGAAGATGAAAAACCTCCTGTGCTCTTTCAACAGGAGGTTTGGTATTGCTTTCTTCAATATGCACGCGAATTTCTCCCGAAGTGTTTTTTTCGGCAACAACAATAGCGTCAACAATTTCTTGTTCTTCCGCTTTGGTTAAAAATTCTTCGGTTTTAGACATCTGAATTATTTTTTATCAAAGTCAAATTCTACTTCTGGAGCTTTTTCTGCACCAGCATCTGCTTTAAATCGAGCTATTTCATTAAATCCGAATAACTTTGCAAAAATTACTGATGGAAATGATTTGATTTTTTTGTCATAAATATTTACAGAATCATTAAAACGATCTCTTTCTACATTAATTCTGTTTTCCGTTCCTTCAATTTGCGATTGTAATTCTAAGAAATTCTGATTTGCTTTTAAGTCAGGATATTGCTCAACAGTTACTAATAATCTGCTTAAAGAAGAAGATAAACCAGACTGAGCTTGTTGAAATTGAGCCATTTGTTCTGGAGTAATATTTGTTGGGTCAATTGTCACAGCAGTAGCTTTAGCACGAGCTTCAATTACAGCCGTTAAGGTTCCTTTTTCATAATCTGCTGCTCCTTGTACCGTTTTTACTAAGTTGCCAATTAAATCACTTCTTCTTTGGTAAGAACTTTCTACTTTTGACCACGCTGTTTTGGCATCTGCTTGTACACCAACTAATCCGTTGTAAGAACTAATTGCTAATAATACTAATACACCAATAATTGCTACCGGAATTATCCACTTTCTCATAATTTTATTGTTTAAGTTAATTTATTTAGTTGTTAATTTTTTTTACTGAAAACTGCGACTGAAAACTGCGACTGAAAACTGCGACTGAAAACTAAATCAAAGTCCTTTTTTCATTTCTAATAATTGATTTTTTATACCTTCTAATTTACTGATAATTTCAAAATTGTCTAAGGTTTTCTTTTTTCCTTCTTTCAAATGAATTTTTGCACCTTCTAAAGTGAAACCACGTTCTTTTACTAAATGGTAAATCATTTGTAACACTTTCACATCATCTGGACGAAACATTCTATCGCCTTTTGCGTTTTTTTTCGGATTAATTTCGTCAAATTCTTTATCCCAAAAACGGATTAACGACGCGTTCACATCAAATGCTTTCGCTAATTCGCCAATGCCATAATATCTTTTTTCTGGTAAGTTTACTTGCATTATGTTTTTTGTTATTTTAGTTTCAGGTTTCAAGTTTCAGGTTGGTTTGTTAGCTTGAAACTTGAAACTCTATTTTAATCTAGAGATTGATTTTCTTGATTTGCTAATTTAGTAATTAAAACATATTCTTTAGCAGAAATACTGCCATAATAAAAATTTAAAGGATT
>CAYWVV010000081.1:0-10409 GCA_964461805.1 uncultured Flavobacterium sp.
TTCGATTTTAAGGGTGCAATTTACGAATTTAATAATTTTTTATTCTAATAAAATGCAGTAAAAAATCAACAAGTTATTAAAAGAAAGTATCTTTGTTCTCAATTTTCAATTAACGGCATAAATTTTGTTTAAATTTTGTCAAACCATAAATTTCAAAACATGAAAAAAATTATTTTATTATTAGTATGCGTACCTTTTTTTACTAATGCACAATTAAAAAATGCTATTAAAAAAGCTACTACAAAAACTGCCAACGTTTCAACTCTAGAAATCGCAAATGGATTAAAAGAAGCATTAGATAATGGTGTGAAAAAACAAGTAACTAAACTAACAGCCGTTGATGGTTTTTATAAAAATGAATTAGTTAAGATTGTATTACCTGAAGAATTACAAAAAGTAGATTCTCGTTTGCGTAAAATTGGTTTAGGAAGCTTAGCCGATGAAGGAATTTTAATGCTAAACAGAGCTGCGGAAGATGCTGTAAAACAATCTACTCCAATATTTGTTGATGCGATTAAAAACATGAGTTTTTTAGATGCTAAAAACATCCTATTAGGTAATGAAAATGCTGCAACCACTTATTTGCAAACATCAACAAATAAAGCACTTTACGATAAATTTAATCCAGTTATCAAAACTTCTTTAGCAAATGTTGGTGCTGATGCCGTTTGGAAAAAAATTATTGACAAATACAATGCCATTCCTTTAGTAACAAAAGTGAATCCAGATTTAACAGATTATACTACAAATAAAGCTTTAGAAGGAGTTTTTAAAATGATTACTGTTGAAGAAAAAAATATTAGAGGTGGCTTAGATGCAAGAACATCGGCTTTACTAAAAAAAGTATTTGCATTACAAGACAAGAAATAATAAATTTCACTTAAATGAAAAAAATAGTTTTATCCATAGCATTATTATCGTTAGTAAGCTGTGCCGAAATGCAACAAGTTTTAGAGCAATTGCCGCAACAAACTGGAGTTTTGAGTCAAGCCGAAATGGGTAATGGTTTAAAAGAAGCATTAAACAATGGAATTACCAAACAAGTTTCGAAATTAACTGCTACGGATGGTTTTATGAAAAACCAAGCTGTGAAGATTTTATTACCAGAAGAATTACAAAAAGTAGATACCAAATTGCGTCAATTAGGCTTATCAAAATTAGCTGATGATGGCTTAAGAGTTTTAAATAGAGCTGCAGAAGATGCGGTGAAAGAAGCTACTCCGATTTTTGTGGATGCTGTACAACAAATGACATTTACAGATGCTAAAAATGTTTTATTAGGAAACGAAAGTTCAGCTACAAACTATTTACAAACGTCAACTTCAACCGCTTTATATGGAAAGTTCAATCCTGTAATAAAAAACTCTTTAGCAAAAGTGGGTGCAGATAAAATTTGGACTCAAATAATCACAAAATACAATAGTATTCCGTTAGTGAAAAAGGTCAATCCAGATTTGACGGATTATACTACAAACAAAGCAATGGAAGGTGTTTTTAAAATGATTGCTGTGGAAGAAAAAGATATTAGAACAAATTTTTCTGCAAGAACTTCAGATTTATTAAAAAGAGTATTTGCTTTACAAGACAAAAAGCAATTTTAACATCAATAACATAAGTATAACAAAATCTTAACAGATTTAACTATTTATATTTCAGATATTTGTATCACAATAAATAGGTTTGTTTAAGGTTAGTTTTTAGTTAAGAAACAACTGAGATTTAGATTTCAGTTGTTTTTTTATGCCCTAATTTTTTGATTTTGTAAATACTGAATCACTTCTGTATTGAAAATTTCCCATTTTTCTACATTTACCACATGACCACAATTTTCTATTACTACTAATTTTGAAGATTTATAATGACTTTCTACAACTTTACGAACAGAAGGCAAAAACATATAATCTTCATTTCCCATGACATATAAAGTAGGAACTTGTAATTCCACTTGGCGAAACCATTTTAAAATTGGATTGATTTCTGCGGTTAATTTAAACCATTTAATAAATTCTTTTTGGTACAATTTTTTCGCTTCGTTGATGAATAACAATCGGGATTGCTTGTGGTTTTTATTAGGCATAATTACGAAAGCAAAAAAGCGATACAAAACCAAATAAGGCAAAACATATTTGAAGATATTTCCCAATTTCATTAACACTTGTGAGCGAAAATTCATTTTTAAAATGGCACCGCCCATAATCATACTTTGCACTCTATTTTCATACATTTCTGCAAATTGACGAATCACAATCGTACCTAAAGAAATACCTACAAAATGAGACTTTTCAATATTTAGATGATTTAAAACTTCCAAAACATCGTTGGCAATAGCCTTAAAAGTATATTTTTTAGAGATTTTTTCTTTGGAATTTCCGTGACCACGTAAATCTAGAAGTAACACATTAAAATGTTCTTTGAATGCTTTTATTTGCTTGAACCAAATAGACGAACTTCCGCCAGCACCATGAACAAATGTTACCCATTCTGTTGTGTTTTTGTTTTCGTAAGTGGTGTAGGCTATCATTTTATTTGTAAATGTATAGCTTTTCTTGTAATAAAGTAAAATAATCGAATGCCTTTACTAAACGACTTCCATACCAAGAAAACATTTCACCGTCTACAAAAATAGTTTTGGCGTGATGTGTGTGACGGCCTAACTCAAAAGCATGTTCATCTTTAAACGGAAAAGGTTCTGAAGACAAAAACACAAAATCAGGATCACCTTGAATACGCATTTTATTGATCACTACTTCTGGATACCTGCCTTCGTATTTCGGATTATTATCGTAAATATTTTCTAAACCATTCAGTTTAAGCATTTCGTTTATGAAAGTATCGCCAGCGGCTACCATATAAGGATTCGCCCAAATAAAATACGCTACTTTTTGTTTGGCATTTTCTCCAAATTTTGAAGCTACAACCGTTTGAAATTTCTCGTATGCGAAGTTAATTTTATCGATCCATTTTTGCGCATTCGTACGCTTGTTAAATAAATTTCCGAAATCTTCAATCATTTTATTATTGTCTTCAATTGTTACAATATCTGTTACCCAAACTGGACAAATATCTTTCAATTGTTCTACAATTTCTTTGGTGTTTTCTTCTTTATTCGCAATTATAATATCGGGTTGAAGTGCTTTTATTTTATCGTATTTGATGTTTTTCGTACCACCAATAATTTCTTTAGTTGATTTAAAATGAAACGGATGGACACAAAACTTAGTGATTCCCACAATGGCATCTTCCAAACCTAAATCGTATAACAATTCGGTTTGTGATGGCACTAAAGAAATAATTCTTTTAGGAGTGTTTTCAAAGGTGTGAATGGTACCAAGTTGGTCTGTAAATTGTTTCATCTATGTATTACTTTTGCCTTGGCTCTTTTTACTTTTTACTTAAAATCTCTTCCATTTCCAGTTGCAACTTCATTGCTTCTTCCCTAGCCTTTTCCGCAAAATCAGTTCCGTTTGAAGCGTAAATAATTCCTCGAGAAGAATTAATTAACAACCCAACGTTTTCGTTCATTCCGTATTTACAAACTTCGGCTAAACTTCCACCTTGTGCTCCAACTCCTGGAACTAACAAGAAACTGTTTGGTACAATATTTCGAATTTCAGTAAAATATTCTGCTTTAGTCGCACCAACCACATACATTAAATTCTGACTATTCTTCCAATTTTTAGAAGTTTCCAAAACTGTTTTATACAATTCTTGCCCATTTGTTTCTAAAGTTTGAAAATCGAAAGCGCCTTCGTTAGAAGTTAAAGCTAACATAATCGTATGTTTATTTTCAAATGCTAAAAACGGTTCTACAGAATCTTTTCCCATATAAGGTGCAACAGTAACCGAATCGAAATTTAAATCTTCCATAAAAGCCTTAGCATACATCGTTGATGTATTTCCAATATCGCCTCGTTTGGCATCAGCAATAGTGAAAATTTCTGGAAAGTTTTCATTTATATAACTAATTGTTTTTTCTAACGATTGCCATCCTTTCAGTCCATATGCTTCATAAAAAGCAGTATTAGGTTTATAGGAAACACATAAATCATGAGTAGCATCAATTATCGCTTTATTAAATTCGAAAATCGGATCTTCGGTTTCTAATAAATGCGCTGGAATTTTAGTTAAATCGACATCTAATCCAATACATAAAAACGATTTTTTTAGACGAATTTGCTCAATAAGTTGTGGTGTAGTCATTTTAATTTTGTTGTTCGGCAAATTTATAAAACATTATTGACTCAGTACTTATTATTTAGCAATAAATCATTAACAAAAAATTATTACGAATAAAAATTGAAAAAAGTGATTTTTTCTTATTTTTGCAGAAATAACTTAACATTTTGAATAAATTTTTTATCCATATCATTATATTCGTGTTTGTGACTTGCTTGTTCACACCACCTGTATTTGGATTGATAATGATAGATGAAGATATAGAAAACTATACAGATGTTAATATTAATGACTTTTTTGAGGAAGAAATTAAATCACACGATTTAAATTTATTTACAAAATGTTATAATTTAAAAGCAGTTGTTACTTTAGAATTGAAAAAGATAAAAATCAATTCTGATATTCCTGTACATTACATTCCAAATTATTTAGACTTCTTTACACCACCACCCGAATTAGCATAATTTCTTTGAATTAATTAGTCTTAATTATTAAAATAAATTTATGTTATCAACAAAACATATTAAATCCGATTTATTATCGGGTTTAGTAGTATTTTTAGTTGCATTACCTTTATGTTTGGGTATTGCTTTAGGTTCTGGAGCCTCACCTTTTTCGGGAATAATTTCAGGGATTATAGGTGGAATAGTTATTGGTTATTTAAGTAAATCCAACGTAAGTGTATCTGGTCCTGCTGCAGGATTGATTGCTATTGTTGTTACTGCAATTGGTACATTAAAATCTTTTGATGTGTTTTTATTAGCAGTAATAATTGCAGGTGTATTTCAATTAATTTTAGGTTTTTTAAAATCGGGAAGTTTAGCCAATTTTATACCAAACAATGTTATTGAAGGCATGTTAGCTGGTATTGGAATAAGTATTTTTCTTAAACAATTACCACATGCTATTGGGTATGATAAAGACTTTGAAGGAGATGATACATTTTGGCAATTAGATGGTGAAAACTCCTTCACAGAAATCATTAAAGCTTTTGATTTTATAAGTTTTGGAGCTATTGCTATCTGTTTGATTTCAATGTTTATATTATTATTTTGGACTAAAATGAAAATTCAAGACAAAATAAAATTTCTGCCAGGTGCACTTGTAGCTGTAATTACTAGTATAATTTTAACATTTGCATTTCAAGGCACTTCTTTAGAAATAAAACAGGAACACTTAGTTAGCTTACCTATCTTTACTAGTTTAAATGATTTTTGGGGAGCTTTTGTAACACCAGACTTTTCAGCTATAACTAATTATCAAGTTTGGATAGTGGCTGCAACTATAGCAATTGTAGCGTCTGTAGAAAGTTTATTAAGTCTTGAAGCGGCAGATAGATTAGACCCACAAAGAAGATACTCAGATCCAAACATTGAATTAAAAGCACAAGGGTTAGGTAATATTTTAAGCGGTTGTATTGGAGGACTACCCATGACATCAGTAGTAATTAGAACTTCAGCAAATATTAATTCAGGGGCAAAATCAAAGCTTTCTACCATAATTCATGGCGTCTTTTTACTAATAAGCGTTATAACTATTCCTTTTTTATTAAATAAAATTCCATTAGCAACTTTAGCAGCCATTTTAATTTTAATAGGATACAAATTAGCTAGTCCAACTTTGTTTAAAAAGTTTTATCAATTAGGTTGGGATCAGTTTTTACCTTTTTTAATCACAGTTATTGGTGTGGTTACAATAGATTTACTAAAAGGTGTTTTATTAGGATTATTTGTTAGTATCCTATTTATTTTAAAAGGTAATATAAAAAAAGCACATAGTTTTAAAAGTTCAAAACTTCAAAATGATGAAAAAATAAATATTAAACTTGCGCAAGAGGTTTCCTTTTTAAACAAAGCAAAAATAAAAGAAACTTTACAAAACTTACCTGAAAACTCAGTAGTAATAATAGATGCTGCAGATACAGTATATATTGATAATGACATCATAGAACTAATCGTTGAGTTTTGTGAGTTTGGCGCAAAAGAAAAAAACATAAAAATTCAACTATCTGGTTTTGAAGAACAGTATTCATTAATTCACCAAAAAGCATTACAAAATCTAATTGAAAACAAAGTTATAAGTATGAAAACATTAAACAAAGAAATTCAAGAATCAATTACACCTAGAGATGCCTTAGCAATATTAAAAACAGGAAACAATCGTTTTGTAAATAACTTAAATGCACATAGAGACTTATTAGAACAAGTTAACAAAACGAGTGACGGACAATGGCCTTTTGCAACCATTTTAAGTTGTATAGATAGTAGAACATCGGCAGAATTAATTTTTGACCAAGGTTTAGGAGATGTTTTTTCAATTAGAATTGCAGGAAACATTGTAAATACTGATATTTTAGGAAGCATGGAATTCGCTTGTAAAGTAGCTGGTTCTAAACTTATTGTAGTTTTAGGTCATAGTAAATGTGGAGCAATTAAAGGTGCTTGTAATCATGTTGAAATGGGGAATTTAACCGAACTTTTATCTAAAATTCAACCCGCAGTATACCAAGAAAAAACGATACTTGAGAATAGAAATGCCGACAATAGTAATTTTGTTGAAAATGTGGCTGCAATTAATGTAAAAAGAAGTGTGGTAAATATTATTGAAAGAAGTTTTGTTTTAGAACAAATGCTTGAAAATGGAGAAATTGGAATTGTTGGTGCCATGCATAATATTGTAACAGGAGAAGTTGAATTTTATGATGATTTAGTTTTCATAAAAGACGAATTAAACCCAAATTTATCGGTTAATGACTTAAGACAATTATAAGTAATTGTCGTTTAAATTTTCATTAAAAGCAGAAGGCAATAATTGAGGTATATATTTTATCAAAATTGGTAATAATAAACCTCCTCCTGGAAGTAAAAAAATAGTTAGTGATGGTATACTTTTACAGATATCTAACAACTGTTTTTTTACTTTCTTTTTTTCTTCAAAATTCAAATCCGAGTGCGTAGATTTTCTTAATAATTTAACCAATTCTTTACTTTCGGAAAGTTCTTTAATTAAGCGTGTTTTATTCCTGCTAACCAACTTTCCAATATTATCTTGTGTATTATTATAAAACTGTTTTACAGGATGATTTAAGTTAAAAAAAGGCAGTTCTTTTTTATATTTTTCTATAAAACTAACTAATTCAAAACCAGTATTTTGTTTGTTTTTATTTAAATTTAATTTTAAAGCAAAATCATCTAAAAATATTTGTTCATTTTCATACACAACACCATCACTTAAAAGTGTCATGTGCGCCACTTCATACAAATATAAACTTTCTAAAACAGACCTCTTCCCTTCGAAAATAACTACCATTATATCATCGCTATTTATCGTTGAAATTTTCGAATAACGCAACGAGTTTTCAAACATTTTCAACAACATTAAATCGTATTCCGATTTGTTAATTTTAACATTTAACGACAGCATAATTAAAGCCAAACATTTACGTTCTAAATCTTTAAAAAAATCTAAACTAATATGGGTGTTTTTCAGGTAGTATTCAAAAGCTAAAACATCAATAAAAAGCATCGCATTTGTAACCATATGCGTAAAATTTTTGGTTACAATATTGTCTTTTGTTTGCAAACGTTCATTAATAATACTTTCAAGTTTTTGATACGAATTGGCATCTGGTAAAACCATTCTTAAGAAACTGAATTTACCTTTTGAAATTTGACTGTAAAATTGAATTAGTGTTTCAATAAATGCCGAAACATCATTCCCATTTTCCGTTTTATATAGCGCGATTAAAGTTGATAAAAAACCAACTTTAATTTTTTCTTCACTATCCCATTTCTTATCATCAATACTTATTTTTAAATGATAATTGACAACGTAACCATAAATTAATCCACTATTCTGACAAGCCACAAAAAAATCTTCATCAGTTGCATAATGAGAAATTTCATTTGCATACTGATTCAAATATTTTTCAATCCAACCGTTTATTGATGGGTTAATTTGCATGAATTATATTGTGTTTTAAATCGTAATTAATTAATAAGCCCACAAATTTACTATAACTTTCCATTCCGTCTTTTTGCTGGTTGAATTTTAAAAACTTATCGTAAAAGTATTCAAAAAAAGTATCAATAAAAGAATGATACTGTTTCCAAAAGGTTTTATTTTCATTAAAGTTTTCCAAAACACCTTTGTTTATGAATTTACGATACGATTTACTACTTCCTTCTTCCATCACTTCTAAATTATACAAACAATAATTCATAGCAAAAGCATACGCCGAATATTGAAAATACACATCTTTATTACTCGAAGCCGCCATAAATCCAATAAAATTGCAATCACTTTCCGAAGCAATCCCGGTTTGATGCGCCATTTCATGACAAATGGTTAACGGCGAAGTGTATTTTGGTTTCAAATAATTGACTTGCGCTTCATTGGTAAACGGATTCAAATAGCCACCAAAGCCCATATAACTCAATGGAAAACTGTATAATGAAGATTTTATGCTTTCATTTTTATATTCGATTTCAGTCAATTGATTCGAAAATAAATCATAACCATTTGGCGACATCTCATACATTTCTTGTTCTGAATAGTTGAACATTACTTTTTTAGTAGAATCTTTTTCAATTTGAAATTGCAACTGATTGGTTTTTGCGATTAGTTTCTCCGTTAAAGCGACTAATTGTTCTTTAGTATATTCTTTTTCAATTCCGATTTTTTGATGTAATGGAATTCTATAATAATTGATTCCCCATAAAAAATGAAATAAGAAATATAATACCGAAATGAAACTCAAAACGGTTAATCCATTCGCTTTCCAATTTTTAAAAAATCCGATTCTGTTTATAAAAATCCATCTAAAAATAAAGAAAAACAATATCGTATAACACAAATCGCCCACTGAAAAAGGAATCCAACCTAAAATAATTCGACTAATTTTAGAAAGAAACAAATACAATCCATTACTGTAATAACGTTCCACAAATTCTGGAAAAAGCGCTAAAACTTTCATCAGAATAATTTGAACGAATAAAAATAAACTTAGCTTTTTTTTCATTTGCTAAAATTATTATAAATCGACTAATAAATAGTAATATTTTTTATAATTTTGTTGCATAGGCATTAATCTTATGACACAAGTTACTTTAAATATTCCTGATCAAGATTTAAACTTTTTTATGCAATTAATTGAAAAGTTTAATTATGATACTACTATTTCTGATTTCGAAATGACATCTGAAATAAAAAACATACTTGATACGCGACGAAAAAACTCAAATGAAGAAAATTACATTCCTTGGAGTGAAGTAAAATCAAAGATAATTTTCAATAAAAAATAATGAGTTATTCCGTTTTCTTTGAACAAAATGCTATTAACGATATTCAAGAAGCTGTTACTTATTATGACTTAAAAAAAGAAGGTTTAGGAGAAGTTTTTTATAATTCTTTAGAAAACGTAATTGAAACCATAATTATAAATCCAAACTTTCAAATTAGATATAAAGATTATATAGGTTTACCTTTGAAGAAATTTCCTTTTATTGTGTTTTATTACATTACGGAAGAAACCAAAAAAATTCACATTATTTCTATATTTAACACTTCTAAAAATCCAAATACATATTACGATTTATAAACTATGCTTAAATATTCAAAAAAAAACGAATTTTGAATGTTGAATAATGAATATTGAACAATAAAAAATAACAACAAACAGAACAAAAATAAAATGAGTCAAGAAGTAAGAAATTTAGAACCAAAAGAGCTTTGGAACAAATTTGCCGATTTAAACGCTGTACCTCGTCCGTCTAAAAAAGAAGAACGCGTGATTGCTTTTATGATGGAATTTGGTCAGAAATTAGGATTAGAAACCATTAAAGATGAAGTCGGAAACGTAATTATCAAAAAACCGGCAACAGCTGGAATGGAAAATCGTAAAACCATCGTTATGCAATCGCATTTAGATATGGTACACCAAAAAAATAATGATACGAATTTCGATTTTGATACGCAAGGAATTGAAATGTATGTGGATGGTGATTGGGTACGTGCTAAAGGAACTACTTTAGGTGCTGATAACGGTTTAGGTGTGGCAACAATTATGGCTGTTTTAGAAAGTACTACAATTCCGCATACAGCTATTGAAGCGTTATTTACTATTGATGAAGAAACTGGTATGACTGGCGCCATGGGTTTAAAAGGTGGCTTATTAGAAGGTGAAATTTTATTAAATTTAGATACAGAAGAAGACGATGAAATTGATATCGGTT
>CAYWVV010000082.1:0-9759 GCA_964461805.1 uncultured Flavobacterium sp.
ATGATTTTGATATGTTTTCTACTGAAAGGTAATTCATTTGTCAATTTGTCAATTAGACAATGTGGCAATATGCCAATTGTTTTGCAAAAATAGGTTATTGAATAGAACGAAGCAATCTTTTATAAGTAAATAAAAAGCTGTCGGTTAGGACAGCTTTTGTGTTATTTTAGTATTTCGACTTCAATATGACTCTCATTTAATATTTTCATGAAGGCTTTGGTATAGTCTTCTTTATTAGCCAAGTAAGGATTTTCAAGAAATTTTTGAGGATTTACTGCAAATAAAGGGTAACAAGTGCTTTGAATTTGTATTTGAATTTTGTGCCCTTTTTTAAAAGTATGTAACACATCTTGTAATCTGAAATTAACTTCAGTCGCTGTGTTTGGTGTTAATGCTATTGGAGTTTCAAAGCTATTTCTAAAGCGAGCTGGCATGATTTCACTTCTAACCATTTGATGATAATTCGCATATACTACATTTGGTTTGTCTGTATTTTGCGGTTCATCTATAGGGTAAATATCGATAAGTTTTACGATGAAATCAGCATCTGTAGCGGAAGACATAATTTTTAATTTAGCCATTATTTCACCTGCTAAAGTAATGTCTTCTGTTAAATATTCTGTAGTAAAAGTTAAAACATCTGGTCGGTTCAAAGCAAATCTTTGGTCTTCTGACATGTAGTTTCTAGGAGTAAAACCATTCATATCACTATAATTGATACTACTTGGAACAGGTTTGTTCGGATCACTATAATATTCAGAATATGAAGAATTGGTAGATTTTTGATTGGTTATTTTTCCATCTGAGTTTAAATAGAAATTTAATTTGCTATTGTTTTTTGGCGGCCAATTTGAAAATTCTTTCCATTCTTTTTTACCGGTATCAAACATATAAGCTTCTGGAAGTGCCACAGTAGTTTTTGAGTTTTCTTTTAAATAGTGATTGAAGAATTTATATTCCATGTTTTTTTGGTAGAAAGTCGCGATACTATCCCCAAAATAAATGTCATTATGAAAATGTTTACCAGATTCTCTAGACCATCCACCATGTGAGAATGGTCCCATTACAATGGTGTTTTTAGCTTTTGGATTGTTCTTTTCTATGGTTTTGTAAATGTTTAAAGGTCCTGCTAAATCTTCAGCGTCAAACCAACCACCAACTGTCATTACCGCATGATTGATGTTTTTTAAATGAGGAAGTAAGTTTCTAGATTTCCAAAATCCATCATAATTTGGATGACTCACTATTTCTTGCATGAAAAAATTATTCTTGTAATATTTGTCAACACCTTCTTTTAAAGTTCCTATTTCATTATAAAAAATAGATCCGTCTTTTGAAGTTGCTTTTATACTTTGGTCTGAATACCATGCTTTTTCTTCCGCTTTAGTTTTTTGAACTCCAAATACAGGAAAAGTTTTAAAATAGCCCATTAAGAATGCACCATTATGATGAAAATCATCAAAAAAGAAATCGGAAATTGGCGCTTGAGGCGAAGAAGCCACTAAAGCAGGATGATTCGCTAATGCTCCAACAGCAGAATAAAACCCAGGGTAAGAAGTTCCGTATTGTCCTACTTTACCGTTGTTATTTGCTATGTTTTTCACTAACCAATCTACGGTATCATAAGTATCTGTACTTTCGTCAATATCTTTTTTGGTTTTATGTGCTACTTGTGGCGTCATATTGGTAAAAGTTCCTTCACTCATATATCTACCACGAACATCTTGATACACAAAAATATATTTGTCTTTGGCTAAATACGGATTAGGTCCTAAATATTTTTTATAACTATCTAAACCATAAGGTGCTACGCTGTAGCAAGTTCGTTGCATTAAAACAGGGTATTTTTTGTCTTTTGAAATATCTTTTGGGATGTAAATAGAAGTAAATAGTTTCACTCCATCTCGCATAGTGATGTAGGTTTCTTTTTTGGTGTAGGAATCTTTTATGTCTTCTTGGGCTTGTAAAGAAAAAGCACATAAAAGCAGTAGTGTTTTGAAAATTGCTTTCATTTTAATTCGTTTAGTTGGATGATTTTTTTTAGTTTACTAATATATTGCGTTTTTTTTTAATTTTTCTGTTAATGTTTTATTAAAATAAAGTTTTGTTATCTTCGCACAATGCAACTATCTGTAATCATTCTTAACTATAACGTGCGCTATTTTTTAGAGCAATGTGTTGTAAGTGTTCAAAAAGCGCTTATGAACCTTGATGCTGAAATTATTGTGGTGGATAATAATTCAACGGATGATAGTTGTGAAATGATGAAACGATTGTTTCCACATATCAAACTTATTGAAAACCCAGTAAATGTTGGATTTCCGAAAGGTAATAACATTGCGGTTGCCGAAGCTAAAGGTGAATATGTTTGCATTTTAAATCCGGATACTGTTGTTGCGGAAGATACTTTTACTAAAATTTTCAACGCCAAACTTCAAACTTCAAACTCCAAACTCGGAATTATAGGTTGTAAATTAATCGACGGAACAGGAAGTTTTCTTCCAGAGAGTAAGCGTGGTGTTCCAACGCCTTGGGTAGCTTTTACCAAAATTTTCGGATTATATAAACTTTCTACTTTTTTTGGAAAATATTATGCGCAACATCTTACTGAAAATCAATCTGGGAAAGTAGATATTTTAGTTGGAGCTTTTATGGTTTTGAAACGCGATTTGTATTTGCAAGTCGGTGGTTTTGATGAAAATTGCTTTATGTATTCTGATGATATTGATTTGAGTTATATGATTCAGAAATTAGGAAAAGACAATTTCTATTTTCACGAAACAACTGTTATTCATTATAAAGGAGAAAGTACTGTTCGAGATGAGAAATATTTGAAACGTTTCCGTGAAGCGATGCAGTTTTTCTATAAAAAACATTTTAAAAAATCAGTACTTTTTGATGTGATGATGCAAGTTGGAAGTTTCGTTTTTACGATATTCAAACAAAAACAACAAAAAAATAGTAGTAAAAAGATTTTTCAATATGTACTAGTTACAAAAAACGCTGAAAATGAGAATGTTGTTTCAGATATTTTATCAAAAAAAGAATTTTCATTTGTGATGAGAGTTTTTGATAAAATGAATGTTTTAGAGAAAGAAATGGTAGCGTTTAAAAAACAGAAATGTAATTATGAAGTAATTTTCGATACTTATTCCTTTAGTTTTAAAGAAATTATAGCATTCATGGAAAAAAATAAATCGAAGAATATTACTTTTAAGAACTATATTTCGCAATCAAATTACCTAATTGGTAGCAATAATGCAAATGATAGAGGAGAAGTTATAAATTTTTGATTTTTTGATTATTTCGTGATAAAACATCAAAATATTTATTAATTTTGTATTCCAAAGAAAAAAACACAACATTACAATAATAATATGGCAAGATTTGAATTGAAACTTCCTAAAATGGGAGAAAGTGTTGCGGAAGCAACCATTACAAATTGGTTAAAGAAAGTAGGCGAAACCATTGAAATGGATGAAGCAGTTTTAGAAATTGCTACGGATAAAGTGGATAGCGAAGTGCCTTCTGAAGTTTCTGGAACTTTAGTTGAAATTTTGTTTAATGTGGATGATGTGGTTCAAGTTGGACAAACGATTGCTATCATTGAAACAGAAGGTGGTGCTGTTGCAGCAACTCCAGAAGTAAAATCAGAAGCTCCAGTTGCGGTTGCAGAAGTAGTAAAAACAGTTGAAGTAGCTATTGAAACTAGTGCTCCAGCAGATTTTTCTAGTTCAGATAAATTCTTTTCACCATTGGTAAAAAACATGGCTAAAGCTGAAGGAATTTCTTTAGCAGAATTAGAAGCTATTGCAGGTTCAGGAAAAGAGGGTCGTGTAAATAAAGAAGATATATTAAAATATATTGCTAATAGAGGTAATCAACCTGTTGCAGTAAAAGCAGAAGTGGTAGTTCCGGTTGCTCCGGCTTCAGTTTCAGCTCCAAAAGTAGCTCCATCTGTAAATGGTGGTGACGAAATTGTGGAAATGGACAGAATGCGTAAGTTAATTTCTGGTTACATGGTAGCTTCAGTTCAAACTTCAGCACACGTGCAGTCGTTTATTGAAGTTGACGTAACCAACATTGTAAAATGGAGAGATAAAGTAAAAACAGCTTTCGAAAAACGCGAAGGTGAGAAATTAACTTTCACTCCAATTATGATGGAAGCGGTGGCAAAAGCATTAAAAGATTTCCCAGGAATGAATATTTCTGTTGATGGTGATTACATTATCAAACGTAAAAACATCAATTTAGGAATGGCAGCAGCTTTACCAAACGGAAACTTAATTGTTCCTGTAATTAAAAATGCAGATCAATTAAATTTAGTTGGAATGGCAAAAGCGGTTAACGATTTAGGAAGCCGTGCAAAAGCAGGAAAATTAAAACCAGACGATACGCAAGGTGGGACTTATACTGTAACGAATGTTGGTACATTTGGTTCTGTTTTTGGAACGCCAATTATCAATCAACCACAAGTTGGTATTTTAGCTTTAGGTGCGATTAGAAAAGTACCAGCAGTTATCGAAACTCCAGAAGGTGACTTCATCGGAATCCGTCAGAAAATGTTCTTATCACACTCTTATGATCATAGAGTAGTGGATGGAGCTTTAGGAGGAAGTTTCGTAAAACGTGTAGCGGATTATTTAGAAGCATTTGATATCAATAGAGATTTCTAAGTTTCAAAAAAACATATTTAAAAAATACCTGATAAGAAATTGTCAGGTATTTTTTTTATCCAATAAATTATGTTAATTTTAGTTAATAGTATTGGTATGGTGTTTGATAGTATTCATACAACCAATTTAACTCACATAATTATGAAAAACAGCATCTTTTTCGCAATAGCGATTTCCTTGTTTGGTTGCAAAGACACCATTAAAACCGAAGCAAGTAACGACTTTTTAGTTGCAGAAAACATCAAATTTGAAGAGCCTGAAATCAATACTAATATGATAATTACTGCTAAAGCAGATTTACTTGGTTATTGGGTTGGGGAATTCATAGATGACACAGACCATGATGAGAATGCGAATGAAGAAGAGTATATTGATGAAGAAATTGGAAATGTAGATTATGACTATTTTAAAAAAATAACTTTTTCAATTGATAAAATAAAAGGTTCGGAAATTACAGGTCATTCTATTGTGAGTGGGAATATTCAAAAATTTAAAGGGGAAGTTGTTGAAACACCATTTGTATTTATTATTAATGTAAAAGAGCCAGGTAATCAAAAAACGGATGGGGAATTTGTTTTATCAATAAAAAAGAAAGATTCATTATTAACTGGTTCTTGGGATGCTTTGAAAAAAGTTGATAATAAAGTTAATAAGAGAAAATTAAAATTAGCTAAAAAAATATTCGAATACAATCCAAACAATAAAATTGAGGACAGATTTGTTGATTTTCATAAAAAAACCATTAAAAAAGTGGAATATGATTCAGAAGATAGTTTGGGTAATCCTATAAAAGAATCTTATGATGACGAACAATATTTTACCACTACAGATACTATTTTTAATATAAATCCTTCTACAGAAATATTGAAGAAAGAATTGGTAGAAAATTTATCCAAAGGCGATGTTTTTGTTTTAAGAAACTTAATATTTGCCCGTCACGGATTTGCTTTTAGAGACAAAATGTTGCGTAGTTTTTTTGATTATCATTCTTGGTACATGCCCGTTTTTTCAGATGTAACTAAGGAATTAACCGAAATTGAAAAGAAAAACGTAGAATTATTATTGCGTTACGAAGAAAATGCAAAAGAATATTATGATCATTTTGGAAGATAATGTTTGCTAGAATTTCTAAATATTTAATTTGGGGAAGTTATTTTTACTTCTCCTTTTTGTTGTTGTTAATTACGCTTCAATATATTCCTTATAATACGGATGTAGCATTTTTACGCATCAAGCAAGATGAAATTGCTTTAGATTATTATAAAATTGCTTTTTTTACTCATGTTTATACGAGCATTTTTTTAATGTTTTTAGGGTTTTTGCAATTTTCTAAAACTATAAAAAGAAAATACATTACATTACATCGTTGGTCGGGTAGAGTGTATGCTGTGATTATTTTATTTCTTTCAGGACCAAGCGGTTTGGTGATGTCGTATCATGCAAATGGAGGAGTTTTTTCTAAAACAGCTTTTGTGATTTTGTCTCTTTTATGGATGAGTTTTACTTTTTTATCAGTGTATTATGTGCTGAAAAAAGACTTCGTAAATCACCAGAAATTTGCCATTAGAAGTTTTGCTTTAACACTTTCTGCGATATCGTTACGCTTATTTAAATACATTATCGTATTTCTATTTCAGCCACAACAAATGGAGGCGTATCGAATTGTAGCTTGGTTAGGTTGGTCGTTCAATTTGCTAATTGCGGAAATCATTCTCTTTTATTTGTTTTCAAAAAAAATACCACAAAATTTATAGAATAAAGAGAAATTATGGCTGTTTCATTAGTATTAATTATCTAAAAATAGTAAAATTTGTTATGAAATTCTATCTTTGCGCCTATAAAATGTAAAAATGGAATTAAAACTTACAAGGCCAATTTGTTTCTTCGATTTAGAAACCACAGGTATTGACGTTGGTAAAGACAGAATAGTCGAAATAGCCATATTTAAAGTATTTCCAAATGGAAATAAAGAAAGTAAAACTTGGCTAGTAAATCCTACTATTCCGATTCCGCCTCAAAGTACTGCTATTCATGGTATTTCTGATGCAAAAGTTGCCAATGAACCAACTTTTTCAGAATTGTCTTCTCAAATTTACACTATGATTAAAGATTCAGATCTAGCGGGTTATAACTCGGATAGATTTGACATTCCATTATTAGCGGAAGAATTACTACGCGCTGGAGTAGATTTCGATATGAAAAATCGTGTTTCCGTTGATGTGCAAACTATTTTTCATAAAAAAGAAGAAAGAACGCTTTCTGCGGCATTTAAATTTTATTGTGGGAAAACTTTAGAAAATGCACATTCTGCAGAAGCAGATACCATGGCAACTTATGAAATTTTATTAGGGCAATTAGACAGATATCCAGATTTACAAAATGACATGAAAGCTTTGTCGGAATATACAACGCGAAAAAAATCTGTAGATTTTGCAGGTATGATCGTGTTAAATGATAAAGGCCAAGAAATGTTCAGTTTTGGAAAATACAAGAATGTTTTAGTAGATGATGTTTTTGATAAAGATCCAGGTTATTTCGGTTGGATTCAAAATGCCGATTTTCCACTGTATACTAAAAAAGTGTTAACCGGTTTGAAATTAAGACGATTAAATACGAAGTAAAAGAATCAAGTAAAAAGTAAAAAGAGCCAAGTTAAGAAGGTTAAATATGATTGTTTCTTTTCAAAGGTTTTCTAGCCAACTAATTAAGAAGATAGAGTAAAATGAAAATTATTTGCATTGGACGAAATTATGCCGACCATATTTCAGAATTAAATAACGAACGTCCAGATGAGCCAGTTATTTTTATGAAACCTGATACGGCAATTTTGCCGAAGAAAACACCTTTTGTAATTCCGGAATTTAGTACTGATGTACATCACGAAGTTGAGGTTTTGGTAAAAATTTGTAAAGTTGGTAAATACATAAGTCCTAAGTTTGCTCATAAATATTATGATGAAATTGGTTTAGGAATCGATTTTACCGCTCGAGATTTACAAACGAAGTTAAAAGAAAAGGGTTTGCCTTGGGAAAAAGCAAAGGCTTTTGACCATTCAGCGATTATTGGTGACTTTTTACCGAAAAAGAATTTTTCTTCATTAGAAAATATTAACTTTGAGTTAAGGCGAAATTCTGAAGTTGTTCAACAAGGTTCTACTTCCATGATGTTATGGAATATGGACGAAATTATTTCGTATGTATCACAATTTTTTACTTTAAAAAAAGGCGATATTATTTTTACTGGAACACCAAAGGGCGTTGCAGCTGTTAAAGAAAATGATGTTTTAGAAGGTTTTTTAGAAAATAAACAAATGTTTAAAATACAAGTAAAATAGATGGCGTTACAATATAATTTATCAAAAGTTTATGAAATTTCTGAAAATGATAACGATTTTGCCTTGCAAATTGTATCGCTATTCTTAGAAGAAGTTCCTGTTGAAATTCAATCGATGAAAAATGCAATTGAATTAAAAAATTATACACAAGCTTATGCGTCTGCACATAAGATAAAACCAACCTTAGATTTATTAGGAATGGATATCGCTTATGAAGACAATATGCTGATTATGAATTGGACCAAACAAGAAGGAAAACGAAAAGAAATAAAAGAAGTTTTCAAATCGCTTAAAACAAGAATCTCAGAAGCAGCAGATGAAATCAAAAAAGATTTTAAATTGTAAATTTGTACTTTTAATATAATTTTAACCACGCTTTCGGCGTGGTTTTCTTATTTTTACACAAATTTATAAAATGAGAGCAGCAGTCGTAACTATTGGAGATGAAATATTAATTGGTCAAATTATCGACACAAATTCATCTTACATTTCAAAAGCATTAGATAAAATAGGAATAGCAACGTATGAGATGCTTTCTATATCTGATGATAAAACCCATATTTTAGAAACGTTTCGTAAAGTTCAGAATGATTTTGACGTTGTTGTTATTACAGGAGGTTTAGGGCCAACTAAAGACGATATTACCAAAAAAACATTTTGCGATTATTTCGATGATGTTTTAGTACAAAATGATTTGGTTTTGGCTAATGTAAAAGAAATTATTGAAGGCTTTTATAAAAAACCAATTACACAATTGAATATTGATCAAGCTTTAGTTCCATCAAAAGCAAAAGTGCTTTTCAATAAAGTAGGAACAGCTCCTGGAATGTTAATGGAACATGAAAACACAGTGTTCGTTTCTTTGCCAGGCGTGCCTTATGAGATGAAGTATTTGGTTGATAACGAAGTAATTCCATATTTGGTAGAGAAATTCGAACGACCATATATTGTGCATAAAACACTAATGACTTATGGTCGTGGTGAGAGTTTAATTGCGGAACAAATTGAAGATTGGGAAACGAATTTGCCAAGTTTTATAAAGTTAGCGTATTTGCCAAGTCCAGGAAAAGTGCGATTACGTTTAACAGCTCGTGGTGAAAATGAAGCCATTTTAACGGATTCTATTTTAAAAGAAGTCGAAAAATTAGAATCTTTAATTGGTGATATTATTGTAGGGTACGATGAAGATGAAACGATAGAAGTTGTTGTGGGAAGCGTATTGTCTAAAAAAGAAGTAACTTTGTCTGCAGCTGAAAGTTGTACGGGAGGAAAAATAGCTCAATTAATTACATCAGTATCAGGAGCTTCTACTTATTTTCAAGGTGGAATTGTAGCGTATTCCAATCAAGTTAAAATGGATGTATTAAAAGTAAATTCTGAAACAATAGAACAGTTTTCTGTAGTGAGTGCAGCCGTTGCTAAAGAGATGGCTTTAAATTGTAAAACACTTTTTAATACAGATTTCGCGATTGCTACAACAGGAAACGCTGGACCAACAAAAGGGAACAGTGAAGCTGAAATTGGTACAGTTTTTATCGCAATTGCCACTCCAAACGAAGTTTTTGTAGAAGAATTTAATTTTGGTCAACCGCGCGAAAAGGTCGTAGATAGGGCGGTTAACAAAGCATTTGAAATGTTATATAAAGAAATTTCAAAAAACTAATAAAAAATAGTTGCATAGTAATTGAAAAATCCTTTTCTTTGCACCCTTATTTAGAATAACGATATAAAAGTTTAGAATAATGTCAA
>CAYWVV010000083.1:0-8952 GCA_964461805.1 uncultured Flavobacterium sp.
TAATAACATATAAAAATAACACAAAAGGCTTCGACTCCGCTCAGCCTGACAAGAAATAATAATTAAAACAATGTATAAAATAGTAAAACCAATTTTAGATTTTCTACTTGCTGTGATAGGATTCATAATCTTATCACCAGTATTTTTATTGGTTACTATTCTGTTGTTTTTTGCCAATCAAGGAAAACCGTTTTTTATTCAACGTCGACCAGGAAAAAACTGCAAAGTATTTTCTATTATCAAGTTCAAAACCATGAATGATAAAAAAGATGCTTCTGGGAAATTATTACATGATTCAGAACGTTTAACTGCTGTTGGTAAATTTGTACGAAAAACATCTTTAGACGAAATTCCACAATTGCTAAATGTAATAAAAGGCGAAATGAGTATCATTGGACCACGACCTTTACTAACCGATTACGTACATTTGTATAATGACTTTCAGAATCGTCGTCATGAAGTAAAACCCGGAATTACTGGTTGGGCTCAAGTGAATGGAAGAAATGCTATTTCTTGGGATAAAAAATTTGAATTAGACGTTTTTTACGTGACTCATATTTCGTTTTGGTTAGATTTGAAAATTCTTTTCTTTACCATAAAAAAAGTACTAATCAGTGAAGGAATTTCAGCAGAAAATGCGGCCACAATTGAGCCATTTCAAGGACAATATTAACTCCCCAAATATGAAGAAAATTGCAATAATAGGAGCAGGAGGTTTTGGTAGAGAAGTAAAAACACTTATCGACCAAATTAATGCTGTTACTCCAAAATATGAGTTCATCGGTTATTATGATGATGGAAAAGAAAAGGGAACTTTAATTAATACTTTTCCCGTTTTAGGAAAGGTTTCCGATCTAAATAGTTTAACAGGGGAAATTTCTGTTGCACTCGCATTAGGAAATCCAGTTTATAAAAAAAATGTTGTAACTTTAATTGACAATCAAAACATATCTTTTGAGACTTTAATTCATCCTTCTGTAATAATGGGCTCTGATGAAGTTTCAATTGGAATTGGAGCTGTTATTTGCGCAGGTTGTATTTTGACTTGTAATATTTCAATTAAAGATTATGTAACTTTAAATTTAGCTTGTACGATTGGTCACGATACTATTTTAGAGAATTATGTATCATTAATGCCAGCTGTAAACGTTTCGGGAGAGGTTGTGTTAGAAGAAGCCGTTTATGTAGGAACAGGAGCTAAAATAATCAATCAAGTTTCTATTGGAAAAAATACAACAATTGGAGCAGGAGCAGTAGTTTCTAAATCCATTCCAGAACATTGTACAGCAGTTGGAATTCCTGCTAAACCTATTAAATTTCATTCCTAATGACACCAGATAAAATATGGTTATCCTCTCCACATATGGGGGGAACCGAACAAAAATATGTAAACGAAGCGTTCGATACTAATTGGGTTGCCCCTTTAGGACCGAATGTAAATAATTTTGAAACGGATTTAGAGACTTATTTAAATCAAGAAGTTTTTGTTGGAGCATTAAGTTCAGGAACAGCTGCTTTACATTTAGGTTTAATTTTGTTAGCTGTTACACCTGGAGATGAAGTGATCTGTCAATCGATGACGTTTTCGGCATCAGCCAACCCAATTGCTTATTTAGGAGCAAAACCTGTTTTTATTGATAGCGAAAAAGATACTTGGAACATGTGTCCAGTTGCGCTTGAAGAAGCCATAAAAGATAGAATTTCAAAAGGTAAGAAACCAAAAGCTATAATTCCAGTTCATTTATATGGAATGCCAGCTAAAATGGATGAAATACGAGCCGTTGCAAATCAATACGGAATACCAATTTTAGAAGATAGTGCGGAAGCATTAGGAAGTTCATACAAAAATCAAAAATGTGGAACTTTTGGCGATATTTCAGTTTTATCCTTTAATGGTAATAAAATTATTACTACTTCTGGCGGAGGAGCAATAGTGACACATACAAAAGAGGTAAAAGACAAAGCGGTTTTCTTATCCACTCAAGCCAGAGATAATGCCCCACATTATCAACATTCTGAAATTGGTTATAATTACCGAATGAGTAACATTTGTGCAGGAATTGGTCGTGGACAAATGGAGGTTTTAGATACGCATGTCAATTTTAGAAGAGCCAATCATCAATTTTATAAAGAAATGTTTTCTAAAATAAAGGACATTGAAATTTTAACGGAAAAAAGCTCAGATTTTTATTCGAATCATTGGTTATCTGCAATTTTATTGAAATCTTTCGAACAAAGAGAGGCTTTACGTTTAGCCTTCGAAGCCGAGAATATAGAAACCAGACCTTTATGGAAACCCATGCATTTACAACCTGTTTTTGAGAACGCTCCTTATTATGGTAGTAAGGTTGCAGAAAGTTTGTTTGAAAGAGGTTTGTGTTTGCCTTCTGGTTCTAATTTAACTGATTCTGACAGAGCAAGAATTTCAAATGTAATTGATGCTTTCTTTAGTTAATAAAATCGTAATGTTTGATTGGTTTTTATTACATTTGTATCCCAAATTTTAACAGTGAAAAACGATAAAACATCTAATAAATCTTTGTTTTTAGATTTATTTTTAAAAGATAGGATGCTACATTTTGGTTATTTACCAAGATGGGTTATCTTTTCTATTGATATTTTTATAGTTATTTTTGCCAATATTGTAACGTATTTTTTAATTTCACTTTTAACGTTCAAATATTATAATACATTAGATTTATCAGGTAGAATAATAATAATTTTAGCCACACAGTCTTTCTTCTTTTTTGTATTTAAAACATACGCAGGGATTATAAGACATTCTACTTTAAATGATGGGTATAATTTATTTAAATCAACATTTAGTTCGTTTTTAGCCCTATCCGCTTTAAATTATTTTCATTACTATAAAGCAGGTGCTAAAATATTTTTAATGCCCGCTTTATTGCTTACTTTTTTATTTTCCTTCATTTTTTTATTGTTTTTCAGAATTGTAGTAAAAGTGGTGTATCAAGTTTATTTGGATGCTGGTAATCAGAATAATATGGAAAATATTGTGATTTATGGTACAGATTCGAATGCAATTTCTTTGGCTAATGCCCTTAACGCAGAATATCCGAAAAGATATAAATTAGTTGGATTTGCGGATAATTCTAAAAAAAATGTTACCAAACAGATTTTAGGATTGCCAATAAATTACCACAATAAAAATATTAAAACTATTCTAGATAATGTTAATGCAAAAGTGCTTATCATTTCAAATAATGTATTGTCTAAAAGTGAGCAATTAGTTTTGGTTGATGAGTGTTTGGAAAACAATATTAAGTTATTAACCGTTCCTGTAATTGCCGATTGGAATTCACAAAAAAACATTTCTAAAAAAATAAAATCTTTTGAAATTCAAGATTTATTAAACAGAGATGAAATTATTCTAGATACCCCAAATATTTCTAATAAAGTTTCTAATAAAGTAGTGCTAATTACTGGCGCTGCAGGTTCTATTGGTAGTGAAATTGTTAGGCAAATTATTTATTTTTCTCCTTCAAAAATAATTGTTTTAGACCAAGCAGAAACGCCTTTGCATCAGTTGTCACTAGAGTTAAATCAAGTGTATTTAGAAATAATTCCAGTCATTGCAGATGTACGAAATAAAGAGCAGTTAGAAAATGTTTTTCAAGAATATAACCCAGAATTTGTATTTCATGCTGCCGCTTACAAACACGTTCCTTTAATGGAAAAAAATCCAAGTCAAGCTATTTTTACGAATGTATTAGGTACAAAAAACTTAGCAGATTTAGCTGTGAAATATAAAGTGGAACGATTCGTATTAATATCTACAGATAAAGCCGTTAATCCTAGTAATATTATGGGAGCAAGTAAACGTATTGCAGAAAAATACGTGCAGTCTTTGTCTATTTACTTGGATCAAATGGGCGAATCTTCTACCAAATTTATTACCACTCGTTTTGGTAATGTTTTAGGTTCAAATGGTTCCGTTGTTCCATTGTTTACCAAACAAATTAATGCTGGCGGTCCAATTACGATTACGCATCCAGATATAATAAGATATTTTATGACCATTCCAGAAGCGTGCCAATTGGTTTTGGAAGCTGGTGCCATGGGAAATGGAAGTGAAATTTTTATTTTTGATATGGGTGAACCAGTTAAAATTATAGATTTAGCACATAAAATGATAAAACTAGCAGGTTTTATTCCAGATGAGGAAATTAAAATAAAAGTAGTTGGCTTAAGACCTGGAGAAAAATTATTTGAAGAATTATTAACAGATGCTTCCACAACTTTACCAACGTATCATCAAAAAATAATGATAGCAAAAGATAGTACAGAAAACTATATTTCAATTAATGAAGATATCTTAGAATTGATAGATTTGTCAAAAGAAAATAAATCGGATGCATTAGTAATTAAGATGAAACAAATTGTTCCTGAGTTTGTTAGTTTGAATTCTAAGTTTGAAAAGTTCGATATTTAGTTGAAAAAGAGCATTTATCAGTAAAAAAATTATCTTTGTAAAAAAACACCAAATGAATAAGTATATATATTGCCTTTTACTAGTAGTAGTTACTTTAACTTCATGTACATCACCTTCTAAAATGGTGTATTTAAATAGTTCGGGTAATTTAGATTCAAATGTTAAATTCGAAACGACCTTACAACCAGATGATCAATTGTTAATTATTGTATCTTCTGAAAATGCTGAAGCTGCATCGCCTTACAATTTAAAAACAGTAGCCTATCAAGGTAATTCTGAAAACATTATTGCCCAAGAAAGAAACCAAGCGTATATCGTAGATCAAGAAGGAAATATCGAATTTCCGATGTTAGGAACAATTAAAGTTGGTGGTTTAACACGAATAGAAACAACAAATAAAATCAAAGATTTACTGAAAAACGGGCATATTTCTGATCCAATAGTAAACGTTAGATTGCTGAATTTTAAAGTTTCGGTTTTAGGAGAAGTCGCTAAACCTGGCGTGTTTTCAATTTCTGGAGAAAGAGTAACATTAGTAGAAGCTTTAGCTTTGGCTGGCGATTTAACCATTTACGGTAAAAGGAATAGCCTTTTATTAATCAGAGAAAAAAATGGAGTAAAAACCTATGAAAAAATAGATATTACAAAAACAGATTTTATTAATTCTTCTAACTATTATTTGTCTCAAAATGATGTGATTTATGTAGAACCTAATAAAACAAAATTGAATTCATCTGCAGTTGGCCCCAACTTAACTATAGGTATTTCGGCACTTTCATTAGTGGTAACTATCTTAGCATTAACAATAAAATAATATGCAAAAATACAGTCAAAATTTTGATGAAGATTTAGATCAGAATATCAATATTAGAGAACAATTAGAGAAATATTTAATCCATTGGAAATGGTTTGTATTTGGACTAATTGCATCTTTATTTTTGGCCTTTATTTATTTAAGATATGCCGTTCCAATGTATAACGCAACTTCTACTATTTTAGTAAAAGATGACAGAAAAGGAGGATTAGCTTCAGAACTTTCTGCTTTTTCTGATTTAGGAATGTTAAAAGGCGCAAAGAGTAATGTAGACAATGAAATTGAAGTTATAAAATCTAGAAAACTAATTAAGAAAACCCTTAACGAGCTCGGTTTTAATATCATTTACATAAATGAAGGAAGAATAAAAGACGGTGAAATTTATAATAATTGTCCCATAAAAATTTTATTCTACAATCAAAATACTAATTTCTTTAACGAATTCCATCAATTTCGAGTGGTTTCTCTTACTTCAAACTCATTTGAAGTTTACATCGGTTCCAAACTTTTCGGAACTTTTAAATATGGAGAATCCATTACCTATTTAACAGGGAACTTTACAGTTGTAAAAGAAAAAGCAAATACTAAAGAAACTTTAAAAGAGTTCTCTATACGCGTTGAAGTATTACCAATTGAAGGTTTAGCAGATAATTATAGAGGACGACTGAAAGTTATGACGCTTAGCAAAAATACGAGTGTGATAGAGCTTAATTTTGTAGATCCAATTCATTTTAGAGCAAAAGATTTCTTAAATGCTTTAGTGAAAAATTATAATGAAGATGCTATTGAAGATAAAAACTTTATCGCAGAAAATACTTCTAAATTTATTGAACAACGTTTGCGATTAATTTATGGCGAATTAGAAGGTGTGGAAAAAGATGCCGAAAGCTTTAAGAAATCGAATCGAGTTACAGATATTACATCGGAAGCAGGATTGTTTTTAGAAAATGCAAGTGAATTTGAAAAACGTGAAATTGAAACAGAAACGCAGTTGAAAGTAGTCAATACCATGATTGATTATTTAAAAGCGAATAAAGTAGAAAACTTGATTCCAGCAAATATTTTAACGGCTGATGTGGATGCTTCAGAAGTAATTAATCAATACAATAATTTAGTTTTAGAACGAAACAGATTACTAAAAACAGCAGGCGAAAAAAATGCTGTGGTTTTGGCTGTCGATAAGAAAATTGAATCGTTACGTTATACAGTAAGTGCTAGTTTGCAACAATTGAAAACTTCTTTGCAAATTAAAAAGAATGATTTAGCCCGACAAAATGCTATAGTAGAAGGTAGAATTTCTCAAATTCCAACTCAAGAAAAAGAATTCAGAATTATCGCTAGACAACAACAAGTAAAAGAAGCTTTATATTTATATTTGTTAGAAAAAAGAGAAGAAACGGCCATTTCTTTAGCAGTTACTGAACCAAATGCTAAGGTTATTGATGATGCTACTTCTTCATCAAGTCCCGTTTCTCCAAATAGAACTGTTATTTATTTAATCGCATTAGTTTTAGGTGGTTTGATACCTTTTGGAATAATTTACTTGATTCATTTCTTCGATAATAAAGTCAAATCAAGATTAGATATTGAACGAAATACAACAATTCCTTTTATTGGAGATGTACCAAAAGCGGATAATCCAAACGAAATTATTCAATTAAATAGTAGAACCAATACGGCTGAGGCTATTCGAATCATAAGAACAAATTTAGAGTTTTTACTTAAAGATGTAGCCGATGGTATTGCCAAAACTATATTTATAACATCCACTTTTCCAAAAGAAGGAAAAACTTTTGTTTCCGTAAATTTAGCCTCAACAATTGCGTTGTCAGATAAAAAAGTATTATTAGTTGGTTTAGATATTAGAAACCCCAAAATTGATGATTATTTACAAGTTCCTGAAGCGGGATTAACGAATTATATTTCTTCAAAAAAATATACTTCCATAGATGAATTAATTGTGAAGATTGATAATTATTCAAATTTTTATGTACTTCCTGCTGGAATTATTCCTCCAAATCCAGCCGAATTATTAATGGATAAGAAAGTAGTTGAAATGTTTGAAGAATTAAGAACTAAGTTCGATTATATTGTTGTGGATACAGCGCCAGTTAGTTTAGTTACAGATACTCTTATTATTGGACATTTGGCAGATGCTTTTGTGTATGTAACACGAGCGAATTACTTAGACAAGCGTATGCTGAAATTACCACAACAATTATACAACGAATCTAAATTACCAAACATGTCCATTTTAATTAACGATACCGATTCTCAAAAAGGATATGGGTACGGGTATGGGTACGGGTATGGGTACGGCGTCGAAATTGAAGAAAAATCTTGGTGGAAAAAGATTTTGAGTAAATAAAAATTCTCAATAGTTTTTAATCAAGTAATTCCACAATTGTCAAGCTGAGCGGAGTCGAAGCCTGCTGGAAAAGAGTTTTATTTTTCATAAGCACTTCGATACTTCGTCAAGCTCAGCACAGGCAAGCTCAGTCTGGCAAAATTTGAGATTTACGATTTGAGATTTTAGAATTTAGTTTCATAAGAACTTCGCTACTTCGTCAAGCTCAGCACAGGCAAGTTCAGTCTGACAAAATTTGAGATTTACGATTTGAGATTTACGAATTTAGTTTCATAAAGACTTCGACTCCGCTCAGTCTGACAGTAGCAGTAAATAGAGAAATAGTATTTCAGTTTAATGAAGTAATTCCACAATTGTCAAGCTGAGCGGAGTCGAAGCCTACTGGAAAAGGGTTTTATTTTCAAGAGGACTTCAATACTTCGTCAAGCTCAGTCTGACAGTATAGTATATAGATACTTGTATTAGAATTGACGTTTCAATTTTACTATACTTACAAGAAAAACTGATTGTTTTCTATCGCAGTTTCAAATGCCTTCGTTTCTTTAATAGCAACTTTTCTTGCGAAAGAATCTATATGTTGTTTGTGATGTATGTCTGAACCTACGAAATCTATAAAACCTGCTTTTAAAAGTTTGTCAGAAGCTTGCATTACATCTGGTCCATAATATCCTACACTTGATAATAAATTCATTTGAAATTTTAAGCCTGTTTTTTTTAATTTTTCAAAATCTTTAAAGTTAGCATGGTAAAAACTATATCTTTCCGGATGGGCTAAAATCGGTTGGTAACCCGCTAATTGTAATTCAAATAAATATTCTTGTAATTGAATAGGTGGATTTAAAAACGACATTTCCACCAATACAAAGTTATCTTTTAAAGTTAGTAATGGATTCGATTTGAAATTTTCTACAAAATTTTCGTCAATATAATATTCTGATGCAGCTTTTAAATTAAGTTTTTTAGCTAAATCAGGCAATTCATTTTCAATTCTATCTTTGGCGCTATGTATGGTTTCAATCGTATTGTTGTACACATTTGCCATTGTATGTGGCGAAGTAATACATTTTTTAAATCCAAAACCAAGCATCGATTCTAATAAAAACTGACTGTCTTTAAGGTTTTTCGCACCATCATCAATTCCAGGTAAAACATGCGAATGAATGTCCACATAATTATTAGGAATTAATGCTGCTAAAGTTGGCTTTGATTTTAAAAAGGAAAACATAATTTATTTTTTGCAAAGATAGTTTATGTTTTTCTATTTACGGCTTCGACTGGCTTAGGATTATAAAATTTTTGATTTGAGATTTGAGATTT
>CAYWVV010000084.1:0-8630 GCA_964461805.1 uncultured Flavobacterium sp.
GCTTTAGGTAGAATGGAACAAGCGTATACGTTTTATTTAAGAACGTCTCGTTTAGATTTAGACGATTATAATATGGAAGTTCACGAAGGTTTACACATCACATCTATGGCAGGAACTTGGATGAGTATCGTGGAAGGTTTCGGTGGAATGCGTGTGAAAAATAACCAATTGCATTTCGAACCAAGAATTCCAGAACAATGGAAAGGCTATTCGTTTAAAGTGAATTTCAGAAATGCCATCGTAAAAGTAGAAGTCAACCACGAAGAAACCAAAGTTTCTGTAGAAGGAAACCAAGAAGTAGAAGTATTCATTAATGGCGCATCGCAATTCGTAAAAAATTAATATAATGAAGAAATTTGTATCTGTTATTCTCGTTTTAATATCTGTTTTAGGCGTTTCTGCACAAGAATTTCAATCGCCAAACGGTACTTTTAAAATGTCTTTTTCTCTAGGGAATGATGGCACTCCTATGTATCAACTTTTTTTCAAAAACAAAGAAGTCATTAAAAAAAGTAAATTGGGTTTAGAATTACAAAAAGACAAAAAGTCATTACTGAACGATTTTAAAGTAATCGATACGAAACAAAGTACATTCAACGAAACTTGGCAAACGGTTTGGGGTGAAGAAACGCAAATTCAAAATCACTATAATGAATTAATGGTTAAATTGAAACAAAATGAAACCGATAGAGAAATTATCGTTCGTTTTCGTTTGTTCAATGAAGGTTTAGGTTTTCGATACGAATTTCCACAGCAAAAAAACTTAATTTACTTCGTAATTAAAGAAGAAAGAACCGAATTCGCCATGACTGGAAATCACACAGCGTTTTGGATTCCTGGAGATTACGACACACAAGAATACGATTATACAGAAAGTAAATTATCTGAAATCAGAGGTTTATTTAAAAGTGCCGTAACTGAAAATGCTTCGCAAAAACAATTTTCAGATACAGGTGTGCAAACATCGTTAATGATGAAATCGGCAGACGGCTTGTACATCAACATTCACGAAGCAGCCTTGATTAATTATTCGTGCATGCATTTGAATTTAGACGATAAAAACTTCGTATTTCAATCGCACTTAACGCCAGATGCAAAAGGAAATAAAGGACATATTCAAGCGCCAAGTGTTTCACCTTGGAGAACGATTATTGTGAGTAATGACGCCAGAGAAGTGTTAGCTTCAAGAATGACATTAAACTTAAACGAACCGTGTAAAATTGAAAATACATCTTGGATCAAACCGGTAAAATATATCGGAGTTTGGTGGGAAATGATTACGGGTAAAAGCTCTTGGGCCTACACAGATGATTTACCATCAGTACAACTTGGCGTTACAGATTATTCGAAAGTAAAACAAAGTCAAAAACACGCAGCTAATACCAAACATGTTAAAGACTATATCGATTTTGCAGCACTTCACGGTTTTGATGGTGTTTTAGTGGAAGGTTGGAATGAAGGTTGGGAAGATTGGTTCGGAAAAGAAAAGGATTATGTTTTCGATTTTATTTCCGCTTATCCTGATTTTGATGTAAAAGGTATTCACGAATATGCGAAATCAAAAGGAATCAAAATGATCATGCATCACGAAACTTCTGGGGCGACAAGAAATTACGAACGTCATTTAGATAAAGCTTTTCAGTTTATGAAAGACAATGGTTACGATGCGGTTAAAACGGGTTATGTGGGTAATATTTTACCTTTAGGCGAACACCATTACAGTCAATCTATTCTAAATCATTATCAATATGTTACGGAAAAAGCGGCTGACTATAAAATTATGGTAAATGCGCATGAAGCCGTTCGTCCGACAGGAATTTGCAGAACCTATCCAAACATGATAGGAAACGAGTCGGCCCGTGGTACAGAATTTCAAGCGTTCGGTGGTTCAAAAGCAAATCATACTACAGTTTTACCATTCACAAGATTAATGGGCGGACCAATGGATTACACACCAGGAATTTTTGAAATGGATATCGCGAAATTAAATCCAGGAAATAATTCTCATGTAAATACTACAATTGCCAATCAATTAGGGTTGTATGTGGTAATGTATAGCCCGTTACAAATGGCTGCAGATTTACCAGAAAATTACAACCGATTTTTAGATGCATTTCAGTTTATTAAAGATGTTCCTGTATATTGGAGCACTTCAAAATATTTAGAAGCGGAACCAGGTTATTACATTACTACTGCTAGAAAAGATAAAAATTCAAACAATTGGTTCGTCGGAAACGTAAACGGATTGAATAAAAGAACGTCAACTATTTCTTTAGACTTTTTAGAAAAAGGTAAAAAATACGAAGCAACTATTTACGCAGATGCAAGCGATGCTCATTACAAAACAAATCCACAAGCTTACAAAATCACCAAACAAAAAGTGACGAATAAAACAAAACTACAACTAACAACTGCTGCTGGTGGTGGTTACGGAATTAGTATTGTTGAGGTTAAATAATAAATTATGAAAAAAACAACAACACTCTTAATACTACTTTTCACTTTTCAACTGTTTGCACAAATTGATAAAGTAGAACCGCCATTTTGGTACGAGGACATGACCTACAATCAGGTTCAAATTCTATTTTATGGTAAAAATATCGCGCAAAATTCGGTTACAGTTTCTAATGGAGTAGTAATTACAGAAGTTCAAAAAACAGAAAATCCAAATTATGTATTCGTAACTATCGATACTAAAAATGTGGCCGCTCAAGATTTGATTTTCACGTTCAAAAATGGTAAAAAGTCTTTTACTGAAAAGTATTCCATTAAAAAACGAAAAGAAAATTCTCGTAATCGAAAAAGTTTTGACAGCTCAGACATGATGTATTTAATCATGCCAGATCGTTTTGCCAATGGAAACGAAAAAAATGATTCAGCTCCAGAATTACAAGAAAAAGCCAATAGAAATAATCCTGGCGGTCGTCACGGTGGCGATATTCAAGGAATTATCAATAATTTAGATTATCTGAAATCTTTAGGCGCAACGGCACTTTGGAGCACGCCTTTATGTGAAGATAATGACAAAGGTTATTCGTATCATGGTTACGGACAATCAGATGTGTATAAAATTGACGCACGTTATGGCACAAATGAAGAGTATGTGCGCCTTTCTTCAGAAATGAAAAAGAAAAATTTGAAGTTAGTTATGGACTATGTAACCAATCATTGGGGCGCCGAACATTGGATGTTCAAAGATATGCCGACATATGATTGGTTTCATCAGTTCCCAGGTTACAAACAAAGTAACTACAGAATGACGACTCAATATGATACCAACGCTTCTGAAATGGATTCGAAACTTTGTATGGATGGTTGGTTTGTGCCAAGTATGCCCGATTTAAATCAATCGAATCCTTTGGTTTTAAATTATCTGACTCAAAACGCGATTTGGTGGATTGAATACGCCGATTTAGACGGTTTTCGAGTAGATACATATTCGTACAATGACAAAGAAGGAATTTCTAAATGGACGAAAGCTATTACAGACGAATATCCCTATTTTAATATAGTTGGAGAAGTTTGGATGCACGATCAAGCGCAAATTTCGTATTGGCAAAAAGACAGTCCAATTGCGAAAATCCAGCATTACAATTCGAATTTACCAAGTGTGATGGATTTTACGTTGCACGATGTTTTTGGAAATGTTTTCAACGAAGATAATCCCAATTGGAACGACGGAATGATTAAGTTTTACGAAAATTTCGTGAACGATTTTCTTTACGACAACCCAAACAATCTATTAATTTTTGCTGAAAATCATGACACAGGTCGATTCAATCAAAACTATAAGAATGACTTAACTAAATATAAAATGGCGATGACTATTTTAGCTACGATGCGAGGTATTCCTCAATTGTATTACGGTTCAGAAATTGGTATGGCTGGTGATAAAGGTAAAGGCGATGCAGACATTCGTCAGGATTTTCCTGGTGGATGGAATTCTGATAAAAATAACGCTTTCACAACTTCAGGAAGAACAACGGAACAAGCTAAATATTTCGATTTCACAGCTAAAATTTTCAATTGGAGAAAGTCGAAAGCAGTTATTCACAACGGAAAATTAATGCATTATCTTCCAGATAATAACGTGTATGTGTATTTTCGTTATAACGATACTGAAAGTGTAATGGTTGTGGTGAACAATAGCAAAGACAAACAAACTTTAAAATTAGACCGATTTCAAGAAAGTTTAGGTTCGTATTCAAGTGGAAATGATGTAATTTCTGGTTCGAATTTCGAATTAAAATCAGAACTTTCTATTGATGGAAAATCGAGTTTAATTTTAGAATTAAAAAAATAATTATGAAGAAAATACTTTTATCAATACTAATTGTAACAACCTTTTTTAGTTGTAAAACTTCAGAAACGTTGAGTTTCAAAGAATCTGAATTAGAAAACGCAGTGATTTATGAAGTGAACATTCGTCAATATTCACCAGAAGGTTCGTTCAATGCGTTTACGAAAGATATTCCAAATTTGAAACAATTGGGTGTAAAAGTAATTTGGGTCATGCCTATTTTTCCTATTTCGCAAACCAAAAGAAAAGCAACAGGTGGTGATGATAGTAAATTCGCATCTGAAATGCCAGTCGCTGATCAACACAAATATTTGGGAAGTTATTATGCGGTTTCCGATTTCAAAAAAGTTAATCCCGAATTCGGTACGATGGAAAACTTCAGAAAATTAGTAAAAACGGCTCACGCCAATGGAATGTATGTCATTTTAGATTGGGTACCAAATCATACCGGTTGGGATCATGTTTGGATTAAAGAACATCCAGAATTTTATACTAAAAATGAGAAAGGTGAAATTATCGATCCCATCAATCCAGAAACCGGAAAAACTTGGGGTTGGACAGACGTAGCCGATTTAAATTACGACAATCAAGCTCTTCGTAAAGAAATGACTTCCGACATGAAATATTGGCTTCAAAAAGAAGGAATTGACGGTTTTCGTTGCGATGTAGCGGGAAATGTACCAACCGATTTTTGGCAAAAAGCGATTCCTGAATTACGTAAAGAAAAAAACATCTTTATGCTAGCAGAAGCTTGGGAACCTGAATTACTAAAAGACAACTTATTCGATATGGCATACAGTTGGGACGGACATCATACGACAAATAAAATCGCACAAGGAAAAGAAAATGTTTCGGCTTGGGATAAATTCATGATTGAGAAAAACAAAAAATACGAAGCCAATGATATTTTAATGAATTTCGTTGACAATCACGATGAAAATTCTTGGAACGGAACCATACAATCTCGATTAGGAAATGCCGAAGAAGCCATAACAGCTTTATCTTACATTACACCAGGAATGCCTTTAATTTACAGCGGAAACGAATATGGTTTGAAACACAGTTTGAAGTTTTTTGAGAAAGATTCTATTCCAAAAACAAAAGGTGCAGCTTGGGATTTAAGAACGAAATTAGGACAACTAAAAAAGGATAATCCAGCTTTACATGGTGGAAAAAATCCAGCAGGATTTAATAGAATAAATACATCTTCGGACACGAATATTTTAGCTTTCGAAAGACAAAAAGAAGGTAAGAAAGTAATTTATGTAGCCAATCTTTCTAAAACGAATCAAATAGTTAAATTGGAATTGAGAGGAACTTTTACTAACTTTATGACTAATGAAAAAGTCGAATTTTCTGAAGGGAAAGAAATTTCATTACAACCCTGGCAATATTATATCCTAACAAACTAAACTAAATGAAAGAATTACCCGCGTTTTTAAAAACACAAAAATACAAAGGAATTAAATTTAAGTTTTTAAAAACGCAACATTTACTTATCAAAGTGAAAGTGAATGGTGTTGCTGGGAATTTCATTTTAGATACAGGCGCATCCAATACTTGTATTGGTTTAGAAAGTATCGAAAAATACAGATTAGAAGCTACGGATTATGAAAGTTTTGCAGCAAGCGCGAGTTCTACAACCATGCAAGCTAAAATATCAAAAGGCAATTACCTCCAAATTGGTTCTTGGAAACAATTGCCTTCTACATTTATACTTTTCGATTTGTCTCACGTCAACGAAGCCTTAGCGCAACAAAAAATAAAACCTGTTGACGGTATTATTGGCGCTGATGTTTTACTAAAAGGTAAGGCAATTATTGATTATCCAAATCTGTGTTTGTATTTGAAATAGAAGCGGCTATTAATCGTTGTTTTTTAAACGAATAAAAAGCAATTATTGCACTAAATAACATCAATATTCCTCCCAAAACAAAAGGTGCGCCAGGAAAATGAATGGCAGCATTTTTATTAGAGAAATTATAAAATACATTCGACATTAATGGCGGACCAATAATAGAAGTCACACTCATCAAACTGGTTAAGGTTCCTTGAATTTCTCCTTGTTCGTTCGCAGGAACATTTTCTGTAATTACAGATTGCAAAGCCGGACCTGAAATCCCACCCAAACAATACGGAATTAAGAAGGTGAACATCATCCAACTTTCTGTCGCAATGGCGAATAAAAACATCCCTAGCGTGTATAAAACTAATCCGTAAATAATACTTTTTTCATTCCCGATTTTTGGATTGATCCATCTGATTAAACCACCTTGTACAATTCCGACTAATAACCCAATGACTCCTAGCGAAATTCCAACCATTTTTTCGTCCCATTTAAATTGGTACATGGTAAAGTAACTCCAATTGCTATGAACGGCATGTGAGCCAATGTACACTAAAATAATTGAAATAAACAATCCGAATATTTTTGGATATTTTTTTAAATTCATGATAGCACGAATAGGATTGGTTTTGCTCCAATCTAAATCTCTTCTATTTTCTTTTGGTAACGATTCTGGTAACACAAAATAACCGTATAAGAAGTTAATAAAGCACAAAGCTGCTGCTGCATAAAACGGAACTCTAGCGCCAAATTGTCCTAACAAACCACCAATTACAGGTCCGATTATAAACCCAATTCCGAAAGCAGCACCAATCATTCCGAAGTTTTTGGCTCGGTTTTCTGGTGTGCTAATATCGGCAATATAGGCTGTAGCAGTTGTGATACTTGCGCCAGTTATTCCAGCGATAATTCTTCCAATGAATAAAAAGGTTATCGTAGGTGCGAAGGCTAAAAATAAATAATCTAACGAAAATCCTAAAAGGGAAAATAATATGATTGGTCGGCGACCGTATTTGTCACTCAAATTTCCAATTAGTGGCGACAATAAAAACTGTGTAAACGCATACGCAAATAACAACCAACCTCCAATTTTAGAAGCATCACTCAAATCTCCATGAATTAATTCTTGAATCAATTTCGGAATTACTGGAATGATAATTCCCCAACCTGTAATGTCTATTACCAAGGTTAAAAATATAAATCCGATAGCTGCTTTTTTCTCTTTTTTCTTCATAAAACAAAGAAACAAAAAAAATCCCAAACTCTTTTGAATTTGGGATTTCATATATTGACAAACCTGACAGGTTTCAAAAACCTGTCAGGTTTAATTTTATAACTCTAAAGCTTTCTTAGGATTATTGTCCATTAATAATTCCATTGGGTTTTCTAAAGCTTCTTTTACAGCTACTAAGAAACCAACAGATTCTCTTCCGTCAATAATTCTGTGGTCATAAGATAAAGCCACATACATCATTGGGTGAATTTCCACTTTTCCGTTTACAGCAATTGGACGCTCAATAATGTTGTGCATTCCTAAAATTCCAGATTGAGGAGGATTGATAATTGGCGTAGATAACATACTTCCAAAAACTCCACCGTTTGTAATTGTGAATGTTCCGCCCGTCATGTCGTCAACTGTAATTTGTCCGTCTCTTGCACGTAAAGCTAAACGCTTAATTTCTGCTTCTACACCACGGAACGTTAATAATTCTGCATTTCTAACTACAGGAACCATTAATCCTTTTGGTCCAGAAACCGCAATTGAAATATCTGCAAAATCGAAAGCTACTTTATGGTCACCATCCATCATTGAATTTACATCTGGGTACAATTGCAACGCTCTTGTAACTGCTTTTGTAAAGAATGACATATAACCTAAACCAATACCATTATGTTTTGCTTTAAATTCGTCTTTATATTGATTTCTGATGATATTAATTGGTGTCATGTTCACTTCGTTAAAAGTCGTTAACATGGCTGTTTCGTTTTTAGCGGCTACTAAACGCTCTGCTACTTTTCTACGTAACATAGAAAGTTTTACTCTTTCTGTAGCACGAGATCCGTTTGTTGGCGTTCCCATTGAAGGTACTGCATTTGCTGCATCTTCAGTAGTAATTCTTCCACCTTTTCCTGTTCCAACGATGTCAGAAGGAGAGATGTTTTTCTCGTCTAATATTTTCTTAGCTGCTGGAGATGGTGTTCCTGTAGCATACGTTTTTTCAGCAACTGGTGCTGCTTTTACTTCTTCTTTTTTCACTTCTGGTGCTTTCTCAACAACAGGCGCAGCAGTTGCTCCATCTGGTTTTGCAGCAGCAGTATCAATATGACAAACTACTTGTCCTACAGCCACAGCGTCACCTTCTTCCGCTTTAAGCGTGATAATTCCGCTAGCTTCTGCAGGTAATTCTAAAGTTGCTTTGTCTGAATCTACTTCAGCAATAGCTTGATCTTTTTCAACGTAATCTCCGTCTTTTACTAACCAAG
>CAYWVV010000085.1:0-8058 GCA_964461805.1 uncultured Flavobacterium sp.
TTGGCTCTTTTTACTTTTTACTTGGCTCTTTTTACTTTTTACTTGGCTCTTTTTTAGCTCCTTTATCTTTTTGTAAATCGGTTTTCAGCTTTTCTAAATCGGTTTTGGTTTTTTCTAATTCCTTTTTTAAGTTTTCTAAATCCGATTTGGCATCTTCATTTAAATTATATTTTTTCTCAATCTTCATTTTCCCCATTTGATTTGGCGTTCCGCTTCCGAAATTCTCAGAGAAAATCATGGTATTGCCTTTTCCGTCTGAATACTTCTTAGTTACAGTTCCGTTTTCATCTGTTTTTTCTTCTTCTAATTTCATATCCGGATTGTCGCCTAACATTTCGCCATCTTTAAAAGTAAACGATTTGAAATTTCCACCTAAAGAATCCATAGAAAATCCTTTTTGTAATTCTTTAAACTTTTCTAAATCGATCGTATTATCGTCTAATAAACCTTTAAACATGTCGTTATTAAACATACCATCAAATCCATTCCTATCAAAACCATTTCCGAAACCAGCAAAACCATTTCCGAAAATATCATTTCTTTTTTCGCCAGATTGAATATTGATTAGACCTTTTCCTGTTCCATCAAATTGTTTTGTGATTGAAATGGGTGCAATTGGCGCATCTGAACCTACATTATAATTCCCTGAATTGCCGTCTTTGTCTTTGTAAGCGATTTTAATAGCCGTAATTTCTTTTTTGTCGTTACGCTTCACACCTGTGAAAGAAACTTCAAAATCGAACTTCTTAGCATCTGTTTCGTCTTGTTTCAATTGAGCATCGGTCATCGCTTTGTCAATTCGCAACTCGAAACTATTGTTTTTGGGTTGAGACAATTGTTGTAAGCGGTTGTTTTGAGCAAAAGTTGGATTTGGCAAAAAAGTTATTGCACTTGCCAATACTAATCCTTGAAATAACATTTTAGCGTTCATAATGGTATAAATTTTAATTTTCTTGACCAAAAATATAATTTTTATAAAAATGAAATTTTAAAATTTTGTTAATTAACGGGATTTAACAAAAAAACCGCTCTAGTAAAGCGGTTTTTTGTTAAAATTAGATAATTGTATTATTTGGAAGCTTCAATTTTAATCATAACAGGTAATACAAAATATAAATCGGCAGGTTTTCCATCTTTAGTACCTGGTTTCCAATTTGGTGATTCTTTTAAAATTCTTGTCAATTCATCGCCTAATCCTAAATTTTTTGGGTCTTCTTTAAGTATCGTAATATTTGAAATTTCACCCGTTTTTAAAACTAGAAATTTAACGACTATCGATGCATTAACATCGCTTTTTACTTCTGGAAGCTTAAATTTCATTGCAATTTGCTTGCGGAATTCTTGTAACCCATTTTGTGGTTCAGGCTGCACATCAGATTGAGAAGTGGAAACTTTAACTTCATTAGATTTTATACTAGTTTTATCTTCTGCTAATTTGTTTTTAATTTCTTTATTACTTTTTGTTTCACTTACAGCTGAATTATCTTTCTTTAAATTTCTAATTTTTAATTCGTTTTTACCTCCAATTTCTTTAGAAATAAAAAAGTCAACGATTCCGTTTTCATTCTTTTGTTCATATTTAACTTCCTTTTTATCTGCATTTGTGGCTACCACTTTTATTGATGTAATGTCATTTTTACTATTTCTTTTAACATCAGTAAATTTTACAACAACATTTTCTTCTTCAAGAATAGAAAGTTCTGAAAGTAATTCTCTATCATTCTTATCTTTAGTAATCAACGCAGTAACAAAGTTCCTTATATTCTTTCCTTCTTTCATTTTATGTTTAAAAAAACCAATTTCTCCTTTTCCATTTTTATCAACATCTACAGAAAAATGAATAGGATCTATTGGTTCGTCACCAATTACTTCATGATCGCCATTATTTCCTTTATTGTCATTGTATGAAATTTTAATTGCGATAATTTCATTTTTTTCATTTCTCTTAATATTTGAAAACGTGAAATCTATGTTATGATCTTTTTTTAAAGATGCTACGTCATTTTTCATTTCATCATCTGTTGAAAATTTATTTGTTACATAACCAATACCAATAGCTACAGCTGAATCTACAACTGCAGTATTCTTATCTTGATATGTAGATTTAAATTTAACCGACTTTTTCTCTTGTGCAATAACTTCTACCTGAAAAAGGTAAATAAACCCTGCAATAATTGGAAGAATTAATACCATTTTCCAAATGTTTTTTCTGTTTGATTTGTTTGTGTTTAACATAATGATTCGTTTTTTGATTGATGATTGATTAAATGTATTGATGATTGAAATATTTGATGATTGGGTTGTGATTTTCAACATGGTTTTCTGATAAACCGTTCTATCAGAAACTTGTTGAATAGCAAAACTATCTGCTAAAAATTCTAAATTTTGTATGATACTTTTTCGGTATAACCAAACGATTGGATTGAACCAGAAAAGAATAATAAAAAACTGCGCTAACAAGGTGTCAAAACTGTGTTTTTGCATAGAATGTGCTTCTTCGTGTTTGATAATATTTTGCAATTCAATTGGATTGATGAGTTCCTCATTGAAAACTATATAATTAAAGAATGAAAAAGGCGTTTTAACTAAATTTGTATTGATATAAACCAATTTATCTCTCTTTTCTGAATTAGAAACTTTGATGATTTTAAACAATTTGAAAAAATCGAATACTGTTTTAATCAAAAACCCAAAACAGATCATTCCGTATACCAAAAACAAGATTTCTTGATTCGTTAAAATGGGTTCTTGCACAATTTCATTAGTGGCTGTTACGGCTTGAAAAAATTGGTTGTCAATAGAATTTTTTACTTCGTAATATTCAATTTTAGTAAAAGTTACAAAAGGCAATACTAATGAAACGAATAAACCTGAAAGTAAAAACCATCTCGAATGCTTGTAAAAGGTTTCTCTAGAAAGTGCCAATTGGTAAACTAAATAAAACAATACGAGTAAAGCATTGACTTTTAAAATGTAGGTGAAAACGGTTTCCATACCTATTTCTTTTTTTCGATGATGTTTAAAATCTCACGAAGTTCGTCTGCTGATATTTTCTCTTCTTCAGCAAAAAACGAAACCAAATTTTTGTATGAATTACCAAAGTAATTCTGAATAGCCGTTTTCATAAAGGTTTTTCGGTATTCTTCAATATCCACAGTTGGATGATATTGATGTGTATTTCCATACACATTATAAGAAACATATCCTTTTTCTTCTAAATTTCTAATGATGGTAGAAAGTGTGTTGTAGTGTGGCTTGTCTTCTTTAAATTCTGCCAAAACATCTTTTACGAAAGCTTTTTTTAGCTTCCATAAAATGTGCATCACTTCTTCTTCTTTATTGGTTAACTTTTGCATAACTATATTTTTGTTACACAAACTTATAACTATATTTTTAGTTACGCAACTATTTTTATAGTTATTTAACTATTTTTTACGTTTAGCTTTTCTTTTTCTACTAACTTATAAACGTATAATCCAATTAAAGTTCCAGTGAAACCTAGTGTTCCCATTACTAACCAATTCGCTTGATAACCATATTTATCAATAATAGTCATTCCTATTTTGGCACTTAAAATATGCGCTAAACTATAACTCATGGCAAAAATAGCCATGTAACGACCTTGATGATGTTTTGGAGCACGACTCAAAGCAAAAGCATTTGAAAACGGAAAGTTGAACATTTCTGCGAAGGTCATAAATAACATCATAATTAGTAAAATTCCAGCCCAAGTGTTTACTAACAATAAGAATAAACTAATGGTCATTAAGAAACAACCCAAAATAATTACTTTTAATTTATCTTTTTTATTCTTTTCGATATAGTTCACAATTGGCATTTCTAAAAAGAAAACCAATACTCCATTTAAAGTTAATAACAAACCTGTTTGCAGTTCGGTTAACCCGAATTGTTCTCTGTGATAAATTGGAATTGTCGTAAACAATTGGAAAAACATAATTCCAACAATTAAGGTTGACGCTAAAAACAACCAATAAATTTTATCTTTAAAAACCGATTCTACTAAAACATCACCGGGATGTTCTTTATCTAAATACGTAGATTTTTTCTTCTCTTTTACTTTAATCCAGAATATTAAAATAGCTATGATACAAGTCAATCCGTCAACCCAAAATAAACCTTTGTAACCAATATTCATAATAATTAATCCGCCTAAAGCTGGTCCGGCAGCAAATCCTAAATTAATTGCTAAACGCACTAAAGTTAGCGCTCGAGTTCTGTTTTCTGGCTTCGCATAAGCTCCCAAAGAAACGAACATTGCTGGTCGAAACATATCCGAAACTGCCATAATTAGGAACATACTTAAACATAAACCGTAAAATGAAGTAACAAATCGTAAGCCGAAGAACATCAAACCACTAACTAATAAACTAAATATCATTATTTTATAAAAACCTATGGTATCTGAAAGCTTTCCTCCTAACCAAGAACCTAACATTGAACCTATACCAAAAAAGACCATAATGGTTCCTACTTGCGATAACGAAAAATGTAAATCTTCATGTAAATATTTGGACAAAAATGGTAAAACCATCGTTCCAGCTCTGTTGATAAAAGTAACAAGTGTAAGAATCCAAACTTCACGAGAAAAACCTTGAAAGTTAGAAATGTAGTTGCGAAATGCTTTCTGAATCATAATAAAATATCTGATACAAATTTAGACAAATAACTTATTAAAATATGTTATTTTTGCGAAAACAATTTTATGAAATTTGTTAATTTACACACTCATTTTTACACGAATTCTGATTCGATTTTAGAAATTGTAAATCAATATCCGAAGGATTTTTCAGAAGAAACCCCACTATATTCTATCGGAATTCACCCATGGTATATCGAAGAGGGGCGCTTGAATGAAGATTTAAAAATTATTAAAGAAAAACTTTCAACAAAAGAATGTATTGCATTGGGAGAATGTGGATTAGACAAACGCATAGATAAAATCTATAGTACGCAAATTGACGTTTTTGAGTCGCAACTTAACCTTTTACATGAAATTTCTAAGCCTGTAATCTTGCATTGTGTAGCTTCCTTTGACGAAGTGATTTCATGCAAAAAAAACAGCGGACTCACCTCCCCTTTTATCATCCATGGGTTTTCAAAAAATAGTCAAGTAGCGAAACAATTATTGCATCAAGATTTCTATTTATCTTTTGGAAAATACTTACTTCGAAATCCAGAATTAGGAGAAGTGTTTCAACAAATTCCAAATGAAAAAATTTTCTTAGAAACAGATACTATTGCGGAAAGTTTGGAAGAAGTTTATACTTTTGCAGCAAAATGTAAAAACATCTCAATTGAAGAAATGAAGGAAATTGTTTGGACGAATTACCAAACCGTTTTTAAATAAAAAGTATAAGTTATGGCAAAGTGGCAAGAAAGAGCAGAGTTATTATTTAAAGAAGAAGGCTTAAATAGATTAAGAAATTCAAACGTATTAGTTGTTGGTTTAGGTGGTGTGGGTTCGTTTGCTGCCGAATTTTTAGCAAGGGCTGGCGTTGGAAAAATGACAATTGTAGATGGTGACACCGTTGATATTACAAATATAAATCGTCAATTACCAGCGTTACATAGCACCATTGGCGCTCCAAAAGTTAAAATTGTTGGAGACCGATTACTAGACATCAATCCAGAATTAAACTTAATAAGAGTCGAAGAATTCTTATCTCCTGAACGTGCAACTGAAATAGTTACTACAGAATTTGATTATGTTTTAGATTGCATCGACAGTTTAACTCCTAAAATCAACCTTTTAGTTGCTGCTAAACGCAAAAAAATAAAAGTCATCAGCAATATGGGAGCTGGAGGCAAATTTGATGTGAATAAAGTTGTAGTGAGAGACATTAGTAAAACTGAGGTTTGTCCGTTAGCAAAAAACATTCGAAAAAGATTAAGAAAAGAAGGGATAAACAAAGGTGTGAAAGCTGTCTATTCTGTAGAACATCCTGACGCATCTAGTATCAAAACCACAGATGGCTCTAACTACAAAAAATCATTTTACGGCACGAATAGTTGGATGCCAGCACTTTTTGGCTTACACGCCGCTGAAACGGTCGTAAAACACTTATTGAAGAGTAATTAGTAAAGAGTGAAAAGTAAAAAGGCGGAAAGTTTCTTAAAACTTTCCGCCTTTTTTACTAAACTTGAAAAACTATTTTGCTAAATAAGCTTCTACATTTTCTTGAATTCGTACTTCAATATTTGAAATATCACTTTTAACGAATTTTTCCCCTAAAATATTTTCGAATAATTCGATATATCTTTCAGAAACTGAAGCAACATATTCTGAATTCATTTCTGGAATTTGTTGTCCTTCTTTACCTTGAAAACCGTTTTCAATTAACCAACGACGTACAAATTCTTTAGACAATTGTTTTTGTTCTTCGTTATTATTTTGTCTTTCTTGATAACCCTCAGCATAAAAATAACGAGAAGAATCTGGTGTATGAATTTCGTCAATCAATACAATTTTACCTTCTTTTGTTTTTCCGAATTCGTATTTCGTATCTACTAAAATTAAACCTCTTGAAGCTGCAATTTCAGTTCCTCTTTGGTATAAATCTCTTGTGTATTTTTCTAATACTAAATAATCTTCTTCTGTAACAATTCCGTTAGCTAAAATCGCTTCACGAGAAATATCTTCATCGTGTGAACCATTATCTGCTTTAGTTGTTGGCGTAATAATTGGTGTTGGAAATTTATCGTTTTCTTTTAAACCTTCTGGCATCGTAACACCACAAATCGTTCTTTTTCCTAAAGCATATTCACGAGCAGCATGTCCAGATAAATACCCACGAATTACCATTTCTACTTTGAAAGGTTCACACAAATGTCCGACAGCCACATTTGGATCTGGAGTAGCGATTAACCAATTTGGAACAATATCTTCTGTTAATTGCATGAATTTTGTTGCAATTTGATTCAAAATTTGTCCTTTATACGGAATGCCTTCAGGTAAAACGACATCAAAAGCAGAAAGTCGGTCTGTAGCAATCATAACTAATAAATCGTCATTGATGTTATACACTTCTCTTACTTTTCCTCTGTAAACGGATTTTTGACCTGTAAAATTAAAATTTGTTGTAGTAATAGTGTTCATTTTGTTGTGTTGTTTATTCTGAAGTAATTTCAGAATCTGTTGTTGTGATGCAAAAGTAGTTGTAATTATTTATATTCAAAAGTAAATTTATTGGAAATCACATATAAACATCAAACCATTCGAACAAATATTTTTCATCATATTCGATTGCAAATTTCTGTAAAAAATCTAAATATTCTTCTTTGAATGATTGTTTTGTATGATGTTGCTTTTGATTATTTATATACTTTACCACATGATCAATATGACTCTGACTATATGAAAAAGCACCGAAACCTTCTTGCCATTGAAAATTTGTTGCAGTCAATTTTTTGTCATTTATTAAACCATTCGAAGCTTTTTTAATTTCTCTAACCAAATCAGACAAATTACAACTAGGTTTCATTCCAATAAAAATATGAATGTGATCTGGCATCCCATTTATCGCAATTAATTTCTGACCTTTATTCTGAATTATTCCTGTAATATATTTATACAAATCATCTTCCCATGATTGGTGAATAATTGCTTTTCTGTATTTAACGGCAAAAACAACTTGAATATAAATTTGTGAAAACGTATTTGACATGGCGTATAAAAATTAATGGTTTGGATTAAAAATTTTGATTTTGGCGATAAATATTTGATTCTAGAAATATGTGATTCCGATGGAATCAATTCTGATTGCGTTAATTGTTTTGTGTTATAAATATATGATTCCCATGGAATCGATTCTGATTGCGTAAATTGTTTTGTGTTATAAATATGTGATTCCGATGGAATCAATTCTGATTGCGTTAATTGTTTTGTGTTATAAATATATGATTCCCATGGAATCGATTCTGATTGCGTAAATTGTTTTGTGTTATAAATATGTGATTCCGATGGAATCGATTCTGATTGCGTTAATTGTTTTGTGTTATAAATATGTGATTCCGATGGAATCGATTCTGATTGCGTTA
>CAYWVV010000086.1:0-8008 GCA_964461805.1 uncultured Flavobacterium sp.
TAAGGCTATATGCCGTAGATGAAAATCTTTAGTCCTGCTTCGGTGGGACTTTTTTTATATATAAAAGACACTTAAAATAAGTGTCTTTTATTCTGTTCAATTAACGTTTTATTGTTAAATAATTTAAAAGCAATTATTTTTATATTGTTACTTATTTGGTTTGCCTTCTTTCGCTCATAAATCAATCCAATTAGCTTTTACATTTTCTATTTTTCGCGTTGTGTGTTGATTTTTTTTGAATTTTTCTTCACCTTAATTTGATTGAATTACTTCCTTATAAAATAATTTATTTTCATGCATTCTTTTTAATTGAATATCAAGTTCAAAATTTTCTTCTTTTATTGTATTTGAGTCAATAATTATTGAATCAACCATAGTAGAATTATTATATTCTGAAGTATTACTTTTCTTACATGAACAGTGAAAAAACATTAAAATTAGTATCATTTTATGCATAAGAACTTGCTTCATTTTAAAACTAGTTTGATCTAAAAACAAACATATGGTTTTACTTCTCTCTATTCTAAACTTTTAATTAACATATATTTTTAGAATATCTATAAGATTATCTGTGTGAAGAGGTTCACCAATTGCTCTAAATTTCCAACCTCCGTTATGACGGTATGTTTCACCCAAAATTAGAGAATGTTTGTTTTCTAAATCTGGACTATTTGTAAGCTTATATTTTGCAATCTCCTTATTGTTTTTATCACAAGCCCTTATAAAAGCATTTTCAATGTTTCCAAATTGTTGATTGTTTCTTATCCCTTGATAAATACATACAGTAAAAAGAATTTTTTCAATTTTTAACGGAAGTGAATTTAACTTTATCAGAATTTGTTCCTCATCAACGTCTTTTTCACCAATTAAATTATCGCCCAAATGAACTATAAGTTCTCCCTTATCTAAAATTTGATTAATTTTTTTTTTAATTGTATATTTTGAAGTGCCTTCTGGAAATAACATACTTGAAGTTCCTGTGCCTGATGGATAAGTCATGCTATTAAAAAAAACAATATCTCCGCCATTTATTCCAACTTTATTGTCATTTAAAAAAGTTAAATCTGAACCAAGATTTGCAACTTTACCATTAGAATCAAGTAAAAAAGCAATTAAGTCTAAATCAAATTTTTCTTCCTGAAAACCTCCGAAAAGTTTTCCGAAAAAACCGATTTCTTTTTGTTTTACATCCCATCCTAAACCAATTGTAACTTGAGACAAATCAAAAGATTCGCCTTTTTCATTTTTACATAAATCGATAGTTTGACCTTTTTGAAGATTTCCTGCCATATTTTGTTATTTATTTTTTATCACTGAATAATAGTTCTATTAATGAAGCCTAGATTTATACTATAACTAATAACCTGTTAATTATAAAATTTTGTTGGTTTACGAAAATTCATAAAACAAAAAAAATCTATTTTTAGTAGTATAACAGATTTTTTAATTTAGTTAGATCCTGAACCTTTAATTTATTTTGTTGTTGAACAGATTGATTTAAAGATTCCAATCAATCAGCAAAATAATTTTAAGGTTGTGATTTATAAAATTCAAATTTAGAACCAATAAAATACTATTCCTTACGGAAATCCGTAAAGTGTAAATTATTTTTGAAATTATGTGAGTGTGTGTAATTTAGATTATACCTAAATCTTTAGTGATAGCAATCAGGTGAATATTATTATTCGCTTTGAAATAATCTTTGAGCTTAGCTACTCTTTTTTCAATAGTACTTTTACTATTTGGAGTAATATTTAATTTTTTAAATAGAGGTTCCATATCTTCCAAAGCTACACCACTTGCTAATTTATTTAATAATTCAATATCGTAATTATCAATTTCATTTGTTGAATTACTTTGCAAAATATGAGCTAATTCTGGAGAAATAAATTTTTTATCGTAAAGTAAACTTTCAATTGCTGTCTTTAATTGGCTAATGCTATTTCTACCTTTATGTACAAAAGCGTCAATATTCTGATCTTTAAATAAGGTTTTAATTGTGTATGCTTTATCTTCAACTGAATACACAATTACTTTAATGCTTGGATGTATTTTTTTAATTACTTCTACAAGTTTTTCTCCTGAAGGAATTTCAATTTCTCTATAATCTGCAACAAAAGATAAGTCACTAATTAATAAATCAAATGGTTTGTTATCTTGTAGGGCTTTTTTAAATTTCAATAAAGCGTCATCACAATATTTTGCATAATGGATTTCTTCCACACCAAGTTGCTCCATTGTTTGTTTTACGGCGATATTAATACTATCGAAATCTTCAGCAATTAAAACTTTTTTAAACATCTAGTTCCTTTATTTAGGTATTATAATTTTAACTTTGAATCCTTTTTCAGATTCTGTGTCAAAATTAATGGTTCCATTGATAGAAAAAATACGGTTTTCCACATTTTGAAGACCATTTTTTAAATTTAGCAAATTGGCACATCCAATTCCATTGTCAGAATAATTAATTTCTATGGCATTTTTATTAGATTTAAAACCAATACTAACAATAGAACAATGACTATGCTTTTTCATATTAACCATTAATTCCTGTAATACTCTATAAATGGTAATCTTAATTTCTTTATTTATAAGATTACCATCAAACGAAGCAGTATTTAAAATTACATTTGTATCTGTAGAACTATAGGAAGCAATCATAGCTTTTAATTTTTCTAAATAATTTTCTCCTGTATCAATATCCTTATTTTCGCTTGATATATTTCTAGCACGAATATAAATAGTATCTAAATTTTCTAATAATGTTTCTTTATTTATTGGATTTTCTAAATCTTGTGTTTCAGCAAATGCAATGGCATTATGTACATCATTTGCTAACTCATCATGAAGTTTTTTGGAAATACGAGTTTCAGTACGATAAACCATTTCTTTAATTTTTTGCTTGTTTCTTTTTTTAATTCTGTAATAAAAAAAGAAACTAAATACCAATAGAAATAAGATTCCAATTATGAAATACTCTTTTAATTGCTTTTGTCTTTGACTTTCCGCAATAGCTTTTTTTGAATCATATTTTATTTTAGCAAATTGATTTTTTACCTGTTGTTTTGCCTTTTTAATACTATCATTCAAAAGAAAAGATTGTATCGCATAATTTTTAGAATCTGATCCATTTGAGACTCTTGCCAGATACTGTAAAGCTTCTAGTTTATCGTCAGAATTTTCAACTTTAGAAGCATATTTTAAAGCACTTAAGGCGTTTTCTTTAGCCAAAATAACATCTGAACTCTCATAATATTCAGCTAAATGCATTGCAGTAGCCGTTAACCCAATATCATCTTCTTTTTCTTCTCTTATTTGTTTTGCATGTAATAAATCATTAATGGCTGTTTTATCTTTTATTTTAAATTTTGCATATCCTAAATTATCTAAAACTCTAGCTAATTCATAAGGATTTTTTTTTAAGGAATCGCTATTTTTTATAGTTTCTAAAATGTTTTTAGCTACATGAAATTTATTTTGTTTTAAAAAATTATAGGCAATATTATTCTTGATAATTAATCTTGACAAATCATCAGAAGTTATATTAAGACTTAAATTATAATATTTTAAAGCTTCTTCATAATTAGCTTGTTCAGAATATGAAAGTGCAAAATTATTGTAGATAAAAGTTAAATAACTACTTTTAGTATTTTTGTCTACATATTTTAACGCCTCTGTTAAACTTTCTTCACATCCATGATAATCGTTTTTAATTCTCTGAATATCCGAAATCATTATAATGGGAAAAATTATTGTATTTTCCTTAGATGTTTTAGAAGAAAATGATTTGGATTTTTCGAAAAAAACGAAAGCAGAATCATATTTTTTTTTTGTAAAAAGTTCGAATCCTTTACTTGTATATTCTTTATATTTTTTAACAGATAAAACATCTGAATCACAAGAAGACAATAGGATTAAAAATAAAATCGGGAAAAGTACTTTTTTAAGTATCATTTCCCGAAATTAAGTATTCTTAATTAAATATTAAAAATAATTAGAAATTAAATTAAGGCTGTGGTGGTTTAATTGGTGTTGAACCGCCTTGCCCTCCTGTATCTAATGAATCAAGAGCCTTATTCATAGAAGAAAAGTTTGAAATTGTTGTTTTTTTATTTGGAGGTAAAAATTCTTCTGCGCTGTCGTTAGTACATGATGCTACAAATCCTGCAATACTTGCTATTAAAACATATTTTTTCATAATAATGAAATTTAAAAATTGACATAAGTTTGGCTGTTCGGAACTATTCCGAATGCAATAATTGTGTTGTTTTACCAACAATAATTTTGAGTACTCTTTTGTTTGGGAAGTGTAAGTGAGCTAAAACAAAACTTTCAAATTATACTTCCCGAATAAAAATTCAGTCTTGTATAGCCACACTTTTTTAAATCAGTTTTGTACATTTGTTTTAATAGCTAGTTAAAACGAGAACTAATTCTGAAGCAAAGTAAAGATGGTTTATGATCCGTATTTACAAGAGATTCCGATATTTCCGATAATTCCGAAGAATTCCGATATATTCAATATTCAATTTTACACTTATGGAAAAAATTACTTTCAATCACTATAAAAATGCCATTCAACAACATTATGAGATAAATAAAAATGATGATATAACTGGCATATTATTAAATCCAACACCAGCACAATTGAGAAACTATTGTTCTCTTATATTTGATAAGGGTTTGACACCAAAAGATGAAGAAGTATTTCGAAATTTTTTCGAAACTAAAAATGGTGAATCTTTAAAAAAGGCAATAGATAATTGTAATACTGATAAGTTTAAAACTATTATTTCATTTCTTAAAGAAAAAAGAGATTCTGAAATTAGTCTTAGAGTAGAATTAGCAGCAGTTTTAATTGATTTTAAACCAAGACCCTACAATAAATTTAATAAAACTGAAGTAACAAAAAACGAGATTTTAAATTTCCCTGAGAAAAATGATTTGATAGTAAATAAATCTACTTTACCTGAGAATAAAACTAATTTTATTAAGAATCATATAAAAAGTAATTTCAAAAAGAAAATTGCAATTGGATTTTTTGGATTGATTGGAATTGGTTCAGTTGGTTATGCTGGAAAAAGTATTATTTTTTCTGAACCTGAATGTATGCAATGGCAAAAGAATCATTTTGAAGTTGTGGATTGCCAAAGTGATAATCAGAAGGGATTTATGATGCAATCTGAAATAATTCCATTTGATGAAAATCAAAGTCAATTAATCAAAATAGAAGTTTCAGATACCACTACATTTTTTAAAAATGAGAAACCATTATATTGGTATTGTAAAGTGAATGGAAAACCAGAATTTTTTAACACACACGGAATTCATCCAGAAACTGGTAAAGCCTTAAAACCAGTTAGTCAATACATTGTAAATAAGTATGTGAAATAATTACAAAAAAAGCCTGATATAAAAACATCAAGCTAATTTTGTAAACATAAGGTATTCTTTAAAAATTTATTTACACGCCTTATCCAACAAAGTAAAATCTACTAAAACTATTGCGGCTAAAGCTTCTACAATGGGTACAGCTCTCGGAACTACGCAAGGATCGTGTCGTCCTTTACCTTGTTGTTCTATGATTTTTCCATCGTTGGTTAAAACGTCTTGTTTTTGTAGCAATGTGGCAACTGGTTTGAAAGCTACACGGAAATAAATATCCATTCCGTTGCTAATTCCACCCTGAATTCCGCCAGATAAGTTTGATTTTGTAGTACCGTCTTCGTTAAATAAATCGTTGTGTTCGCTACCTTTCATTTTCGCAGCACAAAATCCGCCACCGTATTCAAAACCTTTTACAGCATTTATTGATAGCATTGCTTTTCCTAATTGTGCATGTAATTTATCGAAAACCGGTTCTCCTAAACCAATGGGCACATTTTGAATGACACAAGTTATTGTTCCACCAACAGTATCTCCATCTTTCTTAATTTTAAGAATATATTCTTCCATTTTAGCAGCCATTTCAATGTCTGGGCATCTCACTGGATTCGATTCAATTAAATTAAAATCTAAGTCTTGGTAGGGTTTATCAATATACATTTCTCCAACAGAAGAAACAAAAGCGGTTATTTTAATTTCTGGAATAATTTGCTTGGCAATTGCTCCAGCTACAACCCAATTTACGGTTTCTCTTGCTGAAGTCCTTCCTCCTCCTCTATAATCTCTATTTCCATATTTCTTATCGTAAGTGAAGTCGGCGTGACTTGGTCGGAATGTATCTTTTAAATGGTCGTAATCGTTTGATTTTTGATTTTCATTTTCTATGATAAATCCAATAGAAGTTCCTGTTGTTTTTCCTTCAAAAATTCCAGATAAAAATTGTACTTCATCTGCTTCTTTTCTTTGAGTAACAATTTTTGATTGCCCAGGTTTTCTTCTATCTAACTCATTTTGAATGAAATCCAAATCAATTTTTATATTTGAAGGACAACCTTCAATAATTCCGCCTAAAGCAGCTCCGTGTGATTCCCCGAAAGTAGTTAGTGTAAAAAGTTTTCCAATTGAATTTGCCATCTGTTGTAATTTTAAACAAAAATATTGAATGTTTTTTTTATATTAGCAAAAAACTACTAAAATGAAAAAAATATTATACATCGCATTAGGTTTTGTGCTTCTATCATGTTCAAATGATGATGGGAATTCAACAAATCTAACTACAGATTTTACTGATGCTTTGCCTTTAAACAATGGAAATTATTGGACCTATGATGTGGTTGGTACTACTACTACAAGAGATTCATTATATATTTCTGGCGACACTATTATACCACCAAAAACGTATAAAAAATTTAAAAACAAAAACAATATTGCTACTGGATTTTATTGTACATCTGTCAACAATAATGGTGTTAAAAAAGAGAGTGGCAAATTAGTATTAAGTGGTGATTTTTCATTTGGACAAGGTGCAACGCTTCCCGTAGGTTTAGATTTAAACTTAGTAGATTTTATTATTTTTAAAGAATATGCTACAAATGGTGAAGTTCTAAATGAAAAAACCGGTACATTTCAACAAGATTTTAACGGAAATCCATTAACCATTGAATATAAGTTAAAATCAATAGGTGGAGAAAATTTTGCTTCGTTTACTTCTCCTAATGGAGATGTATATCCAAATGTAAAATCAACAAAAATTATTTTAAACTTAAAAGTTACTACAACGCAAGTATTTGCTGGTATTCCGGTAACAATTACCCTTTTACAACCTCAAGATGTTGTAATATCATCTCAATATTTATCAAAAAACATTGGTGTTGTATATACAAATACCTTGACAACCTATAGTTTAGACGCATCAATTGCTACTCAATTGGGAATTCCGCCTACCAATACGCAAACTCAAGAAGAATTTTTAGATACCTTTCTGGTTAATTAACATACTTTTTTCCTGCTAATTGCGTTATATTTGCATTCAATTTTAAAATTTTATTCAAATGAAAAAAACACTTTTATTTGCTTTTTTACTGTTAGGTACAGTATTTGCTCAGGCTCAGGATATTTCTAAAAACGCTTTAGGACTAAGATTGGGTGACAATGATGGTTTTGGTGGTGAAATTTCATACCAAAGAGGTTTATCTAAAAATAATCGTTTAGAATTAGATTTAGGATGGAGAAACAGTAATCATGTAGATGCTATTAAATTAGCTGGTTTATATCAATGGGTTTGGAATATTGATGGTGGATTCAATTGGTATGCAGGAGTTGGTGGAGGTTTATCTTCATGGAGTGTTGAAGAAAAATACGGGGATAATAGCGGAACTGCTCTTTTCGTAGCTGGAGATATTGGAATTGAATATAATTTTGATGTGCCAATTCAATTATCTTTAGATTTCAGACCAGAAATTTACTTTAATTCAGATGATTTTAGAGAGGATAATTTCGGTCCAGATATCGCATTAGGAATTAGATATAGATGGAATTAATCTATTTTATCATAAAAAAAAGCCTTTCAATGAACATGCCCCAAAAAGTTAGATACTATTTGGGGCATTTTTATGGAAAGAAA
>CAYWVV010000087.1:0-7993 GCA_964461805.1 uncultured Flavobacterium sp.
ATGATTAATTTGTATATTGTTTCAATTCTTTATCTACTGTTTCAAGCATTTTATTAGATTTCTCTAAATACTTGGTATCTGCTTTAAATTTAACTAAATTTTGATAATATACTTTAGTCGTATTTAATCTTTCTTGTTTTTTAGAAGGCACACTGTTTAAAGATAACTTGTACATTGAATCGTATCTATAAAACAAAGCATCTTCTTTAAATTTTGAACCTGGATAATTATAAATAAAATTATCTAGTGCTTTTATAGCTGCATTATAATCTCTTGTAAACTCTCCAATTGTATTATATTGTTTTGCAATTTCAAATGCTTTTAACTCTAACTTTTCAGTTAATGCTTTTACAATTTCATTTGCTTTAGGCAAATATTGAGAGTTTGGATATTTGTTAACAAAAATTTGAAGTTTATTAAGTGCTTTATCTGTATCAATTTGATCTAAACTATAAACTGGCGAAACTTTACTATAACTTTCAGCTCCTAAAAAAGCCGCTTGTTCAGCATTAACACTTTTTGGGTAACTACTTGCAAAACTTTCAAATTGATAGGCTGCAGTTATATATTGTTTTGTTTCGTATAATGCTTTTGCATAATTAAAAAAAGCAGATTCTGCTTGAAGCTTACCTCGGTAAGAAGTTGCATATTGTTCAAACAATCTGATTGCTTTTGAATATTTTTTCTTTTCAATTTGTTGCGTAAAAACTTTAGTTTTGAATTCTACATCATCAGATTTCAAAGCTTTATGATATTCACTACAAGATGATAATGTTACGACTGCTAAAAGTATATATAAAAATTTGTTCATATGAATGGTTACGTTATGCCTTTTACGCACTTTGAAAAAGCAACTGCAAAGGTAGATATATTTTTATGTTTTACAAAAAAGATTTTTAACCTAAATTTTTAATAAAATTAGACAATCTTCCGGATAAATTTTCATCCACATTTACTAATGGCAAACGTACCGTATTTTCAGACAACCCTAAGTGTTTAAAGACTTCTTTAATACCTGCTGGATTTCCTTGTTCGAAAATCATATCAATTGAATCCGCTAATTTGTAGTGAATTTTATATGCTTCAGCAACTTTTTTGTTTAATCCTAAACGTACCATTTCTGAAAATTCTTTCGGAAAACCTTCACCAATTACAGAAATCACTCCAGCTCCACCAGCTAAAACCATTGGTAAAGTAATCATATCATCACCAGAAATAACTAAAAAGCCTTCTGGTTTCGTTTGAATTAATTTCATCGCTTGAACAATATCACCAGCTGCTTCTTTAATTCCAATAATATTTTTAAAATCATTTGCTAACCTAATAACCGTACTTGGCACCATATTACTAGCGGTTCTACCTGGAACATTATATACTATAATAGAAATAGGTGATGCTTCCGAAACAGCTTTAAAATGCTGATAAACTCCTTCTTGTGTTGGCTTATTATAATACGGGGAAACCGATAAAATAGCTGTAAATTGAGATAAATCTCTTGTTTTTAATTCTTCAACTACTTTTGCAGTATTGTTTCCACCCACTCCCAAAACCATTGGAACTCTACCATTATTAGCAGCTACAATTGTTTGTATTACTACTTCTTTTTCCTCAGCATTTAGAGTAGCACTTTCAGCAGTGGTTCCTAATATTACCAAATATTCTACGCCACCTTCAATTACGAAATTAGTAATTTTAGCTAAAGCTTCTGTGTCAACAGAAAAATCTTTTTTAAAAGGTGTAACTAGCGCCACTCCTGTTCCTATTAATGCTTGCATGTTATATTTTTTTTAGTATTTTTAAATATTTAAATAATTCTGAAATAAATTCCGAATAGTTTTCCGCTACTGTATTAATTGATAAATGATTCACTCTTTTATCAATAGTTTGAAAACCTACTTTAAATTGGGCTTTAGAGCTTTTAGTAACCAATAATAATGTGGGTTTTTGAACGTCGTAATAACTAATTAACAGATCAAAATGTTGGTCGGTAAAATTAGTAACTCTTTCGCTCTTAAACAAACCACCAAACGAAATATCTTTTCTGAAAAAATAATCAAATTTTTCCAATAATGTTTTCTTATTCTTGTTTACAAAAGATAAAATTTCAATATTCTCTTTTGCGATTCCATGTTTTTCAATTTCAAGGATTAAGGCTTCTTGATTGGTGAAATAATTACCATCAAGCAACACACCAACTTTCACAATTTTGTCTGTTGACACGTGCAGTTGATAGTTTATTAACTTTTTATTTACCTTTCTTTTAAGAAAAAAATCCTTTATTATCTTAGAAATCATTGTAACTTTACCTCCTTTACAAAATTAAAATAATCTATTGGAATATATGACATTCAAAAGTAAAAATACTAATCTTCTTTACACAATTTTTGTTACAACTTTAACATTATCGAGCATAACATCGTGTAAAACAAAACCCTACTACAATTATTCAATTGAAGGCAAAAAGATTGAAATTAATAAAAATTATGCTGTGAATCAGAATTTTGATTCCTACATCGCACCCTACAGAAATCATATTACTAAAGATTTAGACAGCGTTATTTCTTATTGCCCTGAAACTTTAGAAAAAAAAGGCGAATGGCAAACAAATATTGGGAATTTTATGTCAGATGCTTGTATGGAAATGGCAAATCCTGTTTTCATGAAGCAACAAAACAAGCAAATTGATATTATTCTTTTAAATAGCGGCGGAATTCGATCTATAATTCCAAAAGGAAACATTACAAAAAGAAATGCTTTTGAAGTGATGCCTTTTGAAAATAGTTTGATTGTAATTGCTTTAAAAGGCGATCAAATTAAAGCTTTAGCACAGCACATCATTACCGAAAAAAAGCCACATCCTTTACATGGCTTAAAAATCATTTTAAATAAAGAAAATGGAATTACAAATGTACTTTTCAAAGAACAACCTATTGACAATAACAAAGTTTACTACGTTGGAACTTCAGATTATTTAGCTAATGGTGGTGACAATATGACCTTTTTCCTAAAAAATGAAGGTAGCTACGATTTGAATTACAAAATAAGAAATGTGTTAATTGATTATTTTTTTAAGCACAAAAGTATCGAAGCCTCCAATTCTCTGAGAATTACTAAAGAATAGTTCAAGTAAGATAAAACTGTAACACACCAAACGTTTGGTGCAAAAACACATATACTTTTAACGCGCTACATAAGTTTCCGCTAAAAATAAAGTCTAAACAAATGAAAAGAAGAACATTTATAAAAAATACGGCAGCTACATCTGCATTAGTAACACTTAGTGGTGTTTCATTATCAAGTTTTACATCTAGTAAAGAACGAAAAATCACTATTTTACATACAAATGATGTACACAGTCATATTGATCCGTTTCCAGATAATCATCCGAAAAACCCAGCAATGGGTGGTGTAGCAAGGCGAGCAAGTTTGATTGAACAAATTAGAAAAGAAGAATGTAATGTGCTTCTATTAGATGCTGGAGATATTTTTCAAGGCACACCTTATTTCAATTATTATGGTGGTGAATTAGAGTTTAAACTAATGAGTATGATGAAATATGACTTAGCTACTTTGGGAAATCACGATTTTGATAATGGAATTGATGGGTTTTATGCACAGTTGCCTCATGCAAATTTTGAATTTGTATCTGCAAATTACGATTTTAAAAATACAGTATTGAATGGAATTGTAAAACCATATAAAACTTTTATTAAAGAAGGAATTAAAATTGGTGTTTTTGGATTAGGGGTTCAATTAGAGGGTTTAGTAGATAAAAACTTATATAAAGAAACCGTTTATAACAACCCAATTGAAATTGCAACGGATATTGCAAAAGAATTAAAAGAGGTAGAAAAATGTGATTTAATTATCTGTTTATCTCATTTAGGTTTCGATTATAAAAATGAACCAGAAAAGCCATCAGATCTTAAATTAGCTGCTTCTACTCAAGATATTGATTTAATTATTGGTGGTCACACACATACTTTTTTAGACAAACCAATTATTAAAACAAATAAAGTTGGAAAAAAAGTTGTAGTAAATCAGGTTGGAGCTTATGGAATAAATTTAGGTAGGATTGATTTTTATTTAAGCAATGACGATAAATACATCAGTCAAGAAAAAAATATTATGGTTCAATAATTTCTTCTTTATCTCTTTTTAATAAATATTTCAATAAAAAATAATATACAGGAATTTCTAAGATTCCAAATAAATATTTAAAAGTAACGTGACCGTTGTAATATTTGTGAACGGAAAAAGATAAAACCGATAAAAACAGGCAAAGTATTGTTAAAAACAAATATTTTGCCTGTTTTGTTTTTTGTTGTAAATAATTAAACGTACTAACAACAAAAAGAATTAAAAAAACACAAATATATTCCATTACAATAAATTGTTCCGCTTCTTTTTCACTTGCTTCATAGGAATAAAACCAATAAAAAAAAATTGCAACAACAAAAAATAATATTACAAAACTAATTTTTTTTCTAATTAATTCGCTTTTTCTAAAAAAACTTACACCTAATAATGCGTAATACAATAATATATATAAGCTTACTATATAAATTAATAATGCATAAACATATAAAATTTCAATTTCTAATAAAGTTGATATATCAGATATAAATATCAAAACCAATAAAAAAATACTTAGCAACTTTCTTTTACTATTTCGATTTGAAATGTATAGAAAGGCAATTATTGGAAGTAGGATTGGCTTAACAAGAAACGCATATTCTTTCAATTCCAGTATCTTATCAAATAAAAAATATAAAAAAAAAGAAGAAATAAGCGATTAAAGGAATTACCTCTACATCCCGTTTCATTAAACTTTTTATGCTTTTTTTATCATTTACCTTTTGCTTTAATTAGAGAATAAGTAACAAAAAAGTAATAAGAAGCGAGTTGACTTATCAGATTAACTGATTTAAACACCCAATTATATTCAACTTTTTGAATAAAAATATAAAACATATCTGAGAGTATAAATGCTATAACAGTCATTAATAAAAACAAACTGGAAGCTGAAAAACGCAAAATATAAACTAAGATAGAAAAAACACTTAATACCAATAAAACAAAACCATAAACGTACAATATTACCTCTTCTACATCTGAATCAACATCAATTATAAACATTATACTTAGATACAAGTATATCAAAAAAGCCAGAACAAAAAAGGTAACAAAACTAATTTTCTTGGTTCCGTTTACTTTTAAAAGGCGAAATAAATCTTTAATTATAAAATACAAGAGTATTACATAAGGCACTAAAAAGAAAGATACTGATCCTAAATAATACTGTTTTTCATCATTTAAAACAAGCATTTCTCCTATGTAATAAAAGACAAAACTTACAAAAACACGGTATTGAAATGTGTTATTTGCTCTTTTTAAATAATAAATAAATAAAATAGGGAGAAATAAAGGCTTAGTAAGAACTTCCAAACTATCTAATTGCAATAGAGCAGAAAAAAAATACAAGACACAAACTACTATATAAGCATATAATATTGTTTCTCTATTTATTAACCATTTTTTGAAATTGATATTCGTCAATGATTTGAATTTTTAGTTGATTGGCTTTTTCTAATTTAGCTGGCCCCATGTTAGTTCCAGCAATCACATAATTTGTTTTGGCAGATATGGAACTTCCAACTTTCCCGCCATTATCTTCAATTGCTTTTTTCAAATCATCACGAGAAAACACCTCAAAAACACCTGAAACAACAAATATTGTACCTTCCAAAATATTGGAAACGGAAGTGGAAACTTCATTTAATTCAAATTGAACACCCACTTCTTTTAATTTATTAATAATAGAAACATTTGCTGTATTTTGGAAAAAATCCATTACACTTTGGGCAATTCTTTCTCCAATTTCATCAACTGTAACCAAATCAAGTAAATCTGCTTTTGCTAAGTTATCAATATTTTTGTAATGTTTTGCTAATTTTTTCGCAACCGTTTCTCCTACATATCTAATTCCTAATGCGTACAAAACTCTATCGAAAGTAATCTCTTTAGATTTTTCTATACCAAAAATTAGATTATCAGCAGATTTATCGGCCATTCTATCCAAAACAACAACTTGTTCTTTTTTCAAATCGTATAAATCGGCATAATTATGAACCAAACCAGCATTAAAAAGCAAGGCAACCGTTTCACCACCTAAACCTTCAATATCCATAGCTTTTCTGCTAATAAAATGTTGAATTCTTCCAATTATTTGTGGCGGACAACCATAAAAATTCGGACAATAATGATTGGCTTCCCCTTCACTTCTTGTTAATTCTGTATTACATTCTGGACAATTTGTGATGTAAACTGTAGGATTTTCTTGATTTCCTCTGTTCGCAACACCAATAATTTTCGGAATAATTTCACCACCTTTTTCAACAAAAACTTCATCACCAACACGAATATCTAATTTTGCAATTTGATCAGCATTGTGTAAAGAAGCACGTTTTACAATGGTTCCCGCTAATTGCACAGGTTCTAAATTCGCTACTGGAGTTATTGCGCCAGTTCTTCCAACTTGATACGAAATAGATTGCAAAACCGTACTCACCTGCTCCGCTTTAAATTTATAAGCCATGGCCCAACGAGGCGATTTTGCCGTAAAACCTAATTCTTCTTGAAAATGAATATTATTTATTTTTACTACAACTCCATCCGTTTCATAAGGTAAATTATGTCGGTTTTTGTCCCAATATTCGATGAATTCGAAAACTTCATCAATATTTTTAGCGAGTTTACTCTGAACTGGAACTTTGAAACCTAATTTTCGAGATAATTCTAAACCTTCATATTGCGATGCAATTGGCAAATTATTCCCAATCATACTATATAACAAACATTCTAATGGACGTTTGGCTACTTCAGCACTATCTTGTAATTTCAAACTACCTGAAGCTGTATTTCTTGGGTTCGAATACGGAGTTTCGCCAATTTCAAGTAAGTCATGGTTCATTTTTTCAAAACCTGCAAAGGGTAAAATAATTTCACCACGAATATCAAATTTATCCGGAAAACCGGAATTTAATTGCAAAGGAACAGACTTTATCGTTTTGATATTATTAGTCACATCATCACCTTTAAAACCATCACCACGCGTTACGGCTTTCACTAACTTTCCGTTTTCATATGAAATACTTATAGAAGCACCGTCGTATTTTAATTCGCAAGTAAATTCTAAAGATACATCACCTAAAATTTTCTGACAACGTGTTTGCCAATCTAGCAAATCTTCTTTAGAATACGAATTATCCAAAGAAAACATTCTATATTCGTGTTCAACTGTATTGAAATTTTTGGTAATTGTTCCACCTACACGTTGAGTCGGTGAATTTTCATCAAAAAATTGCGGATTAGCATTTTCTAAATCTTGTAATTGTTTCAATTTAGTATCGAAATCGAAATCTGAAATTGTTGGATGATCTAACACATAATAATTATGGTTATGTATATTTAATTCGGTTCTTAATGATTGAATTGTTTCTAAAACAGTCATATTACGATACTTTTATTAATGCAATTAGTTTGATATACAATTCCCCTTTACTGATAATTCCGCCGTTTTCAATAATTTTAAAAACTTCTTCATTACGATTTTCTGCAACTTCTTTTTTTCCTGTTTGAATGGTTACTACATCTGTAAAAAGATTATTCCCTAACCATTCTAATCCTTCAGTAGTAAAAAAATCTATTTCTTCGTTTGAAGTTTGAACGATCAAAGATTCTAATAATGTAACATGACATTTAAAAAGAAAAATATGGTTTTTAGAAAAATGATCTACAAAACGAACATTTGTAATAGCTTTATCCCAAATTAAATCCGAGAAAACATCTATTTCTTGTAAAGCAACTTCTGGTTGATTCGTTTTTAATTCGTCCCATTCTTTTTTATCAATAGTTTGGGTAGCTAAAAAGGTAATAAACTCAGGATGAAGTTCTTCTAATTGTTCTTTTGTTAATCGGGTATATTTCATTG
>CAYWVV010000088.1:0-7222 GCA_964461805.1 uncultured Flavobacterium sp.
GGGCAATTAATTGTGTGTATTGCGAACCGAAATCTAAAATTAATACGTTGTTCATATTTTTAAAGAGCAAAGGAAAAAGGAAAAAGAAAAAAGTATTTTCTTTATTAACCTTACCTTTTATTTTTAATTATTTTAAAATATTTTTTTTTGTGAAATTAAAAAGAATAGTAATATAATTTCTACATAAAAACTTTTTACTTTTTACTTTTTACTTTTTACTTTTTACTTTTTACTTGAAACTAATATTCAAAAGTTCCGTATTCAGAATTGATGGTTAATTTTGTTTTCTCAGAAGCTTCCACTCGACCTACGATTTGTGCATCGATATTGAAAGATTTAGAAATTTCAATGATTTCATTAGCGATTTCAGCAGGAACATAAATTTCCATACGGTGACCACAATTGAAAACTTGGTACATTTCTTTCCAATCCGTTTTAGAATTTTCTTGAATCAATTTGAATAATGGCGGTACTGGAAATAAATTATCTTTAATTACGTGTACATCTTTCACAAAATGTAACACTTTAGTTTGTGCGCCACCACTACAATGCACCATTCCGTGAATTTCGTTTGGTGTGTAGGTATCTAATAATTTCTTAATAACTGGAGCATAAGTTCTAGTTGGAGAAAGCACTAATTTACCTGCGTCAATTGGACTATTTTCAACAGCATCAGTTAATTTAGTTTGTCCAGAATATACTAATTCGTTAGGAACCGCAGCGTCAAAACTTTCAGGATATTTATCGGCTAAATATTTCGCAAAAACATCATGACGAGCAGAAGTCAAACCGTTACTTCCCATTCCGCCGTTGTATTCTGTTTCGTAGGTTGCTTGGCCGAAAGAAGCTAAACCAACAATCACATCGCCAGCTTGAATATTGGCATTATTGATGACTTTATTTCTTTCCATACGAGCAGTTACCGTAGAATCTACAATGATTGTACGAACTAAATCGCCAACATCAGCCGTTTCTCCACCAGTTGAATGGATAGTTACGCCGTGTTTCTTTAATTCTGCGATTAATTCTTCTGTTCCGTTGATAATTGCTGAAATTACTTCAGCTGGAATTAAGTTTTTATTTCTTCCAATTGTTGAAGACAACAAAATATTATCGGTCGCTCCAACACACAACAAGTCGTCAATATTCATGATTAAAGCATCTTGAGCAATGCCTTTCCAAACTGAAATATCGCCCGTTTCTTTCCAATACATATAAGCTAAAGCCGATTTTGTTCCTGCTCCATCAGCATGCATGATGATACAATAGTTTTCGTCGTTTGTTAAATAATCAGGGATAATTTTGCAAAATGCTTGAGGAAACAATCCTTTGTCGATGTTTTTAATTGCATTATGCACGTCTTCTTTAGAAGCAGAAACTCCTCTAAGATTGTAGCGTTGGCTCGTTTCAGAACTCATGTTTGTTGTGTTGCTTGAACTGAATTAAATTCAGTTTTTGTTGTGTGCGGCAAAGATATAAATAATTAGGGAATGTGCCAATAAGATAATGAGACAATTTAGTATCAACCAAATTAAGTTGGGTACGATAGAAAATTTCACAACCTTTGCAGCTAATTTGAATATCGAATCAATCAAAATTAGAATTGGAAAAGTTAGAAAATTCATCAACTTCATGGACCATTTGCCAAAGTTGCAAAGGTTTAGGTAAAAAAAGTCGGAAGCTCAGTAAGAAAGCGCTTCTTCGATACCAAATCGCCTGCGATGAATTTGAAAAAACGAACAAAGAGGGAAATGCTCCAATTCAACCTAAAGCGGAACAAAATTCTTGTGCAAATTGTGAAGGATCTGGATTAATTACTTCTGAAAATTTTACTATTCCAAATAATGAGAACTATCCGCACGTAGCAATTATTGGTGCTGGTATTGGCGGAGTCGCTTTAGCTGTAGCTTGCTTGCACAGAGGAATTCCATTTACACTTTTTGAGCGTGACAACAGTTTTTCAGACAGATCACAAGGTTACGGTTTGACTTTACAACAAGCTAGCAAAGCCATAAAAAGTTTCGGAATTATTTCTTTAAAAGAAGGTGTCGTTTCTACAAAACATGTAGTTCATAACACTGATGGAAAAGTGGTTGGCGAATGGGGAATGAGAAAATGGCTGCCATCAGAAACAAAAAATTCTTCGAAGCAAACCAACATGCATATTTCAAGACAATCTTTACGTTTAGCATTACTGGAACAACTCGGAGAAAAAAACAGAGTTCAATGGGGACATCAATTATTAGATTTTAACGAAAGTAAAAATGGTGGTGTTGAATTGAACTTTAAAACAAATGGAGAAATTAAAAACTTCAAGGCAGATATTTTGGTCGGAGCCGATGGTATTCGTAGTTCGGTAAGAAGAATATTGATAGGTGAAGACATAACACCTTTACGCTATTTAGATTGTATTGTGATATTAGGAATTTGTCCTTTAAGCGCACTCGAAAATATGGATTCTCCTTTACTCGATTCCGCTACTGTATTTCAAACGGCAAATGGAAATGAGCGTATTTACATGATGCCTTATGATTCGAATTCTGTAATGTGGCAACTTAGTTTTCCAATGTCGGAAATTGATGCAAAAGAATTAAGTGCGAAAGGTCCGAAAGCATTAAAAGAAGAAGCTTGTAGAAGAACACAATGGCATGATCCAATTCCACAGATTTTAGCAGCAACTTTAGAAACACAAATTTCTGGATATCCCGTTTATGATAGAGAATTATTGACTTCTGAATTGTTATCGAAAAAAGAAAATGTGACGTTAATTGGGGACGCGGCACATCCCATGAGTCCGTTTAAAGGTCAAGGTGCGAATCAAGCGTTGTTGGATGCTTTATCGCTTGCTCGAGAAATTACAAAAAAATGCAAACCTTTATCAAATTGGAGAGAAATTGGAATTAGAAAAAGTGTCTTAACGGATTTTGAATCGGAAATGTTATCACGAAGCGCTACTAAAGTAAAAGATTCAGCTGATGCTGCTAAATTTTTACATTCTGAATTGGCACTACATGAAGGTGATGAACCTAGAGGAAGTGTTATAAAAAGAAAGAATATATAATTATTTTTTAATTATTTCATTCGATTTATAATAACCCAATTGAAACACTAATAAGATAAAAACACTTGCAATCCATAAAAAATAACCGCTTTCAAAAGAAATAATTCTACCCGTTGCACCACTTTCTGAAATTAGAATTTCTTTCCAAAAAAAGAAGGAACAACATAAAATTAAAGCTACAAAGTTTAATAATAAAGCTCTTTTCAATAGTTTATCATAATACAAAAACAAAATTATTGAAACCAAAGAAATTGGATTAGCTAACCATATTACCCATTCTAATAATCCGCCACCAAGTATGGCTATTGAACCAAAAAGGAATACTATAAAAGATGGATTATTTCCATTATTTTCACCACGATCGATAATAAATGCATCTTGTGTTAATGAAAAACAAAAAATACCTAACACAATTAAAACGAAAATAATTTTAACAGTTTTGGGTTCAAAATTTTTGGTATATGGAAATAAATTCTGTTCGTAAGCCATATTATTTCTCCAATATCATAATTTCCACTCTTCTGTTCGCAACTGCTTGTTCTTCTGTAGCTTCTGGAATGGCGAATTTTGGCTTCGTAACTCCAAAACCTTTTACTTTTACGCGACGTTCTAAAATGTAATTGGATTGTAACACGCGTCGTACTTGTTTCGCACGATCTAAAGATAAATTTCTAACATCGTTATCTACACAACAAATATGCCCTTGAATTTCGATATGTAATCTTGGGTTTTCTGTCATAATTCGGATCAATTCAAAAACTTCTCTTTGCGAAGATGGCATAATTCCGAATGAATTTTTATAGAATTGAATCTCAGGCAAAACAATTAAAGTTCCTGGTCGAGATAATTCTATTTTTTCAGCTAAAGTCGCACCTTCTGGGAAATGCATATCTTCTTCTTCAATTGGTGTTAAACCGTTTGTTGGAATGTCTTTTGGAACTTCCACCACCACTTTTGGTTTTATTAATTCCGCTTCTTTGGCTAAATCTTTTTCTTGTAAAAAAACGATTATTGCTTTTCTATTTTCTGCTTTTGTATTCGATTTCGCACCTTTTTCTCCAAGAGAAATCGATTTAAAATCTTCTCTAATTTTTACAGCAACTTTTACTTTATTAAAAATATAATCGACACGTTTTTGCGATAATGTATCGTTATAACCTGACGATCCTACTTCGTCTGTAGAACCTGTAATAGAAAGAATTTTTGATTTTTTATTTAGAGAAATCCATTTGTTTAATTTCGCCAATTCCACTTGATTTAAAGCAGATTTGTTGTTTTCAAAATAAAACGACACGTTTTCTTGACCAAAAAAGGTAAATGGTAAAAGAAAAAAGGCAAAAGCAAATAAGATTTTCATTTTATAACTGTTTTTATGATTTGAAGTGTACAAATATAGAATTAAAATTGAGGAATAAAAGCTGTACTAGATACATTACAATGAAAATCGGAACACACCAACTGACACTTATTATTTAAATTGACTAAAACTATGCCAAATCATATATCAACAATTAATATTTCAACGCGGCGATTGGCTTTTCGTTCTTCTTCATTTTTTTCTGGTATAGGATAAATAGGTTGTGTTGCATCATAGCTTTTATAACTTAATCTCGTTTTTTCAATACCATTTATAACCAAATATTCAATAGTTCCGACGCAACGTTTTAAGGCAATTTGTTCCTCATCTTTACCGAGTGTACAACAAATATGACCTTGTATTTCAATTTTAAGTTTTGGATTTTCTTTTAAAACTTTTAAAAGTTCTTCTCGTGTTTTAAAAGATTCTGGATACAGAATATCAGTTCTATCATAGAAACTCAAATTTTTCAAAACCAATTTGTCTCCTATTTTAGACTTTGCAATCACTTCCGATAATTGTTTGTCGTTTGTGATTTTAATAGCTATTGGTTTTTCAATTTTAAAATGAATTTCTACTTTTCGATTTAAATCTAAATCTTTCAATTGATTAAAATTTTCTCCCTTTGATTTGACTTCAAAACCACTATTAGAGGTTGTTAATCGAAGTAAACTTGCTACAAAATTTGCTCTTTCTAAAGCTAAAGAATCATTATATTTATTGGATGATCTTAAATCGCAAAATCCAATAACTTTTAAGATTTTTAAGTCTTTTGTTTTCACGAAAGCATTCAACTTTTCCAATTCATTTTTACTTAATTCGCTTGAATTCGTTTCAAAATAAAGCGTTACTTTTTTTTGCGAAAATGAATTTAAAAAGAAAATACAAAATAAACTTACTACAACCGACTTCATACAAACAATTAGATTTTATAATAACTCAAATTACTAGAAATTATTGCACAAAAAATGCTTGTAATTTCTAACAAGCATTTTGAATTTCTTATCGTATTAGTATCGTATTTCTATATTTTGTAACAGGTTATTTTTCTAAAATCATAATTTCCACTCTTCGATTGGCTTTTCGTTGTTCTTCATTTTTCTCTGGAATTGGAAAAAGCGGTTGTGTTGCATCAAAACCAACATAAGTCATTCTATCTGGAGAAATTCCATAATCGACTAAAAAGTCATAAACAGCAATACATCTTCTTAATGAAAACTCTTCCACATCTCTTCCAGGTGTACAGCAAATATGTCCTTGAATTTCGATTTTAATATTCGGATTTTTTTCTAAAACTTCATATAAATCTTCTAAAAAAGGAACAGATTCTGGATAAAATTCCGCTGTTCTTACATAGAAATTTAAATTGTTAAGTAAGATTTTATCACCTACTTTACTTTCAATAATTTTCTTTTGTAGCGGAGTTGGGTATTCGTCCACAACTACTTCTTTTTCAATTGGTTTTTCAACAATTTCGATTTCTTTGGTTGGAATTGTTTCAATAATTGGAAGATTAATTTCGTATTCTATTTCCACTTTTCGATTTAAAGACAAATCTGTTTTTTGTTTGAATTCTTCACCTTTAGAAGTTACTAAAATTGTTGATTTATCTGAAACTACAAGTGAATTTAGAACGTGATTGGCACGATTTAAACCTAATTGATAATTGTAAGCATTACTTGCTCTAAAATCACAAAAACCTGTAACCTTGCTAACTTTAACGTCTTTTTTCAGAATAAAACCATTCAAAATACTATCTTGTTTTTGATTTAAAACAAATTTATCAGTATCAAAATATACTGTAAATTTTTCTTGAGAATATAAAGAAGTTGTTATAAATAACACTATGTATAAAAAACGCATATTTGCTTCATTTTGGACTTTCGAAAAGTATGGCTTTTTATTGTATTAACCAAAAAAAAGCTTACCATTTCTGATAAGCTTTTCAAATATTTATAAACAAATAATTTATTTAATAAAAAATAATTCTCTGTATTTCGTTAAAGGCCAAATACTGTTATCTACTAAAAGTTCTAATTTATCACAGTGTTCGCGGATAATTTCGAAATATGGTTTCACATTATTACAATATGCTGCTGCCATTTTTTCTGTATTGTCTAAATTATTGGCAATTTTACGTTGCTCAATCATTTCGTCAATATTATGGTTGATTCCGGCAATATGCTCTGAAATTTCTTTAATTAACTCAATTTGTTCTTTTGCAATTTTTGTAAAATCTTTTTCGAAAATATCTTTTAACCCTTTTACGTTTTCAATTAACGTATTTTGATATTTAATAGCTGTTGGAATCACGTGATTACGAGCAATATCTCCTAAAACTCTTCCTTCAATTTGAATTTTCTTTGTATAATCTTCTAATTCAATTTCGTAACGAGATTCCACTTCAATGTGATTCATCACGCCTAATTCTGCAAATAAATCGAAAGCTTTTTTAGAAACTTTAGCTTTTAAGGCTTCTGGAGTTGTTTTATGGTTACTTAATCCTCGTTTTTTTGCTTCTTTTTCCCAAGCTTCACTGTATCCGTCACCTTCAAATAAAATGGCTTTCGTTCCTTTAATATATTCTCTTAAGGTGTTGAAAATCGCTTCATCTTTCTTTAAATCTTTCGTTTCAATTAACAAATCCACTTCTTTTTTGAAATCGATTAATTGTTTAGCAACTATAGAATTTAAAGTTGTCATCGAAACGGCACAGTTTGCTGTAGAACCAACCGCTCTGAATTCAAACTTATTTCCTGTAAAAGCAAATGGAGACGTTCTGTTTCTATCAGTATTGTCTAATA
>CAYWVV010000089.1:0-6900 GCA_964461805.1 uncultured Flavobacterium sp.
TGTTCATGAAAATATAGATTGTGTTACTAATTTGATGCAAAAGTATATATTTCAATCGTTTTCGTAAAACTTTTTTCTATTTTTTATCGTTTTATTTTTTTAAGAAAATAGCCAAAAAAAAGATTCGCAAAATAAATACTACTTTGCGAATCTCTGTTTCTTCTTTGCGAAATCTCTGTGTTTCAATCTATAAAAAAATCGTATACATTTGTCCGTTTTTAGCGATAATTTGATAACGTGTTTTTTCGCTTGCTTCTTTTTTCGCCAAATAAGCCGAAACACTTTCCATATCAGTCACACGCATATTATCTACTCGAGTTACAATAGAACCTTTCAAATCTTCTGCATATTCGCTATAATCGGAATTGGTTACTTGTTTAATTTTTATACCGTATTTTAAATTGAATCTTTTTTTGTCGGTTGCATCTAAATCTTCAAATTCAATACCATTAAATTCGTAAGCAATTAATTCTTTTTTGGTTAACGGAACATTTAAGTTTAAAGTCTTATTGTTTCTAACCAAAGAAACTTTAACGATATCATTAGGTCGTTTTGTGTTAATTACTGTAGCCATTTCAGCAGAGGAAGCAATATTTTTATCGTCTAATTTGACAATAATATCGCCTTTTTCAATGCCCACTTTTTCGGCTCCTGAATTTTTATTCACCTTATTAACATAAAATCCTTCTGTTTGCTTAATCCCATATTTTTTTGCTGCTTCGGCATTTAATTCGCCACCTTCAACACCTAAAATTCCACGTTGTACATTTCCGAATTTCATTAAATCTTCAATAATTTTCTTAGTAATATTAGATGGAACTGCAAAAGAATATCCGGCATAACTTCCTGTTGGTGAGGAAATCATTGTGTTAATTCCAATCAATTCTCCATTTGTATTTACTAATGCACCACCGCTATTTCCAGGATTTACCGCTGCATCTGTTTGTATAAACGATTGAATGCTAGCTTTATCTAAATTTCTAGCTTTAGCTGAAATAATTCCTGCAGTTACAGTCGAATTCAATTGATACGGATTACCAACGGCTAAAACCCATTCGCCGACTTTAATATTATCTGAATTTCCAAAAACAATAAAGGGTAATTTTTCATCGGCATCAATTTTTAGTAAAGCGATATCCATTTTGCTATCGGTTCCTATTAATTTGGCTTTGTACGCTTTGTTGTTGTTTAACGTCACTTCTAATTCTGTAGCGTCCTGAATTACGTGATTGTTAGTAACAATATAACCGTCTTCTGAAACAATTACTCCTGAACCCGTTCCAATTTGTTCTTGTTGTTGGCTACCACCTCCATAAAAAAAGGATGCCCAAGGATCAGTATATGTTCGTACAGAAACATTTTTAACGTGCACCACACTGTGAATGGCTTTGTCTGCGCCTGTTGTAAAATCAATGTTTTCTGCTCCATTATAACTCACCGCTTTCGAATAATTTGGCGATGTTGTAAGGAATGAATCGCTTTTTTGGTTCTCAATGAATTTATAGGCCCCCAAAGTAACGGCACCACTCATTAATGATACAATAAATAGACTTCCTAAATTTTTCATCTTGTTCATTTTTTAAATTTTATTATGTAAATATATATAGGTTTTTTATAATTCAAATTTCGTTTAACGCACGATTAACACTGTTTAACACCTTTTTAGCATTTGGGCATTTCCTTACAGGTCGGGCTTTCCGCTATATTTCCGAGAAAATCCGAGAAAATCCAAAGATACTACGGCAATTCCTATTGCAATTTTGTGCAAAAAAATAAATATATTTGTACTATGCAAATTAATTTTCACAAATACCAAGGAACCGGAAACGATTTTGTTATGATTGATAATCGTAATAACACCTTTCCCAAAAATAATACCAAACTAATTGAATTTTTATGCGACCGACGTTTTGGCATTGGTGGCGATGGTTTAATCTTATTAGAAAATCACGAAAAATATGATTTCACTATGGTGTATTATAATTCCGATGGAAGTACAAGTACGATGTGCGGCAATGGCGGACGTTGTTTGGTAGCTTTTGCAAAACAATTAGGTGTGATTGAAAATGAAGCGCATTTTGAAGCGTCAGACGGCTATCATTATGCGAAATTTGAAAACAATTTAATTGCGCTACAAATGATTGATGTTACTGATGTGAAACATTTTGACACACATGAATTTGTTTATACAGGTTCACCACATCATGTACAATTTGTGGACGATTTAGAGCATTTTGATGTCAAAAATAATGGTTCTAAATTAAGATATTCTGATTTGTATGATGCTAATGGTTGTAATATTAATTTTGTAGAACAAATTGATACTGACACTTTTTCAGTTCGTACGTATGAACGTGGTGTTGAAGATGAAACTTTGTCTTGCGGAACAGGTGCAACAGGAGTAGCAATTGCGATGCATTCCACTTATAAAACAGATGCCAAACGAATCAATATTAATGTGTTAGGCGGAAAACTTACCATTAGTTTTGATGTGGAAAACAACATATACAAAAATGTGTTTTTAACGGGTCCAGCCGAGATGGTTTTTGGTGGAAGTTTAGAAGTTTAATTCTCCAAATTAATCAAACTCTTTTTAATAATTTCATAATGCGACCAAGGAATAAAATGGTCTGCTTTTTCTATTGGAAGGACTTTTGTTTTCTTAGCATTTATAAATTCTTTTTCCATAAAACCAACATTAGAAAAAGGTACTAACGAATCTTCTGTTCCATGAATGATAATTACGTTGGAAGTGATTTTATATAATTCAGATTTCATGGTTTTTAAATCTTCTTTTAACCACCAAAGTTCTTCATTGGATGGACGGAACGCACCAGGAATTAAGTATTTTATAGGTTTCGACATTAAAATAGGTCGCCAATTTTCTGGGGTTTCTGCTTTTGGGTCGATGGCACCTGCTAAAATGACTAAGTTTTTAAATAATTTGGGTGCTAAAGTTCCTAATTTCACAACCACTGGTCCGCCCATTGAATGTCCAATTATTGTAATCGGTTGGTTGTTGTTTTTGGATTCAATGAGAGGTAAAATTAATTTCGCTTGTGATTCTAAATCTTCTGCTTCGCCAAAATTACTGTAGCCAAAACCTGGTCGGTCAATGGCAATTAAGCGGTATTTTTTTTGTAAATCGATATCCGATAAATAGGTTTTATACGCATCCCAACTTCCTGGTGAACCATGAATGAAGAAAAGAGTAGGTTTTGTGGAGTCGCCTGTTTCTATGTAATGGATTTGGTGAGTTTCAGAAATTTTATAGCTTAAATTTTTAAATGAAGTATTTGATTTGGTGAAATATTCCTTTGTTTTTTTAGGCGACATGCGCATTTTCATGCACGATTGACAAAAGACTAAGTAGCTGCAAAATAGTATGAAGACAAACATTTTTTTGGAAATTTTTATTTTCATAAGATGTACTCGTTTTATAAAATTTTGAAAGTCTATTCTAGCCCCGATTGCAGCGGCATCTCCCGATTTTTTTTCGGGAATATAGCGGAAAGCGGGACAGTTGTTGAATTGAAATGCGTAACGTCTGCTTCCAAAAATTAATAAGCTACAATTTCTTCATTTTTGAAATCGTTTTCAATAATTCCATCACGTAAACGTATGATTCTGTGCGCGTGAGCGGCAATATCTTCTTCGTGCGTAACTAAAATCACAGTATTTCCGTTGGCGTGAATTTCCCCAAAAAGTTTCATGATTTCTACGGAAGTTTTACTATCTAAGTTTCCAGTAGGTTCATCCGCCAAAATAATTGAAGGCTTGTTCACTAAAGCTCTACCAACCGCTACACGCTGACGTTGTCCACCAGAAAGTTGATTCGGTTTGTGATCCATTCTATCTGCTAAACCTACTTGAGTTAATACTTCTGTAGCACGTTTGTTTCTTTCGTCTTTAGAAAAACCTGCGTAAACCATTGGTAACGCCACATTGTCTAAAGCTGTAGTTCGTGGCATTAAGTTAAACGTTTGAAATACGAAACCGATTTCTTTGTTTCTGATTTCAGCTAATTCGTCATCATGCATTTCGCTAACTTGCTTTCCATTAAGGATATAACTTCCAGAAGTTGGCGTATCTAAACAACCTAAAATGTTCATTAAAGTCGATTTTCCAGAACCAGATGGCCCCATTAATGCCACATATTCACCTTTGTTAATTAGTAAATCGATTCCTTTTAATACGTTTACCGTTTCACTTCCTAATTGGAAATCACGTGTAATGGCTTTAATGTCAATTATTGGTGTTTTCATAGTTTTAAGTCGCAGTTTTTAGTTTACAGTAATTACTACGACTAATAAGTAGCCAAAAAGAAGATTTTGTTACAATAAGAAAAATATATTTTGATTAGTTTAAACTGTGACTGAAAACTGTGACTGAAAACTATACTCTTATCACAAAATGTTCTTTTTCTTGTTCGGATCTAAAAAACACCATTCCCCATTGGAAGGTATCGATAGTAACTTTTACTTTTGGATGCTTTTTTATAATTTCCCAAGCGTTTTCCATTTCTTTAGACCAATGAATGTCGTCAAAAATCCAAACGGAAGTATTGGTTATAGTTGGTAATAAAAGTTCGAAATAGTCTAAAGTCGCTTTTTCAGAATGGTTACCATCGAAGTAAATAAGCTGGAAGCTGGAAGCTGGAAGCTGGAAGTTTTTTAAATACGATGAAAATTCAGTTGTAATAAAGTTAACCTTGTTAGAAGGCAACTTGAAACTTGACACTTGACACATTTTTTCGGCGACAGCCATGGTATTCGGACAACCTTCTAAAGTAATTAATTCCGAAGAAGTATTTCCTAATGATAAAGCAGAAGTCGCTAATCCTAATGATGTACCAATTTCTAAAATACTTTCTGGTTGAAAATAATTGACAATTCTGAATAATAATTTGGCTCTTTTTGGAGAAATTCCAGCTGTTTGAGCGATTTGAGCGATTTGTCTAATGTTCGATTTAAAAACTCGAGAACCTGCACCAAAATCGGTAACTTCAATCGTGTTTTTGTTGACTAAAAGCGAATTTCTGTATTGTTTTAAAACCGTGTATTCAGAAAATTTCGTTTTGTCGTAAAAGCATTTCGTAATCAAATCAAACACAAATGGCGAATGCACGCCGTGTTCGTTTTTGGAATTCCATATAAAGTTTAGGTATGATTTTAAAATATGTAACATTTTATAGTTTTCAGTCTCAGTTTTCAGTCTCAGTTTTCAGAACTTCCGAATTTACTCGGATTGTTTATCATGTAATTAATTAGTTTTCCAATTTCTTTATTTTGTTCGTTTTATTCAGAAAATTTTTCGAAAGTAATATATTTACAACTTAAAGCATATTGAAGCCAAACATTTGTCTCCGAATTTTCTCCATCACTATCTGTTAATTTACTGATAAAATGTTTTACATATCTTCTTTTTCTGTAAGCTTCAGCTATATTAGCAGAAACGCTTCTAGAACTTCTTCTAATTTGATCTGTTAAAGAATAGGTTTCTTCCTTAGGAAATGATTTAGAAAGATTGAAAATTTCCATTGCTAAGCTAAATGATTTTTTATAGGCTAGTAATTCTGTAAAATCCATGTATTCTTTTTTTAAAGGCGTATAATTATAAATGGCTATTATTTCTGTGACTGAAAACTGTGACTGCGACTGTAATTGCGACTGTGACTGAAAACTGTGACTGCGACTGTAATTTCGACTGCGACTGAAAACTGCGACTAATTACTCAATCTTCGAACTCAATTCAAACCAACGTTCTTCTTTTTCTTCTAAAGATTGAATGATTTTTTGTAATTCGTTGGCTTTAGTTTCAATTTTATCATCGGCCACTTTGCCATCAGCAAATTCTAGTTCAATTTGTTTTTTATTGTATTCTAAATCTTTAATTTCTCTTTCGATTTTAGTAAACTCCTTTTGTTCGTTGAAATTTAAACCTGCTTTAACTGTTTTTTCTTTCCAACTTCCTTTATCGGTACTTACGCTATTTAAAACTTTTGGTTCTACAGAATCTTCATAACTTCTAAAATCAGAATAATTTCCTGGGAAATCTTCAATTTCACCCTGACCTCTAAATACAAATAAGTGATCTACAATTTTATCCATAAAATACCTGTCGTGACTCACCACTAACAAACATCCTGGGAAATCTAATAAGAAACTTTCTAATACATTTAGTGTGACAATATCTAAATCGTTCGTAGGTTCATCCAAAATTAAGAAATTTGGATTCTGAATTAAAACCGTACATAAATACAAACGTTTTAATTCACCACCACTTAATTTTTCAACAAAATCGTATTGTTTTTTCGCATCAAATAAGAAACGTTCTAATAACTGCGAAGCCGAAATAATTTTTCCTTTCGTAAGTGGAATATATTCTCCGTATTCTTTAATAATATCAATGACTTTCTGACCTGGTTTTGGATTGATTCCACTTTGTGTGTAATACCCAATTTTAATCGTATCACCAATAATTACTTTCCCAGAATCGGGTTCCATAGTTTTGGTTAATATGTTTAAGAAAGTTGATTTTCCTGTTCCGTTTTTACCAATAATTCCGATACGTTCACCGCGTTGAAAAGCATAGGTAAAATCTTTTAAAATGGTTCTGTCAGGGAAATTTTTGTTTAATTTTACCATTTCGATAATCTTGCTTCCCATGCGTTCCATGTTAATCTCAAGCTCTACGACATTTTCCTTACGACGACTTTCCGCTTTTTCCTTGATCACATAAAAATCATCTTGACGCGATTTCGATTTGGTAGTTCTTGCTTTTGGTTGACGACGCATCCAAGCCAATTCCTTAATGAAAAGGTTTTGTGCTTTATCAATACTAGAGTTTTCAGAAATTTGACGTTCTTCTTTTTTCTCTAAATAATACGAATAATTTCCT
>CAYWVV010000090.1:0-6602 GCA_964461805.1 uncultured Flavobacterium sp.
AAAAATTCGGTCAGAAGAAAGCACGTAAGAGATTCCAATTCTCGAAACGTTAATACTGGAAATATTTCAGTATCTTTTTTCAGATACCTTTTTACAATTAAATTAGAATTTAAAAACAAGTTGTCGATATTTCTTTTTATTGAAAAAGAAATTAGTTTAGCATCTAAATTTTTAAGACTAACGCAAGTTACTACTTAGGAATTGCTAGAACACGGAACGTAAACTATTACAAAATGGCAAACAAAATTGACGTTAAAGAGTTATTAGAGGCTGGTGTTCATTTTGGACACATGACTCGTAAGTGGGATCCAAACATGGCTCCTTACATTTATATGGAACGTAATGGTATTCATATCATTAACCTATATAAAACTGCTGCAAAAATTGAAGAAGCGAATGAAGCTTTGAAAAAAATTGCTGCATCTGGTAGAAAAATACTTTTCGTAGCTACCAAAAAACAAGCAAAAGATATCGTTGCTGAAAAAGCTGCTGCTTGTAACATGCCGTACATCACTGAAAGATGGCCAGGTGGTATGTTAACAAACTTCATCACTATCAGAAAAGCTATTAAAAAAATGGCTTCTATTGACAGAATGAAAAAAGACGGTACTTTTATGACGCTTTCTAAAAAAGAACGTTTACAAGTTGATCGTTTAAGAGCAAAATTAGACAAGAACTTAGGTTCAATTGCTGACATGTCAAGAATTCCTGCTGCATTATTCGTAGTAGATATTAAAGCTGAACATATCGCTGTTAAAGAAGCAAAAAAGTTAAACATTCCAGTATTCGCAATGGTTGATACAAACTCTGACCCTCGTTTGGTTGAGTATGTTATCCCAGCTAACGACGATGCTTCTAAATCAATCGATAAAATTTTATCTTTAGTAACTACTTCTATTACAGAAGGATTATCTGAGAGAAAATCAGACAAAGAAGAAACTGCAACTGAAGCTCCTGTAGCTGAAGCTGAAGAAACTTCATCTGAAGCATAAATAACATAAATTCCGAAAGTAAAATTCCAAATTCCAAATTAATTTATTAACTTTTTGTTATAAATTATATAAAACTGGAATTTGGATTTTTACGATTGGAATTTCTTTTTTTACACTAATAATTTAAAATATAATAAAATGTCAAATATAACTGCTGCTGAAGTTAACAAATTAAGAACTACAACTGGTGCTGGTATGATGGATTGCAAAAAAGCTTTAGTTGAAGCTGAAGGTAATTTTGAATTAGCCATTGAAATTTTAAGAAAAAAAGGTCAAAAAGTTGCTGCTAACCGTTCTGACAGAGAATCTACAGAAGGTGCCGTTATTGCTGTTGTTAACGGTGATAATACTGCTGGTGTTGTTGTTTCTTTAAATTGTGAAACTGATTTCGTAGGTAAAAACGAAGGTTTCGTAAAATTAGCAAATGATTTCGCTAACTTAGCTTTAAACTTTACTGATAAAGAGGCTTTCTTAGCTGCTGATTTTGGTGGAATTACTGTTGCTGAGAAATTAATTGAGCAAACTGGTGTAATTGGAGAAAAAATTGAAATCGGTTCTTTCGAAAGATTAGAAGGTGCTTTTGTTAATTCTTACATTCACGCAGGAAATGGTATCGCTACTTTAGTAGCTTTATCTGCAAATGTTGAAGGTGGTGCTGAAGCTGCTAGAAACGTTGCTATGCAAGCTGCTGCAATGGCGCCAATCGCTTTAGATGAAGCTGGTGTTGATGCTGCAACTATCGAAAAAGAAATCGAAATCGCAAAAGATATGTTACGTCAAGAAGGTAAACCAGAAGCAATGATTGAAAATATCGCTAAAGGTAAATTAGGGCGTTTCTTTAAAGATAACACTTTAGTAAACCAAGATTATATTAAAGATAGTTCAATGAGTGTTGCTGCTTACATTAAATCTGTAAATGGAGATTTAACTGTAACAGGATTCAAAAGAGCTGCTTTAGGATAATATATCTTAAAAATAAGTATACCTTTAAGGCTGTCAAATTTGACAGCCTTATTTTTTACACGCATTTTATGGGAAACAAAAATTCAAAATGGTTTATATTGCTTGTTTTAGCAGTAGTTTGGGGAAGTTCATTTATCCTGATGAAAAAAGGATTAGATGGCGGAATGAATGCCTACCAATTAGGCGCATACCGAATTATATTTACATCCGTTTTTTTACTTCTTATTGCAGGAAAAGAACTAGTAAAAATAAATTCAACCAAAATCAAATACGTACTTTTAGCTGGATTACTTGGCAACTTCTTCCCTATTTTTCTATTTGCATTAGCTCAAACAGAAATTAGTAGCTCTATCAGCTCAACATTAAACTCATTTACTCCTTTAAACACTTTAATAATTGGAAGCATATTTTTCGGATTAACATTTAGCCGAAAACAAATTTTAGGTTTATTAATTGGTATTGCAGGCTGTTTGGTATTGGTTTACGCTGGCGCATCAGGCAATCCATCCAAAAACTATTGGTTTGCTCTTTTGGTCATTGCTGCATCTTGGTGCTATGCTGCAAATATTAATTTGGTAAAAAAACATTTATCTGATGTTTCACCACTTTCTATTACGGTTGGAAATTTTGCTTTCTTACTGATCCCAGCCTTAGGAATTTTACTTTATAACGGATTTGATTTCCAAACCATTCATCCAATATCTGATGGATTAAGTTTTGCAGAAAACATTCATCCCTTAGTTTATGTTGGAATTTTAGGAATTGTTGGCACAGGAATAGCCAATATTTATTTTTATAAATTAATACAGATGTCATCTCCAATATTTGCTTCAAACGTAACCTACTTAATACCAATAGTTGCTACAATTTGGAGCATGATATTTAACGAAGGTGTAACTTTATTACAAATGTTAGGAACTGTAATAATCTTGTTTGGGGTTTATATCACGAATAGAAAATAACAACTATATAGAACAAAAAAAAGGATTGCGAAAGCAATCCTTTTTTTCTATCAAAATAAAAATTTATTCGAAATCTTTATCAGTAATTCCTTCGTTGATTTTCACTTCAAAAGCACTAAAATCTAAAGGAAAACCTACATTAATTGACATTAAATACGGATATTTAATTCCTTTAAAATCTTTATAGTCATTATAATTTACTATTGTTGCTGGATTACCTTCTTTACCCGGCATTTCAACTGCAATTCTATAACCTGTAGTTACATCGTAATAATATTTAGATTTACCATAAACTACTACGTAAGCTTCTTTTTCGTTAATTTTTTCAATACCAGTTAACAAAACATTCTTATCTTTTATCATCGCCAATTCTTGGAACGGAATAGATTCCTGTTTCATTTGAGTATACTCATCCCCTTTTACATCCGTTCTTTTTCCTTGAGATTCCGTGTAAGCGAAATCTTTTCCAACAATGTTTTTAGCTAAAGTCATTCCCATACCAGTAATCACCACACTATTCATACTCTTGCTAGAAGATTTTGTTACCATTACTAATTCTTGACCTTGAATAGCACCTTTATAAGTGATAAGCATGGTTTTAATTTGACTTAAAGCTTTCTCTCCACCAATTAAATCAATATGTTTCTTAAGAATTGTTTGAGCCGTAACACCTGCTGGAATTTCTTTTTTCACTACTGGTTTGTCTGCTTTTTTTCCGTATTTATCAAAATAGAAAATTGGCATTTTTTCTTTGGCGCTCATAGCTTCTAAACCTGGTAAAACCTCTGAAGCTTTACCTACAATTACCACTCTTGTATTATCTGCTAAGAAATATTTATTTGCAGCATTTCTAATGTCTTCTGAAGTTACCGCATTAATATTTTTTACATAATTTTCGTAAAAATCTTCAGGCAAACCTAATGTTTTAATATTTAAAGCATAACGAGCAATTGTAGCTGGTTTTTCAATTTGCATAACAAAGTTTCCAATGTATTTGGCTTTTGCGATTTTCAAATCTTCAGCAGAAACTAAATCTGTACGGATTTTTTTCAATTCGTTGAAAATTTCCACAACAGCACTATCAGTTACTTTATTTCTTACTGAAGCAGTAGAAGAAAATTTAGAAATATATTTACCCGATCCTAAATTAGAATACGAACCGTATGTCCAACCGTGCTTTTCTCTTAAGTTTAAGAACAAACGACCTTCTCCACCACCACCAAGAATTTGGTTGGCTAAAATAGCAGCGAAATAATCTTTATCATTCATTTTTAATCTTGACAAGTTGATTAAAGCAATTTCCGTTTGAACCGCATTTGGCACATCAACAAAATTGATTTGAGAATATTGTAAATCTTTTGGATCATTATAGATTAAGTTAGGTGCTGTCGCTTTTTTCCAAACATCAGCTCCAAATAACTCAGCTACTTTTTTCTTCACATCGGCAGTTTTCACATCACCAATAACCACTAAATATGCATTTGAAGGAACAAAATACGTATTATAATGATTGATCACATCTTGTAAAGTCACATTTTTTAACGTTTCTTCAGAAGTAAATTCACCACTATAATGATCTTTTCCAAAAGTTAACACATTTTGCACACGAGTCGCAATTGCAGAAGTGCTTTTCTCGTCAGATTTTAAATTTTCGATTAATTTGGCTCTTTCTGCATCAAAATCTGCTTGAGTAAATAATGGATTTAAAGCTCCGTCTGCTAAAAGTTCCATAATTCTAGAAGAATATCTAGACAAACCATTCGCAGAAGCTCCAGAATCGTAAAAATTAATTGTCGCACCTAAAAAGTCAATTTCTTCATTAAATTTTTCTTTTGAAATCGTTTCAGTAGCATTTCCGATCATAGCGCTTACTAAATCTGTAACTCCTTTTTTGTTACCTTCTGTAAAAGGTGCATTATCTAAAGTTAAGTTATAAGAAACTCTTGGTAATTTATTGTTTTCAACAACCAACACTTTTAAACCATTTTCTAAAACAAAAGTTACCGGTTTTTTGATGTTAATAGTTGGAGCTGGGCCTTGTTTAGGCATTGATCTGTCTTGTGCTTGCATAGTTATTGTAAGGAATAAACTGGCTGCTATATATAAGTATTTTTTCATTTTCTCTTAAAATTATTTAGCTGTTTTTTCTTTTGCAGGTCCATAATTTAAAATCAAACGTTGGTTTGGGTTTAAATATTTTTTTGCAACTTCTTTGATATCTTCTCTTGTAATTGAACGGTAAATTTCAATTTCAGAATTTACTAAATTAATATCACCGTATAATAAATAATAGGATGCTAAATTTTCTGCAATTCCTTCTACAGTTGAATTGGAATTTACATAATTACTTTCAAATTTATTTTGAAGTTTTTGAAAATCGTTTTCAGAAATTAAATTGTTTTGCATGTTTACAATTTCTTCATCAATTTCTTTTAATAAACTTTCTGAAGAAACATCTCCTAATGGCAAACTATAAATAATATATTGACCATAATCTTCTTGAGAATTATTGAAAGCACCTACCTGAACAGACACTTTTTTCTCATCTACCATTTTTTTATACAATTTAGAACTTTTTCCATCTGATAAATAAGAAGAAATCATATCTAAAACACGAGCGTCCTTAGTTTTCATTGATGGCGTTCTGTAAGCTGCTAAAGTCATTGGTAATTGCACATTAGGATCTTCCCAAGTTGCATTAATTGTAGATGTGATTGGAGCTTCTTCAAATTTTTGACGTTGAACTGGTGCTCCTTTCGGAATCGCTCCAAAATATTTTTTAATCCAAGTTTTAGCTTGAGCATTGTCAAACTGACCAGCAACGACTAAAACAGCATTATTTGGAATGTAAAATTTCTTATTAAACGCTTGAAATTCTTCTAAAGTAGCAGCATCTAAATGCTCCATTTCACCAATAGTTGTCCAACGGTAAGGATGATTTTTAAATAAATTTTGTTTGATGGCTTTAAAAATATTTCCGTAAGGTTGGTTGTCAATTCTTAAACGTTTTTCTTCTTTAACCACTTCATTTTGAGTATCTACTCCCTTTTGATCAATTACAGGATGCAGTAATCTTTCCGATTCCATCCAAATAGCTAATTCTAAATTGTTAGATGGGAAAACTTCGTAATAATACGTTCTGTCATCAGACGTATTAGCATTATTTTGTCCGCCATTAGCAGTTACTAACTTGAACCATTCTCCTTTGCCGATATTTTTTGTTCCTTCAAACAATAAATGCTCAAAAAAGTGAGCAAAACCCGTGCGGTTGGGTTGTTCATCTTTAGCACCAACATGATACATAACTGATGTAATAATAACTGGAGCAGAATTATCTTGATGCAATACTACGTGTAATCCGTTATCTAAATCAAATTCTTCGAATGCTACTTTCTGCGCATTTGCCGTACTTCCTAACATTGCCATTGTTCCTATAGCCATTAAAGTTTTTTTCATAAGTAATTTTATAATTATAAATGGTGTTAATTAGTCTTCGGAATACAAATATTGTTACACTGTAAAAAGAAAAACATCTATATTTTATTTAAATCAAAGAAAAAAGAAAAGTTATGTTGCGTGATTCATAAATAATTGTATATTTGCAAACTGAAAAAATAATAATCTAAACACATTGTTATGTACGCAATCGTAGAGATAGCAGGGCAACAGTTCAAAGTAAGCAAAG
>CAYWVV010000091.1:0-6601 GCA_964461805.1 uncultured Flavobacterium sp.
AATTCAACAAAGATAAAAATTATCATTTGTTGCATTAAGTTATTGAATTCTCCCGGTTTTTCTAAATTTGCTGCTAACGTTCCGCCGCTTTGCGCAGTTGCGAACTTCGGAACTGATTATTTTCTATCAAAGATAAAATTTCTTACGAAAAGTAAGCGTGATTTTACTACAAAATTCGCAATTGTGCAAAACGGCTGTTAGGTGCTGGCGCTTTTGTTTTTATCATTATTCTGTTACTCCTAAAATTCTCAATGAAGTTTTTGAAACATCCAACATTATTGGTAACATTTCTTCAATTGTCCATTCAGTTGGTTTTGTATAAATTGATACTGCTTGAAGCATAACAGATTGTTTGTCAACAGAAATGAATATATTTTCGCAACTATTTTGATTAATCGGTAAACTGTAGTTAGCTGCTGTTAATCTATCAATTCTGTTTAACGAACCTGCATCGTGTTTCAGAGTTGTTTCTGTTCCGTCTGGTCGCTTTATTGTTATTGGTTCAGTAAGAAAGTTAGAACCTTGTAAAAACAAGATATAAGGAAAATGTTTTTCATCAATCATTATGTTTCTTACTTCATTTATGTTTTTATGAGAACGCTCAATTGCATTTCCTGCTAACATAAATTCTTGGTCGTTATTTTTGCCAACTAAAAGTCCTTTACTTATATTTTCAATATCCTTTCCTTGGTGCTTTGCTTCACAGATTAATACAATACGCCACTTTTCGTCTTTGTCTTTAACCTCAATAATTCCGCCATCTGGTCTTATTTCCGCTTTTTCAACAAATACTGTTATTCCTAAACGTGAATCAACGGAATTTAGTTTTTCATTTATTTCTTTTTTTTGTAAAGATTTTCTAAAGCGAAATTCAAGTTTTGGATAGTTTTTCTGCAAAGTTTCAAAAACAACTTTTGAAAAATCATTTACATTCGCATCGTGTTTTAACGCATTTTCACTAAATATCTCTTTTTGTCCTTGACCTCTTACTTTCTCAATTCGTAGTCGGTCTGTTTGTTTTTTTGCCATTTGTTAATATTGAAATATTTAGATTCTTTTGTTTTTGATTAATATTCTAAAATACGGACATTTACCATTTATGGATAAATCTTTTTCGTCATTTCCTTTTCTAAATTTAATTAGTTCAAATTGTTCGGGATTATATTTATGTAAAAATGTAATTGGAACACCCATAATTCCCTCATAGTCTTTTGGTATATCTTGGGTTTTATTTACATTAATTGCATCGTAATTGTCAAATGTAGGATAATCGTTTTCGTTACCATAATATGTTTTAGTAAGAACAATATCTTCGTGACGCTTAAAAGTATCTAAATTTGTTAGCCACAGACAATTGTTTGGAGAAATTATTCTATTTCCAAAGCTATCAATATTTGTTTCTGTACCATAAAGTTCGTAATGTTCTGGAACTATAAAACCTGAAATTCCTCTACCCATATTTATACCTAACCAAGCTTTGTTTTCTTTTATTAGTTTAAAGATTTCCTTGTACGTTATTGCATTAATGTTCCCAATTATTAAAAACTTTTTTTCGTATTTTACTAATTGTTCTACATATTCTCTAAATAAAGAAAATGGCGGATTGGTAACGACAATATCGGCTTGCTTTAGCAAGTCGATACTTTCTTTACTACGAAAATCGCCATCACCTTTTAGAGGTTTTACGCCAATTTCTTCTGCATCAGGAATATTATTTCCATTTTTGTCGCCTGTGTATTCAAGAAATACTGCATCTTCAGATTTTTCTTGACCAAATAAATCTTTCTCTTGATTTTTGTAACAAGTTGTAATAAGTTTTTTTAATCCTAAATTTTCAAAGTTGTATGAAAAATAATGAAAGAAATTACTAACTCTTGGGTCGTCACAGTTACAAAAAACCACTTTATCTTTAAAATGTTCTTTATAATGCTTTAATTCACTTTCTATATCTGATAGTTGGGTATAAAACTCATCTTTTTTCGAAGATTTCGCAATATGTAATGTTCTATTTAATGTCTTTTCCGCTATCATTTTCTTCTAAATTAATTATTGACGTAAAGCTACGAATTTTATTTTATTTTTTTAGTAGGATTTTCTCAAGTTCCGTGCAGCTCGGCGCTTGCACCTAACGTTCCGGCGCTTGGCGAGGTTGCGAAGTTCGGAACTGATTATTTTCTATCAAAGATAAAATTTCTTGCGAGAAATAAACGTGGATTTACTACAAAATTCGCAATCTTGCCAAACGCCTGTTATGCGAGGGTTGTTTTGTCGAAAATATGATTTTAACAGCAAACTTTTCACGTTTCTGCTTTTCAAATTCTAATTTTCATTATTCTATTTTAAATTTTTCAGCGTAAACCAATTTTCATTTTAATCCTTTTTGCTAAACGTAAAAATTCCTGTATAGTTTTCTTTTAGAAATGCTTTATAAATTCCGTTTTTATCTTTTCTTTTTACGTAAAGAAAATTAGAATGTTTAGGTTTATAAATTAAATCTCCTTTCTTGACACCACTATTTTCAGAAATTATAAAATTCCAAAACGATATTTCCTTTTCTTTATCGTAAACTATTAAAGTACTTGTCGGCGTTGTTTCAGTTTTTGTTATGACAAAATTGTACTCTTTATTGTTTTCGTTAGATGAATGGATAAATGTATTTATAAATATAAAAATTAGTACAGCGATGAAGATTGTAATTATCCAATATTTTTTTTTCATAAATATAACTTTTAGCTTTTCTACGCAAATAAATGCATTTTTTTAATGATTTTCTTCTGCGTAATTTCGGCACAACTCTCGCATAACGTTCCGGCGCTTGGCGAGGTTGCGAACTTCGGAACCGATTATTTTCTATCAAAGATAAAATTTCTTGCGAAATGTAAACGTGTATTTACTACAAAATTCGCAATCTTGCCAAACGCCTGTTAGCAGCTGTACCAATTATTTACAAACCAATTACTAACAGCCATTGGAATAAATATTGATATAAGAAAGATTGTATACTGTGTAATATTTTCAATTAGCGTAGACTTTGAAGATTCTTCATCTCTAATTTGCCACATTGTTAAGTAATACATATGTCTTTTTAATTTTTTCATGGCGATATTATCTGATAATTTGTAAAGTAAAAGAAATATTAAAGGACATAATGGGTAAAACATTAAGCGTCTTTCGTCACAATCCTGATTTTCGTATGATTGTAAAGCTATTCCAATTAATAACAGAATAAAAGACGATACTAAAGCTTGTGTGTAAAATCTTGAATATCTGAAAAATCTTAAACTGTGCGGTATTACATAACCCATAACTATTAAGGTTCCTATTAGAATAAAGCCAATCATTAAGTACAAATTTATTATTGATTCCATTTTAAGCGTTTAGTTTTTTAGGTATAGCTGCTAACGGGCCGCGGCTTGCTGAAGTGGCGACTTCGTAAATTGTTTATTTGTAGCTAAGATACAATTTCTTGCGAAAAGTGAACATGATTTTAAAGAAAAAGTCGCCATTTTAGCAAACCGCTGTTAAATACAGGTTTTTTTATAATTTCACATACTATTTTCAGTTTTCGAAAATCATTTTCGTTTCAACAAGTTTCCGCAAAACTTTCGCAAACCATTTCAAACAACGTTTTTCGTTTCAATAAGTTTACGCAATTCTTTTTTCGCAAACCAATTCAAGTAACGATTTCCGATTCTACAATTTATACGCAATACTTTTTCGCAAACTAATTCAAGAATCGATTTTCATTTCTCCATTTTTTTTCGCAAACTATTTCCGCAATCAATTTTCGATTCTTCCATTTTCAACAACAAATTAAAAACTTAAAAATTTTAAATAAACAAATTGTGATTTTTCGAATTTAAAACAAAAATAGGAGCGAAGTGTTTTCTGAAAATAGATGTAAAAATTATCAGATTTTATTCAGCGTTCTCGATTCCACAAAACTTGTATTTAACGTTCCGGCGCTTGGCGAGGTTGCGAACTTCGGAACCGATTATTTTCTATCAAAGATAAAATTTCTTGCGAGAAATAAACGTGAATTTACTACAAAATTCGCAATCTTGCCAAACGCCTGTTATATGCCGTTTTTTTTGTTAGTCAATATATTTTTCAAACGGTTTTGCGTATTTTTCAATCATATATTCTGAACGTTTGTATACTTGTGCTACAAAATGTTTAAGATAGGTTTTTGCCCAAGCTTCAATTGTACCTTTAAATTCTTGGTCTAAATTACAAACGTGAAATTGAATTTGCATTGCAGCAGCCCAATTGATATACAAGTTTTCTGGAATAGACTTGAATAAACTTACAAAATGAGCATCTTTGCATACCAATTTATCTTCTTCTAAAAGCCAATCTACTTCAAAATAGTTAATCGAAAGATTGTCAAACTCCTTGTTATCTAACATTATAGCACATAGTTGGGCTAATTTTAAAGCTGAAATAATATTTGGTGGTTGTGCTGTTTTTGATAAATTTCTTGTCTTAATATCAATTATTTCATAAAAGTCGTCTTTGACAACAAGAATATCAGCCGTATCATCTTGCTTTTCATCAAATGGATTTTCTAACGACCATTTTTTAGTTGCCTCTTTCCCTCTGCTTAATAAAAAAAGGACACTTGGAGAATTAAACAATGCTTGTCTTGCCTGTACTCCTATGATTTCAGCATTTTTACTGTATAAATCGTTTAGATATTCATATTGTCTAAATGTATTATATGGCAATTGTTTTTTAATTTCGCTATAAACGTGTTTGTCAAAAGGTTCACCTGCTGAATGACCTGACAATGTACCTGAAAGAGGTTTTTGTACAAATGTTCCCTTTACGTTTTTAATTAATTCTGTATAATTTACGTTCATTATGTTATGCTAAATAATTTATTAAATGATTGATTTATTAAGTCAAGCAAAAGCTTGTCTTGATTTTTTAAATATTGTTTGGTTTTTTCTGATATTGAATTATGTAATACTACTTCTTTTTCATTTGACCAATCAATAACTCTAAAAGGAATACTTGAGATTGGTTTTTCAGAAAATTCTACAATATTTCCTTTAACAATTCCATTACATTTTAGCCAATCAAAAATAATCGGATTATTCAAATATGCTAAAATATATTCAATGCTTTCTTTTGTATTTTGTTTTCTAAAAATAGCTGTAACATCTTGGGTTGGAAAAACGTTTTCATCAACCAAAGCAAAACGGAAGTAATTTTTATTAGAAATCCTTTCTTTACAAGGTACAAATATTCTTTTTTCTTCTTTTTTAAATAAATTGAAATTTCGTAAAAAGACCCATTCCCAATAATTTATTTTTCTATTGTATTGATATCTTTTATCTAAATCTGCTTTATGTTTTTGAAAATGAGTATAAAAATTAGGGTAAATGTCTTTAAAACTTTCTTCTTCTAAACCTTCATTTATGTAAATATATTTTGTTACGTTTTCTATAACAAATGGTTTTAAATCTTTTGCTTTTACTACATTGATTGTAGCGTTTATTTCGTTTTCTGTTAGAATGTGTCCATTTACTTGAAACACCTTGTCTAACCCACTAACTAATCCATTTCCAATATCACAAAAGTCTCCAATTGTATGGAATTCTTGTTTGTTTTTGTCAAATAGGTTAAGTAAAGTGTTTTGATTTTTCTTTACACAATTAATTTCTAAAATCTGTAGTTCTTCTCGGACTTCATCAGATTGTAACAACCATCTTTCGTTTAGTTGAAATTGAGAAACATTTAAAAATTCAGCATCTTTAAACGGAATTTGATTTTTAAGATTATGTAACGTTTCAGTTGTTAATTTCTGATTGGCGTAGAATTTTGATACTCTTATTTTTTGATTTCTGACTTTACTTTTCACAAACTTAAATACTACAATAGAAACTGTAACTTTTTCAAAAATTGGTGTTTCATTGAAGTGATAAATTTCTTCAAAATAGCCATTTTGAACCATATAATTTCTCAATGAAATGGAATGGGTTGTATTCATCCAATATTCAGGGCAAATAAAAATAAGTTGCCCATTTTCATTGAGTAATTCAATTGATTTGAGAATAAAAATATATAGGTAGTCACAAAGTGAGTTAAAATATTTGTTCCAAATTGGGTTATTAGAAAGTTCTTGTTTTAGTTCTTCTTCAAGATTTTTCCAACGAATATATGGCGGATTTCCAATAATTAAATCATATTTTTCGTAAATTTTTGCAGACACAAAGCTCTCGTATTTCACACAGTCAAATTCTCGTGCTAATTCTTGGTCTATCTCAAACGCTGTTAAATTATTATATCCTTTTTGTTTTAACAAGTCTAAAAAAACACCCTCTCCACAAGAAGGTTCTAAAATTTTAGAGTTTTGAGAAATGTTAGCCATTTCAATCATAAAATCAGCCACTACTCTTGGTGTGAAGTATTGTCCAAATTTATTTTTTGTATTTTGTTTAACTGCTAATTTCATTCAATTTTAATTTCAACAAAGTTACAAATTTAATTGCTGTTTTGATTTCCAAAATTTCATTTTTTATTCAAAATGTCTTTTGAAGTGTGGCGGATTCAAGACCTTAACGCAACAAGGTCAGTTAATATTGTTCTAATCAAA
>CAYWVV010000092.1:0-6536 GCA_964461805.1 uncultured Flavobacterium sp.
GTTTCGCGGCTTTTTACATAAAAAGGTGTAAACGCCTTATAACCTTTTGTTAATTTTGTTTTTATTTCAGAGTGCAAATATAGGTATTTATATTAATTACACAAAAAAATTAAAGAGAATAATATTTTTATTTTGTATCTCAATATTAAACTAAGGAAGGTGTTATTTTTACTAAAGAAATAACACTCTTCCTATAAGTTTTAATCTATAAATATGTTTATTACTTGATAACAAATTCATCATTATAGACTTAATCACATTTACTTTTTTAAGAATAGTTTCTGATTAATAAGCTTATTATCAACTTTATTCTCTAGTATGTTATAGGATAAAAAGTTCCTAACCCCCACCATTGAGCAATTGAATTTGTTACTCTAATCCTTGTTGTCATAACAGGAGCAGCTAAAGTATATGTAGTTAAAGAGTTTTGTGTCAAGTCATTAGCTACTGATGAAAAATTAATCCAAGCACTTCCGTTCCAATATTCAAATTTTATTCCTGCCAAATTAGTCCAATATGAAACATAAATCGCATTTACCCCCCAACAACTTACTGGTCCACCCGAAACTACAACACCTTTAACTGCTTTTGTTGTTCCAAAATCAATTTGTATCCATTGATTTAGAGTAGTACTATTAGGTGATGCCCAACCAGTTGTATAATCAGTATCTGTCATGCCTGCTTGACTACCTGGACAGGCTGGTGTAGCAAAAGTATTCCCAGGAGTAGCAGTATAAGTACCAGTTAAGAATTTAGTAGGGCTTCCTAAAGTTACATTACAAATAGCTCCAAATAGTGAAATTGGAAAATCTTGTGAATTATATGATACACCAGTATATGTACCAGAAATAGAATAAACTATAGACCCAGAACCATTTACCATAGTTCCTGCATTTCTTGTTAGAGTAATTCCACTTCGTGAAACTACTTCTAATCCAAAAGGAGATGAAACTGTTGATGTGTAATTAACTGTTACCGTACCAGTATAAGATTGACCATTTACTAAACCATTACTTGGACTAAGTGCAATTGTAGCAGTAGAACAATTTAATGTAGGAGGCACGATTTTAGCATCCCAATATCCTGAAGGATAAAAAGTTCCTAATCCCCACCATTGGGCATTATTATTTCTGATTCTCAATTTTGTTGTTGTAATTGCATTACAACTTAGATTTATATAACTTAATTGTGTTTGGCTCAATGCAGGAACAGCAACACCTGCATTTACCCAAGAAGATCCATTCCAATACTCTAATTGCAAACCAGCTGTATTTGAGTTATAAGAAACGTATTGAGAATTACTTCCCCAACATGGAATTGCTCCACCAGAAAGTGCAACTTGTTTAATAGACATTGAAGGGAAACTTATTTCAATCCACTGATTAGCACTTGTATTAGGAGATGCCCAACCTGTATTAAAATTAGTATCAGTCATTCCCGACTGTGTAACAGGACAGCTATTACTATATCCACTACTTGAAGCTACATAAGTACCATTAAAATACTCAGAATATCCATCCCCTATTACAACACTACAAGAAACATCTGTATAGATAGTTATGTTTGCTGTAACAGTACTACAATCAGAACCAAGATATGTTCCTCCAATGGTGTATTCCACATAGCCAGAAGGGGCTGTAAAAGTACCCGCAGTTCTAGTTAATGTTAAACCGCTTGCCAATGTAACAGTTTGAGAGGGATAAGCAAAAGTTTGTGTTGATGTATACGGTATTCTTATTGTCCCCGCAGTATAAGTCGTTCCGCTTTTTAAATATTTTAATGGAGCCATTCCGTATACAAACGTACCAGCACAATCAGGAATTACGCTTGAACTCAAAACTATTTTTGTTTTTTCACAAGTTAAACCATTACCCGAAAATCGTGCGGTTAAGGGTCCTGAAATAGATGGAGTTCCAGTAATAGTATAAGTTAAAGTTTGACTTGCTCCAGCTGCTATGGTGACAGGTTGTACTGGTGTTGGTCCAGATATTGTTAAACCTGCTGATGCTCCTGATAAAGTCAAATATCCTGTAAAGTTATTTGTAATACTAGAAAATGTATTGTTATCAATTTTTATTGTAACGGTATTAGCAACGGTATTAGGGGTATCTTTTACATAATTACCATTTATAGCACTTCCAGCACAATCTATAGCAACAATAGAGCCTTTTGGAGCTCCTAAACATTCCCATTGAGGCTGAGAAGCTGTACCATAATTATAAACTAAACAACCATCACCATTGTTACAATCTGAGCAATAAAGAACCAATCCAGTTGCTGGACTAGTAAGATTATCTCTTTCTATCTTAGTCATTCTTGGTGGTAAAAACCCTTGATTTTTTGAATTAATTTCTAACATTGCACTTGGATCTACCGCATTCAAATTTCCTATCCCTACAGAACCTTTTCTATATATACTTAAGTTTTTATTTGCTCCTGCATCAATTACAGAATTATTCAAATACCATTCCGTCGAGGCTTCTGGTAGATAACTAATGTATTGCCCTGAAACATCATCATATTTCCAATACAAGCCATTATTTAAAGAAACATAAATATTATTTAACACTTGTGGTTCATTAGGTGAAAATTGAGCACCTATCAAATTTGGATCTAATGTATCAAATGAAATTAATTTACTTGATTGATTTCCCATTATATTCCATTTAGTTCCATCATTATAATAGTATCCTTCTTTTACAATAGAACCAAAGGTCCCATTATTAAACACTATCATGCCTTTTGTATGAGTTGATAAAGGGCTTGGATTGGTTAAACTAATTAATTCAACCCTAGGTAACAATACTCCTTTGTCAGTTGAAACTACATCCAGAATAGAATTAGGATCTGGTGTAATTGTATTTATACCCACCTGAGAATAAATAACTGTTGAAAATAAAAGCAATAACAAAGTAGTACTTTTTCTTAGTGTAATGATAATTTTTTCCATAGTTTATGAATTTTTGTATATTGCAATGTATCAGACATTTTTTACATAAATATTTCAAAATAAAAAAATATTAAAAAAAAATACAAACAATTAAAAATCAAACATTTAAATAAAATTAAATGATTTTTTGAAACAAAAAAACGAACCATTTAAATAAAATGAAACACAGTAGCGACCTGTCATACAACACCATACAGTATGATTTTATAAAATATTATTTGATTATTTTATTCATAAGACATATTTTATTTTTTTCAACACACTTGGCATATTCAAATTATCTATATATAATAATTGATGGAATTGTATTAGGTGCAGTTGGTATCACACTTTTATTTCATCATAAAGTTAAATATTCATATAATATTAGCGAAGCAGGGAAACTATTTTCTATATTTTTAATCATACTACAAATAGTATATGGGACTTTTAGCGGTCCATATTTAAAATATGTTCTAATAAATGCATTAATATTTCCATTTGGTATTTATTTATATTACGAGTTCAAAACTACTCTTATATTAACATTAATAACTCTTTTAATATTACCACTAAATTATTTAATAAATATTAACTATAATGTGGATACTCACAAGGATTATGAAATAAAACTAGCTTTCATTACATATCTATTCTTATTTTCATTTTTATTTTTAATAATATACTATTACGGTAAAAATTATAAAGAAGCATTTCTATTTAATAAAAAACAATTTAACTCCATTGATTATGTTATAGATGAAAAACTAGAAAATATTGATGATAATACTGAAAACAAACATTTTAAAAACCTATTCAACGAGATTGAATTATATCTAAATAAAGAAAAACCATGGAAGGATATTGACTTCGATATGAACAAACTTGCAAAAATGACTGGTTATAATATATCTCAAATTTCTATTGCTATAAACTATTGTGCAAACCAGAACTTTAAAACTTATATTAATGGAATAAGACTAGAATATTTCATGGAACTTTATAATAAAAACAATGATGAAAAAACATCATTAAAAGACATATATCTTGATATAGGATTTAATAGTAGAGTAACTTTTAACAGAGCATTTAAAAAAAAATTTGGAAAACCTCCCAAAGAATATTTATCATCTTTCGATTAATGTGGATTATATCTATATACAATTGTTGTTTTCAAGTATTCAAAATATTTAAATAATAAACAACTAATTTAAAAATATATGTAATTTTGCAATCTCAATTTTTCGATAACGATTTCACTAATTGAAGATAATTATGTCTGATAGAAAAAAAGTAGCTTTTTATACACTAGGTTGTAAACTGAATTTTTCGGAAACTTCTACCATTGCCCGAAACTTTACAGAAGAAGGTTTTGATAGAGTGGATTTTGAAGAAATTGCCGATATATATGTAATAAACACGTGTTCGGTAACGGAAAATGCCGATAGACAGTTTAAACAAGTGGTGAAAAAAGCCATGAAACTAAACGACAAAGCTTTTGTGGCCGCCGTAGGTTGTTATGCCCAACTGAAACCTGAAGAATTAGCCGCAGTAGATGGCGTTGATTTGGTTTTAGGTGCGACAGAAAAATTCAAAATTACCGATTACATCAACGACCTATCCAAAAACGATATGGGCGAAGTACACAGTTGCGAAATTGAAGAAGCCGATTTTTATGTCGGAAGTTATTCTATTGGCGACAGAACACGTGCTTTCCTAAAAGTGCAAGATGGTTGCGATTATAAATGTACGTATTGTACCATTCCGTTAGCGCGTGGAATTTCGAGAAGTGATGCTTTGGAAAATGTATTGAAAAACGCGAAAGAAATTTCAGAGCAAAACATCAAAGAAATTGTATTAACCGGTGTAAACATTGGCGATTACGGTAAAGGGGAATTCGGAAACAAAAAACACGAACATACTTTCTTAGAATTAGTGCAAGAATTAGACAAAGTGGATGGTATTGAAAGACTAAGAATTTCAAGTATTGAGCCTAATTTACTAAAAAACGAAACGATAGAATTTGTAAGCAAAAGCAGAACTTTCGTACCGCATTTTCATATTCCCTTACAAAGTGGTAGCAATGAAATTTTAGGAAAAATGAAGCGTCGTTACCAACGTGAAATTTATACGGAACGCGTGAATAAAATTAAAGAAGTAATGCCACACGCTTGTATTGGTGTAGATGTCATTGTTGGATTTCCTGGTGAAACCGACGAACACTTTTTAGACACGTACAATTATTTAAATGAAATGGATATTTCGTATTTGCACGTGTTTACCTATAGTGAACGCGACAATACAGAAGCTGCAAATATGCCAGGCGCTGTACCCGCAAACGTAAGAAGTAAACGCAGTAAAATGTTACGTGGACTTTCAGTTAAAAAACGAAGAGCGTATTACGAAAGCCAAATTGGTACCACGAGAACGGTTTTGTTTGAAAACGAAAACAAAGAAGGTTACATTACTGGTTTTACAGAAAATTACGTAAAAGTAAAAACACCTTGGAACCCAGAATTAGCCAACACGTTACACGAAATCACCCTAACAAAAATTGACGATGACGGTTTGGTACGAATGGATTTTGTTAACGAACCCGCATAAGCTTAGCATTTGTAGTTAAAAGAAAATTGATGCGTTTTACATTTTAATTTTTTTTTATAAGATATTTTGATACTTTTGAAAACTAAGTAAATTTAATTCACAACAATTAAAAAAAACTAGTATATTTCAAAACGGTTAAAACCTTATGAATTGAACGTTGAAAATTATTTAAGTAAGACAACAACAATGGAAAATAGTACTACATCATCAGATATAAAAACTCTTGTAGAAGTAACAAAAGTTGACAGCAGAATAAAAGAAGCGCAATTATTACCTCATCCAGATTCTAGATTAGATTCTTTCTTAATGAAAATTCATCCTATTAGCGATGAAGGAGTTCCTTACAGAGATGTAACCAATTTGGAAACCAAAAAAGAAAGTTTACATCAATTAATTGAAAAACTGAACGTTACAAAAAGCACAAGATACCAAAGAACGGTGGAAGATACCTATTGCAACGTATACTCTTATGATTATTGTTATTTCGCTAAAGTCTATTTACCCACTATTTGGTGGACAGATGAAGCCTTACAAAGAGTATTAAATGGCGAAGAAGTGGAACCTGTTTTTGGCGAAACGGTTGACAATATTTATTCTAGTGCGATTCACGATTGGTTTGGAGTTTGGGGCGCTAGTTTTGGTTGGAAAAAAATGACCGATTTAGATGAAATTCAACATAAAGTCAACACAGAAGGTGGCGTAGGAATCATCTGTGCCAAAAGAAAAATAGTAGGTTTATCAGGACATATTGTACCAATTGTCCCAGAAACAAAAACCAAAAAAGCATTCCGAGAAAATGGCGTGGTCAAATACCCATTACAATCTCAAGCCGGTAAAATAAATTATAATTATTTTGCTAGAGCCAGAAAAGATTGGTGGAATCATGAACGTTATTCGTCTCATGTATTTTACTATCACGAATAACAAAAAGCAATAAAAAACAACCGATGTGTACAAGTATTAAAAACGTCAATTCGAGTGTTCCGATGAAGCATGAATCGGA
>CAYWVV010000093.1:0-6525 GCA_964461805.1 uncultured Flavobacterium sp.
TGTGATTCCGATGGAATCGATTCTGATTGCGTTAATTGTTTTGTGTTATAAATATATGATTCCCATGGAATCGATTCTGATTGCGTAAATTGTTTTGTGTTATAAATATGTGATTCCGATGGAATCAATTCTGATTGCGTTAATTGTTTTGTGTTATAAATATATGATTCCCATGGAATCGATTCTGATTGCGTAAATTGTTTTGTGTTATAAATATGTGATTCCGATGGAATCGATTCTGATTGCGTTAATTGTTTTGTGTTATAAATATGTGATTCCGATGGAATCAATTCTGATTGCGTTAATTGTTTTGTGTTATAAATATATGATTCCCATGGAATCGATTCTGATTGCGTAAATTGTTTTGTGTTATAAATATGTGATTCCGATGGAATCGATTTTGTTTGCGTGAATTATTCTATCTAGAAATATGTGATTCCGCTGGAATTGATTTTGCTAACAAATATTAAATATGACCTCTTCGAGGTCATATATTTATAACAAAAAAGGTGTTAGCTTTTGTGAAACAACCTCAGAGAGGTCGTACACTCTAATCCGTATTCTCAATACTCTTATAAGCATTAATTACGGCTTTCACCAATCTATGACGTACAATATCTTTATCATCTAAGTATAAAATACCAATGCCATCCACATCTTTTAATACCAAAATCGCTTCTTTTAATCCAGAAATTGTTCTTCTAGGTAAATCCACTTGTCCAGGATCACCATTAATGATAAACTTGGCGTTTTTTCCCATACGCGTTAAGAACATTTTCATTTGCGAATGGGTTGTATTTTGTGCTTCATCTAAAATTACAAAAGCATTATCTAAAGTTCTTCCACGCATAAATGCTAAGGGTGCAATTTGAACAATTCCTTTTAAAATATAATCTTCCAAAGTTTGTGGCGGAATCATATCGCGTAACGCATCATACAAAGGTTGCATGTACGGATCTAATTTTTCCTTCATATCACCAGGCAAAAAACCTAAATTTTCCCCTGCTTCTACTGCTGGTCTGGTTAATATAATTCGTTTGACTTGTTTTTCCTTCAACGCTCTTACAGCTAAAGCTACAGCAGTATATGTTTTACCAGTTCCGGCTGGACCAACAGCAAAAACCATATCATTTTTATTTACAAAATCGACTAATTTCTGTTGATTTGGCGTCATCGCTTTTATCAACTTTCCACCTAATCCATGAACTAAAATTTGATCACCTTTTGGCATTTCGCCTGTTTGCTGTGCATCACCTTCAATTACTCGCATAATTACATTGTCGTCAATGGTATTAAAACGGGTAAAATGCATCATTAACCTTCGGAAACGCTTTTCAAATTCATCTAAAACCTCAGCTTCGCCAAATGCCTTCAAAACCGTACCTCTGGCAACAATTTTCAATTTTGGATAATACTTTTTAATTGTCTCTAAATGACTGTCATGTGCGCCCCAAAAATCTTTAGGTGCAATGTTTTCTAGTTCAATAATTCTTTCGTTCAAAGGCTATAAATTTAAATTGTTTTAATTCTGTAAAAAAAAGATTAGTTTTGTATCACTCAAATATAGCAAAAACAACTATTCCATTTCAAATAAGTTATAAACAATAAAATGTCAATAATTACTCTTACTACAGATTATGGCCTAAAAGACCATTTTACGGGAATTTTGAAGGGTAAGATATTCTCCATTTTGCCTGAAACCAATATTGTAGACATCACACACACCATTGACAAGTTTAACGTTTTGGAAGCCAGTTATTTACTTTCCGTTTCTTATGCTCATTTCCCAAAAGGAACCGTTCACATAGTTTGCGTAGATGCTTCAAGAAACGCTGATACAGTGCATGTTGCAATGCTTTATGACGGACATTATTTTATTGGTGCCGATAATGGTATTTTTGGCGGATTAACTAGTAAATTAAATGCTGAAAAAATTGTTCAAATCAATATTCACGACAGATTAATCAACGGTTCTAGCGATTTAGATGTTTTTGCAACTGTAGCTACTCATTTAGCTAAAGGAGGAGAAATGAATGTCATAGGAACACCACTTTCAGAAATTAAAAAAATGAATGTTTTAGTTCCGATTGTGGAACCTAATGCAAAATCTATTCGTGGAAATGTGGTTTATATTGACGATTTTGGAAATTGTGTGACGAATATTTCTAAAAATTATATTGAAGAAATTGCAAAAGGCCGACAGTTTTCAATACGTTTTTCTTCTCATAGTATTAAAAAGGTTAAAAATAATTATTCCGATTTTAAAGATAATTCATCCGCAGCTTTGAATGCAATGGCTGGAAATGAAATCGCCATTTTTAATCAAGATAATTTCTTGGAAATTGCGATTTACAGAAGCAACCCTTCTCGTTCTGGTTCCGCACAAACTTTATTGGGTTTGAAAATACAAGATGTGGTGATTGTGGAATTTACTGAATAATTTGGGATTTACGATTTGGGATTTACGATTTAAAAATTAAAAAATTATGTTTGTACGAATAGTGAAATTAACGTTTCAAGAAGATAAAATTGACGCTTTTTTAGCGAATTTTGAAGAAATTAAGCATCAAATTAGAAATTTTGAAGGCAATGAATTTTTAGAATTGTATCAAGACAAACAAGACCCTCGAATTTTCTTTACTTACAGTTATTGGAAAGATGAAGACGCTTTGGAGAATTATAGAAAATCAGCACTTTTTAATGAGGTTTGGACGTATACCAAAACGCTTTTTGATGGTAAACCAGAAGCGTGGAGTGTTAACAAATTACATACTTTGGAGTAAAATTATATAGCCGCGAATTATCGAATTTTTCGAAACACAGATTAAAGAAATTATTAAAATTTTTAAAATCTGTGCAATCTATGTCAAAAAACAAATTAAAGTTTTAAGTTTCAAGTTAATCCTTTACTTTTGCGAAAAACAAAACATTTTTTTTAAACGTTTCAAACGTTAAACTAGTATATGAAAGCACTTTTATTACGTGAAATAAAATCCTTTTTTGGTTCGCCCATTGGTTATTTAGTGATAGCCATTTTTCTGTTATTAAACGGATTGTTTCTATGGGTTTTTGATGGAGATTTTAATATATTAAATTCGGGCTATGCAGATATGAGTCCGTTTTTTAAATTAGCACCATGGATTCTGATTTTCCTAATTCCAGCAGTAACCATGAAAAGTTTCTCAGACGAAAAAAAACAAGGTACTTTAGAAATTCTATTTACCAAACCATTAAGTCTTTGGGAAATTGTAAACGGAAAATTTTTAGGCGCTTTTATTTTAATTCTAATTGCGATTATCCCTACTCTTTTTTACGTGTTTATCGTTTCAAGTTATACAGCAGCACAAAGCACTTTCGATTATGGTAGCACCATTGGTTCGTATTTCGGATTGTTGTTTTTAATTGGTGCTTACACCTCAATTGGCGTGTTCACTTCTACCCTTTCTGACAATCAAATTGTGGCCTTTATTATTGCGGTTTTCTTATGCTTTTTCTTCTATTTTGGCTTTGACGGCTTATCTAATTTATTTGGAGGTTTTAGCAACATTATCAAAACATTAGGAATGGATTTTCACTTTAAAAGTATGAGTCGTGGTGTGTTAGACACGCGAGATATTATATATTTCATAAGTATCACCATCTTATTTTTAGCTGGAACTGTGTATCAACTTAAATCGCTTAAATGGTAATGAAAGAAGTTCAAAAAAATAGTTTAAAAAAATTAGGATTCTTAGCCATAGGTTTATTCCTTTTAAACTTTGCGAGTTATTATATTTACAAGCGTTTTGATGTAACTCAAGACAAAAGATATACGCTTTCTGAAACTACTAAAAAAATTATTGACGGTGTCGATTCGCCTTTAATTATTGATGTGTTTTTAGAAGGGAATTTCCCTGCTGATTTTAAGAAATTACAAACGGAAACTCGTCAGTTATTAGAAGAATTCTCCGCATATAATTCAAACATCACCTTCCAATTTGTAAATCCGATTGAAAAAGAAGAAGAACGTGTGGAAGTCATGAAAAAATTCTTCGACAAAGGTTTAACACCTATCAATGTTTCTGTTGAAGATAAAGGAAAACAAACACAAGAAGTCGTTTTCCCTTGGGCTTTAGCTAATTACGGAGATAAAGGTGCTAAAGTGCAATTATTGAAAAACTTAATGGGCGCTTCTACCGAGAAAAAAGTAGAAAGTTCAGTTCAACATTTAGAATATGCTTTCGCAGAGGCAATCAATAAAATTTCGAAAGAAAAACAACGTAAAATTGCTGTAATTAAAGGAAATGGCGAATTAGACGATATTTTTATTGCCGATTTCTTAAAAACCATTCGTGATAATTATTACATCGGTCCAATAACTTTAGATTCTGTAGCTTCACAACCCGAAGCAACTCTAAAAGCCTTAAATGTTTACGATTTAGCCATTATTGCAAAACCAAGAGAAAAATTTACAGAACCAGAAAAACAAGTGTTAGACCAATTCATCATGAAAGGTGGAAAAACACTTTGGTTAGTGGATGGTACAACTGCCGAAATGGATCAACTGTATAATGAAAGCGGTACGACTTTAGTTGCTGGTAACGATTTGAATTTAACAGACATGTTCTTCAAATACGGATTCAGAATTAATCCGCAAATGATTAAAGACGAATACGGAACTCCAATAAAATTAGCTTCTGGTAATGAAGGAAGCGAAAGTCAAATGGAATCTTATAACTGGAAAATGGCACCTTTTATTTATCCAGCTTCCAAACAACATCCTATCGTAAAAAATACAGATGGTGTAAAATTCGAGTTTTGTTCTCCAATTGAATTATTAAAATCTGATGTAAAAAAGACGATTTTACTAGAAAGTTCTCCCTATTCTAAAGTTATTGGAACACCAACAACAGTTTCTTTAGATATGATTGCGGAAGAAACTACTCCAAAAGATTATGCTGGTGGCGGATTAATTCCAGTTGCGGCTTTGTTAGAAGGTTCTTTTACTTCTATGTATAACAATCGTGTGTTGCCCTTTAAAGATGCTAAATTTTTAAAGAAAAGTATCCCAACCAAAATGATTGTCATTTCTGATGGTGATGTAATTAAAAATCAATTAGACAAAGGCGCTCCTATTGAATTAGGGTACGATAAATACACTGGGCAATATTTTGGAAACAAAGAATTTATCCTAAATAGCGTAAATTACCTTTTAGACGACAACGGACTTATTAACATTAGAAGTAAAGATGTAACCTTAGCTCTTTTAGATAAACAGAGTGTTCACGACAATTATAGTCAAACACAAATGCTAACGGTAGCGTTACCTATTGTATTATTAGGAATCTTCGGATTTTTGTTTACCTATTTGAGAAAGAAGAAATACAACCGCTAGTTGTTGATAAGTATATTTTTAGATTAAGCAGTAACCCATTATATTTGTAAAGCAAAAAAATTAGATGATGATGAATTTTATAGTATCCAGTTCGTATTTATTAAAACAATTACAAGTTTTAGGAAGCGTTATTAATAGTAACAACACCTTACCAATTCTTGATAATTTTTTATTTGAATTAGATAACAATCAATTACACGTTTCAGCTTCTGACTTAGAAACTACTATGTCAGCAAGTTTAGAAATTGAATCCAACAGTACAGGAAGTGTTGCGATACCAGCAAAACTTTTGTTAGATATTTTAAAAACGTTTCCAGAACAACCTCTTACTTTTACAGTAGAAGAAAACAATACGGTAGAAATTAGCTCTAACTCTGGAAAATACGCAATTGCTTATGCAGCTGGCGAAGAATTCCCGAAAGCAGTAGCTTTAGAAGATCCATCAACAACAGTTATTCCAGCAGAAGTTTTAGCAACAGCTATTGGAAAAACTATTTTCGCTACAGGAAACGACGATTTACGTCCGGTAATGAGTGGTGTATTTTTCCAATTTTCTACTGAAGGATTAATTTTCGTAGCGACTGATGCTCACAAATTAGTAAAATATGCTCGTGCCGATGTGAAAGCGTCTCAAAGTGCAGAATTTATTATGCCTAAAAAACCTTTAAACATTTTAAAAGGAATTTTAGCAACATCAGATGCAGAAGTAAAAGTAGAATACAACGATTCAAACGCTACGTATTCATTTGAAAACTATGTGTTAACGTGTCGTTTAATCGATGGGAAATATCCAAATTACGAAGCGGTTATTCCAAAAGAAAATCCAAATAAATTAATCTTAAGTCGTGTTACTTTTTTAAACTCGGTGCGTCGTGTGGCTATTTTTGCTAACAAAACTACACACCAAATTCGTTTAAAAATTGCCGGTACAGAATTAAACATTTCAGCTGAAGATATTGATTACTCTAACAAAGCAGATGAGCGTTTAACTTGTGATTACCACGGTGACGATTTACAAATTGGTTTCAACTCACGTTTCTTAACTGAAATGTTGAACAATTTAACTAGTGACGAAATTCAATTAGAAATGTCTTTACCAAACAGAGCCGGAATCCTTACTCCTATTGATGGATTAGATGAAGGTGAAACTG
>CAYWVV010000094.1:0-6440 GCA_964461805.1 uncultured Flavobacterium sp.
TGTATTTATTGATATATTTGCAATAATAAAAATGTAATTGATTTAAAACGATTGCGGTCTTTGTAATTCAGACAAGGTCACGAAATAAAAACGCAAACCCTTAATAATCAAAGGTTTGCGTTTTTTTATTGTATTAATTTGTACGATTATTGTATTGTGAGTGATTTTTAATGCTTATTTTTAATTTTTACATCAAAAATAAATGTTTTGTTTTGCACTCACTTTTTACACTTTTGTATTGTAATTGTTTTAATCTAAAAAATTGTTTGAAAATAATTTTTAACAAATATTATTCTTGAAGTTTACAAAAATAGATAACTGTAAGTGGTGATTGAGATTTATCAAAATTAAAATTTACCATTGTATCGTATTCAAAACCTTTTTTTGTGCCTTTTTCTTCAACAAATGTAAAATAGTGTTTCATTACTCCATCTGTAAAGTAAAGCATTCCATTAGTTTTTTTAATTACATCATACTCTGTAACTGTTTTTTTATCCTTGAAGATTGTTTCAAAAATTACTTTTGTTTCTGTTATTGACAAACTTCCTTCAGTTTTAAATATGGTACCATTTGCTAAACCAGCCCCGAATTTATATTCCTGTGAGTAAGAAATTAAAGTAAAAAATAATAATGCGGTAAAAATTTTTTTCATAATTTATATTTTTAAAATTAAAATCAAATGTACAAAATAAATGTTTTTATTTTAGGTGCATATTTTACACTTTTTGCATTTTTTTTTCTATAAACAATCTTAATTTTTCTTCAATTTTTAATTGTGTTTTAGTTTTATCAGCAAAAAGAAATTCGATAAATTGTTTATTATTCTTTATTTTATTTAAAAAATGCCAAGCTGTTTTTTGAGTGATATTATATTTATTAGATATTTCAGTACTTTTTAGATTATAACTTGAAGTATAACAATCAATTGTTATTTCAAAAGCCTTTACTATTCCAAACCTCACATTGTGAAATATAGTATTTTGAGTTATGTAAGTTTTTGATTTACAAGACTTACAAACTTTAGTATAGTCAATACTTTTATAAAAATTTATACCGTTACATTTATGACATATAAATTTTTCACTATTATTTATAAATAAGTGATGTTTACATTTTTCAACTGAATTAAATTTTTTTTTATTCAAAATTGGTGCGAATAAGTATATAAAATAATTGTTTTAAACCTATGAAATACTGTTGTTATAGTTGTTTTTAAGTATTAAAAAGGTACAAAAAAATAAAATAACGTTTTAATTGTAAGGAAGCAATTGTATTCGATTGCTAAAATAAAAAATATTAAACACAATGACAAATTCAATTTTACTTCAAAATTTAAGTACCGAACAACTTACAGACTTGATAGGAGATGTATTTGATACTAAAATCAAAGCGTTCCAAGAAAATCAAAACAATCAAACCGCAAATGATGATTTGATGACTAGAAAAGAAGTTTTAGACTTCTTAAAAATTAATCCAAGTACGCTTTTTCATTGGCAAAACAAAGGGCGTATAACAGTCTATAAATTTGCTAATAAATGTTACTACAAAAGAAGCGAGTTAATGGCTACAATCACACCATTAAATAAATAAGGCTATGAGTAAAGAAACACATAGCCTCGCAAATTCTTTGCCAATTCAACAAAGCAAAGATATGTTAAAAGACTTGATAACTAAAGATATTAATCAATTAACTGATAGTATTGAAGTGATTAAAAATACAACTGATGACATCTTAAACGAACTTTTAAAAAGCATTGGAATAATTGATTTTCAAATATTGGCGTTTCCTGATAGTGAAAATTTACAAAAAGAATATGTAAAACTTAAAACTGAATTATTTGGAGATACACCAATTTATTCAGATAACCAGAGCAACGAATATAAAGAAGCCTTCAGACAATGGCAAAAAGTTGGTAAAGAATTAAGTAAATGTAAACTCACTAAAAACCATTATTTAATTATTTGTATTGAACAACTTCTTAAAGTCGCTATTGCAAATAAATGGGGTTTGTGTAGAAAGAACGGTTTTATCTATTTGTATAATGGCAGTTATTGGAGCGAGATAGACAAAGAGCGTTTTCAATCTTTTTTAGGTAATGTAGCTTTAAAAATGGGAGTTGAAAAATACAAAGCAAAAATACACACGTTCAAAGAAGACTTGTTTAAGCAATTTATGGCAGAATCTTATTTGCCTACACCAAATACAAAAAAAGATTGTGTATTAATCAATTTGCAAAATGGCACTTTTGAGATAACACCCAAAAAAAGAGGTTTAAGAAATTTTGAACAAAAAGACTTTATTACGCATCAATTACCATTTGAATACGACCCCGAAGCACTCGCCCCATTGTTTCAAAAATATTTAGATGAAGTTTTGCCTGATACAGACAAACAAAGAGTATTTGCAGAATATTGTGGTTACATATTCATTAAACCTAGTGTTTTAAAACTTGAAAAAATGCTTATTCTTTATGGAACTGGAGCAAATGGCAAAAGCGTATTTTTTGAGATACTAAACGCCCTTTTGGGAACTGAAAACATAAGCAACTATTCATTACAAAGTCTTACTAATGATAACGGTTATTTTCGTGCTAAAATAGGTAATAAACTGGTAAACTATGCAAGTGAGATAAACGGCAAACTGGAAACCGATATTTTTAAACAAATGGCATCTGGAGAACCAATAGAAGCACGTTTGCCGTATGGCGACCCTTTTATATTAACTGAATACGCAAAGCTAATTTTCAATTGTAATGAGTTGCCAAAAGATGTGGAACATACAAACGCATATTTCAGGCGGTTTATGATTATTGGTTTTGATGTTACAATCCCTGAAGACAAACAAGATAAACAACTACCAAATAAAATAATTCAAAGCGAATTATCGGGGGTTTTTAATTGGATTTTGAAAGGTTTGGATAGAGTGCTGGAGCAAAAGAAATTCAGCAAGTGTGAAGCAGTAGATAACGCCCGAAGTGATTACGAAAAGCAAAGTGATAGCGTTCAGTTATTTGTTAGTGAAATGGAATATAAAACATCTACAACGGAATATGTTTTAATTTCTGAATTGTATCCAAGATATAAAACATTTTGTATTGAAGACGGTTACAGACCAGTAGGAAAAACCAAATTTATACAACGATTAAATCATTTTAAAATATTTGTTAATCGTATTAATGTAGGTAATGTAGCTTATATCACTAATGGAAAATTTTAAATACACCCTCGACAAATCCAGTAAAAAGCATATTTGCCCTAACTGTAATAAAAGAACTTTTGTTTTGTATGTAGATAATGAAACGGATAGTTATTTAACTGATGACTTTGGTAAATGCGACCGCTCGACAAATTGCAATTATCACAAAGCACCGCCCAAAGGTAAAAAGGCTTTTTGTATTCCTTTTCTATTATTGAAAAGCATTTCAGATAAAGCAAATAAATTGACTGATGTAAACGGTATAATTTCAATAATTCCGAAGTCGCAAATACTCGAGCAAACAAAAAAAGATTGTTGGATTACTGAATGGTATTTAAAAACTTCAACAATAAATTATTTGAGTAATGAAAGTAAATATTTTAATACTGATGAGGTTGGTTTTGTAAATATAATAACAAACAAAATAACACCGTCCGAGATTGTTCCGAGTTTCCACAGTTTAGAGTTATTAGATAAAATGTTTTTCGACACTTCACAAACTAACAATTTAACTGATTTTTTGAAAACTATATTTTCAGATAATGAAGTTTTTGAAGCAATGAAAAATTATTTTATCACTGGAACAAATCACTTTTGGAATAATGCAACGGTATTTTGGCAAATTAACGATAAAGACCAAGTGCAAGGTGCTAAAATTATGCTTTATGATAAGTATACAGGTAAAAGAATTAAAGAACCTTTTAATCATATTAATTGGCTACATAAAGCAATTAAAGAACCTGATTTTAATCTTTGTCAATGTTTGTTTGGTTTACATAATACAACTGAAGATTATCAAAAAACTATTGCAATAGTTGAAAGCGAGAAAACGGCAATAATAATGAGTATTATTTTACCAGATTATATTTGGTTAGCAACTGGAAGTAAGGGCAATTTTAAATTTGAATTATTAGAAGCACTAAAAAAAAGAAACATTATTGCGTTTCCTGACAAAGGCGAGTACTTCAATTGGTTAAACAAAGCCACCGAACTAAACGCAATAGGCTTTAAAATTGCGGTTAGTGAATTGATTGAGCAAACGGATTTTGAGAATGGTTTTGATTTAGCAGATTATTATTTGAATGAAAAATTAATAGTAAAATAACATAAAATATCATAATATGAAAAAATTTAACGGAACACCAAATTTGAACGGAAGACCAAAAGGCAGTAATAATAAAACCACCACAGAATTAAGAGAGAGGTTTAATTTATTGATTGAGAATAATTTTGATAAACTTCAAAAAGATATTGATTTATTAGAACCTAAAGATAGGATAAAAACTTTATTAGAACTGGCAAAGTTCGTAATACCTACTTTAAAAGCAACAGAATTAAGCACAGGAAACGAAAATGAATTTAATCCAATTACTGTAACAATTATGCAATCCGAAGAAATAAGACTTATAAAAGAAGAACTTGAAAAAAAATATTAAAATGACAATAACAAACATACAAGAACTAAAGGATTTTATACTCAACAATGATTTGAGTAAAAACGATATTCAAAAACTTATAAATACAACTTTAAAAGTTTGGATAAGTAAAGATTACAACAAAATAGATTTAGCAAATATGATTGAAGACTTTTATTATAAATATCCAAATGTAAACGACCGACCTTTGTTTTTCGATGTTCCAAACAATGAAATCAGTATAAAGGATTTTGTTTATAGTTTATTTGAAACCGTTCAGAAATGAGCGGTTTTTTTTGTGTAAAAAGTGTAAAATATGTATGTAAAACAAAACATTTATTTTTGCAATTTAAAAATAGTTTGTCAATTCCATTGCTAAATCCTTATTGCTTTTGCCTAAATATGTGAGGAACATTTGCTCTGTGCTGTGACCTGTAACATTCATTAAGTAGGTTGTTGGAATTGTTCCGTAAAAATTAGTTGCAAATGAACGCCTTCCAATGTGTGAGGTTATCAGTTCCCATTTTGGAAACGTCCCTAATTCTTTACGATATTGTTTAACCTCATCTTTATTTTTTGGTTTCTTTTCGGTCACATCTTTGTTGAGGTCGTTTAGTTTACTTCCTTTTGTCATTTCGGTAATTTTGGCAATTCTACAAACTTGCTTTATATATAAATTATATTTAGGGTCTGAAATTACCTTTGGAAAATCACCGTTTCTTTTCTCTAATATCTCAATAACTTTAGGGTGTAAAGCAACGGTCATAATTTTATCAGTCTTAATTTGAGTAAATTCAATAAACGGCTTTAAAACTCCATCTTTGTTTTTCTCATAACGTATCATATCTTTTGTGAAACGCATAAAATCACTTATTCTTTGTCCCGTGTAACAGCTAATAATTAACCAGTCTTTAGCATTGTCATAATTATCATTTAAACGTCTTTTGTCAATTTTTTCAATCTTTTGAAGTTCGTCAAAAGTTAAATATATTTTTTCTGTTTTATAGTTGGGCGTTTTAATTGTTTCTAATTGATGACTAGTTTTTATACCGTTATGTTTAGCGTGGTTGCAAACGGTTTTTAAAGTTCTTAAATCTTTTGATATTGTGTTTGGTGCGTAATTATGCTTTAAACAATATGTTTCAAAATCTAATTTGAATTTGTCATTTATATCAATTATTTGAATAGATGTTTTTTTCTCCAGTTCATAGCGTTGCAATAAGTGTTTAGAAACATTATACTTTTTTAGAGTGCCGTTTGTAATTTCATTTTTTTTGCACTCAATAAAATAATCAAAGTATTTTAAAAGTCCTTTTGGTAGGGGTTCTGTTTTCTGTGGTGGGTTGTAGTAATGGTCAATTTCGGTTTGTAACCATTCTTTTGTAATAACATCAGGATTTACAGAATTGAACGCATTTAAAACGTGGTTTTCAATTTTATTAAGTTCTGCATTAACTCGGGTTTGTTCGTTGGTCAAAATTATATCTCTTGACTTTTTTTTATGGTCTTTGCTCCAATAGTCTTTTGTGGTTTCAAATTTTGTATTTACTCCAAAAACAAAGTCACTATCATTGAAACGATACAATAAGCGTAAATGTAAATTTGCTTTTTCTTTTGTTGAACGGAATAAAAAATTAACTGTTGCCATAGTATTGATATTTTGAACAATACAAAAATAGTCAATTTGTACGATAATCGTACGATTAAATACAATTAGTTGCATTTTAAAACAATCAATTTAATAAAACTGTTTTTATTAAATCGTTGTAATTATTGTATTTATTGATATATTTGCAATAATAAAAATGTAATTGATTTAAAACGATTGC
>CAYWVV010000095.1:0-6206 GCA_964461805.1 uncultured Flavobacterium sp.
TTTTTAACACAAACGATGCGTGAAGGTTTTTCAGCTTTCGGAAAATCGATGCACGGTTATTTAACTAATGATGCGATTTTACATGCGCCAGAAAGTAGAACATCCTCGCCAGTTCGTATTCCAAGAGATAATTTTACTTTGGAACACGTTCAAATTAAAGGTTTGTATCCTTGTGGAGAAGGAGCGGGTTACGCTGGCGGAATTATTTCTGCAGCCATCGATGGTGAAAAATGTGCTTTGAAAATTAAAGAGGCATTAGGTAATTAAATTAACCACATAGTTTTAAATAATTTTAATTGAGATTTTAATCATTTCATTCAAAATAATAAACATAGTCTATGAGTTATTTAAAGCGAAGCGCCTTTATTTACAAAGTAAAATTGATACCTATGTGGTTCAAAAAAATAATCTTTGCGATCCTTGCGAAAACCTTAGCGTCTTTGCGGTAAAAAAATAAATTATGACATTAAAAGGACAAAATATCCATTTGCGAGCTCTCGAACCTGAAGATTTAGATTTTCTATACGAAATAGAAAACAACGAATCGATTTGGGAAGTGAGTAACACGCAAACGCCTTATAGTAAATGGGTTTTGAAGCAATATTTAGAAAATGCACATCAAGATATTTTTGAAGCGAAGCAATTGCGTTTGGTTATTGTTTTATCGGCAACCAATGAAAAAATCGGATTAATAGATTTGTTTGATTTTGATGCGAAAAATTGTCGTGCCGGAATTGGAATAATTATTTCCGAAAACTTTAGAAATCAAGGAATTGGAAAAGAAACTTTGCAATTGATTACAAATTACGCATTCACCCATTTGAATTTGCATCAATTATTTGCAAATATTACTACAAATAATGAAGCTAGTTTACAGCTTTTTAGTAATTTTGGGTTTCAAAAAATAGGTATAAAAAAAGACTGGAATAAAATAAACGGTACTTTTGTAGATGAAGTGCTTTTTCAACTAATAAAAACGTAAAACACATAGACACATAGAATTTAATTTAGAGTTAAATTTATTTCATTTAAGATAAAACATAGCTATGTTAACTATTTTAAACGAAGTGACCAACGAAAAAAACTATGTGTTTATGTGTTTAAAATTATAAATTAATATAAAAAAATAAAAATTTTGGGAGCAAAAAAATTATTCTTAAGAATTATCAGCATTGGAGCTATATTCATTATTCTTTGTGGTGGATATGTGGTCAATAAAGCATTTACAGGAAATACAAAATTTGAGGAAGAGGAAGTATATGTATACGTGCCAACCGATTCTAAATATGAAGATGTTAAGAAAATTTTAGCACCATATGTTGAAAATCAAGAAAAAATTGATTGGGTAGCTTCAAAAAGAGAATACGATTCGAATGTAAAACCGGGTAAGTTTTTATTAAAAAAAGGAATGAGCAGTTTTAGCATTGTTCGTGCTTTGAGATTAAATGTTCCTGTGAAATTGGCTTTTAATAATCAGGAAAAAGTGCAAGATTTGTTCGTAAGATTGGCTTCGCAAATTGAACCAGATACAATAAAATTGAAAGACATTTTCACAAACGATACTTTTTTACAAGAAAATGGTTTGAATAAAGACAATGTGATGTCGTTTTTCATTCCAAATAGCTACGAATTTTATTGGAATATTACTCCAGAAGAATTGTCTGAAAAACTAACAAAAGAATACAAAAGATTTTGGAATGACGGCAGATTAGCAAAAGCCAAAGCGTTGAATTTAACGCCAGCTCAAGTCTATACTTTAGCTTCAATCGTACATAAAGAAACCGCTAAAGCAGACGAAAGACCAAAAGTAGCAGGTGTGTACTTAAATCGATTAAATAAAAACATGCCATTACAAGCAGATCCAACAGTGATTTATGCACTAAAACAAAAATCTAACAATTGGGATTTAGTAGTAAAACGTGTGATGCACAACGATTTAATGACAAGTTCTCCATACAACACTTATAGAAATACAGGTTTACCTCCAGGACCAATCTTTATGCCAGATGTTTCGGCAATTGATGCGGTTTTAAGTCCTGAAAAACATGATTATTTGTATTTCTGTGCGAGTGTAGAGAAATTTGGGTACCATGAATTTGCTACTGATTATGATGCGCATTTAAAAGTTGCGGCTAAATATGCAGATTGGGTAGCGAAACAGAATTACAAAAGATAACATTTTTTTAAATAATGTAAATCAGGTGTAAGTGTTAAAATACTACTTACACCTGATTTTTTTATACTATTCCTCTATTTCCCACGTTACTATACCATGAAATTTTTTATAACTGCCATTTTTCTTCTTTTTATAAGTTTGGGTTTTTCACAAGAAAATCTTCAGCATACAGTACGTAAAGGGGAATCACTTTACAGTATTTCCAAAAAATACGATGTTACGGTTTCTGATTTAGAACAACTTAATCCAACTGCGAAAAAAGGTTTGGCTGTAAATTCTATATTGCAAATTTCTGTAAAAAAAGACTCAGAAATTACCGAACATGAAGTTATAGCAAAAGAAACGTTATTCGGATTGTCGAAAAAATACAACATTAGTATCGAAAAACTTAAGCAATTGAATCCAAATATTGAATTAGAAGGATTAAAAGTAGGTCAGGTTTTGAAAGTTTCGAAAACAAAAAATTCTTTTATTCCAGAAAAAATTGTTGTTGAAAAACCAAATCAAGAAAAAGACAAAATAGAAAAAGTTGAGAAAATAGATGCTCTTCAAGAAGTAGTTCATGTCGTTTTGCCAAAGGAAACTAAATACGGACTTTCGAAAAAATATAAAATTAGCATTTCCGAATTAGAAGAATTAAATCCGCAAATTAAAAACGATTTAGCTGTTGGAACTCGATTGGTAATTCGAACATATGAAAAAAATGTGAAAGAAATTTTATCAGAAGAAGTTCTATTTCCAAAAGAAATTAAGCCGTTTTCAGAAAAAGGTTTGTCTAATGTAGAAGCAGTAATTACAACAGCTTCAGGTAATTTAGGAACAAAATACAGAAGTGGCGGAACCAATTCAGAAGGGTTTGATTGTTCTGGATTAATGTTTTCATCTTTTAAAGCTATCGATATTACATTGCCAAGATCTTCTTATGAACAAGCTGCTGTCGGTTTTAAAATAGATAAAAATTTTGCTAGAAAAGGGGATTTAATCTTTTTTGCAACAGGTGGTTCTTCGAGAATTAATCATGTAGGTTTAATTACAGAAGTTTCTGAGAATGATATTAAATTCGTACATTCTTCAACAAGTTCAGGTGTAATTGTTTCTTCCGTTACCGAGGCCTATTATGAGAAACGATTCGTACAAATTAACAGAGTAATTCCTGAATAGTAATCCATTTTAATATTTTTCTTGTCAATCCGAATGATCCAATGAAGTATGATTCGAAAAGTTTCGAAAATCGTTTTCTTTTTTTATCTTTAGCGAAACTATAATTTTACTATGGACAACAAAGCAGAGTTTAAAAAAGAATTAGGATTGTTAAATGCAACCAGTTTAGTAGCTGGTTCTATGATAGGTTCCGGAATATTTATTGTAACTTCAATAATGGCAAGAGATATTGGTGGCGCCGGCTGGATTTTACTAGCTTGGATTTTAACCGGTTTCTTAACTCTTGCAGCAGCCTTAAGTTATGGCGAATTAGCTGGAATGATGCCAAAAGCGGGTGGACAATATGTTTATATTCAAAGGGCTTACGGTAAAATGATGTCTTTTTTATACGGTTGGACCGTTTTTACAGTAGTTCAAACGGGTGTAATTGCCGCAGTTGCCGTAGCTTTTGCTAAATATACGGCCATATTTTTTCCAGTTTTAAGTGAAAGTTTAATGGAAATCGGTTCCTATAAAATTCAATACCAACAAATCTTGGCTATTTTGAGTATTGTAATTTTAACTGTAATTAATAATCAAGGTGTAAAAAGCGGAAAAAACCTTCAATTTGTGTTTACGGCAGCCAAGTTATTTGCCTTGTTTGCTTTAATTGTTTTTGGTTTATATGTTGGATTGCAATCGGATACTTTAGCCAATAATTTTACTGATATGTGGGCGGCTTCTAAAACTACAATTGTAGATGGAGAAATTACTACTGAAGTTTTAACTGGATTTGCCATAATTGGAATGCTTGGATTTACAATGATCAATTCTTTGTTTTCATCTGATGCTTGGAATAACATTACTTTTATTGCTGGAGAAATTAAAGAACCACAAAAAAATATTCCAAAAAGTTTATTCTTAGGTACTTTAATTGTTACGATTATTTATTTATTGGCCAACTTGGCTTATTTCTCTTTGTTGCCTTTAGATGGAAATCCCTTATCGGAAGATTTTTTAGGACAAGGTATTAAATATGCTAACGAAGATAGGTTAGGAGCAAGTGCTGCTTCAGTAATTTTTGGAAATGCAGGTGTTTTTATAATGGCTGGTTTAATTATGATTTCTACTTTTGGCTGTAATTCGGGCTTAATTTTAGCTGGTGGAAGATTATTTTACGCCATGAGTAAAGACGGTTTATTCTTTAAAAGTGCTGGTGAATTAAATAAAAATCAAGTGCCAGAAAAAGCATTATGGATGCAATGTATTTGGGCTTCGGTGTTATGTTTGTCTGGAAAATATGGCGATTTATTAACGTATGCTACTTTTGCTAATTTATTGTTTTATGTACTAACGATTTACGGAATTTTTATTCTTCGTAAAAAAGAACCTGATACGCCAAGACCGTATAAAGCTTTTGGTTATCCATTTGTACCTATTTTATATATAGTGTTGATTTCAATAATCAGTATTATTTTATTAATTTACGATACAAGAAATACAGGTTTAGGTTTAGGAATTGTGTTGTTAGGTATTCCAGTGTATTATTTGACTCAGAAGAAAGCTGAATAAAAAGCTTAGATTATATGCATAAAAAAACCGTTCTGATTTATATCGGAACGGTTTTTTGTTTTTTATGCTACTAAATTCTAGTAGTACATGTAACGTCTTACTTTAGCAATATATTTCGCTAAACGAATTACTTGGTGACTGTAACCATATTCGTTATCATACCAAATGTATAAAACGATATTTTTACCATCTCCAGAAACGATTGTAGCATTACTATCATAAATTGAAGGTTGTGCTGTTCCAACGATATCAGAAGAAACCAATTCGTTGTTCATTGAATATTTAATTTGCTCTACTAAGTTACCTTCTAAAGCATATTTTTTCATGATTTCGTTTAATTCTTTAACAGATGTTTCTCTACCTACTTCTAAATTTAAAACCACTAATGAACCATTTGGAACAGGAACACGAATAGCGTTTGAAGTTAATTTACCTGCTAAACTTGGTAAAGCTTTTGCAACGGCACTACCAGCACCCGTTTCAGTAATTACCATGTTTAAACCAGCTGCTCTACCACGACGGTATTTTTTATGCATATTATCCACCAAGTTTTGGTCATTAGTATATGCGTGGATTGTTTCTAAATGTCCTTTTACAACTCCTAATGTTTCTTCAACTACTGCTAAAATTGGTGTAATAGCGTTAGTTGTACAAGAAGCTGCTGAGAAAATATTTACTTCATCCGGATTGTAATCTTCGTGGTTTACACCATAAACAATATTTGGAACACCTTTTCCTGGAGCCGTTAATAAAACTTTATCGGCACCTTTAGAAGTTAAATGTCTTGCTAAAGCTTCTTCTGTTGTGAAAGCACCTGTATTATCAATAACTAAAGCGTCATTGATTCCGTAAGCTGTATAGTCAATTTCTTCAGGAGAATTTGCTGTAATTATATGAACAGTTGTTCCGTTAATAATTAAAGCATTGTTTTCTGGATCAGCAGTAACTGAACCTTCAAAATCACCGTGAACTGAATCGTATCGTAATAAAGAAGCACGTTTTTCTAATAAAACCGCATCGTTTTTATCACGAGTTACAATCGCACGCAAACGTAATTGTTGTCCTTTACCAATTTTGCTCATCATTTCACGAGCTAATAAACGACCAATACGTCCAAATCCGTAAAGCACTACATCTTTAGGAACAATTTCAGAAGTATCTTTTGCGTTTTTCAATTTATCAATAACGAAAGCCGTAGCATCGTTATATTTATCATCTTCTAAGTGAAATTCGTACGTTAATTTTCCAATATCAATACGAGATGGTGGTAAATCTAAATTTTCAATCGCTCTAGCAATTTCAACCGAATCAAAAATAT
>CAYWVV010000096.1:0-5975 GCA_964461805.1 uncultured Flavobacterium sp.
ATTGTAATTTATTTGATAAAACTAATTATCCTTTGTTTTGCATTGCAGATAACATTCCACCATATACAGCATTTAAAGAAGAAATGTTAGAAGTCATAGATTGCATTTGTTGTTTTAATTTTTCTGCATTTTCAGCGATTTGAGAATTAGCATCAGCATTTTTCTGAGCTGCATCAACTTGAGCAGAATATAAGTTGTTTAATGCTTCTAATGAACTAGATGCTTTAACCATTTCTTCTGCATATTTCTTTTGAGAAGCCATTGCGTCAACTGTAGGAGCAATTCCTTTAGCAGCACCTTCAAAGTTTTTAATACTATTTCCTAAGCTAGCCATTAATTCACCATCAATTTTAGCATCTTTTAATAAGTTGTCTAATTTTTGAGATAATAAACCTTGTGCTTCAGCTGGATTTTCTTTTTTTAATGATTTAGGTTTTGCATCTTCACCTGCTAATTCAGGATAAACTAAAGACCAATCTAATTCTTTTTCAACAGGTTCAAAAGCGGATAACGCGAAAATTAATGCTTCAGTTAATAAACCTACGATAAGCATTGGTCCTGCTCCTGGCCAGTGTTGGATTTTGAAAAGTGCTCCAACGATTACTACTGCTGCTCCCATTCCATAAAGGAATCCCATTGCTTTTTTGCTTAAAATTGCCATAATTTAAAATTTTAGTTAGTTAAGTATAATTAATTTAGTTAAGTTAATGTTTGTTGATTATTTTGGTTTGGTTGCAGTAGCATCAGTTCCCATGTAATCTTGTACTGTTCTGAAGCCAATATAACTTCTTGCAGAATCTGCATATTCGAAATCACGAGTCGAAACTTGTAAAAAGAAAGCAACATCTTTCCAAGATCCACCACGAACCACTTTTCTTTGGTTTTTTGGATCAGCTACGTTTGGATTCATTGTTGATACGAATTCATATGCTCCAGCATCATAAGCAGTTTCTGTCCATTCTGAAACGTTTCCAGCCATATTATATAAATGGAAATCATTTGGTTCATATGATTTAGCTTCTACTGTATAAAGAGCTCCGTCTGCAGCATAATCTCCTCTGTTTGGTTTAAAGTTAGCTAAGAAACATCCTCTGTCGTTTTTAGCGTATGGACCTCCCCAAGGATACGTTCCTGATTCGATTCCACCTCTTGCAGCATATTCCCATTCTGCTTCAGTTGGCAAACGGAAAGAGTTTACTTGATCTCTACCTTTTTGTTTTTTAACATAAGAGTTTTTGTACATTGTTCTCCAAGCACAGAATGCTTTTGCTTGTTTCCAAGAAACTCCAACTACAGGATATTCTCCATAAGCTTGGTGCCAAAAGTAATCGTTATGCATTGGTTCGTTGTAAGAATATGCGAAATCTTTAATCCAAGCAGTTGTGTCTGGATAAATTTCTAAAGGTGGTGCATCTTCATAGAAGTTTTTACGTCCTTTTTTCTTAACAGCTTTATTTAAATCTACTTGGTTGTATTTGAATTTTAATTTACTTACATCAATCGTTTTTAACCCATTAAACGATTCTGATTCAGGTAAATACATAGAATCCATTACTTCAACATAATCCGCATCTGGATATTTAGCAGTCTGAGTAATTAATTTTACTTTTTTGTTTGTTTTTCTATTTGCATAAGGATCAGCTTCAGTTCCTACGCTATAATAGTTTTCGTACATATATTTGTCATATGCCGTCATTTTTTCTGGATCAGTATCTGCAAAACCATAGTCACCTATGCTTCCGCCACCTTTACCGCTTCTTCCGCCTTCTGCTGGTTTAGCACCTGCTTCTTCCGCTTGAATAGCTAATCTTGTTCTGATAATTGAATCTTTTACCCATTCTACGAATTGACGGTATTCACTATTTGTAATTTCCGTTTCATCCATGTAAAACGAACGAACCGTAACAGTCTTAGTTGGAGCATCTTGAATGTTGGCAACGTCATCATCTGACTTACCCATTATAAAAGAACCTCCAGGTATAAGTGACATACCAAATGGCTTTTCAGAAAACCACTTCTTGCCTTTAACTCCTACCAGCTCACCTTTATCGCCTTTTCCACAGCTTGTAAATAAAGCTAATGCTGCCGATAATACTAAAAACTTTTTCATATTAATTGGGTTATAAAATTTTATTTTATTTTAGGGTTCAAACCTATCTATTTATTTTGACATATACAATAGCTATCTTAAAAAAAACTAAAAAAAGTGTATTTTACCGATAAATACTGACGTTTTGACGATTTTTTAATAACTTTTTTTGTGTGCTTTCCACCATCTTTCAGGTATTTCGGCATTACATGCAGCTATGTAATCTTCTTTTGTGCAAGGTAATAACGTTTTTTTAACACTTTTATTGTATATTGTATGGTAATTTATTTCCATCCACCATCTTTCGGATCTATTGCTTTTGTAAAATACTAATTCTTCGTCTTCCGCTAGTACTATATACCTGTAATAATTTGTTTTATCTTCAAATGGATATTCGTAACTTCTTAAATGATAGCCTTCTATGAAATACCATGCAATTTGTGCGATCAATTCATTTTCGTTTTTAGCAAAAAATTGATTGAATATTCCAAAAGCACTTACTTTATCACTAATTCCTGCATATCTTGCTAAAGCACAAATCTCTCTACCATCAAATCCATTTGGATAAAACTCTGTTGTATTACCAGAATCTGACGACTTAACTGCTTTTAAATCTAAGCTAATCATATCAGCATCTCTAAAAATTGGCTCAACGATTGCAGGATTTTTTATTATTTCTCCTAATCGGTAGGTGTCAAAATATAATTTTTCAATTAAATCTATTTCTTCTTGAGAAGTGTAATAGGTTTGATAACCCACACTGCTAAAATTGTACAAATTATTTGGTTCTTCGACAATTATTCTTGATAAATACGAATCGGATTGTATTTTTTCCTCTTTTGCAAAATCAAACTTATTATCGATAGCTACTAGATTTACCATTTGGTCTAAATTATCGAAAGAACGATACATTGCATAGGTTAAATCTTGAGAACCACCAATCACCAAAGGTATAATTTTTTGTTTAATTAAATCTGCACAAATAGATTTTAACACAAAATAGGTGTCACTTATTTCATTTCCGATTAATACATCCCCTAAATCTGCAATGCCTTTATTCCAATTTCCTGGAAATAAACTGTATAGGGTTTTTCTAAAGTTGTTGAAATTGTAATTTTCATTTTCTAAATCTGCACCTCTATTTTCATTTACACAGATAATTGCAATAGAAATATTTTCCAAATTAGGATAATCAGTTTCAGTATGCATTACAACCTTTTTACCTAATGTTTGATTAGATAAATTTTCTGTAAATTTCTGAATTTCTTCCGAAACAGGTTGTAAATATTCGAATATCATGTTTTTTTTCTTTAATTTTTTTCTAATTGGTAAAAATATTATTTCTTTTTAGCTACGGTTTTTTTTGCTGGAGCTTTTTTTGTCGTAGTTTTTTTTGCTGCTGTTTTTTTTGTTGGAGATTTTTTTTCAATCATCTCTTTAACTTCTTCCAAAGTTAATTTAGTAGCATCAATATCTTTACTTAATTCAATTTTTATTTTCCCTTTTGTAATAACAGATCTTCCCCAACGTGCTTTTTCCACTTTGATGCCTTCATCTGTCCAATTATGAAGTACTTTATCGATATCCTTTTGTTGTTTATCTTCAATTAATTCGTTAATATCTGCTTGAGATAAATTATCGAAATTGTATTTTTTATTCACATTTATAAAAATCCCATTCCATTTTAAGAAAGGTCCAAAACGACCTACACCTTTTTGAACAGGTAAATTATCATACGTAGCAATTGGAGCATCTGCTTTAGTTTTTTCATCTATTAATTCAATAGCTCTATCCATTGTAACGTCTAATGGTTCTTCACCTTTCGCTAAAGAAATAAATTGCGTTCCAAACTTCACATAAGGTCCGAAACGTCCGTTATTTACTTCAATTTCTTCCCCTTCGTAAGTTCCTAATGATTTTGGTAATAAAAATAAATTTAAAACTTCTTCTAAAGTAATGTTGCTTAAATTTTGTTCGGCTCTTAAACTAGCAAATTGTTTTACTTCATCGTCAATAGCTCCAATTTGAGCCATCGCACCATATTTTCCTAAACGTACTGAAACTGGTTTCCCAGATTTTGGATCGGTTCCTAAAATACGTTCTCCAGATTCACGTTCAGCAGTAGTTTCAACTTTGGTTACAATAGGGTGAAAATGATTGTAAAACGAACTCATCATTTTATGCCAATCTTCATTTCCAGCTGCAATTTCATCGAAATCTTGTTCCACTTTTGCTGTGAAATTATAATCTAAAATGGTTTCGAAATTTTTGACTAAGAAATCGGTTACAATTCCTCCAATATCAGTTGGAACTAATTTTCCTTTATCCGAACCTGAATTTTCTTTTAACGTTTGCGATTTAATTTCGTTTGCAATTAAAGTCAATTGTTCGTATTTTCTTTCTGCTCCTTCAAAACTACCTTTTTCAACGTAATTTCTATTGATAATTGTAGAAATAGTTGGTGCGTAAGTTGAGGGACGACCAATTCCTAATTCTTCTAATTTTTTTACTAAAGAAGCTTCTGTATATCTACTTGCTGGTCTTGTGAAGCGTTCCGTTGCAGCAATGAATTTATTGTTTAGTTTTTCGTTTACTTTTAAAGCCGGTAACATGCCTTCTTGTTCTTCTTCATCGTCGTCATTTCCTTCCAAGTAGACTTTTAAGAAACCGTCAAACTTGATGACTTCACCTGTTGCAGAAAAATATTCATTATGGGTGTTTGCGGAAATTTTTACATTCGTACGTTCCAATTCTGCATCACTCATTTGGGAAGCTAAAGTACGTTTCCAAATTAAATCGTATAAACGTGCTTGATCTCTATCAATATCAACCGTATGACGACTCATATCTGTCGGACGAATAGCTTCGTGCGCTTCTTGAGCACCTTTTGATTTGGTGTTGTAACTTCTTGGTTTGCTATATTCTTTTCCGTAATATGAAGTAATTTCTGCTTGTGCCGCAGCCATAGCTTCTTGGGAAAGGTTTACACTATCCGTTCTCATGTATGTAATTAAACCGGCTTCGTATAAACGTTGTGCAATTTGCATCGTAATTCCAACTGGCAAATATAATTTACGAGCTGCTTCTTGTTGTAAAGTTGAAGTCGTAAATGGCGCTGTTGGTGATTTCTTAGTTGGTTTTGTTTCTAAATCGGCAACTTTAAAATCGGCTTTTATGTTTTTTTCTAAAAAGGCTTTCGCTTCTTCTTTGGTGTTGAAATTCTTGCTTAGTTTCGCTTTTACTGTTTTTCCAGCTTCGTTAGTAAATTCAGCACTGATAGAATAACTTGCAACTGCTTTAAAATTCTGAATTTCTCTTTCACGTTCCACAATTAAACGAACAGAAACTGATTGTACACGTCCTGCAGATAAACCACCTTTTACTTTTTTCCAAAGTACTGGCGATAATTCGTACCCTACTAAACGGTCTAAAACTCTACGAGCTTGTTGTGCGTTTACTAAATTATAATTGATATCTCTAGGATTGTCAATCGCTTTTAAAATGGCAGTTTTTGTAATTTCGTGAAAAACAATACGTTTTGTTTTGGCAGGATCTAATTTTAATTCTTCTGCTAAATGCCAAGAAATAGCCTCACCCTCACGGTCCTCATCGGAAGCTAACCAAACCATATCGGCTTTCTTTGATAAGTCTTTTAATTTTTTTACTAATGCTTTTTTATCCGGAGAAACCTCATATTTAGGTTTGAAGTTATCGTTTACATCTACGCCAATTTCCTTTGAAGGTAAATCGGCAATATGCCCGTAACTTGATTCTACTTGGTAATCTGTTCCTAAAAATTTTTCTATGGTTTTCGCCTTTGCAGGTGACTCCACGATAACTAAGTTCTTCGCCATTTTCATTTATTTGATTTGGCAAAAGTATATTT
>CAYWVV010000097.1:0-5908 GCA_964461805.1 uncultured Flavobacterium sp.
TGTAAAAAAGCTACCACAAAACCTTTTGGTGTTAACGTTCCCATGTTATATCCAAATGTGGAAGAAATCATGAAAATTATTGTAGATGAAGGCGTGAAAATTGTCTTCACTTCTGCAGGAAACCCAAAAACTTGGACGCCTTACTTAAAAGAAAATGGAATAACTGTGGTTCATGTAGTGAGTAGTTCTAAATTCGCATTAAAAGCGCAAGAAGCTGGTGTAGACGCAGTTGTTGCGGAAGGTTTTGAAGCGGGCGGACACAACGGCCGTGAAGAAACGACAACACTGACATTAATTCCAATGGTAAAAGAAAATATTACAATTCCTTTAATCGCAGCGGGTGGAATCGCTACAGGAAAAGGAATGTTAGCTGCCATGGTTTTAGGCGCTGATGGTGTACAAATGGGAAGCCGTTTTGCCGCATCAACAGAATCTAGTGCGCATATCGATTTTAAGAAAACCATTATAGAAACACAAGAAGGCGAAACATTGGTAACTTTGAAAGAATTAGCACCTGTACGTTTAATTAAAAATAAATTTTTTAATGATGTGCAAGAAGCTTACGCCAATTGCGCTTCAGTAGAAGATTTGAAGACTTTATTAGGCAGAGCAAGAGCGAAACGAGGTATGTTTGAAGGCGATTTAGTAGAAGGTGAATTAGAAATTGGACAAATAGCAGGATTAATTCACGATATTTTACCAGTTGAAACCATAATTGGCAATGTTATTGCTGAGTTTAATTCGGCAAAAGTTAGTGTGAATGAAATTCAATTTTAATAATAAAGAAAAAATGAAAAAATTAGTTGCAATCTTATTTTTTGGTTTGTGTGTACAAGTAGGATTTTCTCAAACCTATCAATTTAAAACGGTAAACTTTTCTGTTTCTCAAAAAACTGAAAAAGGAACTTGGACAAAATGGTCAAAAGTGCAACCAACAGAATTGTTAATCAATTTAGATAGAGACAAGCACCGTTTTGTGGTTCATTCAGAAATTATTCAGCTTTATAGTATTTTAAAATATGAAGATAAAGTAGAAACGCCTGAAGGAACTTCAAACAAATATTTTTGTGTAGATAATGTAGGTTTAGATACAGTTATTACTATCGTTTCTCCAAAAGATGCAGGAAGTAGTAAACAAATTTACATTGCTAACGAAGAAATGATCATCGAATACGACTTAATTTATTTAGGCGAAAAAAAATAATCCTTGCGTACAAAAATTTCAAAATATATAAACAATGTTGCTCTTTTTAAAGAGCAACTTTTGTATTGGAGCAATCAGTTCCGAGAAGTTGTTGTTTTAGATAGTAATATCGAAAGCAATGAAAATCAGTTGTATAAGTCTTTTGATTTGGTTGTGGCTGTTGAAGCTTTTACTTCCATTCAAACCGATTATGAAAAAGCATTCGAAGATGTTTATCAATACCAATCTAAAGCAAACGATTGGTTATTCGGTTATTTATCTTACGATTTAAAAAACGACGTAGAACATCTAAAATCTCAAAATTTTGATGGGTTGCAATTTCCTGATTTGTACTTTTTTCAACCTAAGAAAATTTTCCTATTAAAAGGAAATACAGTTGAAATTCAGTATTTAAACATGTGTGACGATGAAGTAGAATTTGATTTTGATGAAATTTTAAATCAGTCAAAACTCAAAACTCAAAACTCAGAAGTCACTATAAAACAAAGAATTTCAAAAGAAAATTACCTTAAAAAAACAGAAAAAATGTTAGCTCACATTCATCGTGGTGATATCTATGAAGCTAATTTTTGTATGGAATTTTTTGCTGAAGATGCGATTATTGAACCTCTAGATATTTATCAGAAACTAAATCAAATCTCAGCTTCACCTTTTGCAGTTTATTTCAAAAAGAATCAGCATTATTTGCTTTCGGCATCACCAGAACGGTATTTGAAAAAGGAAGACGAAAAAGTGATTTCACAACCTATAAAAGGAACGGCGAAACGCAATTTGGATATTGAATTAGACGAACAAAGCAAAATAGATCTTCAAAACAATCCAAAAGAACGTTCAGAAAATATTATGATTGTCGATTTGGTTAGAAACGATTTATCACACACCGCTACAAAAGGTTCGGTACAAGTGGAAGAGCTTTGCGAAATTTATTCGTTTAAACAAGTCCACCAAATGATTTCAACTATTGTTTCGAATGTAGAACATACGACTTCACCGATTGAAATTTTACGAACCACTTTCCCAATGGGAAGCATGACAGGCGCTCCAAAGATTTCAGCCATGCAAATAATAGAAGAATTGGAAGAAACCAAACGCGGTTTATACAGCGGTGCAGTCGGCTATTTCACACCAACAGGAAATTTCGATTTCAATGTGGTAATTCGAAGTATTTTGTACAATTCTGAAAATAAATATTTAAGTTTTTCTGTCGGAAGTGCCATTACTTCTGAAGCCATTCCTAAAAACGAATATCAAGAATGCTTATTGAAAGCTAAAGCGATGTTTGAAGTTCTACAAGTAAAATAAGTATATTTGTCTATGCTTAATAATTTTCAAAATCATATCAATACCAATTTTTCTTTTCTACAAGATAAAAAACTGCTTGTGGCTACAAGTGGCGGAATGGATAGTATGGTTTTGGTGCATTTATTTCAAAAATTAAACTTAAATTTTGCTTTAGCACATTGCAATTTTCAATTACGCGGAACGGAAAGTGAGGGTGATGAAAATTTCGTTGTTGCCTATGCAAAACAAAACAATATTACTTGTTTTACTACAAAATTTGAGACTGAAAACTATTCTAAAGCAAATAAATTATCCACTCAAGTTGCCGCTAGAAACCTTCGTTATAATTGGTTTAACGAAATTTTAGAGCAAGAAAAATTCGATTATATTGTTACAGCGCATCACGCTGATGATGTGGTAGAAACTTTTATGATTAATCTTTCTCGTGGAACTGGTTTAGACGGTTTGACAGGAATTCCATCGCAAAACGGAAACATTGTTCGACCATTATTGCCTTTTTCTCGAACAGAAATCGAAAATTACATTTCAGAAAACAACTTACAATGGCGTGAAGATAGCAGCAATGCCTCAGATAAATATTTGAGAAACAAAATTCGTCATCATATTGTTCCTGTTTTTAAGGAAATTAATGAATCGTTTTTACAATCATTTCAAAATACGTTAGATCATTTAAACCAAGAACAATCGTTGGTCAATGATGCGGTTCTAATGGTGTATGAAAAAGTAGTTTCTGAAGAAAAAGAGCAATTAAAAATTAATATTTCAGCCTTACTTCACTATAAAAATTATAAGGCGTATTTGTATCAATGGCTCCATAAATATGGGTTTACAGCTTGGAATGATGTTTATAATTTAATACAATCTCAATCGGGAAAACAAATCTTATCTGAAAAATTTGTTTTATTAAAAGATAGAGATTTTTTAATACTTTCAAGTAAAGTAGCAATTAATTTTGAAGAAATTAGTATAAATTTCTTAACAGAAAAACCTAATTTTCCGTTAAAATTGACTTTATGTAACGAAAGTGACATTTCAAATCAAATGAAGAGCACTATATTTGTGGATGAAAATAAAATCCAGTTTCCTTTAACGATACGAAAATGGAAGGAAGGTGATTATTTTTATCCTTCTGGAATGCAAGGAAAAAAGAAAGTAAGTAAATATTTTAAAGACGAAAAATTTACTTTATTTCAAAAGCAAGACACTTGGATTTTAGAAAGTAACAATAAAATTGTTTGGATAATTGGGCATAGAGCCGACGAACGATTTAAAGTAGAAAACACAACTCAAACCATAATAAAAATAGCATTTAATAATGAAGAAATTATTTAGTTTATTAGCCTTATTCATTACCTTTTTTGGAACAGCACAAATTGTAGAACCTGTAAAATGGAGCTCAAGTGTTGTAAAAGTTTCAGATACAGAATTAGATTTAGTAATTACGGCTAATATTGAAGATGATTGGCATTTATATTCCCAATTTACGCCAGAAGGTGGTGCTACACCCTTAGTTTTTACGTTTAAAAATCAAAAAGGAAATTACCAATTAGTAGGTAAAACTAAAGAAGGAAAATATAAAAAAGTGTACAGTGATATTTTTGAAATTGACGAATACTTTTTTACTGGAACGGCCAAATTTACACAACGTGTAAAAATAATCAATCCTAAATTAAAAAATATAGATGTTTTTGCAGAAGGACAAGCTTGTATTGATGGGAAATGTACACAAACAGAATCCAATTTAAAGTTTAAATTACCGGAACTTAAAGTTGCTGAAGTTTCAACAGTAACTACAGATTCGGTTTCAAAACCAACAGATTCTGTAGCAACAACTGAAACAGACACAACAAAACAAGCCGTTACACCAATAAAGGATTCAAACATTGAAAAACCAGCAGATAAAGAAGAAAAAAGTTTATGGACGATTTTCTTTTTAGCTTTTTTAGGTGGATTTGCAGCACTTTTGATGCCATGTATTTTTCCTATGATTCCAATGACAGTGAGTTTCTTTACGAAACAAAGTAAAACAAAAGCAGCTGGAATTAGAAACGCAGTTGTTTATGGTTTAGCAATTATCGCTATTTATGTGTTGTTAGGTTCTTTAATTACAGGAATTTTTGGTGCTGAAGCCTTAAATGAATTATCAACAAGTGTCACTTTTAATTTAATTTTCTTTGTATTATTAGTCGTTTTTGCTTTATCATTTTTAGGTGCTTTCGAAATTGTTTTACCAAGTTCATGGGCAACAAAAATCGACTCAAAAGCAGATAAAGGCGGAATAGTTGGAATCTTCTTTATGGCGTTAGCTTTGGCGGTAGTTTCATTTTCTTGTACGGGTCCAATTGTGGGAACTTTACTTGTAGAATCTGCTTCAAAAGGTGGTTTAGCTCCAATCATTGGAATGTTAGGTTTTTCATTAGCCATTGCTTTACCATTTATGTTATTTGCAATGTTTCCAGGTTGGTTAAATTCTATGCCAAAATCGGGTGGCTGGTTAAATACGGTTAAAGTTTCTTTAGGATTTTTAGAATTAGCGTTCGCCTTCAAATTTTTATCTAATGCCGATTTAGTTTTACAAAAGCATTGGCTAGAAAGAGAATTATTTATTGCCATTTGGATTGCCGTTTTCGCAGCTTGGGCTTTATATTTATTCGGAAAATATATGTTACCTCACGATTATGAAAAAGCAGATAAAATTGGAGTGGGTCGTTTAGTTATGGCTATTATTGTTACCACTTTTACGTTCTACATGATTCCAGGATTATGGGGCGCGCCCTTAAAAATATTAAGTGGCTTAACACCTCCAGTTAATTATGCAGAAAGTGCTTCGGGTTTCGGAAATGGAGGAACTTCTAAATCAGATTTACCAGAACATGCGCATGCTGGACCTCACGGAATTGTCGCCTTTGAAGATTATGAACAAGGTTTAGCTTACGCGAAAAAAGTAGGTAAACCTGTATTGTTAGATTTCACAGGAGATGCATGTGCGAATTGCCGAAAAATGGAAGATAATGTCTGGTCTGATAAAAGTATTTTACCAATCTTAAAAGAAAAAGTAGTGCTGATTTCTTTATATTGTGATAGAAAAATTGAGTTACCAAAAGAACAACAATACGTTTCTAAAACAACTGGTAAAGAAGTAGTTACTATCGGAAATAAATGGACAGATTTTCAAATTACAAGATATAAAAGTAATTCGCAACCTCTTTATGTAATTTTGAATAACGAAGGCGAAGACAAATCAAAACCAATTGCTTATACAACAGATATTCAAGAGTATAAAAAATGGTTAGAAGAAGGAATTACAGCAGCTTCTAAAAAATAAGATTACAATTTTAAAATTTATAAAAACCTGTAGGATAAATTTCTTGCAGGTTTTTTTATTTCGAAAACTTTTCTACA
>CAYWVV010000098.1:0-5713 GCA_964461805.1 uncultured Flavobacterium sp.
TATTCTGTTAAGATAAAAACCATCGCATAAAAAAATGGAAACCTAACGTATACTGGAATATATTTTCTCATTATCTTAAATTTTTAATTATCGTTAAAAGGTAATTCACTCATAATTTTCACTTGTTCTTTGCTGTAGGATAAAGCATAAATCATATAAGAAACAAATATGATAAAGAAAATTACTAGAGATATAATAGGGTAAATTTCTACCCCATTAATACCTTCCATATTGTGTTTGACAAATTTTAACATCTTTTTATTTTTTAACTTTAATATCGGTTCCTAAACGTTGTAAGTAAGCAATTAAGGCAACGATTTCTCTGTCTTTCATTTGAACAAATTTTTCACCTGTAAGTTTTGCTTTTTCTTTACTTGCGGCATATGATTTAGAGAAATTCGGATCTGTTTCTAAACCTTTTTCAATTTCAAGCGCTTGTTTTTCGATACTTGTAAAGGCATTGGCGATATCTTTATCTGTATAAGGCACGCCTAAAATTTTCATCACGCTCATTTTTTTCTGAATGTCGTCATGTTTCATTTTCTTGTTATCAAACATCCATTTGTACGCTGGCATAATAGAACCAGTAGTTGTTGCTTGCGGATTCCACATGTGACTAAAGTGCCAACTGTGTGGATATTTCCCTCCAACTCTCATTAAATCTGGACCAGTTCTTTTAGAACCCCATAAATGTGGATGATCATAAACATATTCTCCTGATTTAGAATATTCTCCGTAACGTTTCACTTCACTTCTAAACGGACGAACCAATTGGGAGTGACAGTTGTTACACCCTTCACGGATATATAAATCTCTACCTTCTAATTCTAATGGTGAGTAAGGTTTCACACTTGTAATGGTTGCAATATTCGATTTCACAATTAACATCGGAACAATTTGAATTAAACCTCCAATCGAAACTGCAACTACCGTTAAAATGGTGAATTGAACCGGTTTACGTTCTAACCAAGCGTGAACTTTTTCATTTCTTAATCTACTTGAAGCGATAACTGGTAACGCTGGCGCTTGTGCTTCTTCATCCTCAACTGCTGAACCTTGTTTTACGGTTTTAATTACGTTATATACACCCACTAAAACTCCAGCTAAGTATAAAATTCCTCCCACTGTACGCATCGCATACATCGGCATAATTTCTACTACTGTATCCATAAATTGACCGTATACTAACGTTCCGTCTTCATTAAATTGTTTCCACATTAATGATTGTACAAAACCTGCTACGTACATTGGTAACGCATATAAAATGATACCTAATGTTCCAATCCAGAAATGCAAATTGGCTAATTTTTCAGAAAATAATTTTGTTTTAGTAATACGTGGGATGATCCAATAAATCATACCGAAAGTCATGAAACCATTCCAAGCTAAAGCTCCAACGTGAACGTGAGCTACGATCCAGTCTGTAAAGTGCGCAATAGCATTTACATTTTTAAGAGATAACATTGGACCTTCAAAAGTGGCCATTCCGTATCCTGTAACCCCCACTACAAAGAATTTTAAAACGGCATCTGTTCTTACTTTGTCCCAAGCACCTCTTAAAGTTAGAAGACCATTAATCATACCTCCCCAAGATGGAGCGATTAGCATAATTGAAAATACCACTCCTAAATTTTGAGCCCAATCTGGTAAGGTTGAATATAATAAATGATGAGGTCCTGCCCAGATGTATAAGAAAATTAACGACCAAAAGTGAATGATTGATAATCTGTATGAATAAACGGGTCTGTTTGCTGCTTTTGGTAAGAAATAATACATCAAACCTAAGAAAGGTGTAGTTAAGAAAAACGCAACCGCATTATGTCCGTACCACCACTGTACTAAAGCATCTTGCACTCCAGCATAAACCGAATAACTTTTCGTTAAAGAAACTGGAATCGCAATACTATTTACAATATGTAATAAGGCTACAGCAACAAAAGTGGCAATGTAAAACCAAATGGCTACATAAATATGACGTTCTCTACGTTTAATAATGGTTCCAATCATGTTGATACCGAAGGCTACCCAAACTAAAGCAATAGCGATATCAAAAGGCCATTCTAATTCGGCATATTCTTTTGAAGTGGTAATTCCCATCGGTAAGGTGATAGCAGCACCTAAAATAATAAGTTGCCATCCCCAGAAGTTAACTTGACTTAAAAAGTCGCTATACATTCTGGCTTTTAGTAAACGTTGTAAAGAGTAATACACTCCTGCAAATACTGCATTTCCAACAAAGGCGAAAATTACAGCATTGGTATGTAAAGGTCTTAGTCTACCATAACTTAACCACGGAATTCCGTCTGTTAAATTTGGAAAAAGATAAAAGAACGCTACTAGCAATCCTACCGACATTCCTACTACTCCAAAAAGTAGTGATGCATAAATAAAATTACGAACGATTTTATTATCATAACGAAATTGTTGCATTTCCATAAGTACTGATTATTTATTTAGTTTTAGTTTTAGTTTTTTTCAATTCATCGTCAAATAGCATACGCACAGAAGGTGTATAATCATCATCAAATTGTCCGCTTCTTACGGCTAAAATGAAAGTAATTAAGAACACAATGGCAATTAAAATGCTAATGGTTATAAGAAAATATATGATACTCATACCTCTATAAGTTTTAAACAAAGTTAGATTAGTGGGGATTCATTAAATATGACATTTGTCATGTATTGGATTTATTTTTATTTACGATTTACGATTTGGGATTTACGATTTAGGATTTAGGATTTAGGATTTGATTTTTTTTCCATAAAACTTACTCAAAATAGTTACGAAACTCACGATGGTAATGGCGCTCATGGGCATAATAATCGCGGCAAACAAGGGAGAAAGTTCACCAGTTAAGGCAAAAGTTAATCCGACCGCATTGTATAATAACGACAAGCCAAAACTCATATAGATTGTTTTCATCGCATTTTTAGAATACTGAATATAATGGAATAGTTTTTGAAATTGCGACGCATCCATAATTCCATCACAGGCAGGAGAAAACACATTTACATTTTCTGAAAGTGCAATTCCGATGTTGCTTTGCGCTAACGCTCCAGCATCGTTTAAACCATCACCAACCATCATTACATTTTTACCTTCTTTTTGTAACGCTTCAATGAATTCTAATTTTTGTTCTGGTTTCTGATTGAAGACTAATTTTGTACTTTCTGGTAAAATCGTTTGTAAAAATGCTCTTTCACCATCATTATCTCCTGAAAGCACAATCGTTTGGTAGTTTTTTGAATTTAGTTGGTAAAACAAATCGTGTAAACCTTCTCTATATTGGTGATTGAACACAAAATACCCTTTATACACTTGGTCAATTTCGATATGCACTTTTGTGCTTTTATCTTGTTCCGAATCTTCTTGTTTTTCTAATAAGTGTAACGAACCAATTTTATACGAAACGTTTTCAATAGTTGCCAACATACCTTTACCTACAATTTCTTCATAAGTCGCAATTTCTGTTACTTGCGATTGCGGTAAAAATTCGTATAATTTTCGACTTAACGGATGATTTGAATTTCTAACAATGCTTTTAATTTTTGCAAATTCAATTTGAGTTAACGTTTCACCAACATATTCAATATTCGATTTTAACGAAGAAGTAATCGTACCTGTTTTATCAAAAACTATCGTATCCACTTTGGCCATTTGTTCAATAACTTGGGCGTTTTTTAGATACAATTTATGGCTACCCATAATTCGCAATACGTTTCCTAAAGTAAAAGGCGCGGTTAATGCCAAAGCACACGGACAAGCCACAATTAGCACCGCTGTAAAAACATTAAAAGCAATGTAAGCGTCAATGAACAACCAAAAAATAAGAGAACCAAAAGCCAATATTAATAAAGCTGGCGTAAAATACTGACTGACTATATCAGTAATCGATTTGTGTTTTTGATCTATTTTCTTTTGGAAAACGTCGTTGCTCCACAATTGCGTTAAATAACTTTGCGAAACGGAAAACAAGACTTCCATCTCAATAATTCCGCCCATTTGTTTGCCACCTGCGTAGACTTTATCGCCCGATTTTTTCTCAATTGGAATCGCTTCACCCGTCACAAAACTATAATCTAAAGAGGTTTTTGGAGAAATTAAAATCCCATCCACCGGAATTAATTCTTGGTTACGAATGATTAATCGGTCGCCTTTTTCAATGTCGTAAATCTGGCAAGGTTCTTCGTTTCCTTCTGAGTTAATTTTGGTCACTGCAATTGGAAAGTACGATTTATAATCGCGCTCAAAGGATAAGAAATCGTAGGTTTTTTGTTGAAATAATTTCCCTAATAACATGAAGAAAACCAAACCCGTTAAACTATCGAAAAATCCTTGTCCGTAATCGAAAGTAATATCAATCACACTTCGTACAAACATCACAATAATTCCTAAAGCAATAGGAATATCAATGTTTAGCATTTTCGATTTGATACTTTTATAAGCAGAAATATAATAGCCACTTGCCGAATAGAAAAACGAGGGTAACGATAAAAAGAAGATTAAGGTTCTAAAGAAATTTCGGTATTTGTTGATCCAAAATTCGTCCACTTCAAAATATTCTGGAAACGATAAAAGCATGATGTTTCCGAAACAGAAAAAAGCAATTCCAAGTTTGTAAATTAAACTTCTGTCGATTTCTTTTTTACCGGTTTCGTAATTTTCTAAACTGATATACGGTTCATACCCAATTGAAGATAATAAGTACACAATTTCTTTAAGTGAAGTAATTTCCGCATTATACGTAATTCTGACTTTCTTCTGCGTAAAATTAACTTGCGAAGTGCTTATTCCCTTTTGAAGTTTCTGTAAATTTTCCAGAATCCAAATGCATGAACTACAGTGAATATGTGGTATGTACAAGGAAACAATGTGTGTTGCATTTTCTTGAAATTCCAATAATTTGGATTGAATTTTCTCATCATCTAAAAAATCATATTTGCCTTTAATTTCTAATGGTGTTGCTCCTGGAGCCGATTGAAAATCGTAATAACACGTTAAATCATTTTGACTAAAAATTTCATACACTGTTTTGCATCCTACACAACAGAATGATTTTGCGTCAAATTGTATTTCCTCCTTTGTAGTATGTTCTTTACCACAATGAAAACAATTTTTATTGTCCATAATACTGCTCATTTTACCTTCAACAAAGGTTAAATTTTGTTTATAAGTAAAATATGATATTTGTCATACAATTTGTAAATTTGTACCAACATCAATTAATCTTGTCTAAATGAGCAAATGTGAGCAATGTATAGTAAGAGAGTTTAGTGCTTTAAAAGCATTAAACAAGGACGAATTAATTAGAATAGCAGGTTGTAAAACTTCTTATACCGTTAAAAAAGGAGAAACTATTTTTGACGAAGGCGATTCCTTAAACGGAATTTATTGTATTAAAGATGGCGTTTGTAAATTATCGAAACTTAGCGATAACGGAAAAGACCAAATTGTAAAATTGGTTAAAAAAGGAGAGTTATTAGGCCAGCGTTCTTTAATTAGTGAAGAAACTACCAATTTAAGTGCCGTTGCCATTGAAGACATGCAGGTTTGTTATATTCCAAAACAAGAAATTTTACAGTTTTTTAATGAAAACAATCAGTTTTCCTTAAACATGATGAAATCGGTTTGTGGTGATTTAAAAGACGCCGATGATAACATGGTAAACTTGGCACAAAAAACCGTAAAACAACGTTTAGCAGAAACTTTATT
>CAYWVV010000099.1:0-1814 GCA_964461805.1 uncultured Flavobacterium sp.
ATAAAACTAAAAACACAAGTATCGAAACACCAATAATTAATAGCGGTAATGGATAAGATTCTTGAATGTTTGAAACAACTTCGTGAGTGTAAATTAAATAATCTACAGCTATAAAGTTAAATCTAGTTTTGAATTCATCCCAAAAAGTAATTTCCGCAAAAAAAGTAAATACTAATATGAAAGTTCCTAATGTTGTGAAAAACCAAATAAAGATTTTATCAACCCAAGAACCAATCCACTTATTTGGAAAAATGAAATAATACAGAATGGATGGAAATACAATAAAACTGATTGTACCTATATCGAAAAACAATCCTGTTAACAGTGTTCCTACAATAGTAAAAATGTTAAGTGAAACTTCATCATATTGCCATATAAAAAAAGTAACTCTTAGAATTTGTGAGATTACAAGAAACCATATTATAAATGAAAGTAGTAATGAATATCTACTTGAAAAGTTGATTTTTTTGAACATAATAGTGTAAATGATAATTTTAAAAAATTGAAATAGGAATTTGAAAACAAAAAAAGTACCTACACAATATGTGCAGGTACTCAAATAAACAATCTAACTAACTTTATCTTTTGTTATATGATTTCCGTTTTCATCAAAAAACAAATCATTTCCTTGAATTTCAGCTTCATAGATAGTAATACCTTTTTCGGTAATGATTTTTGCAGCTTCTTTTATTTTTTTATTTTTAAAATTATCGTTTAAATATTGTAGTGCATTTTTAGGCAATTGATTTACATCAATTGCGATTTCAGTTTCAATAATTTTTCCATTAACATTGAATAAAATAGAATTATCTATATTATTATTTTTGAAACTAGCTTCAAAATTATTTTCTTCTTTATCCCATTTTACATTTTTTGCATTTGGAAATTTTTCGATTAACGAATTTTTAATTAATTGAGGTACATTTTGTTCTTTTGTTTTTTGAGCAAAAGACACAAATGTTAACATAATTAAAGCTATTGTCATTACTGATTTTTTCATTGCTATTATTTTTAAATTAATAATAGTCAAAGGTTAAAACCAATTTAGAAGAAAAATTGAATTTTGTATTAAAGTGAAAATTAAATCAACAATTTTGATTAGAATTTATAATTATAACCGAATCTAACTACTTGCGTTTCATAATAATCTTTACTTGTATAACTAAAATCTTGACCTTGAATTTCTTTTTTAATAATTAATGTATTAAAAAGGTCAGTTCCATTTATAAAGAATTCTCCTTTACCATTCTGAACAGATTTTTTCAATCCTAAATCAATTGAAAACCTAGATTTTATTTTACCCTGCGGAATAATATCAGGTGCTAAATAAATGGCAGTTACTTGTGCATCCACTTTTTTGGATAGATGTAAAGTATTATTCCATTTTACATTACCCGAAAAAATTTCTTGTTTACCTGCTGAAAAAGTATTTGGTTGTGGATATAAATTTTGAACGGTAAACGCACCAATTTGGTTGTAATAAGCATTAAGATTTAGATTACTTGAATACCATTTTGTAACATCTTGAGAAACGACCATTTCAACACCAGTATTTGTACTTTTATTTACGTTCTGAAAAATGGCATAAATAAGATTGCTACTTGGCACAGATGATGAAATTCTTGTTATTGTGGCATTTGCAAAGCGATGGTATACCGCTGAATAAAAATATCCTTTTTCTAAGTTCTTTTTATATCCCAACTCTATTAAATTAGTAAATTGTGGACGAAGTGCTGGATTACCAACTTTGATTATCTCAGCATCATCATACTTTGGGAAAATTCTAATATCAACTTCGTTAGGTCTATCAATTC
>CAYWVV010000099.1:1914-5702 GCA_964461805.1 uncultured Flavobacterium sp.
GCATCATCATACTTTGGGAAAATTCTAATATCAACTTCGTTAGGTCTATCAATTCTACGATTATAAAATAAGGATAGTTTATTAGAATCATTAATTTTATAAGCCAATCTAACATTTGGAAAAGGTTCAAGATAGGAATAACCATCTGTTTTGTATGTTGGATGGTTTGCATTGACCTTGTACTCTAAATCTAAATACTCTAAGCGTAATCCAATTTCAGCTTCAATTTTATTGGTTTCATAAATATAATTTCCATAAACTGCGGGAATAATTTCTTCATAAGTTGCTTTTCCGCCAGCAGCTACATCTAAAGGAGAATTTGTTCCTGGGAAAAATTGCATATTAGTAGGAATCATTCTGTTACGGAATTTAAGACCTGTTTCTATTCTTCCATACTTTAATGGTTTTATATAATCAATATTAAAATCTATTACACTTTCATCTGACAATAATTTGAAAGAATCTTTACTTGTTGAAGTTGGTAAAATATTATCGAAAAAATATTTTTCATCTTCTCTATGAAAGGTATAATTGAATCCAATATTTAAAAAATGCCCTGCTTCTTTATACTTATGTTGGTAAGATGCAGTAGCCATTGCCGTAGTTTTTAATTCATCTTCCAAAAATTGCCAAAGTCGTAATCTTTGTGAATAGTCCGCATTAAAAAACGGTTGATCACCATTATCAATAATTTTTTCTGACCCAAATAAACCTGAAACTGTTAATGTGTTTTGCTCATTAATATTCCAGTCAATTCCAGATTTAATAGTTGTAAAATGCGTATTTCTATTTCTTTTTAGTTGTTGATTGATAATTGTACCATCGTTATAAGTTCTAGTTACAAATTCATTTTTATTCAGCGTTTCTGTATATAAATAATCACCTTGAAAGAAAGCATTTATTTTGTTTTTACGATAATTTAATGATAAGGTAGGATTGATTTTTGGTGTTACAGTATATTGTGGTCTAATAGTAGGTAAGTTTTGTTTTCTTTCCCATAAACTCCCATAACCATTGGTAAAACCAACTTTACCATTAAACCCTTCTTTCTTATTTTTTTTGTAGATAATATTGATAATTCCTGCATTTCCATTGGCATCATATTTTGATGATGGATTATTTATGATTTCTATTTTATCGATTGCTGAAGCTGGAATATTATCTAAACCCGATTGATTTCCGAAACCTGTTAAAGCGGTTTGTTTTCCATCAATAAGAACGGTAACTTTATCGTTACCTCTAATTTGAACTTTTCCGTCTTGAACTGTAACGCCAGGTAAATTTTGCATGGATTGCAATACTGAACCACCACTTTGATTGATGTTATCCGACATAGAAAATGTTTTTTTATCCATTTTCTCGCTAATAGTATTTAATTTAGAAACAATTACTACTTCTTGAATAGTTGTATTGTCTTCTTCTAATTCAATTGTACCTTGATCTAAAAATTCAGAAAGTGAACCAACATAAATAGATTTCACAATTGTTTTATATCCTGTATATGAAAATTCTAAAATATAGTTTCCTGATTTTATATTAGCTAATGAGAATAGACCTTGCTCATTTGTAATTGTTCCAGCAATTAAAGTACTATCTTTTGTAGTTTTTATAGCCACATTCACAAATGGCAAAACCAACTTTGTAGTTTTATCTTTAGCAACACCAGAAACTGTAATTGTTTTATTTTGCGCAACTAAACTAGTCACTGAAAGTAATAGAAATGTAACGAAGAGAATTGTTTTAATTCGCATTATTTTATCTTTTAAGATTTTATTGTACAAATTTCTTTATTGAATTTGAAGAAAAATTGAATTTTAAAATACAATTTCAAAAGTGTGATAGTTTTCTTTAAAATGATAATTAATTGCCCAATGATTAGTATCCACAATTTTTTTTATAATAGACAACCCTAAGCCATTTCCTTGAGAAGTTGGATTGGATTTAGAAAATCGTTCAAACATTTTTTCTGTCTGTAAAGGTAAAAGCGCACCTGTATTTGAGAATATTATTCTATCCTTGGTTAATTTAACAAAGATTTTGCCTTTGTGTACATTATGATTTATGGTATTTAAAAACAAATTGCTAATTAACATTTCTGCCAAAATGTGATTTGAATTAACCAAAACTTCTTCTAATTCTGTTGTAATTGATATCTTTTTTGAAAGGGCTTGTTCACTAAAAAAATTCAATTGATTATTAATTATTTCGTTTAAATTTATCTTCTCAATTTTATTATAGGTATTATTATCAATCTTTGATACAACTAATAAATTTCTATTAAGTCTTACCAGCCTAGTAGTAGTGTTATCTAAATCCTCAATTAATTTAAACTGTTCTGAATTTAAATCTTTACGTTGCAAAATATTTTCTAATTTACCTTTAAAAATTGCAATTGGTGTTTGTAATTCGTGAGCTGCATTTTCTATAAACTCTCGTTGACTTTGATAAATCTTACTGTTTTTATATATTAAACTGTCAATAGCATTATTTAATCTATTAAATTCTTCAGTTGTACTTTGAATTAATTTTACTGAGGTAGATTTATCGATTTCAAATTGTTCCATTTTATCCAATGCAACATAAAATGGTTGCCATAATTTTTTTGAAATTATATTAGTTATTATAAAAAAACCAATTATCAGTAGAAGTAATAATAAAATGAAAAGAATTGCCGTACTACCAATTAAATTTTCTTTTTCAACCATATTTATTTTAGCCGAAAAAGTAAACCATTTACCCTCAATTTTCACTGGAGAATTAAGCACTCTAAATGGTTCGTTTTCTTTATTTAAAGCATCATAATAACTATGCTCAAATACGCTATCTTTATTTTGACCATTAAATTTTTGAAGATTTACATCTCGATTAAATTTATTCCAAAGCGTTATATCCTTTATTGTTAAATCATCCTTAGTAAATTTGTCAAATTGCTTTTTTATCGCATATAAATCCTCATTGGCATCGTCTTCATATAAAATATTAGACACAATATAAAATAACGGACCAACGGTGATTAATATTATTACTGCATAGATGAAATAATAATTAAGTGTTTTTTGAAGTAATTTTTTATTCATCTTCCCATTTATAACCTGTTCCATAAACTGATTTAAGATAATCAGCAGCACCCATTTCTTTAAGCTTTTTTTTCATGTTTTTTATGTGAGCATAAACAAAATCGTGATTGTCTAACATATCAGCCATATCTCCTGATAAATGCTCTGCAATTGCACTTTTGGATAAAACCTTATTTTTATTGCCAATCAAAAATAACAATAAATCCATTTCTTTTTTAGTAAAATCAATTTTATTACCTTTAATTTTAACCGACTTACTAATGGTGTCAATTTCAATTTCATTAAAAGAAATTACATTATTCCCATTGAATTGTTTTCGCCTAACCAATGCTTGAATACGTACTAATAATTCTGAAAGATGAAATGGCTTTGTTAAATAGTCGTCTGCACCTAGTGTTAATCCCTCGATTTTTGTTTCTAAAGTATCTTTGGCGGAAATTATAATTACTCCATCTGTTTTGTTTTGTTTTTTAAGTACTTCTAAAATTTTAAATCCGTCGCCATCTGACAACATTAAATCTAATAAAATACAATCATAGGAATATAAATCGATTTTCTCAATTGCTGTTTTTAGTGAACTTGCCGATTCACAAATAAAATCATTACTACTCAAGTAGTTTTTAATACTTGTAGCAATTTCAACTTCGTCTTCTACTATTAAAATTTTCATATTGCAAATTAAGCAATCAATTTTGAATGAAAGTTGAATTT
>CAYWVV010000100.1:0-5507 GCA_964461805.1 uncultured Flavobacterium sp.
TTTTGGTTTTATTACTAACGAAGATACAGGTAAGGACATTTTTGTTCACGCTACAGGAATCAATGTTGAAAACTTAAACGAGGGAGACCGCGTTAGTTATGAAGAAGAAGAAGGAAGAAAAGGAATTGTAGCAACTAAAGTTGTAATATTAAACGATTAATTTATTACCGTCTAAAAACGCTCCCCGAAAAGGAGCGTTTTTTTTGTGCTTTATTTTTTATTTAGAATGATTATAAATGTATTCATTTTGATAAAATTACAATTCTTAGTAGAGTTTAAATTTTGATAATACCACAATACAAATTATTTTTGTAGCTATTTTCAAATCAACACTAAAATGCAAAATTCTCAAATCGATTTTATACCTATTCTAATGCAAGTTGTTCTTGCTGTCGGGTTTGTTGCTTTAACAATTTTTGGCTCAAGCCTTTTAGGTCCAAAAAGATCTTCTGCAAACAAAGACAAAAGTTTTGAATGTGGAATTGAATCTGTAGGAAACGCTCGTATTCCTTTTTCTGTAAAATACTTTTTAGTAGCCATTTTATTCGTTCTTTTTGACGTGGAAGTTATTTTCATGTATCCTTGGGCAGTAAACTTCAAAGAATTAGGCTCAGATGGATTGATTAAGATGATTGTTTTTATGACTTTATTACTAATTGGTTTCTTCTATGTTATTAAGAAGAAAGCATTAGTTTGGGAATAACAAATTGGAACGTATGGAAAAGAATAAAGTAAATATGGTTGACGCTCCAGAAGGGCACGTTGGTGAAGGTTTCTTCGCTACGAAATTAGACCAAGTAGTTGGTTTAGCTCGTGCGAATTCATTATGGCCATTGCCATTTGCTACTTCATGTTGTGGTATTGAATTTATGGCAACAATGGCTTCACATTACGATTTAGCTCGTTTTGGATCTGAGCGTGTGAGTTTTTCTCCTCGTCAGGCGGATATGTTACTAGTAATGGGAACCATCTCTAAAAAAATGGCGCCAATTTTACGTCAAGTTTACGAACAAATGTCAGAACCTCGTTGGGTTATTGCCGTTGGAGCTTGCGCTTCTTCAGGTGGTATTTTTGATACGTATTCTGTTTTACAAGGAATTGACAAAGTAATTCCAGTAGACGTTTATGTACCTGGTTGCCCACCACGTCCAGAACAAATCGTAGATGGCGTAATGCAATTACAAGAACTAGTGAAAAGTGAATCTCAAAGAAGAAGACATTCTGCAGAATACAAAGAATTGTTGGCTTCCTATAACATAGAATAATAATGGCTTTAGAATCATTAGACATACAAAACAAACTGCAAGAAACCTTTGGTGAGCATGTAAAGTATTTCAGAACAGAATACGACATGTTTGTTTTAGAAGCAAATGCAGATGTAGTGTATAACGTAATCAAGTTTTTAAAAGAAGAACCTTCTTTGAACTTTAATTTTCTTACTGACCTTTGTGGTGTTCATTATCCAGATAGTGAAGAAAACGAACAATTTTGTGTCGTTTATCATTTACACAATTGGTACGAAAACAAAAGAATTAGAGTGAAAACTTTTTTAAACGGAACCACTCCTGAAGTAAAATCTGTCACTTCTTTATACAATTGCGCAGATTGGATGGAAAGAGAAACTTTCGATTTCTACGGAATCATTTTCAAAGGGCATCCCAATTTAGTTCGTATTTTAAATATGGATGAAATGGTTTCTTTCCCAATGAGAAAAGAATTCCCAATGGAAGATTCAGGAAGAACAGACAAAGACGACCGTTTCTTTGGTAGAACCATTAACAATTCAACAATTTAAGATGGGAAAAGTATCATTACCAGCAGATCACAGATATTACAAATATATTGAGGAACGTCATAACGAAGACGGGAGCGAATTAGCCATCCTGAACTTAGGACCTACTCACCCTGCCACTCACGGAATTTTTCAAAACATCTTATTAATGGATGGTGAAAGAATTTTAGATGCAGAACCTACAATCGGATACATTCATAGAGCTTTTGAAAAAATTGCTGAAAACCGTCCGTTTTATCAAATTACTCCTTTAACAGACCGTATGAACTATTGCTCATCGCCAATCAATAACATGGCTTGGTGGATGACTTTAGAAAAATTATTAAACATCGAAGTTCCAAAACGTGCACAATATTTACGTGTGATTGTAATGGAATTAGCTCGTATTACAGACCATTTAATTTGCAACTCAATTTTAGGAGTGGATACTGGTGCGTATACAGGTTTCTTATATGTGTTTCAATTCCGTGAAAAAGTTTATGAAATTTACGAAGAAATTTGTGGTGCTCGTTTAACAACAAATATGGGAAGAATTGGTGGTTTCGAAAGAGACTGGTCGCCAAGAGCTTTTGCATTATTAGATACATTTTTAAAAGATTTCCCAGTTGCTTGGAAAGAATTTGAAGATTTATTTACAAGAAATAGAATTTTTATTGACAGAACAGTTAACGTTGGACCAATTTCAGCGGAACAAGCTATGTCTTATGGTTTTACTGGTCCGAATTTAAGAGCCGCAGGTGTGGATTACGATGTTCGTGTGGCACAACCTTATTCTTCTTATGAAGATTTCGAATTTAATATTCCTGTTGGAAAATCTGGTGATACCTATGACAGATTCTGTGTAAGAAACGCGGAAGTTTGGGAAAGTTTAAGCATTATTCGTCAGGCTTTAGAAAAAATGCCAGAAGGAAATGTATTCCACGCGGATGTTCCTGATTATTACCTTCCTCCAAAAGAAGACGTATACAATAACATGGAAGCTTTAATTTATCACTTTAAAATTGTTATGGGTGAAGTTCCTGTTCCAGTTGCCGAAGTTTATCATCCTGTTGAAGGTGGTAATGGTGAATTAGGTTTTTATTTAATTACAGACGGAAGTAGAACACCATATAGATTACATTTCAGAAGACCAAGTTTCATCTATTATCAAGCCTACCCTGAAATGATTAAAGGTTCAATGTTGTCAGATGCCATTGTAATCTTATCAAGTTTAAATGTAATTGCTGGCGAATTAGACGCTTAATATTGTATAATGTATATTGAAATAAATGTATAATGAAAAAAGTATAGTGTAAAACAAAATACAATTTACATTATACAATATACAAAAAAGAAAAATGGAAATATCAAATATCAAACAAGAGATAAATATAACTGAAGCGTTAATGACTCGTGTTAACGAATTAATCAGTCATTATCCAGCAGACAAAAAGAAATCGGCATTAATCCCAGTTTTGCATGAAGTACAAGATGCTCATGACAATTGGTTAAGTGTAGAATTACAACAAAAAGTCGCAGAAATTTTGGAAATTCTTCCAATTGAAGTGTACGAAGTGGTAACTTTCTATACGATGTTTAACACAAAACCTGTGGCTAAATATATGTTCGAGTTTTGTAGAACCTCTTGTTGTGCTACTCGTGGTGTAGAAGATTTAATGGATTACGCTTGTTCTAAATTGGGCGTTAAAGAAGGTGAAATTACTTCAGACGGACTATTTCAAGTAGTTGGTGTAGAATGTTTAGGCGCTTGTGGATATGCTCCAATGTTGCAATTAGGCGATTTTTATCACGAAAAACTATCAAAGGAATCCTTCGATAATTTGATTGAAGATTGCAAAGCAGAAAAAATAACTTTACACGATAAATAATATCATGGGAAAGAAAATATTATTAGACAAAATAAATATTCCAGGAATTAAAACCTATGAAGTATACCGCGAAAATGGCGGATATAAATCAGTGGAAAAAGCATTAACCATGCAACCAGACGATATTACTGAAGAAGTAAAAGCTTCAGGACTTCGTGGTCGTGGTGGTGCAGGTTTCCCAGTAGGAATGAAATGGAGTTTTATCGATAAGAAATCAGGAAAACCTCGTCACTTAGTTTGTAATGCCGACGAATCTGAACCTGGTACTTTCAAAGACCGTTTCTTAATGGAATATATTCCTCACCTTTTAATTGAGGGAATGATTACTTCAAGTTTTGCACTTGGCGCTAATCTTTCTTACATCTATATTAGAGGGGAATATATGTGGGTTTTCAAAATTTTAGAAAAAGCCATCAAAGAAGCTTATGCTGCTGGTTGGTTAGGAAAAAACATCAAAGGTTCTGGTTTCGATTTAGATTTATACGTTCATGTTGGTGCAGGAGCTTATATTTGTGGAGAAGAAACTGCCTTAATTGAATCTTTAGAAGGAAAAAGAGGAAATCCTCGTATCAAACCACCGTTTCCTGCCATTTCAGGATTATGGGCAAATCCAACTGTGGTAAATAATGTAGAATCAATTGCTGCTGTGCCTTGGATTGTAATGAATTCTGGTGCCGAATATGCAAAAATTGGTTTAGAACGTTCTACAGGTACCAAATTAATTTCTGCTTCTGGACATATTAAAAATCCAGGTGTGTACGAAATTGAAATGGGAATTACAGTAGAAGAATTCATGAATTCTGACGAATACTGTGGCGGTATGATTGACGACAGACCTTTAAAGGCTTTAGTGCCTGGAGGATCATCTGTGCCAATCTTACCAGCACATTTAATATATAAAACTGCCGCTGGAACAGACCGTTTAATGACTTACGAATCTTTATCAGACGGAGGTTTCGCAACAGGTTCAATGTTAGGCTCTGGAGGTTTCATCGTATATAATGATACCACTTGTATTGTTAGAAATACTTGGAATTTCTCTCGTTTCTACCACCATGAAAGTTGTGGACAATGTACACCATGTCGTGAAGGAACAGGTTGGTTAGAAAAAATCTTGTGGAGAATTGAAAACGGTCAAGGTCGTGAAGAAGATATCGACTTATTATGGAACATTCAATCTAAAATTGAAGGAAACACCATTTGCCCATTAGGTGATGCTGCTTCTTGGCCAGTAGCTGCTGCTATTCGTCACTTCAGAGAAGAATTTGAATACCATGTAAGATTCCCAGAAAAAATTAAAGATAGAAACCATTTTGTGAACGAACCTTTTGAAAAAGTACGTCACTTAATTGGAAAACAAACTGTTTAATAAAAATTCAAAAATGATTTCGCAAGGAATCAAACATTTATAACATGAAAGTAACCATAGACGGACAAAGCGTTGAAGTAGAACCAGGAACAACGATCCTGCAAGCTGCGCGTATGATTGGAGGCGATTTAGTGCCACCAGCCATGTGTTATTATTCTAAATTAAAAGGAAGCGGTGGAAAATGTCGTTGCTGTTTAGTCGAAGTGGCTAAAGGTAGCGAAGCCGATCCAAGACCAATGCCAAAATTAATGGCATCTTGTGTAACAGGATGTATGGATGGTATGGAAGTGAATAGTAAAAATTCGGACAGAGTAACTGAAGCAAGAAAATCAGTAACGGAATTCTTATTAATCAACCACCCTTTAGATTGTCCAGTTTGTGACCAAGCCGGAGAATGTAATTTACAAGATTTAAGTTTCGAACACGGAAAATCAGAAACACGTTTCATTGAAGAAAAAAGAACTTTTGAACCAGAAAA
>CAYWVV010000101.1:0-5115 GCA_964461805.1 uncultured Flavobacterium sp.
TAATATTTAATGCAAAAATAAGTTTTTACACAGTAATAGGCGAATTTATTTTGATTTTGTTTAAATTTGAAAGCAACTTTTAAAACATTTCATGAATAGATATTTCATAATATTTTTTCTTTCTTTAATTTCATATTCTCAACACAAAATGAAAATTCCACCTTATTTAAAAAAAGGCGACACCGTTGCTATTCTTTGTACCGCTCGTAAATTTTTTCCTGAAGATGCCAAACCAGCTATAGATTTATTAGAATCATGGGGGTTAAAAGTGAAATTAGGTAAAACAATTGGTTTAGATAGTTGTCAACTTGGAGGAACAGACGAAGAACGTGCAGCAGATTTTCAAGAGCAATTAGATAATGACAATATAAAAGCCATTTGGTGTGCTCGTGGTGGTTATGGAACGGTTCGTATTATTGATAAAATTGATTTTTCGAAATTTAAAAAACATCCAAAATGGGTGATGGGTTTTAGCGATGTTACGGTTTTACATAGTCATATTAATACTTTAAATGTGGCGACTTTGCATTCAATAATGCCTTTTACAGTTCCAAAAGCGCCAGAAGAAGTGAAGCAAACTTTTAAAAATGCTCTTTTCGGAATTAAAAATTCGTACACAATTCCTTCAAAATCGTATGATAAAAAAGGTGTGGCTAAAGGGGAATTAGTGGGAGGAAATTTATCGATTATTTATAGTTTATTAGGTTCGAAATCTTCTATTGATACGAAAGATAAAATTCTGTTTATTGAAGATTTAGATGAATATTTATATCATGTAGACCGCATGTTGCAAAACATGAAACGCAATGATTATTTTAAAAATGTTAAAGGAATTATTGTGGGAAGTATGCGTGATATGCATGATAATGAAATTCCCTTCGGACAAAATGAAGTACAATTAATTTCTGAAATTTCTAAAGAATTAAATATTCCAATTGCTTTTGAATTTTGTGCTGGTCATCAAAAAGATAATAGAACTTTAATGCTTGGTAGTCAAGTAACTTTTGAAGTCAACGATACAGAAATCAAATTAACTTTCGAGTAATTTATGGCTGAACATAATGAATTAGGGAAATTAGGTGAAGAATTAGCTGTAGATTTTCTAACAGAAAAAGGGTATGAAATTTTAGAAACAAATTGGACTTTTCAAAAAGCAGAAGTGGATATTATAGCTCAAAAAGGTAATGTTTTAGCAATTGTAGAAGTAAAAACAAGAAGTAGTTCAGATTTTGGTTCGCCACAAGATTTTGTAAAGCCTAAAAAGATACAATTAATTGTTAAAGCAATTAATGAATATGTTATTGCGAATGATTTAGATGTGGAAGTCCGATTTGATATTATTGCAATTCTAGCCAAAAACAATAAATTTGAGTTGGAACATTTAGAAGAAGCTTTTTTTTATTTTGACAATTAGTTGTATTTATAACAATTTGTTTTTTACCTTTGTAAAAAATACACAATTTCACATAAAATAACATGAAAACAGTTGCATCCGTAGTTGAAAAATATTTAAAAACGAAACCATTTTTATTAAGTTCTTTATCAGAAGGAATTATAAATTTGACCTCATTAGCCCGAATCATAATGCCTGAAATTGAACTCCACTTAGGTAAAGATATCAAACAAGGAGCGGTGGTTATGGCTTTAAAAAGAATTTCAGAAGAACTTGATTTTAAAATTAGTCATAAAGTTGCAAAAGTATTGCAGAATCTTGGTGAAATTACGGTTCGTTCTTCTTTAACAGATTATACGTATGAAATTTCAGATACATTATTAGAGAATCAATCTAAATTAATGATTGAAATTAAAACGAATAAAAATGTATTTTACACATCCTCTCGTGGTGTAAGTGAAACCAATATCGTAGTAAGTTCTGAAGTAAATTCTGTTGTTGAAGAATGTTTAAAAACAGAAAAATTACTAAGTAAGAATGAAAATTTATCGTCAATTACTGTAAAATTACCACATGAGAACGTTTCGGTTCCTGGAGTGTATTATTATATTTTTCAATCGTTAGCCTGGGAAGGTGTTATAATTGATGAAGTAATTTCAACTAGCAATGAATTTACAATTATTGTCAACGAAAATCAAATTGATATCGCATTTAGTGTGATAAAAGACTTAAAAAAATAAATACAAAAAAAGCTGATAAAATTTTATCAGCTTTTTTTATAATAATTACTCTTCTTTTTTAGCATCCATTACCCAAGTGTCCATAAAGGCAGTTGTATAATTTCCAGCAACATAATCAGGATGATCCATTAATTGTCTGTGGAAGGGAATAGTAGTTTTAATTCCTTCAATATGAAACTCATCTAAAGCACGCTTCATTTTATTGATAGCTTCTTGTCTTGTTTGCGCTGTTGTTATCAACTTTGCAATCATCGAATCATAATTTGGTGGAATCGTATAGCCTGCGTAAACATGAGTGTCTAAACGAACACCGTGTCCGCCTGGCGAATGTAAAACTGTAATTTTTCCTGGTGAAGGTCTGAAGTCGTTATAAGGATCTTCAGCGTTAATACGACATTCAATAGCGTGTAATTGTGGTAAGTAGTTTTTTCCAGAAATTGGAATTCCAGCAGCTACCATAATTTGCTCACGAATTAAATCGTAATCAATTACTTGTTCTGTAATTGGGTGTTCTACTTGGATACGAGTATTCATTTCCATGAAGTAGAAATTTCTATGTTTATCCACTAAAAACTCAACAGTTCCTGCACCTTCATATTTAATGTATTCGGCAGCTTTTACAGCGGCTAATCCCATTTTTTCTCTTAATTCATCAGTCATGAATGGAGAAGGTGTTTCTTCTGTTAATTTTTGGTGACGTCTTTGAACCGAGCAATCTCTTTCAGAAAGGTGACAGGCTTTACCAAATGAATCACCAACAACTTGAATTTCAATATGTCTTGGTTCTTCAATTAATTTTTCTAAATACATACCATCATTACCAAAAGCTGCAGCTGACTCTTGACGAGCACTTTCCCAAGCTTTTAATAAATCTTCTTGTTTCCAAACCGCACGCATTCCTTTTCCACCACCACCAGCTGTTGCTTTAAGCATTACTGGGTATCCGAATTCAGAAGCTAATTGATCTGCTTGTTCGTATGATTCTAAAATTCCAACAGAACCTGGTACACAAGGTACGCCAGCTTCTATCATAGTCGATTTTGCCGAAGCTTTATCTCCCATTCTGTCAATCATTTCTGGAGAAGCACCAATAAATTTGATGTTATGCTCTTGACAAATTTTAGAAAATTTTGCATTTTCAGATAAGAAACCATAGCCTGGGTGAATGGCATCTGCATTTGTAATTTCTGCTGCGGCAATAATGTTAGACATTTTCAAGTAAGATAAATTACTTGGTGGAGGCCCAATACAAACTGCTTCGTCGGCAAATTTTACGTGTAAACTTTCGGCGTCCGCAGTAGAATAAACAGCAACTGTTTTGATTCCCATTTCTTTACATGTACGAATAACACGTAGAGCGATTTCACCTCTATTGGCAATTAATATTTTTTTAAACATGTTTTTATAATTAGATAATTAGACAATGTGTCAATTAGACAATTAATGAAGGAAGAAAACTTCTAACTTCTTGTCATCCTGAGCTTCGTCGAAGGGCTAACTTCTAACTTTTTATGATGGGTCAACTAAAAATAAAGGTTGGTCAAATTCTACTGGAGAAGAATCGTCAACTAAAACTTTCACAATTTTACCTGAAATTTCAGATTCAATTTCGTTGAATAATTTCATCGCTTCTACTACGCAAACTACATCTCCTTTGTTAATTGTACTTCCTACTTCAACAAACATTGGTTTGTCTGGAGAAGGTTTTCTATATAAAGTACCAATCATTGGTGATTTAATAGTAATGTATTTAGAGTTGTCTTCAGCTGTTGTGTCTGCAGGTGTTGCAACAACCGGAGCGGCAGCAACAGGAGCAACAGGTGCAGCTTGCTGAATAGCTTGTTGCATTGGTGCTTGTTGTACGTAAGTGATATCAGGAGAATTACCTTCTAAAGTAGTTCTAATTGTAATTTTTACATCACCAGTTTCTAATTTTACTTCTGCTACTCCAGAATTAGATACAAATTTGATTAGGTTTTGAATTTCTTTTAAATCCATAATAAAGTTGTTTAGTTATAGTTTGTTATTATTAATAAGCCCATTTTAAATAAATAGATCCCCAAGTGAATCCACCACCAAATGCGGCAAAAATTAAATTGTCTCCTTTTTTAAATTTATCTTCGAAATCTGCTAAAAGCAAAGGTAATGTTGCAGAAGTTGTATTTCCGTATTTATGAATATTGACTAATACTTTAGATTCGTCTACATTCATTCTGTTTGCGGTTGCATCAATAATTCTTTTGTTTGCTTGATGTGCTATTAACCAGTTTACGTCGTCATGAGATAAGTTGTTGCGTTCCATGATTTTTTCGCTTACATCTGCCATTCCGGAAACGGCATGTTTGAATACGGTTTTACCATCTTGAAATACAAAATGTTGTTTGTTTTTAATTGTTTCTTCAGATGGAGGCAAAATAGAACCACCAGCATCGATTTTTAAAAACTCTCTACCAATTCCATCAGATTTAAGAATTTCATCTTGTAACCCTAAGCCTTCGTAGTTAGGTTCAAACAAAGCGGCTCCGGCACCATCTCCAAAGATGATACAAGTTGCTCTATCGGTATAATCAATAATTGAAGACATTTTGTCTGCTCCAATTAATAAAACTTTTTTATATTTTCCAGACTGAATAAAAGCAGAAGCAGTTGACATTCCAAAAAGAAAGCTTGAACAAGCAGCTTGTAAATCGTAAGCGAAAGCATTTGTTGCGCCAATTTGAGTCGCTACATATACACCAGTGGATGCCACAGGCATGTCTGGGGTGGTAGTCGCCATGATTACCAAGTCTATTTCTTTAGGGTCTAGTTTTGCTTTCTCTAAGAGATTTTGAGCGGCTTTTATGGCAAGGAAAGAGGTTCCTTCGCCTTCTTCTTTTAAAAGCCTTCTCTCTTTTATTCCGGTTCTAGATGTAATCCATTCGTCATTAGTATCAACTAAAGTTTCTAAAACTTGATTTGATAATACGTATTCTGGTACATACG
>CAYWVV010000102.1:0-5087 GCA_964461805.1 uncultured Flavobacterium sp.
TTTATTTAGAATAAATAAAAATAATAATTCTAACCAATTGATTTTCAAAACGAAAAAGTTTTAAAATTTAAATTTTAAAACTTTAAACTAAAATTGTAACTTTGCAGTCGAAAAATAAAGAATAATGATGTTAGACAGATTACAATACGTAAAACAACGTTTCGACGAGATATCAGATTTAATTATTCAACCTGATGTGATTGCTGATCAGAAACGTTATGTACAATTAAATCAAGAATACAAAAGTTTAAATGCGTTAGTTCAAAAACGTGAAGAATATATAAATCTTGACTCCAATATTAAGGAAGCACAAGAAATAATCGCTGATGGTTCTGATGCCGAAATGGTAGAAATGGCTAAAATGCAATTAGACGAAGCTAAAGATCGTTTACCAGAATTGGAAGAAGAAATCAAATTTATGTTGATTCCTAAAGATCCAGAAGATGCGAAAAACGTTATGGTTGAAATTCGTGCAGGAACTGGTGGAGATGAAGCTTCTATTTTCGCAGGTGACTTATACAGAATGTACACTAAATATTGTGAAAGTCGCGGCTGGAAATGTTCAGTTGTTGATATGAGTGACGGAACATCAGGTGGATTCAAAGAAGTTATTTTTGAAGTTACAGGTGAAGATGTATATGGTGCTTTAAAATATGAAGCCGGAGTACACCGTGTGCAACGTGTTCCTCAAACAGAAACACAAGGTCGTGTGCATACTTCTGCAGCAACTGTAATGGTTTTACCAGAAGCGGAAGAATTTGATGTACAAATTGATATGAATGATGTTCGTGTAGATTTCTTCTGTTCTTCAGGACCAGGTGGACAATCAGTAAACACAACTAAGTCAGCAGTACGTTTAACACATATTCCATCAGGATTAGTAGCACAATGTCAGGATCAAAAATCACAACATAAAAATAAAGACAAAGCCTTAACTGTTCTACGTCCTCCTTTGTACGAACAAGAATTAGCAAAAAAACAAGAAGAAGATGCGAAAACACGTACTTCTCAAGTAAGTTCTGGAGACCGTTCGGCAAAAATTAGAACCTACAACTATCCACAAGGTCGTGTAACCGACCACAGAATTGGTGTAGATGTTTTTGATATGGATGGCGTAATGTCAGGAAAAATTCATAAATTTATTGACGAATTACAATTAGTTGCCAATACCGAAAAATTAAAAGAATCTGAAGTATATTAATTAATTACAAAGTTCTAAACAATAAAATCTGTCTAAAAAATAACGAAAACCTGTCATTCTGAATGTATTTCAGACACAAAACAAGTTTTCAATATTATTTAGACATTTTTTTTAATCTTAAATTAAATTTTTAACACTAATTATTTCGTTATTTTAATCTAAACAACAACCGTATGAAAAACAAAATTTTAATTGCAATTACTTTTTTTAGCATAAGTTATGCTAATGCACAAAGTTACTTTGGTTATCTAAATGATAACTATGCTGGAGTTCATTCCGTAATTAATAATCCTGCTAATATTGTAGATTCAAGATTTAGAACAGATATTAACTTATTTTCATTTAGTGGATTAGCAACTAACGATTACTATGGTGTGAAATTTGGCGACCTATTAAAAAGTGATTATGATTTTGAAAGAGACGGCAAACAATATCCTACAAATGCTAATAACTTTTTAATAAATATAGATGTACTTGGACCTTCTTTTATGTTTAATTTAAACAAAAAAAGTTCATTAGCATTATTTACTAGAGCTAGAAGTATAACACATTTAAGCAATATTAGCGGAAAAGCATTGAATGATATTAATGATGGTATTGACGAAAGTTACCAAGTAAACAATCAAAATTTTAGTATCGCTGCAAATGCTTGGGGTGAATTTGGAATATCTTATGCCAGAATTTTAATCGATAAAAAACAACATTTCTTAAAAGGTGGACTTTCTGCAAAGTATTTATATGGAGCTTTTACAGGATATGCTAAAGCAAATAACATCAATATTGCTTATAATTATACAGGGAATCCAAACACTAGTACCACTTCATCTACAGGATATTTAGAATCAGGTAATCTTACTTCACTTGATAATTTTGATGATCCATCAGAAAATACAGGAACAGGTTTTGGCGCCGATTTTGGTTTCACATACGAATACCGCCCAGATTATGAAAAATATCAATACACCAATAAAGAAGGTGGAAAAAGCTATCATAAAGACCAAAATAAATACAAATTCAGATTAGGTCTTTCTGTAACCGATATTGGTGCTATCAACTATAAAGACGCTATTGTAAGTGTATATAATGTAAATACATCTTATACAGACACACAATATGATACCGACCCAAGTTTTGATAACTTATACACTAAAATATCAGAATCAAAATCTGTTAAATTTAAATTACCAACAGCTATCCATTTAAATGCTGATTGGAGAATGAACAAACGTTTATATTTAAATTTAAATACTGATTTTAGTGCAGTTGCCGCTGCAGATAAAAACTCTTCATACATTTCTAATAATGTAAGTCTAACACCTCGATATGAAGTAAAATGGTTGAGTCTATATGCCCCAATTAGTTATTTAGAATATTCTGGTTTACAAGCTGGTTTTGGTTTTAGAGTTGGACCACTATTTGTAGGTTCTGGTTCAATTGTAAGCGCCATGCTTTCTGAAACGAAAGCAATTGATGCACATTTAGGACTTAAAATTCCTGTCTATCAAAATAAAATTAAAGATATAGATTTTGATGGTATAAAAGATAAAGATGATAGTTGTCCAGATGTGGCAGGACCAATTGAAAATAAAGGCTGTCCTTGGGGTGATGCAGATAATGATGGCTTAACTGATAATTTAGACAAATGTCCTACTGAATTTGGACCAAAAGAAAATTTGGGTTGTCCTTGGACAGATAAAGACGGTGACAAAGTTTTAGATAAAGATGATACTTGTCCAGATGTTGCTGGTCCAGTTGAAAACAAAGGCTGTCCTTGGGGCGATGAAGATAAAGATGGTGTGACAGATAATTTAGACAAATGTCCTACTTTATTAGGAGAAAAAGACAATAACGGTTGTCCTTATACTGATAAAGATGGTGACAAAGTTTTAGACAAAGATGACAAATGCCCAGATGTAATTGGAACCATTGAAAATAATGGTTGTCCTGTTATAGATACTAAAGTAATTAAAAAACTAAATGACTATTCTAAGTCTGTTTTATTCGATTCTGGAAAAGCAACTATAAAAGCTGATTCTTACGTAACTTTAGATGCAATGGCTGAAATTATGAAAGAATACGAAGCCACAAACTTTAGCATTGAAGGTCATACGGATAATGTTGGAAAACCTGAAAGTAATTTAGAACTTTCTGCTGAGAGAGCTTTAGCAATTAAAACATATTTAATTTCAAAAGGAATAAATGAAAATAGATTAAATTCTCAAGGATTTGGAGCGGCAAACCCAATTGCAACCAACAAAACTACAGCTGGAAAATCTGCTAACAGAAGAGTAGAAATAAAAGTTACTCAATAAATTTCAAAAACATATAATAATCAAAACTCTTTCGTAACAGAAAGAGTTTTTTTTTATAAACTTTTCTAAAACAATAGTTTTTTACAATCAAAATATTTACTTTTATCATAAATACTGATACAATGACAATTACCCAATTATACTATGTTTTAGCTGTAGCTGAAAACAAAAATTTTACCTTAGCTGCCGAAAAATGTTTCGTAACTCAACCTACATTAAGCATGCAAATTCAAAAATTAGAAGACGAATTAGGCATTCAAATTTTTGATAGAACTAAAAAACCAATTGGTTTAACGGATGTTGGAAGTAAAATCGTAACGCAAGCAAAAAACATCGTTAACGAAGCGAATAGAATCAAAGACATTGTAGACCAACAAAAAGGGTTTATTGGTGGCGATTTTCGAATTGGAATTATCCCAACGATTATGCCAACTTTATTACCGATGTTTTTAAATACTTTCATTAAAAAGTATCCGAAAATAAATTTAATCGTTGAAGAATTAAATACTGTAGACATAATCGCAAAACTAAAAAATGGCCATTTAGATTGTGCGATTGCAGCTACTCCGTTAGATGAAGAAAAACTAAAAGAAATTGTATTATATTACGAACCATTTGTGGCTTATATGCCAGAAAACAGCCAGAATAATGCAAAAAAAGAAATTGAAGTTTCCGATTTAGATGTTGAAAAAATATTGCTTTTACAAGACGGACATTGCTTTAGAAATAGTGTTTTAAACCTTTGTAAAACGAATAATTTTATGGGTGAAAATCATTTCCAATTAGAAAGTGGCAGTTTTGAAACGTTAATCAAATTATCAGATGAAGGTTTAGGAACAACACTTCTACCCTATTTACATACGTTAGATTTAAACGACAAAAACAAAGCAAAACTAAAACAATTCGCCAATCCAAAACCATCAAGAGAAGTGAGTTTAATTTTCTCAAAAAACGAATTAAAAATTCATATTATTGACGCGTTAAAAACTACCATTCAAGGTGTAGTTCGTGGTGCGATTGCATTTAGTGATGTAGAAATTGTAAGTCCGAGGTAGATTAGTGTACAGTCACAATTTACAGTAAGCAGTTTAAGTACAAATACTAAGAACTGTGACTGTGACTGAAAACTGAGACTGAGACTGAGATTAAATCACATTCACATCACCTTTTCCTTCTCTTACAATAATCGGTTCGTGTCCGGTTAAGTCGATTATGGTTGATGCTATGTTTTCTCCGTAACCGCCATCAATCACTAAATCGACTTGGTTTTGCCATTTCTCGAAAATTAATTCAGGATCAGTTGAATATTCAATTACCTCATCTTCATCATGAATAGATGTAGAAACAATTGGATTCCCTAACATTTCCACAATTTGAATGGCAATCCTATTATCTGGCACTCTAATTCCTACTGTTTTTTTCTTACGGAAGTCTTTTGGTAAATCGTTATTTCCTGGCAAAATAAACGTATAAGCACCAGGTAAAGCTCGTTTTAAAATTTTAAATGTAGCGGTGTCAATTTGTTTTACATAATCGGAAATATTACTTAAACTGCTACAAACAAAAGAAAAATT
>CAYWVV010000103.1:0-5023 GCA_964461805.1 uncultured Flavobacterium sp.
TCTTTTTTGCCATTATACAATTCCTTCTTTTAAAATATCGTGTAAATGCAACACACCTATGTAGGTTCCATTATCAATCACCATCAATTGTGTAATTTTATAATCTTCCAAAACATCTAAAGCATCAGCAACTAAAACCGTTGAAGCAATTGATTTTGGGTTTTTGGTCATAATATCTTTCGCAGTTAAATCAGAAAAAGTTTCCCTATCGGTTAACATTCTTCTAATATCTCCATCAGTAATAATTCCGATTACCACATCCTTTTCAATCACTGCAGTAACACCTAAGCGTTTTTCTGAAATTTCCATGATCACTTTCTTGATTGAAGCGTTTGGAGCAACTTGTGGTGCATGCGTATTGTCTAACATATCTTTCACACGCAATAATAATTTTTTTCCTAAAGCACCACCGGGATGGTATTTTGCGAAATCTTCGGCTTGAAAATTTCTCAATTTCATCAAACAAACCGCAATCGCATCTCCTAAAACCAATTGCGCAGTGGTACTATTTGTTGGTGCTAAACCAAGTGGGCAACATTCTTCGTCAATATGAGCATGTAAAACCAAATCGGATGAAGTAGCTAAAAACGAAGTTAGACTAGCTGTCATTCCAATTAATGTCGTGCCAAAATTTTTAATGATTGGTGCTAAAACTTTAATTTCTGGACTGTTACCGCTTTTAGAAATACAAAGTACCAAATCGCCACTTTGAATCATACCTAAATCGCCATGAATCGCTTCTGCGGCGTGTAAAAATATTGATGGTGTTCCGGTAGAATTTAATGTGGCTACAATTTTTTGAGCAATTATGGCGCTTTTTCCAATTCCAGTAACTACTAATCTTCCTTTTGATTCAAAGATAAGTTGTACTGTTTTAGCAAAATCATCTGTAAGATAATTTGTTAGTTTTTGAATACTATCACTTTGTGAAAGTATGGATTGCTTGGCGTTTTCTAGGATAGTTTGTGTTGTATTCAAAATTAAATGAATTATATTTTTGTTTTTAAAGAATAATTGTATCTTTATAATTGCAAATTTAGGCAAAATTCCAATAAATATTGTCTAAAATTATTTGTTTATAAGTTCAACCCCATATTTATGACAGAACATAATATAGATTTATACAAAGAATTAAAAAAATACTTTGGTTTTTCTCAGTTTAAAGGATTACAAGAAAAAGTAGTTACAAGTATTATATCGGGTAATAACACATTTGTTATTATGCCAACAGGTGGTGGTAAGTCTTTATGTTACCAATTACCTGCTTTGGTGTTGGAAGGAACTGCAATTGTAGTTTCTCCACTTATTGCGTTAATGAAAAATCAGGTTGATGCGATTAGAAGTATGGGTTCAGACGTTGGTGTGGCTCATGTTCTAAACTCGTCATTAAATAAAACAGAAGTTAATCAGGTAAAAGCAGATATTTTATCTGGGAAAACCAAAATGCTTTATGTGGCTCCCGAATCTCTAACAAAAGAAGATTATATTCAGTTTCTGAAGTCAGTCAAAATTTCATTTGTAGCGATAGACGAAGCGCATTGTATTTCAGAATGGGGTCATGATTTCCGACCAGAATATAGAAACCTAAGAAGTATTATCAAACAATTAGGCGATGTGCCTATTATTGGTTTGACGGCTACAGCAACTCCAAAAGTGCAAGAAGATATCTTGAAAAACTTAGATATGCCGAATGCCAATACATTCAAAGCTTCTTTTAATAGACCGAATTTATACTACGAAATACGCCCAAAAACGAAAAACGTTCAAGGTGATTTAATACGATTTATCAAGCAACACAAAGGAAAATCAGGAGTAATTTATTGTTTAAGTCGGAAAAAAGTAGAAGAAATTGCACAAGTTTTACAAGTAAATGGAATTTCTGCCGTTCCTTATCATGCTGGTTTAGATGCGAAAACACGAGCCAAACATCAAGACATGTTTTTGATGGAAGATGTAGATGTGGTAGTCGCAACTATTGCTTTCGGTATGGGAATAGACAAACCAGATGTGCGATTTGTAATTCATCATGATATTCCAAAATCTTTAGAAAGTTATTACCAAGAAACAGGAAGAGCCGGAAGAGATGATGGGGAAGGAATTTGCTTGGCCTATTATTCGTATAAAGACATCGAAAAGTTAGAAAAATTCATGTCAGGGAAACCAATTGCTGAACAAGAAATTGGCTATGCTTTACTTCAAGAAGTGGTGGCTTACGCCGAAACCTCTATGTCGAGAAGAAAATATTTATTGCATTATTTTGGTGAAGAATTCGATGAGGTGAATGGCGATGGCGCAGATATGGATGACAATGTTAGAAATCCAAAAAAGAAAACCGAAGCGCAAGATCAAATTGTTACATTGTTAGAAGTAATTAACGATACGAAACAATTGTTCAAACCAAAAGAAGTTATTTTAGCTTTAGTAGGTAAAATAAATGCCATAATTAAAGCACAAAAAATAGATACGCTTAAAACGTTTGGAAGTGGTACAGCTCATGATGAAAAATATTGGATGGCACTGATTCGTCAGGTTTTAGTTGCTGGATTAATCTCAAAAGATATTGAAAGTTATGGCGTGCTAAAAGTAACTCCAGCTGGAAATGAGTTTATCAAAAAACCATATTCATTTATGGTAGCAGAAGATCACGAGTTTAGTGAAGAAGAAGATGAAAACATTATTGCAGCTGCAAAATCTACTGGAACAGCAGATGAAGCTTTAATGGTAATGTTAAAAGATTTACGTAAAAAAGAAGCAAAGAAACATAATGTGCCTCCGTTTGTAGTTTTCCAAGATCCTTCTTTGGAAGACATGGCACTGAAATATCCAATTTCAATCGATGAATTAAGTAATGTTCATGGAGTAGGGGAAGGTAAAGCGAAAAAATTCGGAAAACCATTCATTGAATTAATATCAAGATATGTAGAAGATAACGACATCATTCGCCCAGATGATTTGGTTGTTAAATCGACAGGTGCAAATTCAGCCAATAAATTATATATCATTCAAAATATTGATAGAAAATTAGCTTTAGACGATATCGCTTCTGCTAAAGGATTAAAGTTCGACGACTTATTGAAAGAAATGGAACAAATCGTGTTTTCTGGAACAAAATTGAATATTAAATATTGGATTGACGACATTTTAGACGAAGACCAACAAGAAGAAATTCACGAATATTTCATGGAATCGGAATCAGATAGTATTGAAAAAGCTCTAAAAGAATTCGATGGCGATTACGATACTGAAGAACTTCGATTAATGCGAATTAAGTTTATCAGTGAAGTTGCGAATTAAATATAAAATCCAAATTCTACTTTTTATAAATTAGAATTTGGATTTTTTTATGCTGATTTATCTTCAAAAACTTCACCTCTGTGTGGGCGTAAAGCATCTCTAAAAGTAATCATGTCGGCTTCTTCCACAACTAAATACGCAATGGCGTACATTTCGTTTACAATTTCAAAACCCGTAATTTTTAAAGGATAATCTTCTTTTTCTAAAAATTCTTTCAAATGAATTTCATGATGTTCCGCCGTTTTTGCAGAAGCTTGTCCACGAAAATCCCAAATTAGTTTTATTTGTCTCATCAGGCAAAGTTACAAATGATTTCAGCTCTTTTCAAATCCATTATAAAATTTGTACTTTTGCATTACATTTTAAGATAAAAATTTCATGCCACGCGAACTACTCATTCAAGTTTCTCCAGAAATGGCGAATAACGAAGAAATGTTATACCAACACGTTTCTAAATTAGTACACACTTCTGTATCTGATTTACAAAAAATTGTGGTGGTAAAACGTTCTATTGATGCCCGACAAAAAGCCATAAAATTCAATTTAAAATTAAATATTTATTTTAATGATGAGGTTTTTACCGAATCTAAAATTGAATTACCCAATTATCCAAATGTAACCAATAAGCAAGAAGTTATTGTTATTGGTGCTGGTCCTGCCGGATTATTTGCGGCTTTGCAATTAATCGAATTAGGTTTAAAACCAATTGTTCTTGAACGCGGAAAAGACGTTCGTGGTCGAAGAAGAGATTTAAAAGCGATAAATGTTGACGGAATTGTAAATGCAGATTCCAATTATTGTTTTGGAGAAGGCGGCGCTGGAACGTATTCTGACGGAAAATTATATACCCGTTCGAAAAAACGTGGCGATGTAGATCGAATTTTACAATTATTAGTCGCGTTCGGGGCAACAGAAGAAATTTTGGTAGAAGCACATCCACATATCGGAACCAATAAATTACCGAAAATTATAGAAGACATACGCGATAAAATTATCGAATGTGGTGGACAAGTTATGTTCGAAACTCGTGTTACGGATATTCTAGTAAAGAATAATGAAGTAGACGGAATTGTCACTCAAAACGGAGAAACAATTCATTCTAAAAAAATCATTTTAGCAACCGGACATTCCGCTCGTGATATTTTTGAATTATTACATAAAAAAGAAATTTTCATAGAAGCGAAACCCTTCGCATTAGGCGTTCGTGCAGAACATCCACAAGAATTGATTGATAAAATTCAGTATTCATGCGATTTTCGTGGTGAATTTTTACCTCCATCTCCATATTCTATCGTAAAACAAGTCAATGGACGCGGAATGTATTCGTTTTGTATGTGTCCAGGTGGCGTAATTGCGCCTTGTGCCACAGCTGATGGAGAAGTAGTTACCAATGGTTGGAGTCCAAGTAAACGGGATCAAGCTACTGCCAATTCAGGAATTGTTGTCGAATTACGTTTGGAAGATTTTAAACCTTTTGAAAAATTTGGACCTTTAGCAGGAATGGAATTTCAAAAACAAATTGAACAAAAAGCATGGCAATTAGCAGGAAAAACACAAAAAGTTCCAGCTCAAAGAATGATAGATTTTACACAAACGAAAGTTTCAAAAGATATTCCAAAAACATCATATGTTCCTGGAACTACTTCGGTTGAGTTGGGAGAAGTTTTCCCATCCTTTTTAACACAAACGATGCGTGAAGGTTTTTCAGCTTTCGGAAAATCGATGCACG
>CAYWVV010000104.1:0-5019 GCA_964461805.1 uncultured Flavobacterium sp.
ATTCATTTCCTTCTTTAAGTGTTACCGTGAATGTATTTGTATTTAAATCTGTTTCTACATTAGTAACTTCTGGTAATGCTTTAAGCTGTTTATTTATCGCATTTGAACACATTGAACAAGTTAAACCTGTTGCTCTAATTTCTGCTTTGATAATTTGTGCATTACTTTTTATTGAAAACATCAAAACGATTGATGCAACTATTATTATTTTTTTCATTTTACTTTTCTATTAATTTAGTTATTTCTTCTTCTGATGGATTTTTTGCAATTAGAATACCTTCTTGATTAAACAAGTATTTCGATGGTAATTCATCAACACCAAATTGTACTGCCGTTTCAGCATCAAAACCTTTGGAATCTATCAATTGAGTAAATTTAATTTTATCTTTTTCAATAGCTTTTAGCCATTTATTTGTATCAGTATCGATTGAAATTCCTATAATTTCAATTTTATCTGAAGTAATTTCATTATGTAACTTTACTAATTTTTTATTACCTAAACGGCAAGGTGCGCACCAAGATGCCCAAAAATCAATTAGTACATATTTACCTTTGAAAGATGTAATATTTATCTCTTTATTATTACTGCTTTTTAGTGTAATTGATGGTATTGTGTCCCCTACTTTAATCTGTGCATTTATTGAGAGCGTGAAAATTGTAAATATTACTATATAATATTTTAATTGATTTTTCATTAGCATAATAGTATTATAGTTTCATATAAAGCTAAATCCAATTTAGTCATGGATTTAGCTTTTTAAATAATTACATTTTAATAACAATACCATTTGGTTTTTTTCCAACGTTGATTGTTTTAGTTACTAAATGATTACTGGTATTAACAACAGAAACTGTATTAGCTGTTTGATTGGTTACATAAGCCGTATTACCATCTGTTGTGAAAGCAATTGCGTGAGCACCAGCACCTGTGTTAAGTGAACTTCCATGCATCCACATATTCATTCCTGCATCCCAAGTCCAATAATGTACTTTTCCATTCATTGGGTCAGAAACCCATAATTCATTTTTAGAACCGTTATATGAAGCAATTCCAGGCATGAAACCTAAAGTAATTGTTTCTTCCACTATATCAGTTGCTACATCAATAACAGAAATGGTTTGTCCATCTTCATTGTCTACATACATTTTATTATTACTTCCAGTCCACGCACCAACTGGGTTATCGCCAACGGCAATAGTTGTGATTATCGCTTTAGTTCCTGTATTTATAACTGTTATGCTATCATCATCTCCGTTTGCCACATACGCTTTTGTACCGTCTGATGAAAATGTAAGTTCTGCTGCCATCATACCAACATTAATAGTATTTAATAATGTATTTGTTGTAGCATCATAAACTAAGACCTTACTATTCATTTCGTCCATTTGTGGCACCCAAATTTCATTACCACTTGGTGAGTAAATAGAATTATGGTTCATTAACGGTAGGTTTATATTTTTAACAATAGAACCATTCATAGCATCGATAACTAGTAATTTTCCGTTCATTCCAGCAGTGTTCAATCCGGAATGTCCTGCACTCAAATCCATGCCTGGAACTCCAACTGCTAAATGATTTGAATGTGACGAAATATGATGAGGCCACATTATCATATCTGTTCCTGTTCCCATCAATGGGATGGTTGCTGTAACTTCGTTCGTCGATAGTTTGATTACTGATACTGTTGCATCTTCTCCATTTACTACATAAGCGGCAGGATAATCAACATTAATAGTTGTCATATCCATATTCATATTGTCATCTTTGTTGCAAGAAGTAACTATTAGTAAACCTGCACCTGCTATTGATAAAATTATTTTTTTCATTTTTTTAAATTTAAAAGTGTAAAAGTTTATAATTATTTGATTGTTTCTGTAACTTTACCACAGCTTAACATCAATGAACCATAGTAAGGATTTTTCACTGCATTTTCTTTACTTAACCAATTGGCACCTTTACCATCATTATACATTGGACAATATTGAAAATAAACTGGTACATCATACTTTGCAACTTTTAACAACGCATAAATATCTTTCGATAATGTTGTAAAATGATCGCGTTGGTGTTTGATGTCTTTAGTGTCAGCAATGTGCTCCGCATCTTCTTTTATTTGATTTAAAACTTTCATCCAAACCATATGAACATCCATTTCAAGTTTGTCCATTTTTACATTGTTAATTGCTATAAATAATTCCTTTGACGCAATTGAAGTAGCATTACCATCAGAAGAAATCATAGCGTCTTTTACAATAAAATAATTATCGAAAACTGTTTTAAGTTGATTGACTTCTTGAACTTCTGCTTTTGGTGTTTCAGTATGGTTTCCGTGATTATTATGATTCTCAGTAGTTTCTTCTGTTTTAGTTTCTGCTTTAACAGGAACTTTAGCCACTCTTTCATATTGACAACATCCATGAAGATTGTTATACACATCATCTGGAGCAAGGAATTTATCACTATCATAACCAGCTAATGCAATTCTTTTTAGTATTTCGTCTTGATTTGTTTTAGTTGCATCATAAGTTAAAGTTGCCATTTGAGTTTCTTGATTCCAATCAACAGTAGCAACCTTTTTGATAGTTCCTGCTTTTTCGATTTTAGTTTCGCACATCCCACAGTTCCCATAGATTTTAACTGTTTCTGTTTTTGAATTTTTTATTTGCGCATTAATTGTTGTTGATAGCAATACAAAAGTTGCTACCATTATATTTTTAAATGAATTTTTCATTTTAATAATGTATTAGTAATCAAAGTGAATTACTTTGATAAATTGATGAAAATAAATAAATGAATTACAGTTGAGTTGACTATTTTAGAAACAATTAAAAATAATTATCCTAAAAACGGAAAACAAACTACTGATTGATACGATAGCAAATTGCTATAAATTTGACACACTAATGGCTGTCAAAAAATGAATTTAGCCTATTTTTGGTATTAGCCAAATTGAATGAAAACCATCTGAGATTGATGGAGTTGTATATAAAAAATTAACTTTCTCTATTGAAGAATAGTGAATAAAGTTAATTTTAAAAATAATTTCTGGTAAAAAACTTATTGAAGAAGATGGACAAGTTGAAGAACAACCACATTTTGAATGACCACAATCACCATTACATCCCTTATCATCTTTGCTTTTAGAACTCTCACTACTACAACAACTCTTTTTCTCTGTTTTTGTAGATTTAGCCTCTTTTTCACAAGTATGCTTTGAATTAGAACTACCACAAGCCATAGCAGTATCAGGCATAAAGAATATGCTTAAAAAAACTACTAATATGATATGGTATTTCTTCATTTATAAAATTATAATGTTACAAAAGTAATAAAAAGATATTATTTTATATTTAAAATGATGTTAAAATGTTAAAACTTCATTCTCTGTATTCTAACTGCATTTAAAATAGCCAATAAAGCAACACCTACGTCTGCAAAAACGGCTTCCCACATTGTAGCTAAACCACCTGCTCCGAGAATTAAAACAATTGCCTTAACACTAAATGCAAGTATGATGTTTTGCCAAACAATCTTTTTTGTTTGTTTACCTATGTTGATAGCCATTGCAATTTTACTTGGCTTATCATCTTGAATAACCACATCAGCGGTTTCAATTGTGGCATCGCTTCCTAAACCCCCCATTGCAATACCTACGTTACTTAAAGCAACTACAGGTGCATCGTTTACACCATCGCCAACAAAAGCTACAGTTTCGTTTTTAGCAATGATTTCTTTTACCTTGTTTACTTTATCTTCTGGAAGCAAATCTCCGAAAGCGTTTATAATTCCGAGTTTTTGCGCTACAAATTGAACTACAGTATTTTTGTCACCGCTTAACATTGTGGTTTTGACACCTAACGCTTTTAGCTTGTCAATGGTGATTTGTGCATCTTCTTTGATACTATCAGCAATAGTTAAATAACCAACAAACTTTTTATCATAAGCTACAGCAATTAAGGTGTACACTATACTCGATGGATCTATATCATAAGTAATAGAAAATTTATCCATTAATTTAAAATTACCAACTAATAATTCTTTTCCATTTATGCTTGCTTTTAATCCGTGTCCTGATATTTCTTCAACATTTTGCAAAACAATTGTAGTATCAATATTTCCAACAAATTGATGTATAGCAGTTGCTACTGGATGTGTACTTTGGCTTTCTAAAGCATTAACCATTTTTAAAATATCCTCCTTATTGAAATCGGAATTAAAAACAACTTCTTGAACTTTAAAAACTCCTTCGGTCATTGTTCCTGTTTTATCCATTACAACATTTTGAACCGAAGCCATTATATCAAGAAAATTAGACCCTTTGAATAAAATTCCATTTTTACTTGCAGCACCGATACCACCAAAATAACCTAATGGAATAGAAATTACCAATGCACATGGGCAGGAGATAACTAAGAAAACTAATGCTCTATATAACCAGTCATTAAAAATATAATTTTCGACAAATAGCATTGGAAGCAAACAAATCGCGATTGCCAGAAACACGACCATTGGCGTATATATTTTGGCAAATTTTCTAATGAATAACTCGGTTGGTGCTTTTTTAGCAGTTGCATCTTGCACCATTTCAAGAATTTTAGATAATTTACTATCTGTGTAGGCTGTAGTTACTTCGACCAGAACAACTGTATTCATGTTTATCATTCCGGCAAGAACGGATTCGTCTTTTTGTTTGGTATCTGGTTTACTTTCCCCTGTTAGTGCTGCTGTGTTGAACGAGGCCGTATCTGAAAGTAATTTCCCATCTAATGCCAATTTTTCTCCTGGTTTTAATTGAATGATTTCTCCAATGGTAATTTCGGATGCTTTTTTTACTGTTGCATTTTCTCCATTCATTACTGTTGCTTCATCAGGTCTTTGGTCTAATAAAGCCTTAATATTTAATTTGGCTCGTTGAACTGCCAGAGTTTGAAATACTTCTCCAACCGCATAAAATAACATTACGGCAACACCTTCAGGAAATTCAGCTATTGCAAATGCTCCAATTGTTGCAATTGACA
>CAYWVV010000105.1:0-4900 GCA_964461805.1 uncultured Flavobacterium sp.
CCGAAGAACAACACGCACAAAACAGACGTAGTGAGTTCTTGATTGTGAAGAAATAATAAAAATAAAAAGGCAGTTTTAAAATTTAAAACTGCCTTTTACATTATTTATAACTTTTAGTAAAAAAGCGAAAACCTCTCAAATGTGAGGTTTTCGCTTTTTTGTGTATTTTGTCGATGAATAAGTGATTTCATCGATGTATTGTGAAGTTTTGTTTAAAAAAATCTACTTTAGTAAACATTTTTAAATTTTTTTTAACAAAAAATATTAAATCCAACTATTATTAATTAATTAACTACTCTTATGGTGAATTATTACAATTCTGAAGATGTTGAACGTAATTTCAACTCAAATTTTGAAAAGAGCAAAAAGTTTGACTATATGTCTACTTTAACTTCATTATTTGGAAAATTTAAGTGTATGGCATTAATTATGTTTATGATGTTGACTATTGGTCAACTTTCATGGGCACAATCTACTGCTAATTACGCTTTTACAACAAATGCAACTAGTTCATTGGCACTTGATGCTAATGGCAATACTGTAGATATGTCGTCTGGGACAACCCAGTTAGTGGCTGCAGATTTGGATGATTCTTCATCAATACTAACTAATATTGGATTTAATTTCTATATGTATGGAAATGCTTTTACTCAATTTTCTGCTAATAGCAATGGAGTAATTCAATTAGGTAGTACTCTAGTTCCAATTGCTAATTATGTGTTATCAGGAGGAAGTGTTACAACACCTAGAATAGGTGCTTTAGCTGCTGACTTAAGAACAGGAATTAGTGGAAAAGTACATTATAAAATTATTGGTTCTGCACCAAATAGATGTTTGATTGTTGAATTCAATAATATGTCATTAACATATGTTGGCACTCCAGGATCTAATGACGGTACATATCAAGTTAGATTATACGAAACTTCAGGAATAATTGAGTTTGTTTATGGTTCAATGTTTAGAAATGCAAGTACTACTACTTCAGCCGCAATTTACTCTGGATTTTCTGTGGGAACAGCTATAAATACTACTGCTTCTATAACTACTGCGACTAATACAGTTAGTAATGCTGCTGCTTTTAATTTGAATTCTTACACAAATAGTACTAATATTTCAAATCTTCATTCAACTGTTGATGGCTCAAGAAGGATGTATCGTTTTACTCCGCCAAACACCGTTCCTTTAGACCCAACAACTTTAACTTTTACAGCAGTATCATCTAGTACAATAACTACTAATTGGGTTGATAACAGTACTGATGAATCATATTTTGTTGTAACACGAGCTACAGACGCTGCGTTCACACAAAATGTAGTAACTACTTTTGTAAATTCAACTTCTCGTTTAACAACAGGTACGGCATATAATGTAGCTCAAACAGGATTACCATCTTCGACTCTTTTTTATTTTAAAATTCAGTCTGCTACAGAAGCAGCTTTACCTAGCGCTGGTATTTCTGGTTCTCAATCAACAGCTGCTGCTGCAACTTATTATTGGGTTGGAACAACAGGTGGTAACTGGAATACACCAGCTAACTGGAACACGGCTGCTAATAATTCAGGTTCGACTAGATCAGTTGTGACTTCATCTGATATACTAATAGTTGATGGAGACGGTATAACACCTGGCGGTTCAACAACAATAAATGTTGATTTAGCTAGTTTTACAATTGGTCAATTAAAAGTTAACAGTACTACTAATTTAACATTACAATCTAGTAATGCGACGACAAGAACAATTACTATTAGTGGAGGGCCTAGTGATGATTTTATTATTGAAGCTGGAAGTACTTTAAATTTAAACAATGCTACTAATGCTATTGCATTAGCCTTTTCTGGAACAGGTAATACAGGTTTAATTGCAGGGACATTTAATATTGGCGGTGCAGCTGCAAATACTTTTAATTCTACAGGTGGTACAGGTACTTTAGTGTCTGTAGCTGCAACAGGTATTATTAATAACTCTTTCTTAGGAGGAACAGGAGTAACCGGATCTGTTGCAACTTTATCTTTCTTAGATGGAAGTGCTTATAATGTTTCTGGAGCAACAACAGGAGCTCCAAATATTCCATTAGCAACATGGGGTACTAATGCAACTTTAACAATAAGTGGATTAACAACATCAACTACAGCACCCACAAATAATAATCAATCATTTGGAAATATTGTGTTCAATTGTCCAGGTTCAAGTGCTACTTGGAATATGTTCGGCGCAACTACAACTGCAGTTGTAAAAGGAAATCTTACAATACAAGCTACAGGTACTGGACAATTTAGAACAGTAAGTTCGGGTACATTAAATGTAAATGGAACTATTATTGTTAATTCAGGAGCAACATTAAGTGCTCATACATCAGGTACGACAATTGCTAATGGGAATACTACAATTAACACTGGAGGTACGTTACGTCTTGATGCTGGAGCAGGTGCATTTAGACAACAAGGAAGTGTGCTTACTAACAACGGTACCATTATTGGTACAGGTTCTGCTACAGCGCATAACTTGTTTTTTCTTTCTTTTACAGATAATCCAATAACTTTTACTGGCTCTGGGGTAGTTTCTCCAGCAATTAATAGTATTACGGTTCAAACTCTCGGTGGATTAACGATTACTCATACTAATCAAATACCAGTTTTAAGAGTTAATTTGTTTTATGGAAATATGACAGGAAGTGATAAATTAACCATTGGAACAGGTTTAGCATTGGCTTGTACAGTTCAAGTAGGTTCTGCGGGGAATATAAATCCTGCAGGTATATTGCTTTCTCAACCTACATGGAATTTAGGAACAGGAGTTCTAAGTTTATTGTATGCAGAAGGCACATTACCATATACAACAGGTTTTGAAGTTCCTCCAACAAGAACAGCAAACAATGTAAGTTTAATTAACACAAACGGTCTAACACTTTCTGGAGGACCACTTGAAGTTTCAGGAACACTTACATTAACAGCTGGTAATTTCACTACTAGTGCAGCTAACTTACTTTCTTTAGGTACTGCTTCAGTTGCAGGAACTTTAACTGGAGGTTCTGCAGCATCATATATTAATGGGCCATTTGCAAGAACTATTGCTACAGCAAATGCCAATACAAATTATATTTTATACCCAGTAGGTAAGGCGGCATATGCACCAATTTCTTTAGCTCCAGCAACAACTAGTGTTTCTATTATGAAAGCAGAAGCTTTTGATAGTAATTCAGGTTCAGCAAATGCTTCAATTATATCTTTAGCAACTAATAGAAGATGGGAAGCTCCTTTAGTTTCTGGTACAATTACTGATATTAATGTAAGATTAGGTGATGCTAATTTAGTGAATGGAAATATTCCTGTTCAAGCAAATTTAGCAGCAGGTCAATATACAAGTACATTTGGAGCTACTGCCACTTTTGCAGCAGGAACACCAAATACAATTCAATCAAACAGTACTGTTTCAAGTGCTAATTATTCAGGATTTTTATCTTATGCACTAAATAATGCATGTACAGGAGCTAAACTAATAACAACATCTCCAAATGTTGCAATCTGTAATGGAGATTCAACTGTACTATCGGTTTCAAGTGCAAATGATCCTAACCATAACTATACTTGGTCGCCAGCAACAGGATTAAGTTCAACTTCTGGAGCAAGTGTAACTGCTAGTCCATCTGTAACAACCACATATACAGTAACTGCAAATGATATTATAACTGGATGTATTGCAACAGGTACAATTGTAGTTACAGTAAATACTGCTCCAGCAGCAGTAGTTGTAACACCTGCAACTGCTGCAATTTGCTCTGGAGCAATACAACAATTAGATGCTTCAGGAGGTACTTTTATAGCTGCTGTTCTTTCAGGTTCAGGAACAAGTACTACTACAGGAAATGTTACTTCAGCACTTTTAGGACCAAATCCGTTGCAAAATTTTTATGGTGGAACGAAACAACAATGGATATATACTGCTGCCGAATTATCAGCTCTAGGATTTAGTGCTGGTACTCAAATTAACGAAATTAAGCTTGATTTAGCTTCGGCTAACACAACTTATGCGCTTGCTAACCTAGTAGTTAAGATGAAAAATACCGCTACTGGGAGTTTTGCATCAACTACAGCTTGGGAAACAAGTTTAACAACAGTAAAGGCTGCAGCTAGTTATACGCCAGTGGTAGGTTTAAATTCATTTGTGTTAGATGCGCCTTTTACTTGGAATGGTACTAGTAACTTAGTAATTGAAATGAATTATAGTAATAATAATGGTGGTGCAACAACATACAATACAGCAAAACACAGCGCTACTTCATTTGTAAGTACAATTTTTTATAGAGCAGATAATCAAACTTCAGCTTTGGTTGATGCTTTTGTGGGAACCGCAAATTTTACATACAGTTCAAGAAATGATATTACATTTGTACATACGTCTATTGCACCAAGAACATGGTCTCCTTTAACAGATTTATATACAGATGCAGCTGCAACAATAGCTTATACGGGAACTGCAGCAACAACAGTTTATGCTAAACCTACTGGAAATATAACTTATACAGCAACTGCGACATTTGGTACTTGTTCAAAATCAAATACCTCGGTAATAACAGTAACACCAAGTTCATCATTACCAACAGAAGTAGTTTCAGTTTGTGATACCTACACATGGGCAGCAAACGGATCAACTTATACTACAAGTGGAATTTATACTTCAACAACAAGTTGTGTAACAAGAACGTTAAATTTAACAATCACACCAAGTTCATCATTACCAACAGAAGTAGTTTCAGTTTGTGATACCTACACATGGGCAGCAAACGGATCAACTTATACAACAAGTGGAATTTATACTTCAACAACAAGTTGTGTAACAAGAACGTTAAATTTAACAATCACACCAAGTTCATCATTACCAACAGAAGTAGTTTCAGTTTGTG
>CAYWVV010000106.1:0-4782 GCA_964461805.1 uncultured Flavobacterium sp.
TCATTATTATCAAAATTAAGTATAAATTTGTCTAAACTTTTGGGTGCAGTCTAAATCGGGACGGTTTTTTTATACTTCGTAAATCTAAAATCGTAAATCGTAAATCTAAAATTAGACTACATCATTCCTGGCATTCCTCCGCCCATTGGACTTGGACCTGCCTCTTCTTTAATTTCGATTAAAGCACATTCTGTAGTTAAAATCATTCCAGCTACTGAAGCAGCATTTTCTAAAGCTACACGCGTTACTTTTTTCGGGTCGATAATACCAGCTGCTAACATTTGAACGTATTCTCCTGTTTTTGCATTGAATCCGAAATCACCTGAACCTTCTGTTACTTTTGCAATTACTACAGAACCTTCACCACCAGCATTTTCAACTATTGTACGTAAAGGCGCTTCAACAGCACGAGAAATAATTTGAATTCCTGTTGCCTCATCTGCATTTTCTGATTTTAAAGATGCTAAAACTGTTTTAGCTCTTACTAAAGCCACACCACCACCAGCAACAATTCCTTCTTCTACTGCAGCACGAGTTGCGTGTAATGCATCGTCTACTCTGTCTTTTTTCTCTTTCATTTCTACTTCAGAAGCAGCACCAACATATAAAACAGCTACTCCACCAGCTAATTTAGCCAAACGTTCTTGTAACTTTTCTTTATCGTAATCTGATGTAGAAGTTTCCATTTGTGCTTTAATTTGGTTCACACGACCTTTAATTAAGTCCGCTTCACCAGCACCATTTACAATAGTAGTATTATCTTTATCGATAGAAATAGTTTCGGCAGTACCTAACATTTCTAAAGTTGTGTTTTCTAATGAATACCCGCTTTCTTCTGCAATTACAGTTCCACCAGTTAAAATAGCGATGTCTTCTAACATAGCTTTTCTTCTGTCACCAAATCCTGGAGCTTTTACAGCAGCAATTTTTAATCCACCACGTAATTTGTTTACTACTAAAGTCGCTAACGCTTGTCCGTCAACATCTTCAGCAATAATTAATAATGGACGACTAGATTGTGCAACTGGCTCTAAAATAGGCAATAACTCTTGTAAGTTAGAGATTTTTTTATCGTATAATAACACATAAGGATTACTTAATTCTGCTACCATTTTGTCAGCATCCGTAACAAAATAAGGAGATAAATATCCTCTGTCAAATTGCATTCCTTCTACAACATCTACGTAAGTATCTGTTCCTTTTGCTTCTTCTACAGTGATAACACCTTCTTTTCCAACTTTCGTGAAAGCTTTAGCGATTAAATCACCAATCGTTTCATCGTTATTTGCAGAAATAGAGGCCACTTGTTTGATTTTTTCAGAAGAATCACCAACTGATTGTGTTTGTTTTGCTAAATCGGCAACAATAGCTTCTACTGCTTTATCAATTCCACGTTTTAAATCCATTGGATTCGCTCCAGCAGCAACGTTTTTCAAACCTTCTTTTACGATAGCTTGCGCTAAAACCGTTGCAGTTGTAGTTCCGTCTCCAGCTAAATCATTCGTTTTTGAAGCTACTTCTTTTACCATTTGCGCACCCATATTTTCTAATGGATCTGCTAATTCAATTTCTTTTGCTACAGAAACTCCATCTTTAGTAACTGTTGGTCCACCAAATGATTTTGAAATAATTACATTTCTACCTTTTGGTCCTAAGGTTACTTTTACTGCGTTTGCTAAAGCATCTACACCACGTTTTAAACCGTCACGTGCTTCTATATCGAATTTAATATCTTTTGCCATTGTATTTTTTGTTTAAAGTTTAAGGTTGTTTTTGTTTAAAGTTGAACAACCCATAAATCAATTTTAATAAATAATTTTTCAGAAGTTAAAGTTTGTAACTTGAAACTTTAAATCTGAAACAAAAAGTTTATAATATCGCGTAAATTTCGTCTTCACGCATAATTAGGTAATCTTTACCTTCGTATTTTAATTCTGTTCCTGCATATTTACCGTATAAAACAGAATCTCCAACTTTTACTGTCATCGTATAATCTGCTTTACCAGCTCCAACAGCAACAACAGTTCCTTTTTGAGGTTTTTCTTTCGCAGTATCTGGAATAATAATTCCTGATGCAGTAGTGGTTTCTGCAGCAGATGGTTCAATAACTACTCTGTCTGCAATAGGTTTAATATTTAATGCCATAATAATATGTATGTGTTTAGATTATTTTCGATTTGACTCTTTCAGAAATTGTGCCAAACGCAATTTTTGACAAATTTACATAAATAAAAAAGCCAGCACTGACAGGCTGGCATTTTATAATATGAATAGCAAAATATTATTTTGCAGAATCTACTGGTTTTGCAGCAGGAGTTGCAGCAGGTTTAGCTGGTGCATCTTTAACGATTGCTGGTGCAGCATTTTCGTCTACTAATTTAGAACCACCTGTACTTCCATTGAAACTTAAAGTTGATAATAAGATTAATACAATTAATGAACCTCCTAAAACCCAAGTTGTTTTTTCTAAAAAGTCGGTAGTTTTTTGTACACCTCCCATTTGACCACCACCACCAAAAGATGAAGATAAACCTCCACTCTTAGGATTCTGAACCATAATAGTTAAGATTAATAAGAAACATACGATGATGATTAATGCTAAAAAAATTGTAAATGACATAACTTCTGTATTAATTATTTTGTTGTAAAATTTTTATATTTTTTATTCGGTCTGCAAAGAAACTACTTTTTTCTGGATATTTCAAAATTAAAATATCATAAGCTTGAATGGCTTTTGTATATTTTTTCTGTTCCAAATAAATTTGCGCTAAGGTTTCCGTCATAATTGACGAAGGCATTTCATTACTTTTAGCAACATTTGCTGGTACTGACGTGCTATCTTTTGCTTGAGGAATTTTCGGATTTAGTTCGATAAATTTTTCAATTAAATCGAATTTTTTTTCTAATTCTGAAGACACTTCTGGTTTTTTTTCTTCTTCATTCCTAACAATTGGTGCAATTTTAGACAATTGCAACCATTCTGAGAAAGAATGTGTTTCGCTTTTTTCGAAATGTAATGGTTTCCCTATTTGCAATTCAGCTTCTACCTTTTCGTTTGTTGATATTGGATCTTCCTTCGCAACAAATTCTGAACGAATATTTTTTTGACCAGTTGCAATTGAATTCAAATCAATATTCAATCCTTCCTCCGCTTGAACCAATTCGAAATCGGCTACAATTATATTCTGAATTTCGGCTTGGTATTTATCGTATACTTCTTGTTGGAAAATTTTAAAATCTTCAGAAGTAATAAAATCGAACAACACACTTCTATCTGTAGTATGCGCCGCAGTTTTCTTTAACTCGTAATTATATCTAAAACTTTCTTGGTTGTACAAACCTTTTAAATACAAGGCACGAGCACTCTGATAAAAAGGAAATTCTTGTACAATGGTTTCTAGTATTAACGTTTGCTTGTCGTTAATAGCCTTAGAATTATTGAGTAAGTTGATATAATCGTTTGTGTTCATTTTTATAAAAGAGCCAAGTAAAAAGTAAAAAGATTAAAGTGTAAAATTTTAAAGTTAAATTACCATTTTGCTAAAGATTCATTAAAAATATCTTGAGTTATTCTATCGTAAATAACATCTAAAGCAGTACTTAAAACTGAAGATGGTAATTGATTTGCTGGATAATCGTAATAAAATGAAAAGCGTTTCTCAAAATTATCTTCTTCTGTCTTTTTACTAGAATATCTTACGTTAATGGTAATTGTCATTCTATTTTGAGACGATTGTTGTTCCGCATTGGCCGACATTGGCGTGATACGATATTCTACGATTTCACCTTCATACAACAAATCGCCACCAGAAGTTACTAAATTCAAATTGGTTTGATTTAGAATTGTATTTTGCAATTTCTGAGTAAAAGTTCTTTCGATACCAACTTCAACAATTTCAGCGTTATTTGTGAAATAATTTACTTGAAATGTTTTGGCGTTTATTTTTCCAGTTCCGGTAAAGTTATAACTCACATTACAACCTACAAGTGTAAACAAGGTTAAAATTGCAATTATTTTTATCTTTAATTTCATATGCGGATATTATTTTTTTTTTAGGACATATGGTATAGCTTTTATATCTGTGTTTGCAAGCAAACGCTTTGTTTATGGCTATTTCATTATTTTACAAATCAAATTGTTTAATTTTTCTGTATAAAGTACGTTCAGAAATACCTAATTCGTCAGCGGCTGCTTTTCTTTTTCCTTTATTTTTTTCTAATGATTTTTTAATTAATTCTATCTCTTTCGCTTCTAAACTTAAAGTTTCAGATTCATCTATAGTTTCAGCATACAAGTAATTATTATGGAAATCGTCATCGTCATCCTCAAATTCTTCTTGTTCAATTTCTTCTTCTTCCGGTAAAACTTTTATTTTCGATTCTTGTTCAAAAATAGTATTTTTTTCTTCAGAATTGCCATAAATTTTTTGAATCAGCGATTTATTGTTTTCTTGAACTTTTGCCGTTCCGTTTTGCATCAGCTCAAAGGTTAACTTTTTCAAATCGGTTAAATCGCTTTTCATATCGAACAATACTTTATATAAAATTTCGCGTTCGTTACTGAAATCTGAAGTGCTTTTTTTCTCTCCAACCACTTGTAATGAATTACTTTCTGCACTTGGCAAATAAGATTTTAAAGCAGCAAGTGAAATATCTCTATTCGCTTCTAAAACCGAAATTTGTTCTGCAGAATTTCTCAATTGTCGGATATTTCCGCTCCAGCGATAATGCATTAAATAATTCACCGCATCGTCCGATAATTTAATCGGAGGCATTTTATAT
>CAYWVV010000107.1:0-4634 GCA_964461805.1 uncultured Flavobacterium sp.
TTGTGCAAACAGTTACAGTGATTGATTATCCTAAATATTTCACTCCAAATGGAGATGGATATAATGATAATTGGAATATAGTTGGGTTAAATCAAGCTGATGCGAAATTATATATCTTTGATAGATATGGTAAATTGATAAAACAATTAAGTCCAACTGATAGAAGTCCAGGATGGGACGGGACTTATAATGGACAACAAGCACCGTCTTCAGACTATTGGTTTACAATTGATTTTATAGAAAATAACCAACAAAAGCAATTTAAAGCACATTTTTCGTTAAAAAGATAATAGTTTTATTTATCCTATAAAAGCCCGTATTTTAAAAAAAAATACGGGCTTTATTTATTTAGATTACGTATAGTTTTTTGATTAAATTCATTAAGATAAAAAATGAATAGTAAAGAAAAAAATCTAAGTGGTTTTAAAATATTAATAATAGTTTGTATTATCTTTTTTGTTAAAAAATAAACAATAGTATAATTTTTAAAAAAGTATAAATATGTAAAAAAAAAAATATTTTTAAAGTGTATGTTATGTATAGTTTAAATAATTTAGATTATTGTTTAAAAAAAATCTTAAAAATATGTTAAGTTGTTGATATATTTTTTATATTGTGCTGCTGAATATAATTACCTAATTATAAAAAATTTATGAAAAAATTAATAATAGTCACAGTTTTTAAAATGCTGTGCGTCTTATTTTGCAGTAATTCCTATGGTCAAAATAAAGAAAAAAATACAATTAATTCTTCGAGCGACTATAACTTACCACCAGGTGTAGTTTTTGGTATGAAGGGAGTTGAGAAAAAAGATTTGTCTTTTAAATTGAATTCTATAAATTTTGAAAAAAATGAGTTAGCTGATAATTTTTTGAGAAAGTTTTCTTCGGATGAAATTAATCAAATGAGCTTTGAAAAAGGAAAAGATTATTATTACTATAAAGAAGCAAATGATTATTTTTTGTCATTATCTGAAAAAGTAAGGAAAATATATAATTACGAGGAACTTTGGTTTATCTATATGTTTGATCAAAATTTAAAGAATAAGCTAATTGTAATAAAATAAAACCTTAAAATTTTAAAAAAAAATATGACTATGGGTAAAAAATATTTTCTCTTGATAATCTTTTTAGTTTTCTCTTTTATTTCGTTTAGCCAAACTTATACAATGAATAATGGAGCTAATGGTACAATTTCAACTTGTGCTGGAACTTTTGTTGATAATGGTGGTGGTGCAAATTATACAAATAATCAAAATAGTACTATTACTTTTTGTCCTACAAATCCTGGCGATAAAATTAAAATTGTATTTAGTACATTTAGTACTGAAGGCGCATCTGGAATTTGTACTGATTATTTAGATGTTTGGTATGCAAATGCAGTAGGAGCTTTAGGAACAAATGATGATAGGTTATGTGGTGCGCTTGGTACTGCTACATTGGTTTCTACTAGTCCTGATGGTTGTATTTCATTTCAGTTTATTTCAAATAATAGTGTTAGAGACGCAGGATGGTCGGCAACAGTTTCTTGTATAACCCCTTGTACTCCGCCAATAGCAGCTTTAGTTAATGCTTCAATTCTTGATATTTGTCCCTCAACTTCATTGTCACCAGGTTCTTCTACAGTAGCATTCGATGCTTCAAGTTCAACGTCAACAACAGGAAGTGTTGTTAGGTATGAATGGGATTGGGGTGATGGTACAACAAGTATTACAGCTGTTCCAAATACTACGCATGCATTTCCAACTATTGGTGGATTATATGTAGTAAGATTAAGAGTAAGAAATAATAATTTTAGTACTGATCCGTTAGGTTGTTTGAGTAACAATTCTGTAACTCGAACAATCCGGGTTATGTCTGAGCCTAGTTTTACAGGAACATCAAGTAGTGCTGTACCTGTTTCTTGTGGAAGTTCTGTTACTTTAAATGGTTTAGCAGTTTCACAAACAATAACTCAAGCTACACCTACTGTTATCTCATCTCCTGTGAATTTACCTGATGGGTCAGGTTCAAGTTATACTTCTTCTTTGGATTTTTCTGGACTATTTCCTGCTTCATCTGTACTATCCGCAGGATGTTATCCTACCTTGACTTTTGATTTAGAGCATTCGTATGCTGGAGATTTAATAATTGAGTTAATTTCTCCTACTGGCCAAAGTGTTACTGTTTTCGATGGAAATGCAGATCCTTCCTTGTTATTTGGAACATGTGCTGATACTAATACCGACGGAGTACCAGGTTGTGTTGCGCAATATTCGGTTGTTAATTCAGGAGGAGTTAACTGGTCTGCTGCAGGAAATACAACAACAACTACAACAAATTGTGCAATTTGGGGAGGAGCATGTGAAGCTGGAGATTATTATATAGGTCAAACTTATAATTCCTTAAATTCGTTTTCTGCTTTACTTGGTGCTAATTTAAATGGAGTATGGACTTTAAAAATTACAGATGATCAGTTTTCTGATGATGGTGTTTTATCCAATTGGTCATTAACTTTTCCAACTTCTTGTTATGGTAGTCTTCAAACTATAACTCCTGATTTGGTTACTGCAACATGGTCAACTCTAAGTTCTGGACCAGCTATTCCAGCTCAAACTACAACTAATACGGTGGTTAATAATCCTGGTCCTGCATGTCCGTCTCCAGGTCCATGTGTGGGTAATCAATTGGCTAATAATGTTACATTAGGACCATTTCCAACGGCAGGATCTTTTGTCTACTCATTTACCGTAACTGATGAATTCGGTTGTCAATATAAAAGAGATGTTGCTGTGAATGTAGCTTCATGTGCTACTTGTGCTTTAAGTTTAACATCTGTAGTTGGCTCAAATAACCAAACACTTTGTACAAACAGTCCTATATCAACTATTACTTATAGTTATGGAGGAAGTGCTACAAACGCAACTGTAACAGGATTACCAACAGGTTTAACCGCGTCTATAGCTAGTGGGATAATTTCAATTTCAGGATCACCAACTGTATCTGGAACTTTTAATTATTCTGTCACAACTATCGGTTGTACTCCTAATTTGTCATTAACAGGAACGATTACGGTTACACCACAAAACACGATTGCGGCAGGAGTAAACAGAACAACTTGTATTAATACAGCAATAACTACTATTACTTTAGCAACCACAGGAGCAACAGGTGCTACTTTTGCAGGATTACCAGCAGGAGTTACAGGCACTTGGTCAGGAAATGTTGCTACAATTAGTGGTACGCCAACAGCAAGTGGTACTTTTAACTATACGGTAACTACAACAGGTGGATGCCCACCAGCAACAGCAACAGGAACGATTACGGTTACACCACAAAACACGATTGCGGCAGGAGTAAACAGAACAACTTGTATTAATACAGCAATAACTACTATTACTTTAGCAACCACAGGAGCAACAGGTGCTACTTTTGCAGGATTACCAGCAGGAGTTACAGGCACTTGGTCAGGAAATGTTGCTACAATTAGTGGTACGCCAACAGCAAGTGGTACTTTTAACTATACGGTAACTACAACAGGTGGATGTCCACCGGCAACAGCAACAGGAACGATTACGATTACTCCACAAAACACGATTGCGGCAGGAACTAATCAAACGGTTTGTATCAATACAGCAATAACTACTATTACTTTAGCAACCACAGGAGCAACAGGTGCTACTTTTGCAGGATTACCAGCAGGAGTTACAGGCACTTGGTCAGGAAATGTTGCTACAATTAGTGGTACGCCAACAGCAAGTGGTACTTTTAACTATACGGTAACTACAACAGGTGGATGTCCACCGGCAACAGCAACAGGAACGATTACGGTTACACCACAAAACACGATTGCGGCAGGAGTAAACAGAACAACTTGTATTAATACAGCAATAACTACTATTACTTTAGCAACCACAGGAGCAACAGGTGCTACTTTTGCAGGATTACCAGCAGGAGTTACAGGCACTTGGTCAGGAAATGTTGCTACAATTAGTGGTACGCCAACAGCAAGTGGTACTTTTAACTATACGGTAACTACAACAGGTGGATGTCCACCGGCAACAGCAACAGGAACGATTACGGTTACACCACAAAACACGATTGCGGCAGGAACTAATCAAACGGTTTGTATCAATACAGCAATAACTACTATTACTTTAGCAACCACAGGAGCAACAGGTGCTACTTTTGCAGGATTACCAGCAGGAGTTACAGGCACTTGGTCAGGAAATGTTGCTACAATTAGTGGTACGCCAACAGCAAGTGGTACTTTTAACTATACGGTAACTACAACAGGTGGATGCCCACCGGCAACAGCAACAGGAACTATTACGGTTAGTGAATTACCAACTGCAACTATAAGTTATAATTCTGCGAGTTATTGTTATAATGCATCTAATGCACTTGTTAATCTGTCTGGTACAGGACCATATATAGGAGGGAATTATAGTGTTTTGCCTATAGGTTTGTCTATCAATTCATTAACTGGTGAAATTAATCCTTCAATAAGTGTACCTGGATCTTATACTGTTAGATATTTGGTTCCTTCTAATGGAGGATGTTCAAGTTATTTTGTGACAACTAATGTAACTATTACACCAAAACCAGTATTAACTTACACAGTAACCAATCCCGTATGTAATGGTACTACTTTAG
>CAYWVV010000108.1:0-4554 GCA_964461805.1 uncultured Flavobacterium sp.
GAATTCAAAAATGAATTCTCCTTTGTCGGGGTGGCAGGATTCGAACCTGCGGCCTCCTGCTCCCAAAGCAGGCGCGATAACCGGGCTACGCTACACCCCGTGAATGCGAGTGCAAATATAATATAATTTATAAAACTACAAAACAAAAATGCTTTTTTTGTCATAAAATAAATTAGCTAAAATTAATCTCTCTTTTCTCACTTCTCATTATGGAAAAACGTCACATTTACAGAAAAATACTTTTTCAAAAACGCTCAACCAGCTCATTTTCAGAAGTTAAAATAACAGTTTATATATTTTTCTTATAGCACCATAAGAAAAATGATAATTCGATAGTGTTTTTTGTTTAATTATTTACTACATTTGTTAAACAAAATTTAAGATATGAAATCAGAAAATAATTTCGAAACCAACACACTCTCAAATTTATCTATAGATGATATTGGTAACGATCATTTATTTACATCTTTGGAAACTCCAATGATTAAAGATGCATTTACCAAAACCGATTCAGAAAAAAAGGAAATCATCGCTTTCCATTTTTCTGAAATCATGAAAGCTTTAGATTTAGATTTAACAGACGATTCTTTAAAAGGTACTCCAGAACGAGTTGCTAAAATGTATATAGAAGAAATTTTTTCTGGACTAAATCCGAAAAACAAACCAAAAATTGCTCTATTCGACAATAAATACCAATATAACCAAATGTTGGTTGAGAAGAATATTACTTTTTATTCGAACTGTGAACACCACTTTGTACCCATTTTTGGAAAAGCACATGTAGCCTACATTTCATCAGGAAAAGTAATTGGTTTGTCTAAATTGAATAGAATCGTACAATACTATGCGAAAAGACCACAAGTTCAGGAACGTTTAACCATGCAAATTGCTGAAGACTTAAAAAAAGCGTTAGATACTGAAGATGTAGCTGTTATTATTGATGCCAAACACCTGTGTGTTTCTTCTCGTGGTGTACAAGATGAAAGCTCAGCAACTGTGACAACTTCTTTCAATGGTGCTTTTAATAATCCACAAAAAATAAACGAATTATTACAACTTATAAATAATTAAATTACTGGTTATTATTTTTTATTAAAATTCTCACTTTTCCCCAAGGTGAGAATTTTTTTTACAGTATATATTTCTATCTTTGCCTAAATTAAACACAACATTTATGCTTATCATTGGTATTGCTGGAGGAACAGGAAGTGGAAAAACTACTGTTGTACATCAAATTATGAACGAACTTCCTTCTACTGAAGTTGGAATTATTTCTCAAGATTCTTATTATAAAGAAACTACTAACTTATCTTATGAGGAACGTTCTAAAATTAACTTTGACCATCCACGTGCTATCGATTTCGAATTACTAATCCAACATTTAAAAGATTTAAAAGCTGGAAATATAATCCATCAACCTATTTATTCTTTTATCACACATAACCGAACCGACGATACCATAACAACGCATCCAAGAAAAGTAATGATTGTAGAAGGAATTCTAATCTTCACCAATCCAGAAATTCGCGATTTATTTGATATTAAAGTCTTCGTTCATGCTGATTCTGACGAACGATTAATCCGTCGTTTAAAACGTGACATCGCAGAACGTGGAAGAGATATGGAAGAAGTCTTAACAAGATATCAAACGACTTTAAAACCAATGCATGAGCAGTTCATCGAACCTACTAAAGCATTCGCAGATATTATCATTCCAAACGATAAATATAACACGGTTGCCATTGATGTAGTTCGCGCCGTAATTAACCAACGTATTGAAAAATAATGTTTAAAAAGTTTCAACTAGTAGTACAAAAAATCCCTTTTCTAAGTTTTTTAGGAAACAAGTACTATTTGATTCTTATTGCTTTCGTAATTTGGATGTTATTTTTCGATAATTATTCGTACTTTGAACATCGCTTTTTAAACCAACAAATAGACGAATTAAACGACAACAAAAAGTACTATCAATCGGAAATCACAAAAGATAGTATCAAAATAAAGCATTTGAAAAACGATAATATGATTGAAAAATATGCGCGCGAAAAATACTTTATGAAAAAAGATAGCGAAGATATTTACATCATTGAATTCGAAGAAGATAAAATAAAAGATAGTTTACTAGAAGCAGAAAAGTAACTTTCAAAACAACAATTGTCCTGCTATCCGTTGCAATCTTTTTTTACAACACTGTCACACTGATCGAAGTCGAAGTGCTAAAAAAAGGATTTCCACTACTATCAGGGCTAGCTAACAAAAATAGTTTTCAAATCAAATAACCAAAGCATGAAAACAAACTTATTCTCAGATTTTGAACCAGTTTCCTCCAAACAATGGAAACAGCAAATTCAATTTGAATTAAAAGGAGCCGATTATAACGAAACCCTAATTTGGGAAAGTCCAGAAGGCATCAAAGTGAAACCTTTTTACCATTCCGACGAAGAAATTACAACCTATACTTCCAATACTAAAGCGACAGAATTCACCATTTTGCAAAATATTTTTGTACACGACATTCAAATGTCGAACCGAAAAGCAAAAGATAGTTTAAGTCGTGGTGCAGAAAGTATTCGTTTCACCATCGAATCTGATAAAATTGAGGTTGCCAAACTAATGGAAAGTTTACCGTTAGAAAACGTAACGTATTATTTCAATTTACCTTTTCTTTCCACAGAATACGTGAAGTTGTTAAACGATTTTGCTTCAAATAACAAGGCAAATTTTGTGATACTAATCGACCCAATCGGACAATTAGCCAAAGATGGAAATTGGTTTGAAAATCTAAATCCAGATTTTGAAAAACTAAACGAAATTTCTAAAAATTCAACAAACGCCTTTTTAACCATTCAATCTGGAATTTACCAAAATGCCGGTGCGAATATGGTGCAACAATTGGCATACACATTAGCGCATGTGAACGAATATTTCAATAGATTAGATTTGTCAGATCGAGCGGATTCGAGATTCCCAATCACAATTGAAGTATCAGTTGGAACGAATTACTTCTTCGAAATTGCAAAACTTCGTGCTTTACGATTGTTATTCAAAACGTTAGCCGTAGAATACAATCATAATTCCGATTGCCATATCATCGCTACACCAACCAAACGTAACAAAACCTTATACGATTACAACGTAAACATGTTACGTACAACGACAGAATGCATGTCGGCTATTTTAGGCGGTGCGAATGCAGTTTCCAACTTAGCTTACGACGCGATTTATCATAAAGACAACGAATTCGGTGATAGAATTTCACGTAACCAACTATTAGTTTTAAAAGAAGAAAGTTATTTCGATAAAGTCAACAATCCTGCTGATGGCGCGTATTACATCGAAACGTTAACCGAACAATTAGCAGACAAAGCGTTAGAATTATTCAAAGAAATTGAAGCAAATGGTGGTTTCATCACGCAATTAATTGAAGGAACGATTCAAAGAAAAATTTCAGAAAGCGCTCAAAAAGAACAAGATTTATTCGATTCTGGTAAAGAAATCTTACTTGGAACAAACAAATATCCAAATCCAAACGATAAAATGAAACACGATTTAGAGTTGTTTCCTTTCGTAAAAACAAAAGACAAAAAAACACTAATCGCTCCAATTATCGAAAAAAGACTATCGGAAAAATTAGAACAAGAACGTTTGGAAAAAGAGTCAATTGAGCAATAAGTCAATATGCCAATGATAAAAATTCATTACATTTGAAGATAAATTCACATTAATATGGAAGCCATAAGACAATTCGTAACCGTTAAAAATCACACTATTAATATTATCCTTCCGGATGATTTTAATGCCGATGAAGTGGAAGTAATTATTTTACCAAAACAAGATGATTTCATATTAACTGATGAAATGAAAGCGACTTTAGATTCAAGAGTTAACGAACCAATTGAAGAATATCTAACATCGGAAGAATCATTAAATAGAATTAAAAACAAGTATGGAATTTAATATAATTGTTTCACCAAGTGCACAATTAGAAATAGAAGAAATAACCGATTTTTATTTTAATATAAACTTAAACGTTCTAATTCAATTTAATGAAAGATTAAAAGAAGCTTATACTAATTTATCAATTAATCCAAACTATCAAAAACGTTACAAAGATTTCCATGGAATTCCATTAAAGCAATTTCCTTTTATGTTATTCTATAAAATTAAAAAGGACAATAGAACTGTAAAAATAATATCTTGTTTTCACACGTCTCAAAATCCAAAAAAATATCCAATTTAAAATTAATTTTCATTGCATAATGAGAAAAAACATACAACATATTAAGTTAGAAGTCGGAAGTCAGAAGTCAGAAGTGGCGAATGAAAACACGTTTCAAACGGCTGAGAAAATCGACGTAAAACCAACGTACACTAAAGAAGATATTTCTGATTTAGAACATCTTGGTTTCGGAGCTGGTTTTGCACCCAACTTACGCGGACCGTACGCGACAATGTACGTACGCCGACCTTGGACCGTTCGTCAATATGCCGGATTTTCTACTGCTGAAGAAAGTAATGCTTTCTACAGAAGAAATTTAGCAGCCGGACAAAAAG
>CAYWVV010000109.1:0-4500 GCA_964461805.1 uncultured Flavobacterium sp.
CGAGAAATAAACGTGAATTTACTACAAAATTCGCAATCTTGCCAAACGCCTGTTGTAGGCAGTTTTTATTTTCTTCGTTCTTTTTTTCCAAATATTGCTAAAAGTATAAAAATAGATACGGCTCCTCCTACAAATTTTCCAAAGCCACTACTTTTGTTATGATAATGATATTCGCCAGTTGTTCTATTGTAGTGACCGCCATCACTGTCTGTTCTGCCGCCGTGAGAAAATAAATTACAACAAAAGAAAAGTGATATATAAATTATTTTGGATTTTAGTTTTGCCACTTTTTAATTTTAAAAAGATGAGTTATTCATTGCTTTTGCGTAAGTTAAAAACCATAACCCATTTGTAGAAGTTCCTGTGTCAGGAATACCATTGTGCATTGCAAATTTTAATCTTCTTCCAGGAACAATTAATGCCTTGAAATTTTCAGCACAAGCATTACACATATCATTTGTCCCAAAATGTACTGAGCTTAAATTGATGTCCCAATCTTTATTTACAATTTCTAAATTGCCATAATCATCCTCAAATTCTTTGCTAATTTTTGTAATTCTAATTTTAAAGCTATCATTTTCTAAATCCGTTTCGGTTATAATTCCATAAATGAATTGATAATTAGAATAAAATTTTTTATAGAATTCTTCGTCGAGTTTAAATTCTTCGGAATCAAGTAACATGTTATATGTAAATTCATAAAAATCGTCAGGTTTGTCATTTGGTGGTGGTGGAATTGCTCCTTGATACCTTTGTTTACTAGCTTCATTCCAACCATCTAATATAGCCTGAATTCTTCTTCTTTTATTTGGATGTGATTCTGAATCAACGTCACTACCTAATAAGGACATTGCATTGGTTGCTTGTTCTTGTGTAGCTCCCATTTTGTATAATACAAACCCTGAAAATTTATCAGCTTGAAGTTCAATATCATGGTTACTAATATTATTGTTTAGAGTATGACCTGATAAGTGATGTCCAATTTCATGTGCTAATATTGAAATTGAACTCCAATAACTATCGGAATATTCATCCGTAAAACTTAATAATTTAGGATCATAAATAATATAACGTTTGTTGTCAATCATAGTAGCAACAGCATTTTGAATGTCACCACTATATATTTCAAAATTTAATGGTAAACCAGAATACGAAATAATGTTTTCAATAACTTTGATTTCTCGTTCTCGTGGGTAATATATTTTAAGTTCTGTTTGAGTAAGATTGTAATTAAAACCACAACCTATTTTCAAATCATTTATTTCGCCCTCAACATTATTTTTATCAGGTACATTTATTGAACCGTTTATGTTTTGGTTGGTTTCATTTTCATTTTCATTTTCTTTCGTTTCTTTACAAGAAATAAAAATGAACAAAACTGAAGTTAATAAAAATAATTTCATTGTATTATTTATCATAAAATGAATTTTTAATAAGTACTTTTTTTCACGATGTAGCGGTAAAATCGCCTACAAACGCCTGTTGTAGGCAGTTTTTTTATAAGTTATAATTTGACTTTAATTCGATGATTAATTTCTCTATATCGTCATCAATTTCCACATATATACTTTCTTTAGTTATATTTTGTTGAGATAGTTCTTCCATCAGTTCTTTTTTTGATTCTGGATTGATTGTATATTTTATTAGCAAATTTTTAACATCAACTTGTTCTTCCATTGAAACAAAATTTCTACTATAGTCTTGAATTGAAAATTTACCAGCTTGAAAAGACCTTCTTTGCTCTGCAATTTTATCCTTGTATTTTTCTTCAACACGAAAACTGCTATTAGAGATGATATTTAAATTATCGTTGTTTGGATTTAAGGAAAAATGGTCATCACAATTCCAATTCAATGGTGTTTTATATACCCAAAATTGTCCAATTTCATTTTCGTGATTTTCAACTGCAAAAAAAAGCGCAATTTTAGGGTCTAAACTCCAATCTAAAAGTCTGGTTGGAATTCTAAAATGTTGCATTTGTTCCAGCCATCTCCAGTCATTTTCATAATCTAAATTCTCATCTGACAAATGAATGATTTTTTTATAATCCGAAATGTTGTTTACCAAATTTTTAAAATCTCTTATCAAATTTTCTTCAAGTTCTTTAATTTCTTTTGCAGTTTTTGCATATCGAGAAATCCCTGATTTGAGTTGATATGAGTTTTTTGATTGACCACGATAAAGCTCTTGATATTGTTCACCAATAAATGGCATTCTTCCATATTGAATTTGTGAAACAATTTCTTGAAAATCTTGGTAATTATTGATATTATATTTATTCATTTAATATTAGATTTAATTTGAATATTTATTTAAGTCCAAAGTTCCTTCCATAAAACCTTTGTAAACTAAAATATCAAGATTTTCTGGAACAATTTTTATCTTAAAAGTTACACCTTGTGGTTTGTAAATTTTTATTAATTCAACTGTTGCAGTACCTTTTTTGGTATCATAACTATTTATATATCTCCATCTAAAATAAAAAATGTCAGCTTCAAAACTTTCATATGTCTCTTTTAATTTTTTATGTTCTGTATTGTAAAGTCTTCCAAAGCTTTGTGTGTCATTTTTTTCCCAAATGTTAGCCATAAATAAATTTTTTTCCGCATCCGTATAGAAAACTAAATACGCATTTTGTTCAAGAATTGTTTCAGTTATGTCATTTCCATTTTTAGAAGCATCGGTTATGATAAATTTTGACAAGGTTACTTGATTGTTATTTTGCGCAAATAAAATCGCATTCATTGTTAGGGTAATTAATAGAATAATTTTTTTCATATTTACGAATTTTCAATTTAGATAAATTATTTTGTATGAATTAATAATTTAGCAAATGTTAAATAAAAAATTTTATTTTTTTTACGGGAAACCGTAATTATACGATTTTTTCTCTAAAATTGCCTACAACGGGCCGCGGCTTGCTGAAGTGGCGACTTCGTAAATTATTATTTGATGCTAAGATACAATTTCTTGCGAAAGACAAACGTGATTTTAAAGAAAAAGTCGCCATTTTAGCAAACCGCTGTTGTGTTTTGGTTGTTTTACTTTTTATAATCAATTTTCGTAATTCAATTCAGTATTTCCGATTCAACTCGTTTTCACAATGATTTTACAATCCAATTCAATTTCGTTTTCGATTCAACTCGTTTTCAAAATCCTTTCGCAATCCAATTCAATTTCGTTTTGCGATTCAACTCGTTTTCAAAATCTTTTTACAATCCAATTCAATTTCGTTTTGCGATTCAACTCGTTTTCAAAATTCTTTCGCAATCCAATTCAAGTTTGTTTTTCCGATTCAACATGTTTTCACAATCTTTTTCACAATCCAATTCAATTTTGTATTTCCAGTTCTACAATTTAATATCAAATTAATATTCTGAAATTTAAAAATCTTTTACAATTTTTTGAGAAAATCAAATCAAATTTTGCAAAGAAAAAAGATGCTGAAATTAAGGAAATTGTTCTTTCGTTATCGTTTCGAAACAACTAGAACACAACGTTCCGGCGCTTGGCGAGGTTGCGAACTTCGGAACCGATTATTTTCTATCAAAGATAAAATTTCTTGCGAGAAATAAACGTGAATTTACTACAAAATTCGCAATCTTGCCAAACGCCTGTTAGCAGCTGTAATTTATTTCAATTCGGCGGGTTCCAAACTTATCGCATCAGTTAAATCACAATTTAAGATTACAAAATCGTCTTTTATATTGAAAAATTTGTCATGATTTTTATCGACAACAGCATAAAAAATGAATCGACATTCTTTTTCTACTTCATAATTTTCGGGTTTAAAAAACCATAAGTCGGAATTAACTTGCTTCGAACTTTGAGAATTGTAAAATTCAGTAAGAGTTTCACATTGTTGAAGCATATATTTTTTAATATTCTTATATCTAATGTATTTTCGTTCACCGCTTAGGAAGTATTTTTCAATTTCTCCCTTAATTACCCTTTGTTCACTTTCGGTATTCAATGGTCTCCTGATTAAATCTTCAGCCAAAGATTTTTGAATAGAATTTTCAAATTTCTTGTAATCTTTTATGAAATAATAGGAATCACAATTAAAACGCTGTTTTAATTGTTCAATTTCTTCTAAACTATTAACTGCAGAAGCACAAAACATCCAAGTATTAAATTCACTTGAATGATCACTTACATCAATTAAGGTTTCCTGTTTAAATTCCCCCAATTCATTAAGTTCATTTTGATTTTGTTGTCCAAATAACCCAATATAGATTGAACAAGGTTTTTTAACTTTTATATAGACGCCACTTTGTCCTTCAACTTCATCTTTTCGAACATTATTTTCCATTTTTTTATAATGCTGAAAAGTTCCAAGTTTTATAGAGCAGTTTTCTAAATTTTTAAAATTTGGCAAATATTTATTATTTGTAAATCGAACTAAATATTTTGGTTTTTCCATTGCGTTGGGTATTATAGCTGCTAACGTTCCGGCGCTTGGCAAGGTTGCGAAGTTCGGAGCCGATTATTTTCTATCAA
>CAYWVV010000110.1:0-4467 GCA_964461805.1 uncultured Flavobacterium sp.
TGGATTTTAAAAAAAACTTCTTTTTTCCGATTTTCACCCAAAATGTCGCCCAACGGTTCTCGGCTATACGTCTGTTGTGGTCAAGAAACACCGAAATTTTCAGTTTAAGACTGATTTTACAGACACAAAAACAAGTATAAATTAATAACTAAACCCACAATAGCGTATAACCGATGTTAGTTTTCAGTTGTGGGTATTAAAGAAAAAAAAGAACTTATGAAAGAAGAAATTAAAAAAATTATTGAAAGTTATTGTCAAGGTATTGAATGGTTAGAATTTAATATTAACGATTTAGACAATATGACCGAAGAAATACAAAATTTAAAAACATATAAAAACAAAAAAAATATGGTATTCAAATTAAAATTTAACGACAAAATAGAATTTGTACAAGCTAAATCCCAATTAGACTTAATAAGAAATTATCAAGCGGAATACGAATTTGATATTTACGATTTAAACGAAATTACAGAAATATCAGAAGAAGAAGCGAAAACAATTATGTTGTCTAATAATGAGTATAATTCTGATAAACCAGAAGATGAAGAAAATTTTAAAGAGTTTTCATTATTTGACGCAGTAAGTGGTGACGATTTTTGTATTATTGGTTCTTCTGAATGGGATTAGTAACAATTGAAACTAACGTCCGTCAGCTTGGCGAGGTTGTGGACGATTTAAGACTGAACACGCAAACATAAAATTAACTTTAAATTCAAAAACAATGACTTCAAACACAAAATTAACCCGCAATCTTGCCAAACTGATGTTATGTGCTGTATCTTTAACATTATTTTCTTGTATAGATGAAAATGAAAATTTTACAGGATATTTAGTTGCTAAAGAATACACTTCAGAGAGAATGTGTTGTGATGATACAAAAACTATTTGTTATGCTGGATTTACACCTGTTTCAAGACCAGTTGTAGTGCTACATACACACCATCACTCAAAGCAAGAAGCACAATATTATTGGTATTTAGCTAATAAAAATGAAGTAATAAAAAAAGCCGTTACTTCTAAATTATTTTATTCAAAAAAAGTTGGAACTAAGATTACTATGAAACGCTATTAATATAGCACATAACGGGCCGCGGCTTGCTGAAGTGGCGACTTCGTAAATTATTATTTCATGCTAAGATACAATTTCTTGCGAAATGTAAACGTGAATCTACTACAAAATTAGCCATTTTAGCAAACCGCTGTTAAATACAGGTTTTTGTTATTCCAATGAGTTTTACTTCGTAAGTTTTCAGAATTAATTCGGAAAACGCTCAATTTCCGCAATACTTTTCCGCAAACTTTTTCAAGATAGCATTTCCGATTCGATAAGTTTTTCGTAATCTAAATCAAGTAGTAATTTCCGATTCAATATTTTTTTTCAATACTTTTTCGCAAACCAATTTAAGTAACGATTTCTAATTCTACAATTTATACGCAATACTTTTCCGCAAACCAATTCAAGTAACGATTTCCGATTCTACAATTTATACGCAATCCTTTTTCGCAAACTATTTCCGCCATCAATTTTGGATTCTTCCATTTTCGACAATAAATTAAAAGCTCAAAAATTTTAATTAAAACAATTTTGTTTTTTCGAATTTAAAACAAAAATAGGAGCGAAGTGTTTTCTGAAAATAGATGTGAAAATAATCAGATTTTATTCAGCGTTCTCGATTCCACAAAACTTGTATTTAACGTTTCGGCGCTTGGCGAGGTTGTGAACTTCGGAACCGATTATTTTCTATCAAAGATAAAATTTCTTGCGATAAATAAACGTGAATTTACTACAAAATTCGCAATCTTGCCAAACGCCTGTTAACTGCAGTTTTTATTTATAGACTACCATCGTATTCTATTCCTTTTAAATCTCTATTTTCAATTTCAAGATTAAATCCATAATCATTTTGCACATAATCATAAATTATAATTGACGAATCGATTATATAGTTGTCCTTTATTGTAATGAACACATTTGAAACTTCTAATCCGTCAAACCAACTTTGTCCAACATTATTAAGTTTTTCTTGAAAATCAGTATTATTATAAAAAAATAGAAGTTCATCTTTCATTTTGCTTAACCAATTGATATGCTCAATAATTAATTCAATTACAAAATCATCTGGCTCAATTGAAGTGTAAATAGACAATTCATGATTTTGTATGTTTTTATTTAGAATTACAATTTTTTCAATAGACTTTGAGATTTTAATTTCGTAATTGTTGTCTTTGTCTTTAATAATTATAAAATCATTTATTTCGAGTATTGTTGATTCTTTTATTTTTTTTGAATCTCGTAAGTCTCTATAAACTTTAATGTTATTTGCAACTTGTTTTTCTATTTTATCATATAGATTTTTTAGTTTAACTTTTTCATTTTGATTTGCAAATCCATAGCTTCTTTCGATGATTGTATAAGCATAAGATCTATCACCTAACAAATCAAGAATTTGAGCCAAAATAAAACTCTCATTAAAGTCTCGTTCTTTATGTATCAAAAAATTACGTATTTCGCATAACTTTTCTACGCTTTTTTCAGAACCTTTTGTTTCTTTAAATTCAGAATTTGCCTCAATAAATAATTTTACGATATCTTCCAAAGTTTTTGTCTTTTGTAATTGAATTTTCTTTTCTGGTAAAATTGCAGTTAACGTTCCGGCGCTTGGCGAGGTTGCGAACTTCGGAACCGATTATTTTCTATCAAAGATAAAATTTCTTGCGAGAAATAAACGTGTATTTACCACAAAATTCGCAATCTTGCCAAACGCCTGTTGTAACCAGTTTTTTATTCGTTAATTTCTTCTACGTTATAAACTTCTTTTCCCAAAGTTAAATAACTAATTCTTTCAAGTTTTCCACTTTCATCGTATTCAAATCTCTTGTAGAAAAAGTTATTATAGGAAGAGTTTTTTCCGTTTATTTTCAAATCAGGTTCAATTTGACCATTTTTCATAGTTATGCCTAAAGTATAGTCGTATGTGTACCAATTATTGAAAGCAAAATGTCCAAATTCATATATTTTTCTTTTATTGTAATACAATTCGAATAATCGATGTCCATATTCGTTATCAATTCCTTTTCTACTTTTCCCGTTCTCAAAGATTGTCTTTCCACTATTTTGATTCACAACTTTAAAATCAGATAAATTTAGAATTGTGTCCACTTTTAATTCAAACGTATTGAAGTCAAATATTTTTGAAGAAATTTGGGTTGCAAAACAATGTTTGTCTTTTACTTTTTCAGCATAATTTTTAAAACCGTAGAAACTTAAAATTCCCAATATAGAAATTAAGATTAAGATTAGATATTTTTTCTTCTTCATTCGGGTTTTCAAAATTGGTTACAACGTTCCGGCGCTTGGCGAGGTTGCGAACTTCGGAACCGATTATTTTCTATCAAAGATAAAATTTCTTGCGAGAAATAAACGTGAATTTACTACAAAATTCGCAATCTTGCCAAACGCCTGTTAGCAGTAGTGCTTTATCTTTCAGTATTCTTTTCTATTAAATTTTTAGTATTCTTTGAGAAGAACAAAAATATTCCCATAACAAAGAATATTACACAAGTAAATATTAACTGTATCAATAAGTTATCTATAAATCTTATTGTGTTAAATTTTTTTAAATAATCAAATATTGGTAAGTTGAAATAATTAACCGCAAAACAAATTATAAATACTACTAAACAATTAATCAGAGACCATTTTCGTTTAATCGTTAAGATTATCGAAATAATTGTTGCAAATAACATTCCAATTAAAGTTGCTATACTTGGAAATGCTGTCACATTCCAAATATCGGTTGCTTGGATTCCATAATGGTTAAAATCTTTAATTACATTTTTTACACCATATTTTTCGGTTATTTCCAGAATTCGAATATTGTAAATCCATGATAAAGTTCTGAATAAAAATATACAACAATATGTTGCGATGAAATGAAATAATATCTGTAAAAAGTTAAGTTTTCCCATTAAGAAAATTGCATTAGATTATTGAATTCGTCCGTTCTGCGTGAGCATTACTGCTAACGTTCCGCAACTACACGTCTGTTGCGTAAAAACACAAAACCATCTTTCAGTTTAACACGGAATTGAAAGACACACACAAATCACTAAATTAATCACAATGTAGCAATAGCGTGTAATTGCTGTTATAACTCGTTTTCTTATGAAATGGAAATCAATAAAAACTGATAAGCCTAAAGATGGACAAAAGGTAATTATCTGGGCAAATAATTTAAGTGACCCTAAATTTTCAAGACATTACTGTGCTGTTTATTATGAATACAATGATGGTGGCAGCTTTATAGATGTTTATCCAATGGTTTGGGATAAATTATTTAAAAGTGAAAAAGAATTTAAAAACTCAGATTTAGAAGGCGATAAACTTCAAATAACACATTGGATGTCTTTAACTCGGGCGGATTCAAGACCTTAACGCAACAAGGTCAGTTAATATTGTTCTAATCA
>CAYWVV010000111.1:0-4312 GCA_964461805.1 uncultured Flavobacterium sp.
ATAAAGGAATCGGATACCACTTGGTAGGATTACCAGATTCCGCCATAAAAGAAAGCAGTTATCGCATTGCTGCCGCTCTAAAAAACAACAATTACAATCTTCCCGGAAAAAAAATCACCATAAATATGGCACCTGCCGATTTAAGGAAAGAAGGTTCTGCCTATGATTTAACATTAGCTATCGGAATTTTAGCCGCTTCAGATCAAATTAATGCGGAAGAAGTTGGAAAGTATATCATCATGGGTGAAATGTCTTTAGATGGTGGCTTACAACCGATTCGAGGTGCGTTATCCATCGCCATAAAAGCCAAAGAAGAAGGTTTTACAGGAATTATTCTTCCGATTCAAAATGTAAAAGAAGCTGCCATTGTTGAAGGTTTAGATGTGTATGGTGTCGATAATGTTTTGCAGGTCATTAATTTTTTTGAAGGAAAAGAAACATTAATTCCGACTGTAATTGATACCAAAGAAGAATTTTCTAAGAACTTAGAATTTCCAGAATTCGATTTCGCGGATGTAAAAGGGCAGGAGTCCATTAAAAGATGCATGGAAATTGCCGCAGCTGGCGGACATAATATTATTTTAATTGGTCCGCCCGGAGCTGGAAAAACTATGATTGCGAAACGGTTACCAAGTATTTTGCCACCCATGAGTATGCAAGAAGCGTTAGAAACCACAAAAATTCATTCGGTTACAGGTAGAATTAAAGATGCAGGTTTGTTAACGCAAAGACCTTTTAGAGCGCCGCATCATACGGCAAGTTCGGTAAGTTTAGTCGGCGGCGGAAGTTATCCGCAACCTGGAGAAATTTCTTTAGCACATAATGGTGTTTTATTTTTAGATGAATTGCCCGAGTTTAAACGAGAAGTTTTAGAAGTGATGCGACAACCTTTGGAAGACAGAGAAGTAACCATTGCCAGAGCCAAATTTACCATTACCTATCCATCATCATTTATGTTAGTGGCGAGTATGAACCCAAGTCCGAGTGGTTTTTTTATCGATTCGAAAAACTCAAATGGTGCTTCGCAAATGGAAATGCAACGTTATTTAAGTAAAATTTCAGGACCACTTTTAGATAGAATTGATATTCATATTGAGGTAACACCAGTTCCTTTTGATAAATTATCTGAAACTCGAAAAGCAGAAAGTAGTGTAGAAATAAGAAAACGAGTGACAGAAGCTAGAAATATTCAAACACAACGCTTTGAAAACTACAATCATATTCATTATAATGCCCAAATGAGCAGTAAACTCATTCGTGAATATTGTTCTTTAGACGAAGTTTCTCTACAATTATTGAAAACTGCAATGGAACGTTTGAATTTATCGGCACGTGCTTATGATAGAATTTTAAAAGTTTCCCGAACGATTGCTGATTTAGAAAATTCTGAAAAGGTGTACTCGCATCATATCGCTGAAGCGATTCAGTATAGAAGTTTAGACAGAGAAGGTTGGTTGGGATAATTAGGATTTAAATTTTTACATCCAATTGCCTGAATTTTCCGTATGTTAAAGTATGAAAAAACTCCAACACTATTTTTTAATTTTATCATTATTTCCTGCTTGTCTTTTGGCTCAGAAGATAGATAATATGGCATCTTTTCGCGATATAAACGCTAAACGTTATTTCCGTTTTAATTATGATAACGATTATTTCGCTTCAAGAGATCAAGATTATACACAAGGGTATAGTTTTGAAATGGTTTCACCCAATTTGCAAAAAAATCCAATAAAAAAAATCCTTTTCAATCCAAAAAATTCTGAAAACAAATACGGAATCTCCATTGAACACATCGGTTTTACACCTTTCAATATTAAAAGTCCGAACATACAATTAGATGACCGACCTTTTGCCGCAGCAATTATGTTAAAAAGTTTTGTGATTGCTACAGATACTCTTCGTAAATCCAGATTGATTTCTTCTATGAATATTGGATTAATTGGTCCGGGTGCTTTTGGAAAAGAAATGCAAGTTGCCATTCATGAAGCTACTGGAAATACGATTCCTGAAGGGTGGAGCAATCAAATTAAAAATGATATCGTTTTGAATTATGAAATAAGTCATGAAAAACAATTGATACAATATCGTAATTTATTTGCCTTATCTACCAATACTAGACTTCGTTTGGGAACTTTATTTACAAATGTTGGTGCAGGATTAACCACTACATTTGGAATTGTGAACGGGCCATTTTCTTCTATAAAAACTAAAAAAAGATTTTCTATGTATGGTTTTGCACAATCTATGGTGCATATTATTGGTTATGATGCGACTTTGCAAGGTGGGATTTTCAATAAAAAAAGTCCATATACGATTTCAAATAGCGATATAGAAAGAGTAACTGCACAAGCCAATTATGGCGTAATTATTCAAACTCGAACCTTGTACTTTGAGTATTTTAGAATGCTAATTACACGAGAATTTGAAACTTCAAAAAGCAGCAAATGGGGCGGAATTAAAATTGGATTTCGTTTTTAAACGAGAAAGAAGGTAAGGTCTCAATTTTCAATCGCATATTGGTAATTAATTCCTCTTAAAATAATTATATAAGTATTAAAAATAATCTTATAACAGGCTAAATAGGCTTTACACATACCTTCGCATCTAACAATTTAAACAGTTTAGATATGAAAAACTCAAGAATAGCATTTGCTTTAGTAGCAAGTTTAGGAATATTTGTAGTTTCGTGTAATAATGATGATAATCAAGGAGAAACATTGGCACCTTTAACCGGTAAATGGAATTTTTCTAAAGTAGGAACTACAACTGGAGGAGTAGAAACTTTAGTTGATGCACCACAAAATCAAGCAGGTTGTAATAAAGATTATATTGAATTAAAAACAGATAACACAGTTATTGAAGGCGATTATGATTCAACAATCGATCCTTGTGCTTTATTTACAGATAACGGAATTTATTCTCGTTCTCATAATAATGTAACCCGTGTGGTAAATGGTGTAACAACAGTTCAAGATATTGTTAATTTAACACTTAACGAATTAAAATTAAAAGATGCTAGTGGAAATATTGAAGTTTTTGTTAGATAAACTTTTTATTTCATAGCATCAAAAACGGGAATGACTTTTACAGTTATTCCCGTTTTGTTGTTAATTGTATTTTTCATTTAGTTCAATATCTTTTAGAATCATAGGTTTTATTTAAAGGGAGTTTGTTAATTATGGAAGATACATGTTCTATTTCTTTAGACTAAATTTGTTTTGCATATGTTATATTTTTTTAAAGCTATAAAATACATTTATTGAAAAGACAATTAATGAAACTATATTAATTAATAGAAGAATTTCATCCATATTTGAATGTATAATCAATACTGATATTAAAAGTGTTAAAGAATGTAAAATAGAAATATTAATCGATGTGTTTCTTTTTAAAAGAGCAATTAAGCTATAAGAAACAAAATATAAAGTTAAGATAAAAATGAAGTACAATTTTATAAAGAAAACTAATTTGTCTATCCAATTCCAAGAGATTGTTCTGTTAATCCCGCTTGGTAAATTAATAAAATAGATTACTATAATTATTAATGTGACTAAAAACATTCTTTTAGTAAATAATAGTTTTATTTGATTCATTTAAAGTTCAATTTTTATATTCGTAAATCTAAAAAAAATCCCCAATTATCGCTAATTGAGGAATTTTATATTTTTGCTTAAATCGAATTACGATTTGTTTTCTTTATTGAAGTAAACCAAGTAATAATACATTTGTTTTTCTTCGTCCCAACCTTTTTCTACAAATTTCTCTGCACTTTCCGGATTGATGAAATCTAATCTAATTTGAATATTCGTGTCTAATTCAATGGTGTTTTTTAATTTTCTACGTACATCTGTTACAGCTGCATTCGCAATTGGAAAATTAGAAACATCTTCAATGCTATATTTTGCACCTTTATCCACTTTATAGTTTTTAAATTCTGGAATCAAATCTGGATTATTGATGACATCATTTAAGAAAGCCGTTTCTTCAAATTCGTCGTTTTTCGCAAAGTGATTTACGGCACGATTCATAAATAAAACTTCTTCTTTTTTGTCTTCTGCAGGTAAAACTACTTCTTTCGCGAAATCTTTACAGAATTGTAGGTATTTTTTAGTCATAAACGTTTCATCCTGAAATACATCTACACTTAAAAAATGCTCTAACCAGTAACGCGCATCGTATCTGTTGCTGTCAACCGTTAAAATTTTATACCCTTCTTCTTTTTTGTAATTGAAAATCAAACAACCTTTATCTAACTTGTTTAAGTTGATTCCGTCTTGTAAAATCATTTCTAAGTTACTTCCGTTTTCTTGAA
>CAYWVV010000112.1:0-4274 GCA_964461805.1 uncultured Flavobacterium sp.
TCAAAACTAGATTTAATTTTATCGCAGTAGATTATTTAATTTACACTCACGAAGTAGTATCTAACATTCAAGAATCATACCCACTACCATTATTGATTATTGGGGTTTCAGTAATTGTATTTTTAGTTTTATTTCTGTTTTATAAAAAAAATGTTTTCAAAAGCACATTTTCACAAATAACAACTTTTAAAGAAAAAAGTATTGTACTAATAATTTGTATTGCTTCTTGTTTGTTTTTCACATCATTTATAACAAACAATCAAGCCGAATGGTCTTCTAATCGCTACAATGCCGAAATTTCAAAATCAGGAATTTACTCGTTCTTTTCTGCTTTCAGAAATAACCAAATGGTTTATAATGAATTTTACACTTCAGTAAATGAAAAAGAAGCATTCAATATTATTCGAAATAAATTGAGTGATAAGAACAGTACATTTCAATCAAATGGATTAACAATTCACAGAACAATTTCTGACACGACAAATGCAGTACAAATCAAAAAAAATGTAGTTTTTATATTGGTAGAAAGTTTAAGTGCTAGTTTTATGAAAGAGTTTGGTAACGAACAAAACATCACTCCTTTTTTAGATAGTTTAGCCCAAAAGAGTGTATTTTTTGATAATTTATATGCTACAGGAACAAGAACCGTTCGAGGTATGGAAGCTATGACGCTTTGTATTCCACCAACACCTGGACAAAGTATTGTGAAACGTCCAGAAAATCAGAACTTATATACGATTTCAAATGTTTTTAAATCTAAAGGATATGATTCAAATTTCTTTTATGGTGGCGATGGTTATTTTGATAATATGAACGCTTATTTTGGTGGAAATGGGTTTACAATTTACGATAGAGGTAGAGGTAGTGTTTTGAGTGATAAAATTAAAACCGTACGAAATAATATTAATGATAATGAGGTTACATTTGAGAATGCTTGGGGAATTTGCGATGAAGATATTTTTTCTAAAATGATGAATGTTGCAGATGAACATTATAAAAACAAAAAGCCTTTTTTCAATTTTGTAATGACAACTTCTAATCATCGTCCATTTACATATCCTGATAACGCAATTGATATTCCATCAGGAACTAATCGAGAAGGAGCAGTAAAATATACTGATTATGCGATTAAAAAAATGTTTCAAAAAGCAAAAAATAAACCTTGGTTTAAAAATACGGTTTTCGTAATTATCGCCGACCATTGTGCGAGTAGTGCGGGTAAAGACGAGATAGATGTAGCCAATTATCATATTCCTGCTTTTATTGTGAATTTTCCTTCTGAAATGAATCAAAAAGTAAAAAAACAATGTTCTCAAATAGATGTTTTTCCAACTTTATTTTCTATGATGAATTGGAATTATGAAAGTAATTTCTTCGGTAAAAACGTATTCAATCCTAACTTTGAAGAACGTGCTTTAGTGGGTACTTACAGAAAGTTAGTATTGATGAAAAAAGAAAAAGTAATGATTTTGTCTGACCAAAAAAAGCAAGCTTTTTATACTTGGAATAAAAAAGATAATAGTCTAAAAAAATTACCAATAGACAAAACTTTTCTTAATGAAACGATTTCGTGGTATCAAACGGCGGATTATTTATTTACAAATAAATTACTTAAATAATGATTTACATTCATTTCATAATAAATCCTATTTCAGGTAAGGGTAATCATAACATAGGTAAAACCGAATTAGAAAAACATTTTCCAAAGGAAAAGTTTAAAATTGAGGTTGATTACTCTAACTATAAGAAACATGCAATTCTGCTTACAAAAAAAGCAATTGCCAACAAACCTGATTGTATTGTTGCTTGTGGTGGCGATGGAACTATTAACGAAGTAGCATCTTGTTTAATAAACACTAATATTAAATTGGGTATTATTCCAGTTGGTTCTGGTAACGGTTTAGCTTCTAACTTAAATATTCCAAAAGAAATAAAAAAAGCTACAGAAATTATCCGAAACGGAAACAGTCAAACTATAGATGTCGGACAAGTAAATGAACATTATTTTTTTAGTAATATGGGTATCGGTATTGATGCTCATATTATTAAAAAGTATGAGACTTACAAAAAAAGAACTTTAATTGCATATTTAAAAGCATCAATATTGTCAAGCTTTCAATTTAAACCAATTCAAACGATACTAGCTTTTAATAATCAGATAATAAATTCAAACTCTTTTCTGTTATTTGTTTCTAATTCTAACGAAATGGGATATGGAATGAGTTTAACACCAAAAGCAAGTTTACAAGATGGCTGGTTAGATTTAGTGATGGTTTATAAATTGAGTTTTATAGATAAATTAAATTTGGGAATACATGTGTTATCAAATAAAGTCGAAAAGTTTAAAAAAGCACAACATTCATTAGTTCAGAAATTAAGTATTGAAATTCCAACTAATATTGGAACTGACATACAAATTGATGGAGAATATTACAATGTGAGAACTAACAAAATTAATGTTTCTATAATAAAAAACGGATTGGAGATTTTATCGACTTAATATTTTGAATTTTAATACAATCAAAGATTAATTAAACTTGTACAAAATGGAAACTTCAAAAATTAGCAAAACAAATAAAATAGCTGAAATAACAATATTGTTTTGGGTTATGAAAATTGTTGCAACAACTCTAGGGGAAACTCTAGGAGACTTTATTTCAATGACTTTAAATTTGGGATATTTAACAGGAATAGCAATAACCGTTGTCTTTTTTATTGTGCTTCTATACAATCAACTTAAAACCAAAGAATATAAACCATTACCGTTTTGGTTGGTTATAATAGCTACTACAACATTAGGTACTGAAATTTCTGATTTCATTGACCGTAGCTTACACTTAGGTTATACAATAGGTAGTTTACTATTGTTATCAGGTTTACTTTTTACACTCTATCTGTGGTATTCAAAATATAAAAATTTGAATGTTAATCCAATAACAGAAAATAAGAAAGAAATATATTTTTGGATTGCAGTTTTGTTTTCAAACAGTCTTGGAACTGCATTTGGCGATTATTTAGGGGATGTTATTGGACTGAGCTACATTCAAGGTGCTTTGATAACTGCTTCAATTATCATAATGGTCGTTTTAATTCACTATTACACTAAGATTAACGAAGTGTTTTTATTTTGGTTAGCTTTTGTTTTTACAAGACCATTTGGTGCAACTTTTGGAGATTTTTTAACCAAACCTCTTGCTAAAGGCGGATTAGATTTAGGTACACTGCAAGCATCAATAGTTTCGTTAATTATAATGCTTTTCCTAATTTATTATTCTCATAAAAAACTAAAAGCTAATTCAAATTAAAATTAAAATGAAACACATACCAAAAATAAATTTCATCTATTGGGTACTAATGATAATTGCCACAACAACAGGCGAAATTGTAGGCAATTATATTTCTAGAGATTTGGGTTTAGGCTACAAAATTGGTTCAATACTACTTGTTTCTACTTTTGTTTCTGCAATTCTATATTCTATTCTAACCAAAAAATTCAATCAATTATTTTATTGGTTGCTCATCATTCTTGGTAATATTGGCGGTACAAATATTGCTGATTTAATTTGCATCGATTTAAATTTAGGCACTATTTATGGTTCATTATCAGTTATTTTGGTGTTCTTTTTGATACTGCTTGCCATTAAAATAATTTCAAAAAAACCAAGTGTAATTTCCGAAATGAAAATTGAATTTCTTTATTGGTTTGCTATTCTCACTTCAAGTACATTTGGAACAACATCGGGCGATTTTCTGTCTAACGATACACCACTCGGAGCAGATGGCGGTACAATCTTATTAATTGCATTATTAATTTTATCAATTCTATTATTACGTTTCAAACAAATTTCAAAAGATTTATTTTATTGGTTAGCAATCATCATAATTCACCCAATTGGTGCCACTTTTGGAAATTATATTTCTAAACCAGCAGGGCTAAATTTTGGAAATATTTACACAAGTATTTTTCTAATTATTATTTTTTCAATAGTTTATAACATTAATCAAAAAACTAAAAATGAAATCAAATAAATATAAAATTATAATTTTAATTTTCGCTTTCTGTTCTTACTGTTCAAACGCACAACAATTACAACAAAAAGATAGTTTAAAAAATACTAAAAAAGAAAATCTGAAATTCAAATACAAACAACTTATTATTCCAACAGTTTTAATTGGATATGGAGTAATTGGAATTGAAAGTGATGGTTTAAAATTTGTTAATTCTGGAATAAAAGAGGAAGTAAATGAAAACATTGATGAGAAATTTACCATTG
>CAYWVV010000113.1:0-4150 GCA_964461805.1 uncultured Flavobacterium sp.
TTCTTGCGAGAAATAAACGTGAATTTACTACAAAATTCGCAATCTTGCCAAACGCTTGTTAGTGGCAGGTTTTATATTTTTTAATTCAATTTTTGATTGTTTACCCATTTTCTTGATTAACATCAAAGACCTTTTCCGTTTGCTTTGTTATACGCATTGTCATAATATATTACGATGCTATATTTTCCATAATCTTCATTAATCATAAACCAAACTTGTTTATTTATGCTATTCATCGACTCACTAAACATTTCTACAATTAAGTCACCAATTCTTTCTTTTTCTTTATCGGTTAGTTTTTCTTTCGCAAGTAGAGTCTCTTTTTCTTTATTTAAAGCGTCATATTTTAATGACTTTTGGTAAAATACAGCATCGTATCGTTTTTTATTGACTGTAATTTCATATGAGATGTCTTCGTCTTTTGGTATTGTATATTTTGCAATTGTTGAATCTGCTTCTATTAAATATCTTTCATTATTCACAAATTGTTTAATTAGATTGTTAAACCTTATTTTAATATTTGTTTCATCAGTGGAATTAGCGTCTAAAACTGCAACACGCCAAACTTTGTTATTGTTCGTTGCAATAAATATATTAACATCTGTTCCATTAAATTCACCATTCAGAATATCTTCTTTATTTCGATTATTTGTATACCCTTTAGATTTAAGTTTTTGTATCATTTCTGGTTTGTATCCATCTACAGGAATGTCGAGAAATTGAGTTACATCATTTTGAGCAAATGATGTTAACTGCAAAATTAATAACATAAAGATTAGCATTGATTTTTTTAAAATTTTGTACATAATTCCTTGTTTTTATATTTTACTTTATTCTTGTAGGTTCTTTATTTTCGGCATTTCGCGCAAACTTGCCACTAACGTCCCGTGGCTTTGCGAAGTTTGGGGATTAGTTTACCCAAAAGTATAAATTTAAGACTAAGTTTACAAATACAAAACTACCATAATTTTAAGCCTTAAAGCCCAAATTTCGCAAAACCACTGTTGTACGACGTTTTTACTTTGTTTTATTGTTGGTAGGTGTAATTTCTTTTTCAAACTTCTTTTTTAATTCATTTCCTTGAATTTCATTGGTCGATTTTAAAATAATATTTTCTTTATTTAAGTCATTTATTTTCATTTCCAAATCAGATATATTTTGTGAAATGTTAATGCTGTAAATACCAAGTAAAATTGTTGATAGTCCAAATATAGAACTCAAAATAATTCCAATCTTGTTATAGTTATTTATTTGACTTTGTTCTACAAGATTAACTCCTTTCGGTTTAATTTTTATAATTGCTGAAACATCTTTTCTATCAACTATAACACCAGCTTCTTGAATTATCCATATTCCTTTTTTAGCTAAAATTTCAATGTACTCTTCTGAATTTAAAAAGCTTAAAAAATCTTTCATTTTTATACGCTCTTTCAAATCAGTTTCTTCAGGAAAATGCTCTAATAAAAAATCTCTAATTTCTACATATCCAAAACAATTACTCTTTTGCAGAAGATATTTTAATAATTCAATATGTAGTAGCTTTCTTTTAAACATTTATATCATCTCTTTAAAAACTTGTTAATTCAATAGTTTTTTCGGTATTATTTATCGTCCAGTTTTTAAATTTATCTAAAAAATTCTTTCCTAATAGTAAAGGACTTTTCGAGTTTCCTATGGAAACAATTAAATTGTTTACTGTATATGAACCTAATGATACTTTTTTTATTAATACTCTTCGTTGACTTATTATACTCCCATCAGCTATTTTGTATAAGCCATCGGCTAAGTAGTCACCTTGACTTATTAATTTGTTTGAAATTAATTTTTCTTCTAAAGTATTTGAGATTGTAGTTTCTGATGCTCCTGTATCTAAAATAAAGGTTTCATTTAGTTCATTGAAATTAACTGATAACCTATATGTTCCATTTTGTTCTAATAGTTTTATTTTTTTTGATTTTTCACTATTAGATGAACTAATGATATTGTTGTTAGTTGCAAATGGATCATTTTGATCTCTTTTGAAATTAATTTCTTCTAATAATGAAAATAAATAATTTAGAGCTTTGACAATTTTGATAGCTTGATATTCTTGTGTAATGTAAATATTAAAATCATCTTTATAATATTCTTTTGCACTTTTGTGTACAAGACAATTTTGTGTTAAACATTTAAGGGTAATTATGGTTTCTGAATATTGATTTTGGTGTTTTATATTCCTTCCCACGTCATTAATGTGAATGGAATTCGTTGCAGTTTTTATGTTGTTTAGGTAAAAATTAATATTTAGAAATCCTTGGTCATCTATATCGTATTTAACTTCTTTTATGCTGTTATCTTTTGGCTGATATTTGTCATATTTAGTATGCATTTTACTAATGTAATCTAAAGTTTCATTAACACTTAATTGTTGTCCATAGTTAATGATTGGCAGTAACACTAATAAAATTATTAAAAATTTATTTTTCATATTTTTTCGTTTTTCTCTAAAATGTCGTACAACGTTCCGGCGCTTGGCGAGGTTGCGAACTTCGGAACCGATTATTTTCTGTTAAAGATAAAATTTCTTGCGAGAAATAAACGTGAATTTACTACAAAATTCGCAATCTTGCCAAACGCCTGTTAGCTGTTGCCTTTATTGTACGGAAACCATAATCCCAATCCTGCGTTTAATTTTATTCCTCTTTGTTTTCTTGGTAACCATTTAATTTTGGTTACAAATTTTCTAATTTCATTATCAAAATATGGTATGAATTTATTATTGTTTTTTTGTTCAAATTCTGTATCAATTATTATGTTTTTAATTTTTCCATTTCGATAAAGTATAAATTCTACACTACTGCGTCCAACATATTTTTTATGGTTAAAATGAAAACCTTTCGGATATTTAAAATTAGAAAAAAAATCTTTTTTTATATCATCTCTTTGAGTTTCTATAGATTTAGCATTTGGATAAAAAAGTGTTTCATCATATTCGTCCATTGAATAATAAACTTTATTAATGTTTTTATTCAAATATGTTCTATCAGCTTTTGCTTCTAAACTATCAATAAAACCTTTTTTAAATTTATTTTTTATGGTTTCATTCATAAAATCAACATAGCAATATCTTCTTCCTTTTCCGTGACCCAAACAAGAAGTTAAAAATACTTCGCAATCTATTCCGTATGGTTTTAGCAATTTTTTAAATTCTTCCAAATGTCTTCCATATGATAATTGCGACATATATAGATAATATGTTAAGCTATCTTTATCTACTTTTTCTTGAGCTAAATCAATTTGTCTTAAACAACTCGTGTCTTTTGTTGATATTTTTCCAATAATTGTTTTTAAACTATCTAATTTAGAATTTTTATATTTTTCAATATAAGTTTCAGGTTTTCTTTTACAAGAAACCAAAATTAAAATTGATAAAATCAGAATTATTTTATTCATATACTTTTCTGCGTTTTTTTGGAAGGTAACAGCTAACGTTCCGGCGCTTGGCGAGGTTGCGAAGTTCGGAACCGATTATTTTCTATCAAAGATAAAATTTCATACGAGAAATAAACGAGAATTTACTACAAAATTCGCAATCTTGCCAAACGCCTGTTACCCGCAGTTATTTTTTTGATTCAACTTTTGACTCTAAATAAATTTCACCATTGACCACAAAAACCATAATCATTGTCAATTCTAAATCAGAAAGTTCATCACAACAAATTCCATACTTTTCTTTCTCTGAATAAATTTCTGAATATGCTTTACTTAATTCTAAAACTATTTTTTTTCTATTAAATCCATTATCGTTTTGTATTCTGTAACCAATTGTTTTTTTTAACGGATAACTTAAAATAAGTACAGCATTAGTGCTGTCGGTTACCATTTCGTCCGCACCACGCAGTTTATCTAGTTGTGGATTTTCTAAATTTATTCCACCAATTCCACCTTTTTTACGAAAATAAGTTTCACCATTTTTATCCTCCAATTGAAAAGGATTTGCAGACACAACCATTCCACCAAACATAAAATCAGTTTTTTTAATTTCAAAGATTTGTTCCAATATTGTCCTTTTAGAACAACTAATAAAACTAATCAAAGCAATGATTGTTAATAATATGAGGCGGATTCAAGACCTTAACGCAACAAGGTCAGTTAATATTGTTCTAATCAA
>CAYWVV010000114.1:0-3895 GCA_964461805.1 uncultured Flavobacterium sp.
TCATTATTATCAAAATTAAGTATAAATTTGTCTAAACTTTTGGGTGCAGTCTAAAATAGGAATGGATTTTTTTTATCTGAACACTAAAAACTGTTCACTGAATACTATCTCGAGTAATTCGGAGCTTCTTTAGTTATCGTAACATTATGTGGGTGACTTTCGCTAATTCCACTTGATGTTAATCTTACAAATCGGCTTGTAGCTTGTAAAGTTTCAATATTTTTAGCACCACAATAGCCCATTCCGGCACGAAGTCCGCCAATGAATTGTTGCATGCTTTCGTTTAATTCTCCTTTGTACGGTACACGACCAACAATTCCTTCTGGAACTAATTTTTTAACATCATCTTCAACATCCTGGAAGTATCTATCTTTTGAGCCTTCTTTCATCGCTTCCACAGAACCCATTCCTCTATATGATTTGAATTTTCTTCCTTCAAAAATAATAGTTTCACCTGGCGATTCTTTCGTTCCAGCTAACATCGAACCTAACATTACACATGAGGCTCCAGCAGCTAAAGCTTTTGGGATATCACCTGTATAGCGAACGCCACCATCAGCAATTACTGGGATTCCAGTTCCTTCTAATGCTGCGGCTACTTCTAAAACAGCAGAAAATTGAGGAAAACCAACACCTGCAACAATACGTGTGGTACAAATTGAGCCAGGTCCAATTCCTACTTTTACAGCATCGGCACCATTTTCAGCTAAATACACTGCAGCTTCTGGTGTAGCAATGTTTCCAACTACAACATCAATTTCTGGGAATTTATTTTTAACTTGTTTTAATACATCCACCACGCCTTTAGTATGTCCGTGAGCAGTATCTATAATTACAGCATCTACTCCAGCATGAACTAAAGCTTCGCAACGTTCCAAAACATCAGCTGTTACACCTAAAGCGGCAGCTACTCGTAAACGGCCAAATCTGTCCTTATTAGCGTTTGGTTTTTGAGTTAATTTGGTGATGTCTCTAAAAGTGATAAGGCCCACTAGTTTATTTTCCGAGTTCACTACTGGTAATTTTTCAATTTTATTTCCTTGTAAAATTACTTCAGCTTGAAAAAGCGTAGTACCTTCTGGAGCTGTGATTAAGTTTTCTGAGGTCATCACTTCTGTAATGGCTCTATCGCTATTTTTTTCGAAACGTAAATCTCTATTGGTTACAATTCCTTTTAATACAGAATTTTCGTCAATTACTGGAATACCTCCAATACCATATTTTTGCATGGCAGCTTTGGCATCGCCTACATTGGCAGATAAAGGTAAAGTGACAGGGTCTATGATCATACCGCTTTCAGCACGTTTTACTTTTCGAACCTCTGCAGCTTGTTTTTTGATGGACATGTTTTTATGTAACACGCCAATACCACCTTCTTGTGCCATCGCAATTGCCATAGCGCTTTCGGTTACTGTATCCATAGCTGCGGAAACAATAGGCGTGTTTAAGGTAATGTTTTTACTAAATTTGGATTGAATAGAAACTTCTCTTGGAAGTATTTCAGAATAATTTGGAATTAAAAGAACATCATCATATGTGAGTCCTTCACCAATAATCTTAGAAGTGTGTGCTTTCATGCTGCAATTGTAGTTAAATTGCGTGCAAATTTAGTGAAACAATAGCAATAATCAATTGTTTTTATGATAAATAATTGTTAAGTGAGATAAATAATTATATTTGTGAAATGGACACTTTTATATATTTTTTGTTAGAAACCTTAATTATCGGATTGATGATTTTGGGTTTATATGCGTCAAAAAAGCATTTTGGTATAGGATTACTGTATGTTTTTATAGGGACAATGCAGTTTTTTCAAACCATACTTTCGGGTAATGTTTATAATTTGTATTTTGATGTTTTTTTATTTTCACCAGGTTCAACTTTAATCTTTATTTCAACTTTATTTGCAGTTTTGTTGATTTTTAGAAATGAAAGTATCATTAAAGTTAGAAGTGCTATTTATGGAATTATTTTAAGTAATATTATTTTAGTTTTCTTGTCCTATATTTCATTAGAGCAAATTTTAACTGATAACTATTCTAGGAATACTACTTTTTTAGCAGAAATTTTCAATTTTGACATTAGCCTCTTTTTTTCTGGGATAGTTTTGTTGTATTTTGATTTAATACTTATAATTCTACTTCATAGATTTATACAGTCAAAACTTCCGAAAAATTATTTTTTACAGTTTTTGTTAGCGAGTATAATTACTTCTGTTTTTGATTCTGTATTTTTCTTCAGTTTTAATTTTTATTCTGAGCCGAATTATACCAATTTAATGTTTGGTAATATCGTCGGGAAATTATTTGTGTCTTTTGTTTTGTCAATTTTATTTTCCTTTTATTTTGTGATCAACCCACAAAAAGAGAATAAAAGAAAAGCGCTTAAAATAAAAGACGTATTAATGATTATTGATTTTACTAGTGGTAAGCGTTAAAAATTTTTAATGCTTCATTGTAAGCGCTTTCAAAACTTATTGGATGACAATTTGTATTGGCTTTTTCAGCAGTAAAGTAGGATAGTAATTTTTCAGTGGGCATATTTCCGGTTAAATCGTCTTTTGCCATTGGGCAACCTCCATAACCTTTTATTGCTCCGTCAAATCGAAAACATCCTGCTTTGTAGGCTGCGTCCACTTTTTCGAACCAAGTATCTGGAGTCGTGTGCAAATGCGCGCCAAATTCAATGTTTGGGTATTTCGGAATCAAATTACTAAATAAATAATCAATAATTTCAGGAGTAGAAGAACCAATCGTGTCTGAAAGAGATAAGATTTTCACACCCATATTAGCTAATTTTTCTGTCCATTCACCAACGATTTCAACATTATAAGGATCGCCATATGGGTTTCCAAATCCCATAGATATATAAGTAACTACTTCTTTGTTGGTTTGGTTAGCAATTTCTAAAATTTCTTGTAATGTAATTAATGATTCTGCAATAGTTTTATGTGTATTTCGCATTTGGAAATTTTCCGAAATAGAAAACGGAAAACCTAAATATTGAATTTCTTTGTGTTTTGAAGCTGATGCAGCGCCTTGAGTGTTGGCGATAATAGCAAGTAATTTACTTGTGGTTTGCGATAAATCTAATTGTGCTAAAACTTCAGCCGTATCTTGCATTTGCGGGATGGCTTTAGGCGATACAAAACTTCCAAAATCAATCGTATCAAACCCAACTCGCAATAGCGATTGAATGTATTGTACTTTTTTTTCTGTAGGAATAAAAGATTTAATGCCTTGCATAGCATCGCGTGGGCATTCGATAATTTTAATTGCTGTCATAATAATGTCAAAGATAAGTAAAACTTTATTTTATGCAAATATGTTTTTTCAATTGCGAAAAACAGAACCGAAAACGTAATAAAATGGGCTTGAGGTTACTCCATAAAAAAAATTATTAAAAACGTTTTTTTATTTATACTTTTGCACCACAAATTAAGTACAGTATTATGGTTAAAGATTTATTTGAAAGAATACAACAAAATAAAGGGCCATTAGGAAAATGGGCTTCACAAGCAGAAGGATATTTCGTGTTTCCTAAATTGGAAGGTGAATTGGGTCCAAGAATGCAATTTCAAGGTAAAAATATATTAAACTGGAGTTTGAACGATTATTTAGGATTAGCCAATCATCCAGAAGTTCGTAAAGCTGATACGGAAGCAGCTGCGCAATATGGAGCGGCTTATCCAATGGGTGCTCGTATGATGAGTGGTCATACAAAGTATCACGAACAATTAGAAGAGGAATTAGCGGCTTTTGTTATGAAAGAATCGGCTTATTTGTTAAATTTTGGATATCAAGGTATTTTGTCAACTATTGATGCTTTGGTTACAAAAAATGATGTAATTGTATATGATGTAGATGCTCATGCTTGTATTATTGATGGGGTTCGT
>CAYWVV010000115.1:0-3864 GCA_964461805.1 uncultured Flavobacterium sp.
AGTATGGACAAGGTTGGGCTACTGACCCAGGTTTTAATGGTCCTGGTATTGCTCCAACTTTTGTTCCTTTCGAAAATGGTTCTTGGGGTCCTGCATACAACAATCCAACTATGAGTGGACAAGTAGTTCCTGTTGGATTGCCTCAAGCTGATGGTAAATTTTTATTTACAGAGTGGAAACCAATTAAAGATAATATTAAGCAGTTTTTCAAAACTGGTGTTTTATATCAAAATGGTTTCAATGTAAACATGGGATCAGAAGATGGATATGCTTTCCTTGCTGTAAACAGACAAAATACTGATTTCGTTGTAAATGGTGATAATTTAAAAAGAAACTCTTTCTTATTTAAAGCAGGTAAAAAGTTTGGTAAATTTAGTTTAGATGGTAATTTTAATTACATTAACCAAAATACTTCTCAAACTAGTTCTGATTTGTTTGATGATTTATTACAAACAGCTACGAATATTCCTGTTGGAAGATTTAAAAATTCAGGTAATGAAGGTCACTGGACTGCTTATGCTCAAAATCCTTATTGGATGTCTAAAACTAATCGTTTTGATGACAGATCTAATACATTAAATGGAATTCTTAATTTAGGGTACGAGATAAACAAAAATATTAACTTGTCTTATACAGGTAATATGAGAATTACTAATACAGATGGTCAATCTCACCAAGATGCTTTTGATAATACAAGTTCTGCTTATAGCTATGACTTTGCTTTAAGTGGTCCTTATGATTATTATGGTGCAACATTAGAAACTTACCAAATTTTAGGAGGTCAGCCAGTTATTTCAAATTATTTTGCGAATCAATCTGCATCTAGAAATTTTTATGGTGATTTGTTGGTTAACTTTAATTATGATTTGTCTGAAAAATTAAATTTAAGATTTAACGTTGGTAATAATATTCAAGATAACTTATTTAGAGTTACTTCTCAAGGGGGTTCTAACTTAGATATTCCTGGTTTTTATAATATTATAAATGTATTAAATCCGTCACGTCCTGCAACTTTAAACAATAGACTTACAAAATCTAGAAGAGTAAGTTTTTTCGTAAATGCAGATTTAGCTTACCAAGATTATTTATTCTTGAATGCTACGTTTAGAAGAGATCAATCTTCTACTGTTAAAGCTGCTGCTTATTACCCATCTATAGGTGTTTCGTTTATTCCTACAAAAGCTTTTGCTTCATTAAAAGATAGTAAAGTTTTAAATTATGCTAAAGTTAATGCTTCTTATACTTCAGTAGGTAACACAACTGCTGTAGCGCCATATGCTATCACAAATTTAGCTTCAGTTGCGAATGGTTTTCCTTTTGGACTTAATGCTTCTTATTTGTACAATCCTTTACAGACTAATGCAAACATCAAACCTGAGTTTGTGAATACATTTGAAGTTGGTGGTCAGTTAGGATTCTATAATGATAGAGTTACTTTAGAAGGTTCATATTACATTGCTGAAACAAAAGATTTGATTACTAATAGTACTAATTCTACAGCAAGTGGTAACAGAACTTATTTAGACAATATTGGTGACTTAGAAAACAAAGGTTTTGAAATTGACTTAGGCTTAACGCCTGTGAGATCAAAATCATTCCGTTGGGATCTTAAAGCAAGTTATACTACTTACAAAACTGTTGTGAAATCTTTACAGAGTGGTTTAAAATCGATTAACTTACAATCAAATGGTGCAGTAGGAATTTTTGCTGAAGTTGGAGAAGAGTTTCCTTTAATTAAAGGTACTACTTTTGTAAAAGATGCAAATGGAAACTACATTGTAGATACTGATTTTGGTAATTTACCTAAAAGATCAACTGAATTTACAAAATTAGGAAAAGCGAATCCAGACTATATTGTTGGTTTAACTAATACTTTTGAGTACAAAGGTTTCCGTCTTGCGGTTGTTGCAGATTACAGAACTGGTGGTTCTACTTATTCATTCGCTAAAAACTTGTTAATGTTTACAGGTGGTGATTTAGATACAGCTGGTTTCGATCGTAGTTTAGGGTATACTTTACCTGGTGCTGCTGTTGATCAGTTTGGTGCTCCTTACACAGGAACAGTTTCAACTCCTGATTATGCTGGTGCATTAACTTATTTTACTGAATCACACAGAGCTGTAGCTGAAACAAACATTATTGATACTTCTGCTTTAAAAATTAGAGAATTAGCTTTAAGTTATTCTTTACCTTCGCAAGTGGTTAAAAGAATGGGTGTAGAGACTTTCAGATTTGGTGTAAATGCAAGAAATCCGTTTGTTTTCTTAGCTGATGGTTCTTTCTTAAAACCAAAAGCTGGTTTACATGCTAATAATAGTTATTCTGATCCTGAGGCTTCTAATACTACTGGTAATGCACAAGGTATTACTGATATTGGTCAGTACCCAACTACTAGAACACTTGGTTTTAGTCTTAATGTTACATTTTAATAAATTTAATAAATTATGAGAAAATTAAAATATTTAGTACCTATTTTTGCATTAGCATTTATGTCGTGTGATAGTTATCTTGACGTTAATGATAGTGAAAATATAATTACTTATGATGAAGTTACACCAGAAAAACAGTTACCTGGTGCAATGTTAGGTGCTTACAGAGTACAGGCAACAACTGCGAACCAGTTGGGTAATGTTTTCATGAATACTTGGACACGTAATGTTCGTTCTTTTGGTAACGGATTTGATAAAGAATTACAGTTAAATATTGATAACGGTTTTTATACAGGTATTTGGGAAGGTTTTTATATTAGTTTAAAAAACTTTGATGATATTATTAACTTTTCTAATGCAGATCATAAATATGATAATTATATAGCTGCTTCAAAAATTTGTAAAGCCTATTACATGCAAAAAGTAGTTGATTTATATGGAAATGCTCCTTATTCTCAGGCTTTTAAAGGTATTGCTAATCAGTCGCCTGCATATGATGATGATTTTGCTATTTACCAAAGATTAATTGAAGAATTAGAAGAAGCGAGAGCAATTATTTCTGCAGGTGATCCTAATGCTAAATTAATGGCTGGAAAAGATGTTATGTTTGCTGGTGACATGTTAAAATGGAATAATTTTGCAAACTTTGTACAGTTAAAATTATGTTTACGTATGTCTAAAGCTACTGGTGCAGTTGCTGCTTTTAGAGATGCTAAATTAGCTGATTTAGCAGGTGTTTCTTATCCTTCAGTTGCTGCAGGTGCTGGTGGTGTGCCTATTGCACCTGGTTATTCAACTGCAACTGAGTCTAACATGAATCCTTTAGCAGCGTCATTCTTTTATACTTCTGGTGGTGCAAACCAACAAAATAGAACTTTTATTACAATTACGGGGCATTTATGGAAATCTCTTAGAACTTCAGCTCAAACGTATGACTATGACAACCCATTATTTATTTCAAACGCTTCAAATCAGATTGTTCCTTCTAGCCCTATTGCTTATGCTAATATTGCAGATCCTAGATTTACAAGTTTAAGTAGTGTTCCTCCAAATGAAGCAGGTAGAAGAGCTGTTACTCAAGGTAGAGCAAGGGTAACTATCGGTGCAAGTATTGCTGATTATGACCAACTTCCTGCTAGATTAGGTGCTACTGGTCATTTACGTGGTTATTCTACAGCTGCTACAATACCTACATTGTCTGTTGCTCCAGCTTTTGTTATAACTAGTAATGAAATCTTGTTTACATTCGCTGAAGCTGCTTTGAGAGCTGAGAATGGTGAGGCTGGTTTCGTTGCTGCTGGATTTACTGGTTCTATTGCTGGTCTTACTGGTTCTACTGCTTTCTTTAATGCTGCTGTTACAGATAGTTTCGCATATTCTGGAACTGCTGGTGCTGCTGCTTATTTAAGTAATACTACAGGTATTAATTCAAAAC
>CAYWVV010000116.1:0-3851 GCA_964461805.1 uncultured Flavobacterium sp.
TTTGATTAGAACAATATTAACTGACCTTGTTGCGTTAAGGTCTTGAATCCGCCCCGAATTGAAAAGACATTTTATCATATTAATTTTTTTACTTTCTTATTTTGGATATTCACAATGTGAAGATTCTGATAAAATAGAATTAGGCGGAACTTACTTATCAAGGACAAAAAATAATATTCGTTTCGAAAAGAAATATAAAGACTCAATTTATCCTAAAGGAATATCTTATCCAGAGGATATCAAAAAAATAGAAAAATATTCAGATTTAATTTTCAAAAAATCGGAGTTATATATTATTGGCCGTGGAGGATCCGAATTTTATAAAAAACTAAAAATCAAAGGATTTGAAGTAAATTATAAAGATTCAGTAAATATCAATTACAAAAATGAAAATATTTATAATCTTTCAAATTATGATGTGACTTATTGGATTATGTATTTATACAAAAACGATAATATCAAATACGCATTTGGACTTGAATTTGATAAAAATGGAGAAATGATTTCAGAAAACATGTTTCCAATTTATTCCGATAATACTAATTTTGAAAACTTAACAGATTATTGCTTAGCTCTAAATTTGGTTAAAAAAGACAAGAAATTTAAAAATATAAAAGTTGATTATATTAAGTTGACATATCTTGACATAGCGAAAACATTTTGTTGGTTAATTGAAGAGGAGACAAAACCAAATAAAGAATTTGGGAAATGGGAAGAAAATTGTGTTAATCAATTTTATGTTAATGCTAATACAAATAAATTAGAAAAAGTAATAGAAAAAAAATATATGACTATCGCAAGCGGTATAGTAACATCTAAAAAAGAAATATTAAAAAAAATCAGAAAAGAGAAACGTTTAAAGAAAAAAGAAAACAGAAAATAAAATACTACTGCCAACAGGCGTTTGGCAAGATTGCGAATTTTGTAGTAAATTCACGTTTATTTCTCGCAAGAAATTTTATCTTTGATAGAAAATAATCGGTTCCGAAGTTCGCAACCTCGCCAAGCGCCGGAACGTTAACTGTAAGTTTAAACCAAAATTACGAAAATAGAAATCGAGAATATGAATAAAGAACTTTGGAGAGAAAATTGGTTAATCTCAATTAATGAACTAACTGATTTTAACTTACAGAAAATATCTTGGTTAAACAAAGAAACTAAAAGTCTTCATTGGTCATATGTTGAGTTTATGTGCTCATATTTTAACGATTTGAATCTCGAAAATGGTTATGAAGAATATTTAAAAATAGATTGGGTAACAGAAACTGAATATTTAGCGCTCAAAGATTGGCACAATCAGTTGGAAAAATACAAATCACCAAACGAAAATGATTGGGCTGACGATTTAATACTAAATGATAAAAACTGGATTGAAATTTTAAAACTTGGAATAATCGCAAAAGAAAACTTGTTTCTTGAATTATCGAAAAATGAAAAAGAAATACTTAAAAAAAATCTAATTTCTGAAATTCAATAACAAAACCTACAGTTAACAGCGGTTTGCTAAAATGGCTAGTTTTGTAGTAGATACACATTTTTCTTTCGCAAGAAATTGTATCTTAGCATCAAATAATAATTTACGAAGTCGCCACTTCAGCAAGCCGCGGCCCGTTGTGCGTCAGCCACTCTTAACGCTTAAAAAAAACTAAATCTACATTATGGCTTTATCAAAAGTAACAATTAAAGGCACAGGACAATTGAATGGTACAAAAATTATTAATATATGTGTTGAAATAGACAGAACAATTGCAAATAATTTTATTGGTAGTAATAAGGAACAAGTAATCGAATCTTTTGTTAATCAACATTATCCTGGAGTTAAAATAAATCCTAAAAACATTAATGTAAACATTCAACATCTTTAATTAATAATATTTATGTATCCAAATGTAGAATTTTTCAATGAATTAAAAAGTATTATTAAAAACAATATTTTAGATGTATCAATAGAAGATATTGATAAAATGTATTCATCTTGGGAAAAAGACAAAGATAAAAAAGAGGTGAAAACAAATTTCGTGTATTCTGAAAACTTAATCCACGATAATCAAAAAATCCCAAAAGATACTTCTTTAAAAGGAATCGATTTACCTACTTGGTTTGGTGATTACTCTAATAAAAAAATTGTAGTTTTAGGGATTGACCCGTTAAGAAATGAAAATGTATTTGAAAGGGAAAACAAGTCAAATATCTATAATGATGTTATTGTAGGTACACCTTACGCTTTTCATGAAAGAGATTCTCGTGAAAACTGGTGTGCAGGATATTGGGCTTTAATTGATGGTTTAGTCAAATCTAAAAATTTTGTTTATTGCACCGATATTTTCAAAACCTATTATCATAATAACTCAACTAAAACAAGAAGTTATTTAGACCCAAACTTTGTGAATAACTATAAACATAGAGAAATATTATTTAATGAACTTGAATTAATTAAGCCTGATTTAATAATAGTTTTTGGTAAAATTGCACATAAAATACTATTAGAGAAAAATTGTCCTAAAATAGGTCAAAGTATTTTAAAAACTAAAGTTAGCCTTGAATTAAAAAACAAATTTACTGATGTTTATACTGTTATGCACTTAAGTAAAGGCACTCGTGGAAAAAATTTTAAAACTTTTTTCAATTCAAACGATATTGACACAAGCTCATTAAATGTTGAAAACAGAGTAAAATGTGCTGAAAAATATGTTGAAATGTTTAATAAATTAAGACTTATATAAAATTAAAAAAAAAAAATACAATTTAAATTTTAAAAACTTATTAAAATCATCTTTCCTAATAATTAACATATGAAACTATCATTTTTATTTATCACTCTAATCTCTTTAAATATTTCTTTTGGACAAGAATATCCTAAATCAATGCCAAATGGCGGTAGAATTGGTGGTTATGAATGGAAAATAGAAGATTACAAAAAAAATGCAATAAGTGATTCAATCACAATTGTAAAATCTAAAAACCAGCAAATTGCTAATGCTGAAAATATTAAAACAACAGAATTAAATAACAATAAAAACAATTTAAAAAAACAAAAATTAGAAGATGCTAATAAAATTGTACAATTAAATTATGAAACCAATATTACAAATATAAATAAGGTTTTTGATACTAAATTAGCTAAAACTATACAATATCGTGATGAATGGGTTAACTATTTAATAAAAAAAGAAGAAAACAAAATATTAAAACAAGAACAAATTAAAAAAGAAGATTTAGCCAGAGAGGAAGAAGAAATAAAGAAAGAGGAAGGAATAAGAAAATGGAAAGAAGAGAAGGATGAATATGATAAGTTATTTCCTGAAAAATATAAAATTTGGAAAGCTAAATATGTTCAAATCATAAGTTTAATAGAAAATAATGTAAAAGCCTGTGAATTAATTCAAAAAAAACATACTTACACTAACAAAATTGGTCAGAAATTATACAATCCTGATAATTTTAATAAACAAGAACGAATAGAATATAACAAAAATATTAAACTTATGAGAAGTCGATTAAGTGAAATCGGAACATTGGAATCCGAAGATGACAGAAGATTATATTTACATTATATGGATATTACACCAACTGAAGAAGGCTCTAAATCATTCAGATTTTCAAACTTTGCTAATTCAGTAACAGAATTATATAACGAATAGAAAGCCGAACGCACAACAGGCGTTTGGCAAGATTGCGAATTTTGTAGTAAATTCACGTTCACATTTCGCAAGAAATTTTATCTTTGATAGAAAATAAACGGTTCCGAAGCTCGCAACCTCGCCAAGCGCCGGAACGTTGTGTGACATTTTAAGAAACACCGGAGAATTCAATAACTTAATGCAACAAATGATAATTTTTATCTTTGTTGA
>CAYWVV010000117.1:0-3849 GCA_964461805.1 uncultured Flavobacterium sp.
TGAGTTAGTTATTCCGCAAACTTCTTAATAATTTCTTAAATAAACAAATAATACTTCGGAATATTATCAATTTAATTGTGTTAAATTTTTTTAGCTAAAAAAAACGGATTGCCGAAACAACTATATAATAGATGCAAAAAAATGTTAAAGGTTGCGTGAGAATTTTTTATTTTTACAAAAAATATTTTATGTTAAAGAAATGTTATAGCAATTTTTTAATGGAATGCGGAACTGACGAAGCTGGCAGAGGTTGCTTAGCAGGGCCAGTTACAGCTGGCGCAATAGTTTTACACAACCCTAACCTTATCTTAACAAAGGAGAAGAAAAAATTAGAAAATTTAGTCTTTAAATCCCTAAACGATTCCAAACAACTTACCGAAAAAAAACGTTTTGAACTAAAACCTATCATTGAAGAATTATTCGATTTTGCAGTTATTCATATAAGCAATCATGAAATTGACGAAATAAACATACTCAATGCTTCCATGAAAGCCATGCAAGAATGTATTTTAAACTTAAAAAAACAACCTGAATATATTATTGTAGATGGAAATAGACCGTTAAATGGAAAACTGGGAATGAAACAAACTAAAGGAAAGATTTTTACTCCAGAAGAAATTGAGCTTTTAAAATCCATACCAAACACTTCAATTATAAAAGGTGACGCAAACTATTTAAGCATTGCAGCAGCTTCTATTTTAGCAAAAACGTATCGAGATGACTTTATGAATCAAATTCATGAAGAATTCCCTATGTATAATTGGAAAAAAAACAAAGGATATCCCACAAAAGAACATCGAGAAGCTATCAGAGAGTTTGGCATTACTAAATACCACAGAAAAACATTCCGACTATTACCTGAACAATTGGTTTTGGAATTATAACTTTTTAACTAAATGAGTTTTCGAATAAAACTGAAAAATGTTTTAGAATTTTTTCTTTTACTTCTTGTTCATTGACTGTTTTTCCTAATTCTACATGCATAGAAGTTACTGCTTTACCGCGAATACCGCAAGGAATGATATTATCAAAATAACCTAAATCCGCATTTACATTTAAAGCAAAACCATGCATCGTAACCCAACGAGAAGCCCGAACGCCTAAGGCACATATTTTACGAGCAAATGGCGTTCCTACATCAAACCAAACACCAGTTTCACCCGGACTACGTTCTGTTTTCAATCCATATTCGGCTAACGTTAAGATAATAGCTTCTTCTAAAAAACGAAGATATTTATGAATGTCTGTAAAAAAATTTTCTAAATCTAAAATTGGGTAACCTACAATTTGCCCAGGACCATGATAAGTAATATCACCTCCTCTATTTATTTTATAGAAAGTTGCACCTTTTTCTGTTAATTGTTTTTCAGAAAGCAATAAATTAGAGAAATCACCGCTTTTACCTAAAGTATAAACATGAGGATGTTCTACATATAAAAAATAATTAGGTGTAACAATTTCAGGATTGTTTCTTTTCTGAATTTTTAAATCAACAATTTCTTTAAATAATTCTTCCTGATAATCCCAAGTATCTTTATAATCTTTATTTCCTAAATCGAGAAGTTGAATTTTTTTATTCATAATATAAGTGTACTTTATTTTTTTTCGAAATAAGTAATTTAGATTTTTTTATTTATTGATTTTCAAGTTCTATAGTAAAACTTAGTTTTTCTGGTGATTTTATATAATCATCTATTGGGAAAGTTATAAAAACAGTTTTTTTGTCTTTGCTTAGTTTGTGATTTTTAACTGACACGGTTTTAATTCTTCTTGGAAAAGTATATTCAAGTACATATTTAGAATCTTTTAACGCTTTTTCAGACTGCTTCGCAATTTTCTTGAATTCTTTATTCATTTTCTTCATCTCAGCTTTACTCATTTCTTTTTCGGCAGTTCCATCTTCTATAGATTCTCCTTCCGAATATTCTTCAACATTTGTGGTATCAACCATAGTTGAATCAGCGTAATCCTCATACACATAAGTAGAATCCTCAACATAAGCTACGGTATCCGTAACTTCCATACCATCACTTTCATTTTCATAAATTGCATCTTCAACAACAGCAGTATCAACAACAATTTCTTTTTTCACAACACTTCTTGAAAATAAATTTCCTTTGAAAGTCATGGTTGTTTTTGTATCATTTAGCAATCCACCCATTCCAGACATAGCATCCGATTTTTTACCCGTAGCTTTTTGCAAAGTTGAAGTTGGAGCTTCCATCGTATTTAATTCATCAATAGAAGTAAAAGTACCGTATAACTCAAAATAAGCTTGACCTTTCTTTTTATTCATAACGGAATGAACAGAAAATTTATCTAATTTTTCAAAAACAGCTATTTGCTCTGGAGTTAAAGTATCCCCTTTTTTAATGGCCATTTCTTTAAAATCTTTAAAATGAAAAGTGCTATCTATATCTTTTCCAGAATCAGAAAAAAGGGCTTTTGCAGATTCTTTTTCTTTGTTTCCCATTTTTGAAAACGTTTCCACAAATTTTGACATATTAAAATTATAAGAAACCTTCCCGGAACCATCAGAATTAATTATCATTTTTTCAGTAATATTACAACTCACAAATAAAGTTACAACTAAAAATACAACTACAAATTTTATGTTTTTCATTATTTTTTTTATTTTTCCCAAAGATACAATTTACAATTAATTCTACTAAAAAATTCACACTTTGAAACTATATTTCTATTACCTATCTTTGCCTTCTTAAAATAAAAAATATTATGCAACTTTCCGAACAAGAAATCATTAGAAGAGAGAAATTACAAGCCTTAAGAAATCTAGGCATCAATCCTTATCCTGCAGATTTATATCCTGTACAACACACTTCAAAAACCATAAAGGAAAATTTTGAAGAAGGAAAAAAGGTAGTAATTGCTGGACGATTAATGAGCGTAAGAGATCAAGGAAAAGCTGCATTTGCTGAAATTCAAGATAGCGAAGGAAGAATTCAAGTGTATTTTAACCGAGATATGATTTGCGAAGGTGACGACAAAACCTTATACAACCAAGTTTTTAAAAAATTAACCGATTTAGGAGATTTTTTAGGAATTGAAGGAGAATTATTCACCACTCAAGTTGGAGCAAAATGTATTCGAGTAGACAACTTTACATTTTTAAGTAAAACCCTACGACCTTTACCTTTTCCAAAAACAGATGAAGAAGGAAAAGTTTACGATGCTTTTAATGATGCAGAATTGCGTTACCGCATGCGTTATGTAGATTTAGTAGTAAATCCACAAGTTAAAGAAGTTTTTGTAAAGAGAACTAAATTATTCACTGCCATGCGTACTTTCTTTAACGAAAGTGGTTACATGGAAGTAGAAACACCAATATTACAATCAATACCAGGTGGAGCAGCAGCACGACCGTTTATGACGCATCATAACAGTTTAGACATTCCATTATACATGAGAATTGCAAACGAGTTATACTTAAAAAGATTAATTGTTGGTGGATTTGATGGTGTGTACGAATTTTCTAAAAACTTCCGTAACGAAGGAATGGACAGAACACACAATCCAGAGTTTACCGCAATGGAAATATACGTAGCTTACAAAGATTACAATTGGATGATGGAATTTACCGAAAACCTTTTGGAATATTGCGCTACAAAAGTAAATGACACCACAGAAACCACATTTGGAGAACATAAAATCAGTTTCAAAGCGCCATATGCAAGAGTAACCATGACGCAGTCTATCATAGATTTCACAGGTTTTGATATTTCTGGAAAAACAGAAGCGGAATTATTCGAAGCTGCCAAAGGAATGGGAATTGACGTAGATGAAACGATGGGTAAAGGAAAATTAATTGATGAAATTTTTGGAGCAAAA
>CAYWVV010000118.1:0-3820 GCA_964461805.1 uncultured Flavobacterium sp.
CCCTAAATTTATGATATTCATAGGACAAAATAACGAACTATTTTTTTTAAATACTTTAAAACGAAGTACTCAAATAACTTATGACAAAGATATAAACTCACCTTTGACTTTTTTGTGGACAAAGGATGAGAGATCTATTATTTACTATGAGGGAAATGAAATAAAATTTAAAAAAAACACCATTATTTGCCTGACCGATTTTTACAATATAGATATTCGACATTGTAGTGAATTGAGAAGCATAAAATTTAACCGAGAGTTTTACTGCATACTTGACCATGACAGAGAAGTTAGCTGTAAAGGAATATTATTTTATGGTGCGAAAGAATTGCCCACTTTTCAAATTCCCACCAACGAGTTAGAAAAATTTGAAGTACTATGGAAAATGTTTGAAATAGAAATGCAATCAAAAGATGATATGCAATTAGAAATGCTACAATCTATGCTGAAAAGATTTATTATTTTATGTACGAGAATTTATAAAAAGCAAAACAGTTTTTCAGAACTCAATACTAAAGAAACAGACATAGTAAGAGAATATAATTACTTGGTAGAAATTTATTTCAAAACCAAACATACCGTACATGACTATGCCGATATGCTCAACAAATCGCCCAAAACGCTTTCTAACTTATTTGCAAAACTTTCCAACCGATCGCCATTACAAATTATTCAAGATAGAAAAATGTTAGAAGCCAGACGTATGCTACGCTATACTGATAAAACTATTAAAGAAATAGCCTATGATTTGGGTTTTGAAGATATACAAACCTTTAGTCGTTTTTTTAAAAAACAAGAAAGTATTAGCCCTATAAATTTTAGAAATAATCTGTAGCAATATTTTTTTAATAATGGAAATAAATAAACTTATCGCTCAAGTAAAAAACTGTACAATATGTGAAAATTATTTGCAACCCAATCCAATTGTCTCAATCAGTAAGCATAGCAAAATACTAATCATTGGGCAAGCACCAGGACAGACAGTTCATAAAACGGGCATACCTTGGAACGATAAAAGTGGCGATAATTTAAGAGCTTGGTTGGGTGTAGATAAAACTATTTTTTACGACAATAAAATCTTTGGATTAATGCCCATGGGATTTTGCTATCCTGGCACTGGTAAAAATGGCGACTTGCCTCCACGTACCGAATGTGCACCATATTGGCACAGTCAATTTTTAGCCCAAACCAAATCCATTCAATTAACTTTACTTATTGGACAATATGCTCAAAATTATTATTTAAAAAATAATACAAAAGAAACGCTTACCGAAACCGTAAAAAATTATAAAAGCTATTTGCCACAATATATAGTGTTGCCACACCCATCGCCACGAAATAATATTTGGATGGCAAAAAATGAATGGTTTGAAAAAGGCGTTCTTCCTATTTTAAAAAACAAAATCAGTTTTATTATACAGAGTGCTACCCTTTAATTTTGATATAAATTATTAAAAGGAAAAATTGACAACATAAAGGGAAATACTACCTAATAGCAAAGACCATGAGCATTTTACATTTGCATTATAATTTTAAAAAATAAAAAATGACAAATTTTAATGTTCCTACTAGAGGAGAAGTATCTAGCAACAATCAAGAAATTTTTGACAATTTAAAAAAAGGTCTTGGCACCGTCCCTAACCTGTATGCTGTAATGGCACATTCTGATACAGCATTAGGTAATTATCTTGCATTTCAAAATGCAAAAACTACTTTCAATAACAAAGAAAAACAAGCTATTAATTTAATAGTAAGTCAGGTAAATGAATGTGCATATTGTCAAGCAGCACACACCGTATTAGGTAAAATGAATGGATTTACTGAAGAACAAACCATTGAAATAAGAAAAGGTAGTACCGCATTTGATGCTAAATTAAATGCTTTGGTAGTCTTGGCAAAAGAAGTTACCATAAAAAAAGGATTTGTAGATGGTGCGTCATTAGAAAACTTTTTTAATGCTGGTTACACCAAAGGGCAGGCAGTAGAATTAGTAATGCTTGTAGCCGAAAAAATAGCAATGAACTATTTACATGCTGTAACCAAAGTAGCAATTGATTTCCCAGCTGCAAAAGCTATCTAAATTGAATTAAAACAGGTCAAGTGAAAACACTTGACCCGTTTATTGTTTTAAAAATATAAAAAAAGAAGAAAATGGAAAAAATAAGAATAGAAATGTTTAACAAGTTAGGTCTTATCATAACTCGTTATGGTTTAGCAATAGTTTTAATTTGGATAGGATTTTTGAAGTTTACAACTTATGAAGCAGAAGGAATACGCCCTTTAGCCGAGCATAGTCCATTTTTCTCATGGATGTTTAGCTTTTTAAGTACCCAAGGGTTTTCTAACATGCTTGGAGTTATTGAAATTTCTACAGGACTATTGATAGCTCTGCGTTCAATAAGCCCTATGGCATCTGCTTTGGGTAGTATTGGGGGCATTATTACTTTTGTCATAACCCTGACATTTATGTTGTCCACCCCTGGAGTTATTCAAAATGGACACTCATTTCCGTTTATTTCTGCTATACCTGGTCAGTTTTTAGTTAAAGATTTTGTTCTTTTAGGAGCTTCATTTTGGACTGCTGGCGAAGCACTATCTGCAACCATAAAAAATAAATTCGAGTAAAATGTTTTATATAAAATTAAACTTAATGCTACTGTTGTTCACAGTGGCATTAAGTAGTTGTTCGCAAACACCTACTTTAAAAAATAATGAACAAAATTTAAATGACTCTAATATGATACATAAAACAGATGCCGAATGGAAGGCTCAATTAAGCAATGAACAATATTATGTCCTTCGTGAGAAAGGTACAGAACGTCCTTTTACAGGCGCTTTACTAATGAACAAAGAAAAAGGAGTATATAAATGTGCTGGTTGTGGAGCAGAATTATTTACAGATAACATGAAATTTGATAGCCATTGTGGTTGGCCAAGTTTTGACAAAGAAATAGTTGGAGGTAAAATTGCACAAACCTCCGACCGTAGTCATGGAATGGTACGCACCGAAATTACTTGCACGAAATGTGGTGGACATTTAGGACATATATTTGATGATGGACCTACTGAAACTGGTAAACGATATTGCGTAAATTCAATTTCTTTAGAATTTGTACCTGCAAATAAAATTTCAGAAAGCAATATAACTAATACTATAGATAGTATCGTATTAGGAGGAGGGTGCTTTTGGTGCACAGAGGCTATTTATGAAATGTTAGATGGAGTGATAAGTGTAGAAAGTGGGTATAGTGGAGGAAATATAAAAAAACCAAGTTATAGAGACGTTTGTACTGGAAACACCAATCATGCCGAAGTAGTAAAAATTGTGTTTGATAATACAAAAACAAATTTAGATGAAATATTTAAAGTGTTTTTTGCTACTCATAATCCCACCACTTTAAATCAGCAGGGGGCTGATAGAGGTTCTCAATATAGGAGTGTTATTTTTTATGCTAATGAAAAGCAAAAAGAAATAGCTACTTCTTTAATTTCTGAACTAAATAAAAATGTGTATGACAATAAAATTGTAACAACATTAGAACCTTTTAGTCAATTTTATAAAGCAGAAGACAATCATCAAAATTATTATTCAAGCAATACTGAAAAACCTTATTGTAAATCTGTAATTACACCCAAAATAGAAAAATTTGAAAAGTTATTTAAAGACAGATTAAAGAAAAAATAAACAGCAGCTAACATCGGTTTTGCGATATTGGGGCTGAAGTACTAAATTTGAGCATTGGAATTCTATTGAACATTTGTACTAAATTGAGCATTTGTCCTTTGATTTTCCCAACATCGCAAAGCCGAAAACCGTTAT
>CAYWVV010000119.1:0-3806 GCA_964461805.1 uncultured Flavobacterium sp.
ATCCACTTTGTAATTTTCATTTCTTGCGTTTTTTTGGTGTATAACTGCTAACGTTCCGCGGCTTTGCGTCTGTTGCGAGCTTCGGAACTGTTTATTTTCAGCTAAGATAATAATTCTTGCGAAAGATGAATGTGTATTTTGCAATTTTCTCGCAATAGCGCAAAACCGCTGTTGGTGGCTGCACTTCTTTTTCAGTACTAAATTTCTATTTCAAAGAGGTTAACAGTTCCCTTTCTGCGGTCGCTATAATTCTTTTGGCGGTTCTTATATTTCTTTCTGCGGATGTCATATTTCTTTTGGCGGTTACTATATTTCTTTTGGCGGTTGTTATATTTCTACTTGCGGTTAATATATTCTTAATAGCGGACATAATAAAACTTATTGCGGAAGCAATAAGTTTTATTGATGTTGCTCTATTTCTTTTAGTGGTAGCAAGATTTCTTTTTGCGGTAGGTTTATAACTTTGGTTTCTTAAACTCTATTCCTTTTACCTGTGCAAATTGCGGACTACTTGCTCCAAATACTGATTTAATGTATTTCTTTACTTCGTTGGCTGTTTCAACTAACCCTGTGGTTGCTGAATATAATGTTTCGTTTCTTGCTATTCTTGAATTGCTTATACTTGTATATGCTGTTGCAACTGCTGTATTCTTTGCGGTTAGTTCGGCAATTTTAGTTTGGATTGTTGCTACTTGTAAGTCTGTTTCGTTTGGTGTGTAGCTTGATTCTGCATCTAAAACAGAGTTTAAACCTGCTAAATGTTGTATAAGTTGGTCGTACGATTGTTGACTTGTAGAAATAGTTGTTGGTGCTGGTGTGTTTGGGTCAGTTGGCGTTTGCGTAGCAGACGCTTTTTTACCTTGTAACTTTCTGTTAAAAGTTTTTGCGTTTCCAACTGTTTCTGGTGTTGCATCGGTTGTTTGTAAAGCATTTACTAAACGAGTAGAGTAGGCTTTTAAACCGCTGAAAGCGGTTATACGCTCATTTACTTTATTGTTGTAGTTTGTGTTTTTTGTAATTACGTCTGCTAAATTGCTTTCGGCAGATGATTTTAATGCGATAAGTTGCGGAAGTTTTAAACTGTTTTTTGATGGGTTGTAAGTTGTTCCATAGCCTGTAACAAACTCAATTAAATCTTGAAAGTTTGCTACATTTTTTGCGTGTCCTGTTTCTGAAGTAGATGGCATAAATAAAAGTTTTTTAGATTAATAATCTTACAAAACTAATAAAAATTGTATTTAATTACACTATTGATAAAAAAATAAATGGCTAACCGAAAGGTTAGCCATTTATTTTTCTTTGAATTTAATTCATTGTGGTGTTTTATTTATTGCCTTTTGCTCTGTTGTGCGATTTACAAAGCATTTCACAATTGTTGTTGTCAGTTGCGCCACCTTTGCTCCAAGCTGTTACGTGGTCTGCATCCATTTCAGCAAGCTTCCAAATTTTAGTTTTGTTTGCATCGTGTCCGATTGCGCAGAATGAGCAATTTGATATACCTTTTTTTTCTGCTTCTGCTGTTTGAATTGCGTATTTAGATTTTTTTGTTGCCTCGTCAAATACTCTGACTTCTAACAACTTTGTATCTGTTGAACCTCCTAATATATATTCAAAAACGCCTTTTCTATTTTTAATATATGGGTCAGCATATAATTTTTTTACTTGTTCTGAAACTGTCTTTGAGTTATATGGTTGTTTTTTATAAGTTTCATAAAGTCTACCATATTCAAGACCTTTCATTTCACTTTCAACGTCTATAAATACAGTTGAAACCCAATCAATAACACTTGTAAAATAGTTTTTTAGTTCTGTTATATTGTTGTCAAATCTATGTTTACTCATATAATCTCCAACATTTTCTTTGCTTACCCATTCTAATGCTCTTTCCAAAAAATCTTGTCTGTTAGCACTTCCCGAAATATATGCACTCCATTTTTGAATGTTTGCATTTTGGCTGTTGCTAAATTCTTCTTTACCAAGTGTTACAAATGGTCCAGAATAAACAGCGTTTAATAATTCTTGATTTGTCAAAGGAACACCTGAAATATTAATGGTTCTAAACCATTCTTTTATTTCGCTTTCTGTTCCTTCACATTCATAAATTAAAAGTTTGGCTTCTAAAATTTTCTTTTGTTTATCTTCTGCAATACCACTAAAATATTGCTCCATTCCGTTTTCGTCTTTTATGGCAAATTTGTTAGTTACAAATCTGCCGAAACTTGTAATTCGCTGTTGTCCGTCTAACACTTCAAGGTTATTTTTATCAACTCTATTGAAATAAATTAAACCTAATGGATAACCTTTTAAAATTGAATTTATTACTGCAACATCTCTTTTTCCGTCTGCATAAATATAATTGCGTTGATATTCGGGTTGAATGGTTAAAGTTCCTGAAAGACCAAACAAACCCTTTCCTTCAAGTTCATTATATATGAAACCATCGCAAACGTCTTTTACTGTTATATCTGTTCGTAAAGTAGTATCCATTTATTTTCTCTTTTTTATTACAAGTCGTACATAAGTTGGTACGCCATTTATTGTACCGTCTTTGTCTTTTATTAAACCGTGTTCTTTAAATGGCATTGTATTATTAGTTATTATATCATTTGAACTTATTATTTCAAACTGTTCAGGTGAATACTTATCTAAAAAACTAATTGGAACTGCCATTGCACCTTCATAATCGCTGGGAATTGCATCAGTAAAAGGAATATTAATAGCATCGTAATTATCAAATTTTTGATATTCTTTTCCTTTGATTTCCTTGTGTTTGCTAAATTTTATATTATCCTGCATTGTCATTAATGGCAAAGGTTGGTGTCGTCTTCCGTGGTCAAGATTTGTGTACCAAACAGAAGGCGACCTTAAATAAACTACACCATCAACAGTTCTTGTGGCTGAACTTGGTTTTTTTGTTGGGTCAACTTCTTCTGGTGAAATAAACAACATATCTTTATTAAAACTTGTAGTCCCAACCCACATTTTATTTGCTTTTATCAATGGGAAAACTTCTTTTAATGTAATTGCATTTTTACTACCAACAATTACAAACTTCTTATCTGCTTCAACTATCCAAGCTAAAAAATCTCTAAATAAAGAGAAAGGTGGATTTGTAATAATTATGTCTGCTTCGTCACGCAATTTTTTTATTTCAGCACTTTTAAAATCGCCATTGCCATTTAAGTATGTCCATTCAAGGTCGTTTACATCTATTTTTCCATCTCCACTTTTGTCGTGGTCAAGAGTAAAAATTTTCCCGTTTTTTACTGTTTTTGTTGGGTCAAATTTTGGATTTTCTGTTTCAAATAGCGTTGGTTGATAATTACTTTTATATAATTTACTTTCAGGTGCGAAACTTGTACTTATTAATTTTTTAAGTCCAAAGCGTTCAAAATTTTGTGCAAAAAATTTAGTGAAGTTGCTCCATTCTGGGTCATCACAAGGTAATAAAATTGTTTTGTCTTTAAATGTATTTGGGTCATAGTCTAAATAAGCCATTATTTCTTTCTCAATATCTTGGTATTGAGTGTAGAACTCGTCATTCTTCGCATTTTTTGCTTTTGATAGATTGCTATTTGCCATTTATACTGTTATACTTTTAATGTTAGAAAACAAAAGTAGTTATTTTTTTACGATTTTAAATATTTAAACTTTTGCTAATGTTTAAAATAAAAAGGGTTTTGCGTTAGCAAAACTCTTTTCTTTTTTATTCGGTTTTCTTTCTGCGGTCAGTTCGGCGAGTGTTGCCACCAACGTTTTGCAGCTTGGCGATGTGGCGGATTAACGAAGCCTAAACTTTCGGTTAA
>CAYWVV010000120.1:0-3776 GCA_964461805.1 uncultured Flavobacterium sp.
AGCCTGCTGGTAAAGAAGTATAGGTTAAGCCTGCTGAATAATTAGAAACTGTAGCCGTTCCATTTGCTGAACAAGTCGCTGCTGTAGTAGCAACTGTAGGAACAGCTGGTGCAGCCAAAATAACTATACATTCATTAACTGTTGACCCACACGAAGCAATTGTACTACTATCTGCAGTAATAACAATTTCATCTATAGAAATAGGAGGATCCAAACTAGATGCTGCATCATTATTCCATCTAATTCTAAATCTTAAATTTGCTTGATTATCCCATAATGGATCGGTTCTAAAATCTGACAGCCAAGTGGTTTGTCTTCTTAACTTCGCACCTGACATAACCCAAGTTGTTCCGCCGTTGATACTGTATTCGATACTTCCAAAATCATCTGACCCATTCGCATTGGTTTCGCCTTGAGCAAGCCAATAAAAATTGAATCTAACATTCGTTTTTCCAACAGTATTTATTACTGTATTTAAAGTTGCTTTTTGATCCGATAGTTGTCCATCAAAATTAGCATTTAAAGGTATAAAATTAACCGAACCTACTCCGCAAGTCGCTCCGGTTGTTGTAGTTGCTTTAATATGTAAATAATTACTATTTGGTCCAGCAGTTACTGCAACTGGTTGATTTGGAACAGCAGGTACTGTAAAAGTTCCGAAACCTGTTACACAACTTCCTCCTACATATTGATTGTTTAAAACAAAGATATTAGGACCATTTGTATTGTCTAAAGTCCAATTCCCTAAACCAGATTCAAATGTCTCGGTAAATAATGTAGATGTAATCGTACCTCCTGCAGAAGTTGGTGAAGTAATATCTACACAATAGGTTCCAGCAGGTAATGCTGTCAAATTTGTATTTGTTGTTAATGGTGTTTGAAAACCAATTGGAAAGGTATAACCAGATGGGCCACTTAACCAATTAAAAGTAGTTCCAGCAGGTAAAACTCCAGAAAAATTAATTGATCCAGATGCGCAATTTACAACTGTTTTTGTGTAAGTCGGAACGGTACTATTATTAACAATAACTATAGAAACGTTAGATGTTGTATTACAAGCACCACTTGAAACTATACAATAAAAATAGAAAGTTCCAGCCACACTAGTTGACGGCGTATAGGTAGCACTTACAGCTGAAGAAATTAAAGTACCTCCTACATTTGAATTTGTAGTATTTGAATACCATTGATATGTTAATGCTGATCCAGTTGCAGTTATTGATAAATTAGTCAAAGTTGCATTTTTACAAACTGTTTGAGTTGCTAAAGGCTGACTAGAAATTACAGGATTTGCACATACAGGAACAACATTATAATACCCTAATCCTTGTAAATCAACTGTACTACATAAAGCACTAGCAGTTACATTAAGTGTAAAACATAAAACATAATTCCCTGGTGTTAAACCATTCCATTCTGGATTAAAACCACTTGCGACTCCAGATGCATTTGTAACATTTGGGGGTATTGTTGCACCACATGCTGAACTTGTCAATTGATAAGTCATTACTTCTTCTAAAGGACTTCCACAACCACCTGGACTTGAAGATGAAAGTTGCTTAAACCCTAAAACTGTAGAACCAGCTACAACTGTCACAGGTACACAAACAGTTATGTTTTGACCTGGAACTAATGGCGTATTTCCAAGTTGATCACCTGCTGCATTTAAACTTGTAGTGATTCCTGTTTGTCCTAATGCTGCTGTAGCTGTGGTAATTGTAACAACTGGACAAGATGGTGTTGCACATGTTGCACATATAGATGTGGTAATTACAACTGTTGCTGTTGCAGTTCCGCATGAAGTAGGTACAGAAACAGTATATGATCCTGGTGTACTTGTACTAGGTGTAATTGCTCCTGTTGTTGAATTTAAAGAAAGACCAGCTGGAGTTGAACTATATAATCCAGAAACTGGTCCATTAGTAATTGTAACATTTGCAACTCCTGCACTTGTTAGAAAAGGACTCCCTGAATAATTTATTGTTGTAGCAGAACCCGAATTTACTGAAACCAAAACATCATTTGTACAAGATGATATACCATCACTAATTGTTGCTCTATAGGTCCTAGTTGATGCTGGTGAAACGGATACTGAAACAGTATTTGATGTTGCTGAGGCAACTACAGAATTTGTAGATAAATCTGTTATTGTTAAGGTTATTGGATTGTTTTTTATGATTTTTACATTATCTATACCCCAACTATCTTGAGAAGCTGTAGTGGATGAATTTTGATACCATCTAAACTTTGTGTTAGTAGACATCGCTGCTGCAGGAATAGGAACAGTTGTGGTATTCCAATTGTAAACATATGTTCCACAACCAATATTTGCTGCTGAAGGAAAATTACTTTCCACACTAGCAAACATTAATTTCATGTTATTCCAAGAAGTACCGTTATTTGTAGAATATTGTATATAAACACCTTCTTTATCATCTAATGCTTCACATCCATTTCCGCCATTATCATCTGAAGCTTCTCTAAAATCAAAACTTAAAACACCTCCATTACTTACATCAAATCCATTAGATTCTAAAACTCTTGGCGCTACAACATTCTGCATCCAAGCATAAATAGAACTGTCTGTATTTTGAGTATTATATCCATAATTTGGTTGACACCCTAAAACATTTACAAAAGCTACACCTCCAGGAGTAGCACTCCAACCCGCACCTAAAGTACTAGCGTTAAAATCATTATTTATTAATGCGGATCCAATTGTGCCCGTAGCTGTTAAAGTTGTAGCACTTCCTAAACACAATGTAGTAGGACTCGCCGTTAAACTAACCGTACAACCCGTAGTTGGTTTTGCATAAGTGATAACATTTCCAATCCAACCTGTTGATTGTGAGGCGCTACTGTTTGTAAACCTAAATGTTAAAGCTCCTGTTGCATTATTTGCACAAAAAATTCCAGGTTTTAACTCGGCTTGAACTGCTGCACCTAAAGCTGGTTGACCTGTATTATATGGCGATCCACCTGCATTATATGCTGTTCCGTAATTCCCTTTTAACGAACCAATATTATTTGCTGCAACAGTTGTTCCGTCAAATATTTCTAATGACTCAAACGAACTAAAAGATATAAAATCAACACAAACACTTTGCCCTACTGGCGGAGAAAGTGTAATTGTATAACTCGTATTTCCATCGTTTCCTGCTGAGCCTCCTGCATCATAAAACACTTCTCCACCTGAAACATTTACTGTTCCACTTTGACTAATTAAAATGTTTTGTGAAGCTACGCTATTGGAAAACAAAAAAGCAATTAAAACTAACTTAAGAGTATTCATATTTTGGGATGATTATTTAATTATAAAATTTAGACACTTGCGTTACTTATTGAAAACATCAAGTAATCCAGGTATGACTTTTTTAATCACATTTCAAAAGTAGAAATATTAACCATCAATTTTTACAAAAAAAACACCCATTTTTTTATTTCAGATTTAATTTTTTAAACCTATTATCAATCATATTATAAGCATTTCTTACATTTATTTTTTATTTCAGACATAATAACCAAACAAATAACATATTAACACCAAATAAATAAAATATCACCTTATTATATATTTATTTCATATATTTAATACTATATCATCAATAACTATATAAAAAAAATGAATAATACATTAATTTTAGTTTTAATAAAAAAACAAAAAGCACCAAGCTTAAATGCTTGATGCTTTTCTAACTAAAAACCACTTTAATCAATCTACTATTTCTTCACAATCAAGAACTCACTACGTCTGTTTTGTGCGTGTTGTTCTTCGG
>CAYWVV010000121.1:0-3732 GCA_964461805.1 uncultured Flavobacterium sp.
CTCCATAAATAATTAACCTTTATAATAAAATTAAGATGAAAAAAGTTGTTTTAAGCATTGCATTCGTTGCTGCAGTATTAGTTTCTTGTAACAAAAAAGCTGATGAAAATACAAACGCTGATTCTGCTGCTGCTGTAGTTGATTCTGCTGCTGCTGTAGTTGATTCTGCTGCTGCTGTTGTTGATTCTGCTGCTACTGTAGTTGATTCTGCTGCTGCAAAAGTTGAAGAAGTTAAAGAAGAAGTTAAAAAATAATATTTGACCTTCTTTTCGAAAAGAAATCAATCCCGGCTTTGCTGGGATTTTTTTTGCTCAAAAGTCAACAAAACATTGTGAGTGTTGGTTTATTTGTTAGATAACACGCTTACGTACAAACTTGCCCCGAAGCTTCGGAACTGAAAGCATTTCTTTAGATTTGTTTAAGTATATTGATTGGTGTGGCTGTAGTGTTGAACAAGTAATTAAGAAAACTTTGCGAATCTCTGTGTGGCTCTGTGAAAAACTCTCAGTTACCCAAAAACATCTTCTGCTGGAGGAAAAATAACTTCAGTTTTTGAGAAATCTAAATATTCGGCTTTGGCACCGTATTTTACTATTTCATTAATTCCTTTTTCTAGCATTAATTGTGTAGAGTATTTTCGGCTAACGGCTACTTCTTTATCATTTAAAATGATTTTGAAGTAAAATTTTCCTGCTGGCGAACGAAAACGCATGAATAATAATTTATCTATGGACTTTTTAAGTAATTCAATTTCGTCTTCGCATTCGAAGCGCAACTCAAAAGGGTTACTAATAAAAATGGTTTTCCCTCTACGAGTATGAAGTTCGTATTTGTAATGTCCGCTAAGTTTTTTGCTGATTACAAAGGTTGCCATTTGTTGCGAATGTATTTGAAGCGAAGATAGTATTTTATTGTATTTTTTGAAATTCAAATTCTAAAAAAAAATCGACCCAGTTAAATGAATCGATTTTTTAATACTTATTTTTTACTTATTTTTTGATAACGTAATATTTTTCAATGTCTACAATGTCAAGTTTGTCATTATATACTTCAACTACTAAATTACCTTCTGTATCAAAATAACCAATGGCTGTTTTGTTTTCTGATTTAAAAATGTAACTGTTAGTAGATGTTTTTCTTAATAAAGCAGGTTTCATATCGCCATGAGAAATAACATAACCTGATGCATCTAAGTCTAATTTGTAAATTCTACCATTTGATTCGTAATACGAACTTCTGTCTACATCTACAGTTCTTGTAGTTCCGTCTGGATTTGTTATTTTTGTGGTTTTAGTTACGGTTATTGGAGAATCTACTACAGGAATATTTATTGTATTTGATTTTTCTTCACCTAAAACAATTTGCTGATCTTTTTTAATTACTTCTGTTTTAACTGTTTTGTGTACGCCTTCTGAATCTTTAACTGTAGTGGTTTTTGTTTTTACTTCAGTTTGTGTATTTTGTGCTTCAAGTTGAATTGAAAACAAAAATGCTATTGCTGTTACTGTTACTAATTTCATATCTTTATTTCGTTAGATTGTTATCATACAAATTTATATAATCACACAAATTTAAAATTTCATAATTTTCATAAAATGTTTCATAATTCACATATTAGTAGTGTTTTAGCGATTTATGAAGTAATTTTATCCATAAAAAATCGAATGTTCATAGCTAATAAATCTTTCTTCTTGATCCTGATACTTTTTTGTTATCAGCTATCGTTCGCACAAAAAAATGAGGTAAAGAAAGATTCTTCTAAAGGATATCGTGAGATTGAAAAATTTTCTAAGAAAAGAAAATTCACAACATTTATTCATAAACTCATTTTTAATCCTGTTTCGAAAAGAGCATCTAAAAAACAAAAATCAAAAAACACACCTATTAAAAATTATAAAAAATATGAAGGTAAAATAATTAGAAACATAGAAATTACCACTTTAGATCCTTTTGGATATTCGGATATTGATTCTACTCAAAAACCAAAAATATTCGTTCAAAAAGCTGGAAATGCTTTACATCTAAAAACTAAAAATTTAGCTATTAAAAATTTACTTTTGATTAAGAAAAACAAGCCATTAGATTCGTTATTAGTAAAAGAATCGGAACGATTAATTAGAAGCCAACGTTTTATTAGAAGTGTAACAACAGAAACTAAAGTTGTTTCAAAGGATTCTGTAGATGTTTATGTAAGAGTGTTAGATTCTTGGAGTTTAGTTCCAGATGTTTCGCCAACTCCAACACGATCTAAATTTTATCTTAGAGAGAAAAACTTTTTTGGCTTAGGTCATGAACTTTCTAATACATATACTCAAAGTTTAACAAATAAAGACAATGGTTATGGTGTAAGTTATTTTATCCCAACAATCAAAAACACGTTTATAAGTACTCGATTGAATTATGAAATTGATTTAGAAAGAAATTATACAAAATCGATAAACATAGAACGCCCTTTTTACTCTTCATTTGCGCGTTGGGCAGCGGGAATAGCTTTGGGACAAAACTTGAATAAAGTTTTAACATTAGATGCGAATCAAGTCGAAGTTCAACAAAATTCGAAGTTTAATTATCAAGATTATTGGGCTGGCCATGCTTTTCAAATTTTTAAAGGGAATTCAGAATACAATCGAACCACAAATTTTATTACAAGCGCTAGATATTATAATAAGAATTTTATTGAAACCCCATTTGTTAATCCAGATAGTTTGGATATCTATTCAAGTGAGAAATTGTATTTAGTTAGTCTTGGAATTACCTCTAGGAAATTTACGCAAGACAAGTACATTTTTAATTTTAATATTATTGAAGATGTGCCTTCCGGATTTGTTTATAATATAACTACAGGTTATAAGAAAAGATATGATAAGTATAAGTTTTATGCAGGTGGAAGAATTGCTTTAGGAAACTATTTTACATTTGGTTATTTAAGTGGGAATTTAGAATTTGGTACTTTTTTAGAATTAGGAAAAACCAATCAAACAGCAACTAGTTTGCGACTTGTTTATTTTACCAATTTACAAGAAATTGGCAAATGGAAATTCAGGCAATTTATTAAGCCACAATTAATTATAGGAAACAATCGTTTAGCTTCTAATTCCGATAAACTTTCCTTAAACGGCGCAAATAATGGCATTGATGGATTCGATAGTAAAACGTTATTTGGTACTAAAAAATTTCTAATGACTGTTCAAACGCAAGGCTATTCTCCTTGGAAATTACTAGGATTTCGATTGAACCCTTATATGAGTTATACGGGTGGAATGTTAGGTCAAGAAAACATTGGTTTTAGTAAAAGCAAACTGTATTCTCAAATTAGTTTAGGAGTAATTATAAGTAATGACTATTTGATATTTAATTCATTCCAATTTTCGTTATCTTATTATCCGAATATTCCTGCTGGTAATTCTATATTTCAAACCAATTCAATCTCTACTTCAGATTTTGGTTTGCAGAATTTTGAGCTTTCGAAACCAAGTTTAATTACGTATTGATATCATAATATAATTTAAGTACTAGTTTTTTTTGATACTTCTAGACACAAAAAAAACCGATTCCCCCAGAATCGGTTTCTAATGATTTAAAACAAAAACAGCAATGTTGTTCTGTGTTTTATCTTCTTTTTTCTCTAAAAGTAGTCACAGCAAATTTTAAAACGTTACTTAAAATTCTTTTTACAGGAGGAGAATTCAATAACTTAATGCAACAAATGATAATTTTTATCTTTGTTGAATT
>CAYWVV010000122.1:0-3519 GCA_964461805.1 uncultured Flavobacterium sp.
TACCCACAATCCAACATTAAACTATGTGGTTAAAAAAAACTTATATGACTTATATGTTTACATATTTACGATTTTAGATTTAGGATTTACGTGAAGTAGTTGGCGTGAGTCCCGAAGCATCGGGAGACAAACTATACGCACAGCTTATGTGAACTATTTTGAGCGAAGCGTCTTTACCCGCAATCCAACATTAAACTATGTGGTTAAAAAAAACTTATATGACTTATATTCCTTATATGTTTAAAATTATTACGGAAGTGGTTTGCGTGAGTCCCGAAGCTTCGGGAGACAAAAATGAAGGTAAGTTTGTGGAAGTAGATTATGAGATTCCTCCGAAGTCGCAATGACAAACTAAACGCACAACTTATGTGAACTATTTTGAGCGAAGCGTCTTTACCCGCAATCCAACATAAAACCTATGTGGTTAAAAAACTTTTATGACTTATATGTTTACATATTTACGATTTTAGATTTAGGATTTACGTGAAGTAGTTGGCGTGAGTCCCGAAGCATCGGGAGACAAACTGTACAAACAGCTTATGTGAACTATTTTGAGCGAAGCGTCTTTACCCGCAATCCAACATAAAACCTATGTGGTTAAAAAACTTTTATGACTTATATGTTTACATATTTACGATTTTAGATTTAGGATTTACGTGAAGTAGTTGGCGTGAGTCCCGAAGCATCGGGAGACAAACTGTACAAACAGCTTATGTGAACTATTTTGAGCGAAGCGTCTTTACCCACAATCCAACATAAAACCTATGTGGTTAAAAAACTTTTATGACTTATATGTTTACATATTTACGATTTTAGATTTAGGATTTACGTGAAGTAGTTGGCGTGAGTCCCGAAGCATCGGGAGACAAACTGTACGCACAGCTTTTGTGAACTATTTTGAGCGAAGCGTCTTTACCCACAATCCAACATTAAACTATGTGGTTAAAAAAAACTTATATGACTTATATTCCTTATATGTTTAAAATTATTACGGAAGTGGTTTGTGTGAGTCCCGAAGCTTCGGGAGACAAAAATGAGAATAAAATTGTGGAAGTAGATTATGAAATTCCTCCGAAGTCGCAATGACAAACTAAACGCACAACTTTTGTGAACTATTTTGAGCGAAGCGTCTTTACCCACAATCCAACATAAAACCTATGTGGTTAAAAAACTTTTATGACTTATATGTTTACATATTTACGATTTTAGATTTAGGATTTACGTGAAGTAGTTGGCGTGAGTCCCGAAGCATCGGGAGACAAACTGTACGCACAGCTTATGTGAACTATTTTGAGCGAAGCGTCTTTATCCGCAATCCAACATAAAACTATGTGTTTAAAAAAAACTTATATGACTTATATGTTTAAAATCCGCGATAATCCCTCACCACAATCCAAACAAAAAAACAATCCGCTACATCTGCGTTCCTATCTTATATTCCTTATTTTTCTTATATGACTTATATGTTTTAAAACATTTATCATAAAATATTCCACATGACATTTATCATAATTTAATTCTACGAAACAACATAATTTTGGAGTAAATTCTATAAGTTATGACATCATTAATTCAAAAATATAATGTTCCTGGTCCTCGTTACACCAGCTACCCTACTGTTCCGTTTTGGAATGAAGAAAAATTCACTGAACAACAATGGATACACGATGTAAAAGAAACCTTTAAAGTGAGCAATCAAACCGACGGAATTAGTTTATATATCCATTTGCCATTTTGCGAAAGTTTGTGTACGTTTTGTGGTTGTAACAAACGCATTACCAAGCGTCATGAAGTGGAATTACCTTACATTCAAGCGGTAATTAAAGAATGGCGTATGTATTGCAATTTGTTTTCTAGAAAACCGAATATTAAAGAAATCCATTTAGGTGGTGGAACGCCGACATTCTTCTCTACAGAAAATTTGACTTTATTAATTAATGGCATTTTCGAAACCGCAAATAAAGCAGAAAATCATATCTTCAGTTTTGAAGGACATCCCAACAATACTACAAAAGAACATTTACAAACCTTATATAATTTAGGTTTCCGAAGAGTGAGTTTTGGTGTGCAAGATTACAGTCCGAAAGTGCAAGAAGCCATTCACAGAATGCAATCGTTTCATAATGTTTCGAAAGTGACTTTATTAGCGAAAGAAGTTGGTTATACTTCTATTGGTCACGATTTAATTTACGGATTGCCATTTCAGACATTAGAAGATGTAGAAGATACTATTTTAAAAACCAATTCACTTTTACCTGACAGAATTTCGTTTTACAGTTATGCACACGTGCCTTGGTTAAAAGGAAATGGGCAACGTGGTTTTAACGATGAAGATATTCCTCAAAGCGATGCCAAACGACAACTGTACGAATTAGGAAAGAAAATGCTTTTAGAAATCGGTTATTTAGAAATTGGAATGGATCATTTTGCCTTACCAACAGACGAAATGTATTTGGCTTTTAACAACAAAACCTTACACAGAAATTTCATGGGTTACACCGCTTCCAAAACGGATGTAATGATTGGTTTAGGTGTGTCTTCCATTAGCGATAGTTGGAATAGTTTTGCTCAGAATGAAAAATCTTTAGATGCGTATTATGTAAAAATTAATGCGAATAAATTACCCGTTTTCAGAGGGCATCATTTAACAGATGAAGATTTAATAATTAGACAACACATTTTAAATTTAATGTGTCATTTTGAAACTTCTTGGGAAGATGAAGCGTTATTTTTTCCTGAAATATATGAGATTTTGGATAATCTGTATGAAATGCAACAAGATCGTTTATTAATTATTAAAGATAAAAAACTTACGGTTACCGATTTAGGAAAAGCCTATGTAAGAAACATTTGTATGGCTTTCGATTTAAGATTACGAAGAGCTGCACCACAAACGGAATTGTTTTCTATGACGATTTAATATTTGGGATTTACGATTTAGGATTTACGATTTGGGATTTACGGGAAGTAGATTGTGGTTAACTATTTACGATTTGGGATTTGGGATTTACGGGAAGTTCTTTGGGATTTACGATTTGGGATTTACGGGAAGTAGATTGTGGTTAAATATTGAGGAAGTGGTTGGCTTGAGTCCCGAAGCTTCGGGAGACAAACTAAATGTTAATTGTTAGCCACGAATTTTCGAATTTTTCGAATAAAAAAAATCAGAACAATCAATTCTTATTCTGTTTAAGTTACTAACCAATTACTCACAAAGTAACCACAAACTTGTCATCCTGAAATCGAAGATTCAACGAAGTTAAAGGATCTCTTATTGTTTGTTTTTATTACTAGAGTGAATTAAATAGCGTGAGATGCTTACAGCATGACAAACTATGCGCAAAACAAAATCCTTTTAATCATTTCCATCCGCGTGCAAAAAAAAACTTATACGACTTATATGTTTAAAATTATTATAGAAGTGGTTGGCGTGAGATACTGAAACAAGTTCAGCATGACAACAATGAGGGTAAGATTGTAGAAGTGGATTGCGTGAGTCCCGAAGCTTCGGGAGACAAA
>CAYWVV010000123.1:0-3183 GCA_964461805.1 uncultured Flavobacterium sp.
TCCCGATGCAATCGGGAGGATCGGGGGTTCGAACCCCTTTCCGATAAATCGGAACCTACCAATATTTAACTCCTTAAGAAATTAAGGAGTTTTTTATGCCTAATTTTTAAAAGATTGGTTCAGCTGGTTCAGAGCATCCCGATGTTATATTTTAGAAACCGACGGAGTGTTCTCAGTCTTACGATACTTATTTACAAAGAATTTCTGTTGTAATTGGTATATGATCCGAAATTTCTCTTGCTTCTTTTAGTGTAGGAAAGGTGTTGTAAAAATGAATTACTTTTGAATTACTTATAGAAATTTTATTAGAATTGTACCAGATATTATCAAATTCTGAAGCTAGGCATACATTTTCTTTACATTCTTTTTTTAACGATGTTTTTTGATTGGTAAATACACAATTATATCCCATTTTTCTTAATGGATTAAATACAGTGTGTGATTGTGGACAATTAAAATCTCCAAGAAAAAGTAAATTTAAATTAGGATATTGATTCGGCAATAGCTTAAAGTATTTTATTTCTGTTTCTGGTTGCTTACTTTTAGTTATAGCGTGAAAATTGGCGATGGTAAATTGTTTATTATTGTATTGAAATGTACAATAATAAGGTTCTCTATCAATTTCTAAATTAAATTTTTTCTCTAACCACGCCTCTCCTATCTTCTTTACTTTACTGGTTTTCCATAAAAAAGCATAGCGTTCTGTTTTATAAGCACTACTGCTTGTTGGATCACTAATAATATAATCCCATTTAGAGCCTTTTCTGTTTAGTTCATCCGCTAATTTAGCAACAGCTCGAGCACCACCCTCACCTGCTACAACTTCTTGTAAAGCTACAATATCAAAGTCTTTAATTGTATTTACAATAAAAGAAATATTTGCAGTAGATTTTGATTTTCCTAGATTTTCTACATTCCAGGAAAGTAGCTTGACTTGGGAGAAACAAAAGGAAGTGATTAAAAGAAAAATTAATGTTGCTCTAAATTTCATTGGGTTATGTTATTAATTTATATAAAAGTATTTAAAAAAAATTAAGTGTTTTACGGATTTCCGTAATATTAAAATATTGATTTTAAATACCTTAGAAATAAAAATGCTACGAAAAACAATTTTACTGGAAAATAAGGCATCACTTTCTACCAAAAATTTACAATTAGTTATTAAAACTGACTTTAGAGAAAGTAAAATCCCAATTGAAGATATTGGTTTTTTAATAATAGATAATTCAGAAATATTTTTGAGTATTCCTGCATTAAATTTATTAATTGATAATAACACAGCGGTTATTATTTGTAATTCAAGTCATTTACCCAATGGCATGTTTCTGAACTTGAATAGTCATCATATTCAACAAGAAATATTTAAAAATCAAATTGAAGCTACTATTCCACTTAAAAAACAGCTTTGGCAACAAACGATTGTGGAAAAAATAAAAAATCAAGGTATACTTTTAGAAACTATTACTGGAAATAAAAATTCATTTGAGTTCTTAGCTTCAAAAGTATTAAGTGGAGATACAACAAATATGGAAGGAGTAGCTGCAAGTCAATATTGGAAATCATTTTTCGATATGAATTTTAAACGAGAACGATTTGGGGATTATCCCAATAATTTTTTGAATTATGGTTATGCCATTCTGAGAGCAGCTACAGCTAGAGCTTTATCTGGAAGTGGTTTATTAAATACTTTAGGAATTCATCACAAAAGTAAATACAATGCTTTTGCGTTAGCTGATGATATTATGGAACCTTTTAGACCAATTGTTGATGAAAAAGTAGTTGAAATTATGCAAAAGTATGAAGAGCAAGAATTAAATACTTTAATTAAATCAGAACTCCTACAAATTTTAACTCGTACGGTTTATTTTAAAGATGAAAAAAGTCCACTCATGGTTGCCTTGCAAAAAACGGCAAGTTCTTTACAACAATGTTATACTGGTCATCGAAAAAAAATAAAATATCCAAAATTATGGAACTAAACGGTTATAGAATTATGTGGTTATTTGTATTTTTTGATTTACCAACCGAGACAAAAAAAGACAGAAGAAATGCTTCTGGATTTAGGAATAATCTTTTAAAAGATGGATTTGCTATGATGCAATATTCTGTATATGTACGTCATTGCGCTAGTAGTGAAAGTGCAGACGTTCACGAAAAACGAATTTACAAACTTTTACCTCCATTTGGAAAAGTGAGTGTGTTAAGAATTACAGATAAGCAATTTGGAAATATATTAAACTTTTGGGGAAAAGCTGAAGTTCCCAAAGCCCCTCAACCTACACAATTAGAATTGTTTTGAAAACAAAAAATGCCTCAATTTTGCATTATCACTGCAAAAAAGAAGCATTTTTTATTACGATATTTCAATACAATCCTTTGATTATTAGAAGGTAACAAGCCAACTAATATCGTGTTTTCTAATCTTTAATCAAACCACAACAAGGTGGTTTAACGAACGGTATTGATACTTAATATCGTGTTTTCTAATCTTTAATCAAACCACAACACTTTGCGTAAATTTTTTATTTCCGGAACGAATATCGTGTTTTCTAATCTTTAATCAAACCACAACACGATATTAAAAGCAAATATATTCACGTAGAATATCGTGTTTTCTAATCTTTAATCAAACCACAACTGAATTTTGGTTCTGACGTAAGCACCTATTAATATCGTGTTTTCTAATCTTTAATCAAACCACAACCGCCTATACTTTGCGCCAATTGATTTGTACAATATCGTGTTTTCTAATCTTTAATCAAACCACAACTATTTTGTTCTAAAATTAGGTAATATAATAATATCGTGTTTTCTAATCTTTAATCAAACCACAACACATAGGAACCGATACATTCGATTTAAATTAATATCGTGTTTTCTAATCTTTAATCAAACCACAACGCGGATTTCAAAGCTAAAGCGAATGTTGTAATATCGTGTTTTCTAATCTTTAATCAAACCACAACAGCAAGGACGCTAAAATTTAAACCCTCTTTAATATCGTGTTTTCTAATCTTTAATCAAACCACAACGTATAGGCACAACTGAAGCAAAGCACTCGAAATATCGTGTTTTCTAATCTTTAATCAAACCACAACATTTGTTGGTAATTCAATTACGTAGTAAGGAATATCGTGTTTTCTAATCTTTAATCAAACCACAACACATAGGAACCGATACATT
>CAYWVV010000124.1:0-3051 GCA_964461805.1 uncultured Flavobacterium sp.
TTTATACTTCAACAACAAGTTGTGTAACAAGAACGTTAGATTTAACAATTACACCAAGTTCATCATTACCAACAGAAGTAGTTTCAGTTTGTGATACTTATACATGGGCAGCAAACGGATCAACTTATACAACAAGTGGAATTTATACTTCAACAACAAGTTGTGTAACAAGAACGTTGAATTTAACAATCACACCAAGTTCATCATTACCAACAGAAGTAGTTTCAGTTTGTGATACCTATACATGGGCAGCAAACGGATCAACTTATACAACAAGTGGAATTTATACTTCAACAACAAGTTGTGTAACAAGAACGTTAGATTTAACAATTACACCGAGTTCATCATTACCAACAGAAGTAGTTTCAGTTTGTGATACCTATACATGGGCAGCAAACGGATCAACTTATACTACAAGTGGAATTTATACTTCAACAACAAGTTGTGTAACTAGAACGTTGAATTTAACAATCACACCAAGTTCATCATTACCAACAGAAGTAGTTTCAGTTTGTGATACTTATACATGGGCAGCAAACGGATCAACTTATACAACAAGTGGAATTTATACTTCAACAACAAGTTGTGTAACAAGAACGTTAAATTTAACAATCACACCAAGTTCATCATTACCAACAGAAGTAGTTTCAGTTTGTGATACTTATACATGGGCAGCAAACGGATCAACTTATACAACAAGTGGAATTTATACTTCAACAACAAGTTGTGTAACAAGAACGTTAGATTTAACAATTACGGCAGCTACAATTTCAGGAGCTACAACTCAAGTAATTAACGGAGGAGTTGCTGCAGATGCTACAATTGAAGATATAGTAGTGACATCAAACGGAACAGTAACTTGGTTTGCTTCATCAGCTGATGCAACAGCAAATAGTAATCCATTGCCAGCAGGAACACAATTAGTTAGTGGTAACATTTACTACGGAGTTACAAATATCGGTATTTGTAGAAGTACAACTTTAGCTGTAACAGTAACTGTCGTGTTAGGAAATGCAAGTTTCGATTTATCTCAATTAAATTATTATCCAAATCCAGTGAAAGATATCTTTAATGTAAAATACAGCAAAGAAATTATTTCTGTAGATGTTTATGATTTAACAGGAAGAAAAGTTATTGAAATGAAACCAAATACTTTAGATGTACAATTGAACATGACAAACTTGTCTAGTGCAATGTATATTGTAAGATTACAATCGGTGGATGGAATGACTGAATTGAAAGTTTACAAAAACTAATCAAGTTTATATAAATTTAAAAACCTCTCCTCTTTAATTAGAGTGAGAGGTTTTTTTATGTCTTTTAATTCCGAATTATTTTTATGAAAATTTAATTGTAGTTTATACAGAAGCAAAAATTTCTTTTACCGCTTGTTCGTAAACTCTACTATTTTGTGCTTTCTTAATTTTCTTAAAGGTTTTCTGAGTATCTGGAAAGACTTGTGAAAAGTATTCCCAAAAACCCAACATTTTCATTCGGATTGGAGTAGGGCCTTGTAAAAAAGCATCAAACGCCTGATAAATATCATCATGAAACGCCTGGAAAATTTTAAACCGATCTTCAGGATATTCTGTAGTGTTGTTTTTGATCATACTTGGTAAAAACGGATCGGCAATTAAACCTCTTCCAATCATAAAATGATCAATACTTGGAAAACGCTCTTGCATTTCTCTAAATTTTTCTACCGAAGTAATATCACCATTATAATACAATTTATGTTTCGAAACATCCAAACAACGTTGAAACGAATCTAAATCCACTGGTCCTTTGTAAAGTTGCTTCCCAATTCTGGCGTGAATGGCAATATTCTTTATCGGATATTTTTCTAAAATAGGAAACACATCTAAAATTTCAGCAGCATTTTCATAACCCATTCGCATTTTCATAGAAACAACAATATCAGTTTCGCTATGAGCTCGGTCTAAAATAGTGTTGATTTTTTCAGTATTGCTAATTAATCCAGAACCCATGCCGCATTTTGCTACCATCGGATACGGACAGCCTAAATTCCAGTTTAATTCTTTATAGCCTAACGATTGCACATATTTCGCCACGAATAAAAATTCGTCAGGATCATTCGTAATAATTTGAGGAATGACTTCTAAAGTGGTGTTGTTTTCAGGAAGAATATCGCGTTCGTAAGAAGCTTTAATTTCCAATTTTCCATTCAATCGAATGTAGGGCGAATAAAAGGTATCAATACCACCAAAGTGTTTATGAAACGCATTTCGAAATCTGAAATCGGTAAAACCTTGTAAAGGCGAAGATAATAATGTAACGCTCATAATATATTTTGAAAACACAAAGGTAAGGTTTTGTTTTTATCTTTGCGACTCTGCGTCTTTGCGTGAAACAAAACAGGAATTTAAGCAAATCAACTCTGCAATTGCTTACTTTAATTTTTTCACGCAGATTGAAAGGATTTTACTTTGCGACTTTTCGACTCTGCGTGAGTTTTAGTTTTATTTTTTTACGCAGATTGAAAGGATATAAAAGAATTAAATTACACCTTTTTTTAAGTAATAAACATTTTTAAAAAATCTTCGTGCCTTAGTGTCTTTGTGGCAAAAAAAAACTATAAATTATCTGAAGCAAACCATTCTGCAAAAGAAGATTCCGTTTCTTGTAAACGTAACGAATGCAATTGAACATCTTTTGGTAAACGAGCTATAATTTTATTCGCAAAATCAACCACCATATTTTCGCTGGTTGGCTGATAATCTACCAAAATTACATGATGCCCACGATTTTGAAGTTCTTTTGCCAATTCCACATGAGGTGTGTTTTGATTAAAAACCGTAGCGTGATCAAACACATCTACAATGTCTTCTTTTACGATTTTTTTCAAATCAGAAAAATCAATTACCATTCCGAATTTTACATTATTCGAATCCGTAATCGGTTCACCAATAACGGTTACAGAAAGTTTATAACTATGTCCGTGTACGTTTTTGCATTTGCCATCATAGCCGTAAAGAGCATGACCGGTTTCGAAATTAAATTGCTTGGTAATTCTAATTTTACTCATGGTGT
>CAYWVV010000125.1:0-2982 GCA_964461805.1 uncultured Flavobacterium sp.
GGTTTGCTAAAATGGCGACTTTTTCTTTAAAATCACGTTCACTTTTCGCAAGAAACATTATATTTGAAAGAAAATAAGCGGTTACGAAGTCGCCACTTCAGCAAGCCGCGGAACGTTAGGCGAAAAACTAAAATGACGCCCACGATAAAAAAGATGAAAAGTTTTTTGTAAATTTGGAAAAAAAATATAATGAAAATAAAATCAATTGAAATCCAAAATCTTTTTGAAATTTTTAATTACAATATTTCATTTAAAAAAGATGAAAATGTTTTGATAATAACTGGACCAAATGGATTTGGTAAAACAATGGTTCTTAACATAATATTTAATCTTTTTAACAGAAAATTTTTATTTTTTCAGAAACTAGTTTTTGAAAAAATAACTCTTACACTTGATGAGAATATTAAAGTTATAATTTTAAAAACCATTACAGAAGGTAAGTCTAAAATTAGCTTTTCATTCTATGATAAAGACAAACTTGGCAATGATAAATTAATTGAGACATTTGATTATTCAACAAAATTAGAGTTAGATTTTGAAAGAACAATTGATAGATATTTACCAGTTCATAAAATTTCAGATGATAAATGGATTGACCATAGAACAGATAGAATATTGAACTTGGAAGAATTATTGAATGAATATGCTGACCAATTACCCGACAAATTCAGTAAAAACTTGTTAAGAATAAAATCTACTAAAGTAAATTCAATTTTAGACTCTATACAAGTACATTTAATTAGAGAGCAACGTTTGTTCAAGAAAGCTCAAAATACTGTTGAGCGAAACTACCGAGAAGAAAAAGAGCAAACTTTAATGATTGAAACAATTCAAACATATGCTAAAGAATTAAAACAATTCATTCTCAATAATATACAAAAGTCATTTAATCAAACACAAGCTCTTGATAGTAGTTATTTAGATCGTTTAATTGATGAAAAAAATATTATCACAGAAAATGATTATAATTCTCGATTATTATCCTTGAATGAAAAACAAGAAAATTTGATGGAATTTGGTCTTTACGAGAGCAAACAAAAAATTAGAGATTACAGTAAGGATGATGCAAAAGCCTTATTGGTATACATAAATGATTTAGAACAAAAATTAATAGTTTTTGATGACTTATTAGAAAAATTAGAACTCTTTACAACAATTCTAAATGAGAGAAGGTTTACCTATAAATCAATTAATATTAGTCGTGAGAAAGGTTTTTTCTTTAAAACCAGTAAAGGTAAAGAGCTAGAATTAAATCAATTATCTTCAGGAGAGCAGCATGAAGTTGTATTGTTATATGAATTGATTTTTAACGTAAAACCAAATATTTTAGTTTTAATTGATGAACCAGAAATATCTTTACACATTACTTGGCAAAAAGAGTTTTTAAATGATTTATTAAAAATAATAAAAATTCAAAATATACAAGTATTAATTGCTACTCATGCACCGTCAATAATAAATGGTAGATGGGATTTAGTTTATAATCTTGAAAATGTAATTAGTAATGACTAAACAAGATATTACATATCAAGATAAATTAGATGAACTAAAACTTGATATAAAACATCCAAATAGCCAAGGCATAGTGTTTATTCTAGTTGAAGGTGATACTGATATTAGATTATTTAGAAAATTATTTAATGTAGCTAATTGTAAAATTGAATATATTCCAGGTGGAAAAAGTAAAGTTGAACTTTGCGTTGAAGAAATACTTAATGACTACAAGCTAGTTATTGGAATTAGAGATGCGGATTTTATTTTTCTAAACAATGAAGTTTATGAAAGACCGAATATGTTTTTAACTGATTTACATGATATTGAAATGACATTAATTTCAAAAGATGATATATTCAGCTCAGTTGTTCTCGAATTTAAGAACATTACAAATAATGAAATTATAGAATTGAGAAATGATATAATGAAAATTATTTCGAATATTTCATTATTAAAATGGTTAAATCAAAAAGAGGATTTAAGAATTGAATTTGAGAAAACAGGATTTCAACATTTAATTTCTTTTGAAACATCTGAAATAAACTTCGCACAATATTTTAGTAATCTTTTGTCAAAATCACCAAATGCAAGGTTAACAGATTTTGAAACTATAAATACTAAATTATTAGAGTTAAGTTCAACAAATCCAAATCAATACCAATTATGCAATGGTCATGATTATTTAAAAGCATTGTCTGAGTATTTACGAATACATGGAAATACAAATAATATTAACAGCGAAATAATCTCAAGTATTATTAGAATTAAATGTAGTAAAGCAAATTTTGAAACAACTAATTTACATCATTTAACGAAAACATGGGCTGTAGAAAATAACGTAGAAATATATTAAACAAAGTTCTTCGCCTAACAGCGGTTTTAAGAAATTGGGGTTTTAGGCTTAATTTAAAGTTTGTTTTGTACTTTTGATTTTCGGTGTTTAATCGAAAGTTTAGGCTTACAAATCCCCAACTTCTTAAAGCCGCGAAACGTTATAGCGCATAAAACGTTGCGGAAAAACTGAACGTAAAACGTTGCGAAAAGCTCATAAAAAGTCTTTAAATACGTTGTAAAACTTTGTAAAAAAGAATCAATAATAAATATTTTTTTTTTAGCCAAAGCACAACGTTTCTCGGAATGTAATTTCTCGTTTTCAGAATCTTTTGGCTTGCATTGTGTTTACTTTGTGGAATAACTTTGTAGAAAAATTATTGAAAACTTGATATTTATAATCGGTTTGAAAGACAAATCAAAACGTTTTTAAGAATGTTATTTTTCGTTTTCTGAATATTTTGTCTTGTTTTGGGTTTACTTTATATAAAATTAATGAAAATGGTTTGTGTAATAAAAATGCGATAATAATAACTTAAAAAAATACGCGCTATAACACACGTTTGGCAAGATTGCGAATTTTGTAGTAAATACACGTTTACTTCTCGCAAGAAATTTTATCTTTGATAGAAAATAATCGGTTCCGAAGTTCGCAAC
>CAYWVV010000126.1:0-2934 GCA_964461805.1 uncultured Flavobacterium sp.
AAAAGAGCCAAGTAAAAAGAGCCAAGTAAAAAGTAAAAAGAGCCAAGTAAAAAGTTAAATAAAAGCCACGTAAAAAGTATTGAAAATGAGACAAAATGATTTATTGGATAGAACTTTTAATTTTGCAGTTGCAGTTTTAAAATTTTTAAGAACTATTGAAAGTTTGCCTGAAAGCAATCTTATAAGATATCAACTAGGAAAATCGTGTACATCGGTTGGTGCTAATTATGAAGAATCTCAAGCGGGTTCATCAAAAGCAGATTTTCTTAATAAAGTTAAAATTTTATTGAGAGAAGCAAGAGAATCTAATTATTGGTTAAGAATTATTAAGGCATTAATCGAGAAAGAAAATATTGAATTAAACAATTTATTAAAAGAAAGTCAAGAATTGAAAAAAATATTAGGAGCAATCGTAACAATTCAAACAAATAACAAATGAAGAAACTTATTACTTTTCGAGAACTTGTTTCTTTTTACTTTTTACTTGGCTCTTTATAATTATGAAAATAGGAATAACAGGTCAAGACGGTTTCGTTGGTAAACATTTATATAATACATTAGGTTTATTTCCTGATGAATTTATTCGTGTGGAATTTCAACGTAATTTTTTCGAAAACAATACAGAATTAGATAATTTTGTTTCTCAGTGCGATGTAATTGTGCATTTAGCAGCCATGAACCGTCACGAAAGTCAAGAAGTGATTTTTGAAACAAATGTAAGTTTAGTTCAGAAATTAGTGGCTTCTTTGGAAAGAACAAAATCCAAACCGCATGTTTTACTTTCTTCTTCAAGTCAAGAAGAACGTGATAATTTATACGGAAAATCAAAAAAAGAAGGTCGAGAATTAATTGCGAATTGGGCAAGTGAAAATCAAGCTGTTTTTACAGGTTTAATTATTCCAAACGTTTTCGGGCCTTTCGGAAAACCTTTTTATAATTCGGTAGTAGCTACGTTTTGCCATCAAGTTTCTCATAATGAAACACCAAAAATTGATGTGGATGGCGATTTAAAATTGATTTATGTTGGCGAATTGGTGCAAGAAATCATCAAGCAAATTAGAAATAAGAATCATCAACCAAAACTAGAAATTCAGCATACTTCTGAAAAGAAAGTTTCTGAAATTTTAGGCTTATTACAAAACTATAAATTAGAATATCAAGATAAAGGAAGTATTCCAACGCTTTCATCAGTTTTCGAATTAAACTTATTTAATACGTTTAGATGTTATATGGATATTGCCACTCATTTTCCAGTAAAATTGATGCAACATACAGATGATAGAGGAAGTTTTGTGGAAATTATTAGGTTAGAAGTTGGTGGACAAGTTTCTTTTTCCACAACCAAACCAAACATTACAAGAGGGAATCATTATCATACTAGAAAAATTGAACGTTTTGCTGTGATCAAAGGCAAAGCCTTAATTCAATTGAGAAAAATAGGAACGGATGAGGTTTTAAATTTCGAATTAAATGGAGACGAACCTGCTTATGTGGATATGCCAATTTGGTATACGCATAACATTAAAAATATAGGAAACGATATTTTATATACTAACTTTTGGATAAATGAATTTTTCGATCCAAATGATGCAGATACGTATTTTGAAGAAGTGTAATTTGATAAGAGCAAAGTAAAAAGTAAAAAGAATCAAGAAAAAAAATAAGGAATAGATTTAAAGTAAGAAGATTCAAGTGAAATTGAAGAAAGATTTTTTGTTCAAATGGTCAAAACTTTTTACTTTTTACTTTTGCCTTGGCTCTTAAAAAAAGATATATGAAAAAACTAAAATTAATAACAGTAGTAGGAACACGCCCAGAAATTATTCGTTTGTCACGAGTGATGGCTGCTTTAGACGCTTCTGAAGCTATAGAGCATATACTTGTTCACACCGGACAAAATTACGATTACGAATTAAACCAGATCTTTTTTGACGATTTAGGCATTCGTAAACCCGATTATTTCTTAAATGCTGCTGGAAAAACGGCAACAGAAACCGTCGGACAAATTTTAATTAAAATCGATCCGCTTTTAGAAGAAGTTCAACCAGATGCCTTTTTAGTTTTAGGAGATACAAACAGTTGTTTATGTGCAATTCCTGCTAAAAAACGTCAAATTCCTATTTTCCATATGGAAGCTGGAAACCGTTGTTTTGATCAAAGAGTTCCTGAAGAAACGAATCGTAAAATTGTAGATCATATTTCCGATGTAAATTTGACTTATAGCGATATTGCCCGCGAATATTTACTACGTGAAGGTTTACCAGCGGATAGAATTATCAAAACAGGTTCGCCAATGTTTGAAGTTTTGAATCATTATTTGCCAAATATTCAAGCTTCAGAAATTCTCTCTACTCTAAATTTAGAAAAAGGTAAATATTTTGTAGTGTCTTCTCACCGTGAGGAAAATATCAATAATCCTGATAATTTCAACGGTTTAATTGAAAGCTTAAATCAAATTGCAGAAAAATATCAGTTTCCAATTATCGTAAGTACACATCCTCGAACTAGAAATAAAATTGAAAGTGAAAATGTAAAAGTTCGTGAAGAAGTTCAGTTTTTAAAACCAATGGGTTTCAACGATTACAACGCCTTACAAATGAACGCTTTTGCCGTTTTGTCAGATAGTGGAACGATTTCAGAGGAATCTTCTATTTTGAATTTCCCCGCGTTAAATATTCGACAAGCACATGAAAGACCAGAAGCCATGGAAGAAGCATCTGTTATGATGGTCGGATTGTCGCCTGAACGTATTATGCAAGGTTTGGTGCAATTACAAACGCAGAAAACCGGTTCAGAAAGAAATTTTCGCACAGTTGCCGATTATTCCATGCCAAATGTTTCAGAAAAAATGGTTCGCATCATATTAAGTTATACAGATTATGTGAATCGAGTAGTGTGGAGTAAGAAGTAAGAAGTAAGAGCCAAGTAAAAAGT
>CAYWVV010000127.1:0-2876 GCA_964461805.1 uncultured Flavobacterium sp.
TAATCAGATTTTATTCAGCGTTCTCGATTCCACAAAACTTGTATTTAACGTTTCGCGGCTTCAAGAAGTGGCGATGAACCAAGACCAAGCCTTCACAAATATAAACAAAACTTTAAATTAAAACCCTTTTCCATTTCAGATAAATCCCGTGCCTCGCCATTTCTTGAAACCGCTGTTGGTGGTAGTTATTCTTTATACGTGAATTTGTCTATGATTTTTTTAAATTCAGGTACAAAATCACTTTGCAATATTTTACTATCTGCTAACATTGAATAATCAATTACATTTAAGTTTTCTATTTTGTAATATTTATCAGCGTCATATTCTTCGTCTTTTAGTGTTGAAGTTAATATTACTTGTTTATTTAAATTGATATATTCATTTAGCATTAAAATTTCTTTTGAAGATGATAATTCTCCTTCTCTGAAAGAATCAATAATTATTGGAAATTTATGTAATAGTATTTTGTTTAAAGACAGTATTTTACAGAAGTAATATTCTTGACCTTCACTTCCTGAATATGTTTCTCCTGTTTTAGTAAATAAATCTTCAAATATTAATAACCCTTGCGGATCTATTTTGGAATAATAATTTTTCATTTCCAAAATAATATTTGATAAAATATCTTTTTGCAAGTCTTTATTTGAGGATGTTTTAATTTCGTTATTTTGTATTTTTTTGTCTATTTCATCTAATTCTTTTTGAAGTTCTGCTACGATTTTATCTACATCTTTTGAGTCTGTAATTTCGTCTTGAAAGAGAATATAGTTTTTAATTTCTGGAGTTGAAGTTTCTAGCAGTTTATTTATTTGAATTTGTTCTCTATAGATGTTTTGATTTAATTCATCGATTATTTCAAATTTAATTGTAATGTTATTTTTTATTGATTCAATAATATTTTTTCTAACGTAATTATTACTCACTTCAAATTCAAAATCGTCATTTGAAAATATGATTTTATTACTTCCGCAATCGAGACATTTAACTTTTCCTTCATTTAAACTTCTGTTAAGTGAAGATAATTCAGTTATCAAATTCTCTAATTTTATTTTTCTATTTTCTTCTCTATTTCTTTGCTTTTTTAATTCAGCAATATTTGAATGTAATTCTTTTAATTGATTAGAAGTGTTTTTAAAATCCAAATTATTTGATGCAGAGCTAATAAAAGTTGCAATTTGTGGATTTTGTTTAATAACTTTTATTTTTCTTGTTTCAGCTTTAATCTTTGTCTCAATAATTGACTTTTCTTTTTTAAGATTTTCAATATCATATTTATTACTTGTCGAAATTGAAACACCCAAAAGAGAATAAATCATGTTTAAAAAATCCACTTTGTTATTTTGTCCTTTAACAATAAGGTTTGAGGTGTTTCTATTATCTTGACCAAGGAAAAATAATTCATATAAGAGACTTAAATCAACTAATTTCTGTTCTCCGTTTTTGTCAATTTTTGGAAGTTTAAATATCTCTTTGTCAAAATAATATTTGAACTCACTTATTGTACTAAAAACATTAAAATTCTCATCATTTATTACTAAAATTGAATTTCCTTTTCTTAAGAATTTAAAAATTGAATTGTTAAATTCAATTTTTGAATAAAAATAATATTTTTTTGGATTAAAACTATTGGGAAATATAGATTCATAGCCGATAGAATAAATTAAACTTTGCATTAGCAAAGTTTTACCTCTATTATTATCATTGCTAAAAATAATATTTGTTTTATTTTCAAATCGATTCTCAATGAAAGCTTCATTTAAGTTTCCAAAAGCTACTTCTTTTACTATCATTTTGTTCCCTCTATTATAATTGATATTAAATATTTTATTGTCAAATCTTTTAAATATGAAATTCTAAAAGTGTAATCTTTAAAGGTTTCTAAATAAATATATTCAACATCGTTTGATTTATTTACATTTAAAAATGATATAATTTTTTCACAAACATTCCAAAAGACTTTATTACTGTTTTTATTAAAAAAAGCACGTGAAAGATTAGAATTACATTCTTGAAGAATATCTTTTATATCTTCACTATCAAGGCTTTTTATTAATGGGAAAAATGTTAGTGGAATTGAAGAATAATTGAAGATTTCTACACCAATTATTCTACTAATAATTAAAATTTCTACGTCTTTAGTTGATAAATGCCTATTAAAGGTTAATACATCACGGATTTCTGAAATAACTTCATTTTCGATATAGCTATTCTTTTTAGCACTTTGTATGTTTCGTAAATCCGTAAAAACACTATTATAAAAATCATCAGATTTAATGCCTACTTTCTTAAATTTTGTAACAGATTTTATATATTCATTTTCGGTACTATTGTCTTCTACTATGAAAACTTTCTCTAAGAATTTTTCAATTTCTTTTGTATAATCTATTACATTTCCTTTTACTCTTTCAACTTCTTCGGTTAAGCCATTCGATATTCTTTTTAAAGTTTTTTCTTCAATATTATCAAGATTATAAATGTTTAATTTTGAGTTTATTTTATAATCTTCGTTTAATATTGGAGAAAAGAAGATGAACTCATGAAATGAAAAAGTTGATATATAATTGTCAAATAAAGTGAAAAGATATTTTCCAATTTTTTTTGGACTTAATGTTTTTTCATTTTTTGATTGGACATCCCAAATTTTATCATGTTTTTTATTTACGCCACTTACGTCATTAAAACAATCAAAAGTAACGTATTCAATTTCTTTCTTGTTACTAATTAAATACAACAGAGATTTGGTTTCAAAATCAGAAGCTTTCTTATTGTTAATTTCTGTGTTTTTAAAAGTGTAGTTCATTAATATATGTTTGTTTTATGCAGGGCGGATTCAAGACCTTAACGCAACAAGGTCAGTTAATATTGTTCTAATCAAA
>CAYWVV010000128.1:0-2763 GCA_964461805.1 uncultured Flavobacterium sp.
ATGCATTAAATAATTCACCGCATCGTCCGATAATTTAATCGGAGGCATTTTATATTTGTGTGCGAAATCGGCAGCAAACTTGCGAAACAACAAATGAATATCTTCTTTTCTTTCGCGTAAAGCTGGTAAATTAATTTCAACCGTGCTTAAACGATAGTATAAATCTTCACGGAATTTTCCTTTTTCAATAGCATCTAACATATTCACGTTAGTGGCTGCTACAATTCGAACATTTGTTTTTTGTACTTGTGAAGAACCCACTTTAATAAATTCACCATTTTCCAAAACACGTAATAAACGTACTTGAGTGGTTAACGGCAATTCCCCTACTTCATCTAAGAAAATAGTTCCGCCATCGGCCACTTCAAAATACCCTTCACGAGTTCCTGTAGCGCCAGTAAATGAACCTTTTTCATGTCCGAAAAGTTCTGAATCAATCGTGCCTTCTGGAATAGCACCACAGTTTACCGCAATGTATTTTCCGTGTTTTCTGTGCGATAACGAATGAATGATTTTAGGAATACTTTCTTTTCCCACACCACTTTCTCCTGTTACCAATACAGAAATATCTGTAGGCGCAACCTGAATAGCTTTTTCTACCGCACGATTGAGTTTTGGATCGTTTCCAATAATCTCAAAGCGTTGTTTTATGTTTTGAACTGATTCCATTTTATGTTGTTACGAAGCAATTTCGTTTTGTTAATTAGCCGCGAATTTTCGAATTTATCGAATTATTTTATACGTCCTAATCTTTATTTTTCACTTATTCTTAAAAGCCGCGAATTTTCGAATTATCTTGTGCTTACTAATCTTTTTCTTTCTAATGAAGATTTATTGAAATTTACAATTAAACCAACATCTGCATCTGCTAACTTTATATAATTCAATGTTTGGGCTAAATGTTCTTTAGAAATTTCTGTTACAGATTTAATTTCAAGAATAATATCTTCAAAAACTATAAAATCTGCATAAAATTTATGTGGAAGAACAATTCCTTTGTATTCAATTTTAAACTCTTTTTCACGTTCAAACGGAATTCCTCTTTCTTTAAATTCAATTTGTAAAGCATCTTTATAAACAATTTCCAGCAATCCTGGACCCAAACTATTATGCACTTCAATGCAAGCGCCAATTACCTTAAAGGTGTCTTGATTTCTATAATCTTCTAAACTCATTATTCGTTATCAATTTCTTCGAAAAATTCGAAAATTCGCGGCGTATATTTTTTATTTTCTAATTCATAATTTCAGAATATCCAACTGCTTCACCAATTAAGGTTCCACTGGTACAATCCGATATTTTAACTAGTACAAAATCTCCTGGTTTATAATTTTCTTTTGGAAAAACAACAACGGTACTTTGTGAATTTCTTCCACTCCATTGTTTGTCTGAACGTTTAGAATCTTTTTCCACTAAGACTTCAACTGTTTGCCCAACAAAACGTTGTGTGCGTTCTAAAGCAATACGTTGTTGTACTTCTATAATTTCTTGTAAACGACGTTTTTTAACTTCTTCAGGCACATCATCTTCCATTTTTCTGGCTGCTAATGTTCCTGGTCTTTCCGAATACGAGAACATGAAGCCGAAATCGTATCGTACATATTCTAATAAACTTAAGGTATCTTGATGATCTTCTTCTGTTTCTGTTGGAAAACCAGCAATAATATCTTGCGATAAAGTTATATCTGGAATGATTCTGTAAATGTTATCCACCAGCGTAATATATTCTTCACGCGTATGTTGGCGATTCATTTCTTTCAAAATTCTGGTACTTCCGCTTTGAACTGGTAAGTGAATGTAATTACAGATGTTATGATGTTTCGCCATAACTTCAATTACTTCAAGATGCATATCTTGTGGGTTTGAAGTAGAAAATCTAAAACGCATTTTTGGAAATTGCGTCGCACATCGGTCTAACAATTGAGCAAAATCTACTGAAGTTGCTTTTTGCATTTCGCTGGCTTTTTCGAAATCTTTTTTCAATCCACCACCATACCAAAGGTAACTGTCTACATTCTGACCTAATAAAGTAACTTCTTTAAAACCTTTACTCCACAAATCGGCAATTTCTTCAATAATACTTTCTGGTTCACGACTACGTTCACGTCCACGAGTAAAAGGCACTACGCAAAACGTACACATATTATCGCAACCACGAGTTATCGATACAAATGCTGTAATTCCGTTGCTACTTAAACGTACTGGAGAAATATCTGCATAGGTTTCTTCACGAGAAAGAATCACGTTAATCGCATCACGACCATCTTCTACTTCTCTTAATAAATTTGGAATATCTTTGTAAGCATCAGGTCCTACAACCATATCTACAATTTTTTCTTCGTCTAAAAATTTTTCTTTTAACCGTTCTGCCATACAACCTAAAACGCCCACCTTCATTTTCGGGTTGATGTCACGTTTTACGGCATTATACATTTGTAAACGCTTACGAACGGTTACTTCTGCTTTATCTCTTATCGAACAAGTATTGACCAAAACCAAATCGGCTTCTTCTAAAATTTGCGTAGTATTATATCCTTCATTTGCTAAAATAGAGGCCACAACTTCGCTATCTGCAAAGTTCATTTGACAACCATAGCTTTCTATAAATAACTTTTTTTGGTTTTCTTTTTTTGTCTCCAAAACCATTGAAGTTCCTTGTTTGCTTTCTTCTATAATCTTTTCTTCCATAACCAGTATTATAATTTTATTTTCAAAAATTACTATTTCGAAAATTCAGTCAGCAAAGATAGTACTAAATTTTAC
>CAYWVV010000129.1:0-2761 GCA_964461805.1 uncultured Flavobacterium sp.
ATGTGAATCGAGTAGTGTGGAGTAAGAAGTAAGAAGTAAGAGCCAAGTAAAAAGTAAAAAGAGCCAAGTAAAAAGTGAAAAGAGCCAAGTAAAAAGAGCCAAGTAAAAAGTAAAAAGTAAAAAGTGAAAAGAGCCAAGTAAAAAGTAAAAAGTGAAAAGAGCCAAGTAAAAAGTAATAAATGCCAAGTAAAAAGTTAAAAGAGCCAAGTAAAATAAATATATGCCACGTAATGAAAGAAAACGATTTATTAAAAAGAACATTTAATTTTGGAGTTAACTGTTTGAAATATTTGAGAAAATTAGAAACAAATCCAGAGAATAATTTAGTAAGATTTCAATTGGGGAAATCTTGTACTTCAATTGGTGCAAATTATGAAGAGTCTCAAGCAGGTTCTTCAAAAGCAGATTTTATTAATAAAGTGAAAATTTCTTTAAGAGAAGCAAGAGAATCTAATTATTGGTTAAGAATTTTAAAGGAATTAACCGAAAATGAAGATGTTCAACTACAAATTTTAATTCAAGAAAGTAAAGAGATAAAAAATATTTTAGGCGCAATTGTAAATAATTCAAATAAAAAATAACTTATGAAACAAAATACGGATAGCAAGAATCTTTTTACTTGTCAAAAACTTGGCTCTTTTTACTTTTTACTTGGCTCTTCATAATATGAAACTTATTTTCCTAGCATTAGCTTATCCTAAAATTCCAAAGTCGAGTAATTTATACACCGATTTGATGGAAGAATTTCGTGATCAAGGTCATGAAGTTTTTGTCGTAGCTCCCGCTATTAATGAAAATGAAATCGGTTTGAAGCAAGAAGAAGGGATACATGTTATCCGAGTAAAAACGCTTCCGTTATTAAACGTAAACCCAATTCAAAAAGGAATTGCTAATGTGCTTTTGCCGTATCAATATAAAAAAGCAATCAAAAAATATTTTAAGTCAGATTCTTTAGATTTAATCATAATGCCAACGCCTCCAATTAGTTTGATTGATGTAGCAAGTTGGTTAAAAAAGAAACACCAATCTAAACTATATTTAATTTTAAGAGATATTTTTCCTCAAAATGCTGTCGATTTAGGCATGATGAAGAAAGGCGGAATGTTATATAATTTCTTTCGAAAAAAAGAACATTTATTATACGAAGTGGCTGATGAAATTGGTTGTATGTCACAAGGAAATATCGATTATGTAATTCGCCATAATCCTAAAGTTTTAATGAAAAAATTACATCTTTTACCGAATTGGCAAAAAGAAATTCCACAGTTTTCGGGTGATAAATTTGTTTTAAGAAAAAAATATAATTTTGATGATAACTTCGTCATTATTTTCGGTGGAAATATTGGTTTGCCTCAAAAGTTAGAAAATATTTTGGCTGTTGCCGAATTGTATCAACCAGAAGATAAAGTTCTATTTTTCATTGTCGGACAAGGAACAGAGAAATTAAAAATCGAAAAATTAATTAAAGAAAAAAACATTCCAAACGTTGTAATTAAGGATTCATTACCGCGCGAAGATTATCAAAATATTATTTCAGTTGCCAATTGTGGACTAATTTCATTACACGAAAATTTCACCATTCCGAATATTCCATCTAAATCGTTGAGTTATTTTAATTCTAAAATTCCAGTGTTAGCTGCAATTGATAGTAATACTGATTATGGAACTATCATACAAGATGAAGTGAAAGCTGGAGTTTGGGCTCCATCAAACGAACCGAATTTAATCAAAGAAAAAATTGATTTATTACGTTCAAATCCGCAACTTTGTGCACAAATGGGAGAAAACGGATCTCAGTATTTTGTGAATAATGTGACGCCTAAGCATAGTTATGAAATAATAAAAAATATAATTTAAATTCATAGTCAAGCTGAGCGGAGTCGAAGCCTACTGGAAAAGAGTTTCGGTTTCACAAGCACTTTGATACTTCGTCAAGCTCAGCACAGGCAAGCTCAGTCTGACAGTAGTAGTAAATAGAGAAATAGTATTTCAGTTTAATGAAGTAATTGCATAATTGTCAAGCTGAGCGGAGTCGAAGCCTACTAGATAAATATATTAAAAGCCATTAAATTAAATTTAAGCCAAAATAAATGAAATTATATTATGTTTACATATTAAAATGTTCTGATAATTCCTATTATACCGGTTTTAGTTCCAACCTCGATACTAGAATTATGCAACACGAAATGGGATTTTATAGAGACTGTTACACTTTTAAAAGAAGACCAATTGAATTAGTTTTTTATGAAGTTTTTACAGAACCTAATCAAGGAATTTATTTTGAGAAAAGGATAAAAGGTTGGTCAAGATTAAAAAAAGAAGCTTTGATAAGTGGTGATTTTGATAAATTGCCATTATTAGCAGAATGTAGAAATGAAACAACACATAAAAATAACACAAAAGGCTTCGACTCCGCTCAGCCTGACAAGATGTAACAACACATAAAAATAACATAAAAAAAAGGCTTCGACTCCGCTCAGCCTGACAAGAAGTAATAACACATAAAAATAACACAAAAGGCTTCGACTCCGCTCAGCCTGACAAGAAGTAATAACACATAAAAATAACACAAAAGGCTTCGACTCCGCTCAGCTTGACAAGAAGTAATAACATATAAAAATAACACAAAAGGCTTCGACTCCGCTCAGCCTGACAAGAAGTAATAACACATAAAAATAACACAAAAGGCTTCGACTCCGCTCAGCCTGACAAGAAGTAATAACACATAAAAATAACACAAAAGGCTTCGACTCCGCTCAGC
>CAYWVV010000130.1:0-2754 GCA_964461805.1 uncultured Flavobacterium sp.
TGCTCAACAAGACCCACATTATACACAATATATGTATAATATGAGTGTTATGAACCCTGCTTATGCTGGTAGTAAAGAAAATTTATCAATGGGTCTTTTACACAGAAGACAGTGGATTGAATTGGAAGATGCGCCAACAACAAGTACTTTTTTTGGACACAGTCCAGTAGGAAAAAATGTAGGTTTAGGATTATCTGTTATTTCAGATAAAATTGGACCAGTTGAAGAGAACAATATTTATGGAGATTTCTCTTATACTTTAAAATTAGGTGGCGAACACAAGTTAGCTTTGGGTTTAAAGGCTGGATTAACATTGCATAATGTGGATTATTTAACCAAAATAGCTCCTACATTACCGCAGCAAAACGATGGTGCTTTTGGAGCCAATGTGAGCAACAGTTATTTCAATTTTGGTTCTGGAGTTTTTTATTATACAGATAAATACTATTTAGGATTGTCTGTTCCTAATATGTTAAAGGCAGAGCATTTAGATTTTAACGGTAGAACTTATGGTAACGAAACGAGCCATTATTTTTTAACCGGAGGTTATGTTTTCGATATCAATCAGAATGTGAAATTCAAACCATTCTTTATGGTAAAATCATCGTTTGAAGCGCCAGCTTCTTTAGATGTTTCAACGAACTTTATGTTTTACGACAAATTCGAACTTGGCGCTACTTATCGAAGAGATGACAGTTTTGGAGCTATGGTAAATTATGCCATCACTCCGTCATTAAAAGTGGGTTATGCTTACGATCATATCGTTTCAGATTTAAAAGTAACTACACCATCATCTCACGAGGTAATTTTGTTGTTTGATGTTAACTTTAGTAAAAAAGTATCACGTTCACCACGTTATTTTTAATCTATCCAACACAGAAAAATACATATGAAAAATATATATATACTAGCAAGTGCTTTATTTCTTTCAACAGGAGTAATGGCACAAAATAAAGACACTAAAGAGGCGGATAAATTATACGATAGATTGGAGTATGTTGATGCGGCAAAGGCTTACTCAAAATTAGTTGAGAAAGACAAAGCTGACGGATATGTGTACAAACAATTAGCAGATAGTTATTTCAATGTTTTCAATACGAAAGAAGCAGTTACTTGGTATGCTAAAGCAGTTGAGTCTGCTCAAGATGCAGAAACACACTTTAGATATGCTCAAATGCTAAAAGCAGAAGGAAATATCAAAGGCTCAGAAGCTCAAATGGAACAATTCGCTAAAATGCAACCTAATGATGCAAGAGCAAAAGCGTTTAAAAACAATCCAAACTATTTAACACAATTAAAAAATCAGAGCAAACAATATGATGCAAAAAAGTCAGATGTTAGCAGTGATAAATCAGATTTTGGAGCAGTGTTAACCAATTCAAATGAGCTGTATTTTGCCAGTGCAAGAAACACAGCAAGAAAAGCAAGTAGTATGGACGAGGAGCCGTATTTAGATGTATATAAAGCTACAAGAAATGCAGACGGAACCTTAAGTCAAGCGACAGAAGTTGCAGAATTAAATACCAGATGGCACGATGGTCCAGCAAGTATTTCTTCAGATGGGAATACTATCTATTATGGAAGTGTTAGTTTTAATGAAGGGGAATTTCTAAAAGACAAAGGGAAAAAACTGAAATTAGGACAAATTTATTTGTATAAAGCGACAAAAGAAGGCGACAAATGGGCAAAAGGACAAGCTTTATCAATTAATAATAAAGAATATTCAATTCAAAATCCGAGTATCAGTAAAGACGGAAAAACATTATATTTTTCTTCTGATATGCCAGGCGGATTAGGAGGTCACGATATTTGGAAAGTAAGTGTAGATGGAGATACGTATGGAACGCCAGAAAACTTAGGAGCAAATGTAAATACAGAAGCAAACGAGAGTTTCCCTTCAATCCAAGATGATGATGTTTTATTCTTTTCATCAAATGGAAGACAAGGATTTGGAGGTTACGATGTGTTCAAACAAAATACAAACACAAGTGAAAAATCGACAAACGTTGGAGAACCGGTAAACTCACAAAAAGACGACTTCGCATTTTCATACAATTTACAAAAAAATGTAGGTTATTTTTCAAGTAACAGAGAAGGGAATGACGACATCTACCAAGCCAATGCGGTTTGTGGAGTAGATGCAACTGTAGTAGTAAAAGATGCAGAAACAGGAAAATTACTTTCAAATGCGAATGTTGCTTTAGTGAATAATAAAGGAGTCGAAAAAGGAACTCAAGTTTCAAACGAGATGGGAGAGACGAAATTCGGAATCGATTGTGAGCAAGTGGCTAATTTCAATGCAACAAGATCAGGATATGAAAATGGAACAGCTACGATGGAGAAATCTCCAAACGGAGCCAAAACAATAGTGTTAAACATGACACCAATTAAACCAATCATTACAGAACGAGAAGTGATTTTACAACCGATTTACTTCGAATACAACAAATCAAATATTACAGCAGAAGGTGCTGAAGAATTAGATAAATTGGTAAAAGTAATGAATGAATATCCTAACATGGTTATCGATGCAAAATCGCACACAGATAATCGTGGAGCAGATAATTATAACATGAAATTATCAGACAGAAGAGCAAAATCTACAGTACAATACATCGTATCAAAAGGAATTGCTAAAAACAGAATTACAGGAAGTGGAATGGGAGAAACGCAACCAAAAGTTCCATGTACAGACTGTACCGAAGAACAACACGCACAAAACAGACGTAGTGAGTTCTTGATTGTGAAGAAATA
>CAYWVV010000131.1:0-2750 GCA_964461805.1 uncultured Flavobacterium sp.
GAAGTGCAATATGCAGAAGCAAAATTCTTTTATGGTTTTCAAATCATGATGGAAAATATTCATTCTGAAACGTATTCGCTTTTAATTGATACGTATGTAAAAGATGAAGCAGAAAAAACAGAGTTGTTTAATGCTTTAGAAGTTTTTCCTGCGATTAAGAAAAAAGCAGATTGGGCACTAAAATGGATTGAATCAGATTCTTTCGCAGAACGTTTAATTGCATTTGCTGCAGTAGAAGGGATTTTCTTCTCTGGTGCTTTCTGTTCTATATATTGGTTGAAAAAACGTGGTTTAATGCCAGGTTTAACCTTTTCTAACGAATTAATTTCTCGTGATGAAGGTGTACATTGTGATTTTGCAGTGCATTTACACAACCATCATTTAGTAAATAAAGTGCCAAAAGAAAGAATTAGAGAAATTATTGTAGATGCTCTAAACATCGAAAGAGAATTTATTACCGAAAGTCTGCCGGTTTCTTTAATTGGGATGAATGCTGGTTTAATGACGCAATATTTAGAATTCGTAGCCGACAGATTATTAGTAGAATTAGGTTGCGAAAGAGAATACAATACCACAAATCCATTCGATTTTATGGATATGATTTCACTTCAAGGAAAAACAAATTTCTTCGAGAAAAAAGTTGCCGAATACCAAAAAGCTGGTGTGATGAATACAGATTCTGATGCGCAAAAAATTACTTTTGATGCGGATTTTTAATTTATTGCCACGAAGACACAAAGTCACAAAGAAAATATAAACTTGGTCTAAGTTTTAAAATTAGACTATAAATTGCCACAAATACAAAAAAAAACTTCGCGTCTTAGTGTCTTTGTGGCAAAAAACAACAATACAGAATTCCCCCAATCCTGCTATTAAGTTTACTTAAAAATGTTAGCCTTTCGTTGTTTCCAATGAAAGGCAATTCTTAATTACTGGTGAAAAATAAATAATACAAATAACCCGAAACAGTAAAGGGATTTGCTGTTTCACAAAACAAAAACTATGTACGTAATAAAAAGAGATGGCCATAAAGAGCCTGTAAGTTTTGACAAAATCACAGACCGTATTAAAAAACTGTGTTATGGTTTAAACGATTTAGTAGATGCTGTAAAAGTAGCTATGCGAGTTATTGAAGGATTATACGATGGTGTAACCACTTCAGAACTAGATAATTTAGCAGCAGAAACAGCCGCTTCAATGACCATTGCTCACCCAGATTACGCACAACTAGCTGCTCGTATCGCGATTTCTAATTTACATAAAAACACCAACAAATCGTTCTCGGAAACGATGAATGAAATGTTTCATTATGTCAACCCAAGAACCAATCAAGCAGCGCCACTTCTATCAGAAGAAGTACACCAAGTCATTCAAGAAAATGCAGAATATTTAAATTCTCATATCATATACAACAGAGATTTTAACTACGATTATTTCGGATTTAAAACTTTAGAGCGTTCATATTTATTAAAGATTAATGGAAAAATCGTAGAGCGTCCACAACACATGTTAATGCGTGTATCTGTTGGAATTCACTTAAACGATTTACCGGCTGTGTTAGAAACTTACGACTTAATGTCGAAAAAATTCTTCACACATGCTACGCCAACTTTATTTAATGCTGGAACGCCAAAACCTCAAATGTCATCCTGTTTCCTTTTAGCAATGCAAGACGATAGTATCGATGGAATTTACGACACGTTAAAACAAACAGCAAAAATTTCTCAATCCGCTGGTGGAATTGGATTATCAATTCACAATGTTCGTGCAACAGGTTCTTATATTCGTGGCACAAACGGAACGTCTAATGGAATTGTTCCAATGTTACGTGTGTTCAACGACACGGCACGTTATGTAGATCAAGGTGGTGGAAAACGTAAAGGAAGTTTTGCGATTTACATAGAAACTTGGCATGCCGATATTTTCGATTTCTTAGATTTGAAAAAGAATACAGGTAAAGAAGAAATGCGTGCGCGCGATTTATTCTTTGCGATGTGGACATCAGATTTATTCATGAAACGTGTACAAGAAGATGGAATGTGGACGTTAATGTGTCCAAATGAATGTCCAGGTTTATACGATGTGTATGGAGAAGAATTTGAAGCACTTTATACGTCTTATGAAGCCGCTGGAAAAGGTAGAAAAACCATCAAAGCACACGAATTATGGGAAAAAATTCTAGAATCGCAAATTGAAACTGGAACGCCATATATGTTGTACAAAGATGCAGCTAACAGAAAATCAAATCAGAAAAATTTAGGTACGATTCGTTCTTCGAATTTATGTACGGAGATTATGGAATATACTTCGAAAGATGAAATTGCAGTTTGTAACTTAGCGTCTCTTTCGTTACCTATGTTCGTAGAAAATGGAACATTTAATCACGAGTTGTTTTACACGGTTACAAAACGTGTGACTAAAAACTTAAATAAAGTAATTGATAGAAATTATTATCCTGTAATTGAAGGAGAAAATTCTAACAAACGTCACCGACCAATTGGATTAGGTGTTCAAGGTTTAGCAGATGCTTTCATCATGCTAAGATTACCTTTTACAAGTGATGAAGCGAAAAAATTAAACCAAGAAATTTTTGAAACCATGTACTTTGCGGCAGTAACAGCTTCAATGGAAATGGCTAAAGAAGAAGGACCATATTCAACATTTAAAGGTTCACCAATTTCTCAAGGAGAATTCCAATACAACCTTTGGGGTTTACAAGATTCAGATTTATCTGGAAGATGGGATTGGAC
>CAYWVV010000132.1:0-2618 GCA_964461805.1 uncultured Flavobacterium sp.
AATTGTTTTAATTCAGAATTTCGATTATATCTGTTCCATTTGGATAATTCTTGAACATAAGAAACTTTTGTACAAGCCATAACTAAAGCATCTACAGCATGGTGACGATGATCTTCACGAGTTTTTTCGTTTTCATCGTTCAAGATATTATTCATACCCCATTTTTGTCGGAAGTTTGAAGTGGCTTGCCCAGGAGAAACCATCACATTTTTACAAATTTTTGCCAAATAATTTTTAGCTTCTTTACTTATATAACGTGTATCATTTAATTGTCGAGATGAAAAATCATCATCAAATTTTTGTTGCACAAATCGTTTGAATTTTTGATAAGCATTTGGATATTCTTTAGTATCAGAAAATAATTTCAAGGCTCTTTCTTTTCTAGCGCTCCAATCTAGTTCGTCATTACCATAAAATTCGAAAGGTGTTTTGTTTCCTTTTTTACGATTTTCATCTGCGTAGCAAAGTGTTTTATTAGCAAAACTATCGTTTAACGAACGACTCCAAGGATGAATATGTTCAATTTGAACTTCTCCTGAAAACAATTGCGTTACAGAAATTCCTTTTCCAGTATATGGACAAGTTCGTTTACATTCTTCCCATAATTTGTAAAGTAGAATGTTATCGTGAGTGATACGTTGTCCTTCTTCTAAAATTCTAGACTTTACTCTATCATTTTCACGTTCTAATCTATTTTGCTCTTTTCTAATTTTATTTCGTTGTGATTTGGAGATTTTTAAATCTCTAGCCATTTCCACTTTTATTTCATCTATTTTACCGTATTCTTCAATTAGTTCATTTACCAATTTTCGTAATTCAAACAAAGCAGTAATAACAATAGGATTTCTAATCGCTTGAATTTCTTTGTCAGCTTCTTTACCAGTTGGTAACTTTTCTAATAATTCAGCCACATCAATATTGGCAGAATGATGATATAATTTTCTCATTTGATTATCTGAAATAGCATAATCATTCCTTAAAATATCTTTTATAACATCAATAAAACCACCTTTGGTTTTTGAACGAACAATTCCTTCTACATTGTCAATTAAAAAATTTCGTTTATCATCAGATAACTTTTCCCAATCTGAACCAAAAACATTTTTAATTCCACCAAGTACCACTGCAACATCATATGTAAAACCAATTTTCAAAAACGGTAAAATATTAGAAATTGCTTTTCTGCTCAAACTAGAATAACCATCTTTTACATTAAATTTTGAAATTGCATCTGCTTGTTCTTCCGAAAAATTCCAATTTGTAATAGCATATTCTTTTAAATTTGACTTACTATCAAAAAAATATAAAACGTGCCAAATATCTTCTTGTTCTTTTTCTGAAAATTCAAACCATTTTATACCAAAATATTTTTTATTTGATAAACTTGAAACAGTATGAGTTCCTACAATTTTATCTTCGTCTTTATAATTAAATTTAAAATCGGCACTTTCTTTTCCGATTACCTTTCTAATCTTTTTAAAATCAGGTTTTTCATTTGCATAAAGAAATTCTACAATTTTTTCTTTTTCTTCTTGCGAAATTTTCTTTCCGTTGTATTCTAATGTATTTACCCATTGCCAAATTCTAAATTGCTCAAATGGAATGGCACTAATTGGACATTTTGTTTTAGAAGGTTCAAAAAAACAATTTCCAACCAAATGTTTTTGAGAACGCAATGGACGTTGATGAAATAAAATTCCATCTTCTTTGTAACCATCTAATTTTCTACCTCCAAAAATTGTTTTTAAATCTTCATTTAGATTAGAATGAAACTGAGATTGTTTACTCCATATCAATTCAAACTCGTCTACATACATTTTACGAGTGGTGTATCTATTTCGAATTCGTTCCAAACCATCTTGAAAAGGTTGATTTTCTTTAGGATAAATATCAAACAAATAAGAACCCAAAGTTTTATCTTGAATACTTTCTTGTGTTTCAGTAATACCAATTTTTCCTTCTTTTGGATTACCTTTGAATATAGCGCCATCATCAGTTCCGCCTTTTCTACTATTGCTCAGGAATCCTCTTCTTTGAATCAAATGGTAAAATATTCTACCAATTTCTTCTAAAGATAATTTTTCATTTAATGCTTTTTGACGTAATTCATAAGGATTTAATGCAAACCAAGTCGCTAATTTATCTGATGGAAATAGTTTTGTTTTTTTCCAATCTTCAAAATCTGAAGTATTCATTGGACACATATTATTTTCAGAAAGTGCTTTTAATAATATTTTTTTACGAAGTCTCCTTCTGAAAAATTGCCTTCTAACTCCTCTTGCTCCAGTTCTACTAGCATTTCTAGAAATTTCACTGTCGCCATTTCCTAAATCTATTACTCCCATTGGAAATATTCTACTTCCTACACCAATAATATTATTTTTAACATCATCAATTAACGCCCATCCAATTGAGTTTGTTCCTAAATCTAAACCTAAAATTTTTGCCATTACTTTCACTTAAAAAATCAATTGTTAAAAATAAACAAAAGAAAATTAGTACAAATGTGGAAATCCGTAATTTATGTAAAAAAGTTTTTCCTATATTTGTAACTGATTAAAATTTCTAATCTTTAATCTTATCACAATAAGGCTATATGCCGTAGATGAAAATCTTTA
>CAYWVV010000133.1:0-2570 GCA_964461805.1 uncultured Flavobacterium sp.
CCAAGTAAAAAGTAAAAAGAGCCAAGTAAAAAGTAAAAAGAGCCAAGTAAAAAGAGTTACAACACAGATTTAAGAAATTATATAAATTTTAAGAATTTTTTCAATCTGTGTTTTAAAAAATCAAGATAAATCAATTAGTCATCATAAACACAAAAAATCATGCTTACCATAAATTTTCAACCTTTTCCAAATTTAGAATCTGAACGATTAGTTTTACGAAGACTAAAAGACTCGGATGCTCCAGAAGTTTTTAAAATAAGAAGTAATCCAGAAAGAATGAAATTCGTGCCTCGACCACTTTTACAAAATGAAGGTGAAGCATTGGCTATGATTCAAATGATGAATGATAAAATTGATGAAAACACCGATATAAATTGGGGTGTTTGCTTAAAAAATTCAGATACAATAATTGGCTTTATGGGCTTTTACAGAGTACAACCAGATAGTTATCGTACCGAAATCGGTTATATGGTTTTGCCAGAATATGATGGAAAAGGCTATGTGTCTGAAGCCGTGAAAGCTATGTTAGATTATGCCTTTACTACTGCAGGATTTCACTCTGTTGAAGCTGTTATTGATCCAAATAATTTCGCTTCAGAAAAAGTTTTAGTAAAAAATGGTTTTAGAAAAGAAGCACATTTTGTGGAGAATTTTTTCTGGAATAATGAATTTATTAGTTCGGTACATTATGGAATTTTAAAAAGAGAATTTGTCAAATGATTATAACTATCTCCAATTCGCAACTTTCAGCAACCATTGATACTTTGGGTGCCGAATTACTTTCATTAGTTAAAAATAACAAAAACTTTATTTGGACGGTAGACGAAACCTATTGGAACAAAACCTCACCTGTTTTATTTCCAATTGTGGGTCGCTTGAAGAATGATAGTTTTACGTTTAATGGAAATTCGTATCCGTTACCACGACACGGTTTTGCCAGAAATATGGAATTCTCATTCGATAAAAAAAGTGAGCATCAAGTTATTTTTGAATTAAATGAAACGGAAGAAACGAAAGCCAATTATCCATTTGATTTTAAATTGTTAATGGCCTACACGTTAATGGATAATGAATTGGTCATTGAATATTTCGTTAGAAATCAATCGGATGAAGTGTTGCCGTTTTCTATTGGTGCGCATCCAGCCTTTGCAATTGAAGGGAATTTTGAAGAGTATTCTTTGCAATTTAATAAAGAAGATAGTTTCGAAACACATCATTTAGAAAATGAAAGTTTCAATGGAAAAACAACTTTAGTAGCATCTGAGAACAATGCTATTTCACTAAATTATGCTTTATTTGAAAAAGATGCATTAGTATTTAAACAGTTAAAATCAAATGAAGTGGTTTTAAAACATCTTGACAAAAATATTTTAAAAGTGAATTTCGATCATTTCCCATATTTAGGAATTTGGACGAAACCCAACGCGCCATTTTTATGTTTGGAACCTTGGTGTGGTTTAGCTGATTCGATAGATCATAACGGGAATTTAGAAGAAAAAGAAGGTATCAATCATTTACCAGCTGGCGAAGATTTTTTAAGAGCGATTCGTATTGAAATTTTGGAATAGTTAAATCCTAGGCTTATTCAAACCTCTATCGTACAAAACAATACTTCCAGCAATAGAAACGTTTAAACTTTTCTCCGAATTAAATTTGACTAAATGATGGCATTTTTCCATGGCTTTCTTAGTCATACCATGATCTTCGGCACCTAATAAATACACACAACGTTGTGGATGATGAAAGGTTTCTAAATCTACAGCCGTATCGTCTAATTCCACACCAACCAATCGCGCGCCTTTTGGTAAGTGTTCGTAAAAAGCTTCAAAAGTATCGTAATGAAAATAAGGAATCATCTTTACGGCATTATGCGTATCGCAAGCTTGTTTGGCGTAACGTTTTCCAATGGTAAAAATAAAACTCGCTCCAAAATTTTGAGCCGTACGCCAAAGCATACCTAAATTTTCAGGAGTTTTACCGTTTTGTATGCCTATGCCAAAGTATTCGTTTATAAAATTGTCGTTCATATTATGTGGTAATGTAAAATCGTATGTTTTTTTGCCGCGAATTGACAATTTTTTCGAATTTTAATAAATATAAATCCATTTCAATCCTTAAATCTGCGTGCCAATAACACGCAATACAATCGCAAACTTGTCATGCTGAAAGCATCTCTTTTTGTATGTATTTAGTACTAACGTGAATTATTTTATGCGAGACCCTTTCAGGGCGACAAACGTTGGGTTGATTTTTGGCAAGAAGTATCGAATTTTTCGAATTACTAATCGTAAATCCCAAATCCCAATTCGTAAATTAAATCATTCTTTGCAACGCCTTCTTATTCGTAATCGTAATTTTTTTACCTTGTAAAGTAATCCAACCTTCTTTATTAAATTCTGATAATAATCTAATACAACTTTCTGTAGCAGTGCCAATCATTCCCGCAATTTCTTCCCGCGACAATTGAATTTTCAAACTGCCATCTTCGTGGATGCCAAAATCAGTTTCTAATTTCAATAAAGTTTCTGCTAAACGTTGTTTTACGGTTTTTTGTGCCAAGTTTACCATGT
>CAYWVV010000134.1:0-2486 GCA_964461805.1 uncultured Flavobacterium sp.
AATTCCTGTTGATGAGTTTTTAGGTGATAAAGAAAATCTTTCTAATTCATCTACTTCACGTCGTGACTTTTTAAAGTACGTTGGTTTTAGTACTGCTGCAGCTTCATTAGCAGCGTGCGAAGGGCCGGTAATTAAGTCAATTCCTTATGTGGTTCAACCAGAAGAAATTATTCCTGGGGTAGCAGATTATTATGCTACAACAATCGCCGATGGTTATGATTTTGCAAACATCTTAATCAAAACACGTGAAGGTCGTCCAATTAAAGTTGAGAATAATACTATTGCAGGTGCTGTAACAGGTGCTAATGCTAGAGTTCACGCTTCTGTTTTATCTTTATATGACAATTTAAGATTGAAAAATCCTAAATTTAATGGTAAGGATACTACTTGGAAAGATGTAAATACTAAAATTAAAGCAAGTTTAGCTGATGCAAAAGCGAAAGGCGGTCAAGTTGTTGTTTTAACAAATACAACTGCCAGTCCTTCAACAGATCAGTTAATTGCTGATTTAGCTTCCAAAAACCCAACCTTAAAACATGTGGTTTATGATGCTATTTCTGATTCTAATGCTTTAGACGCTTTTCAAGCTGTGTATGGTTTTAGAGCTTTAGCTAATTATAATTTCGATAAAGCAGATACAATAGTTTCTGTTGGTGCAGATTTCTTAGGAGATTGGCAAGGTGGAGGGTATGATGCTGGTTATGCTAAAGGACGTGTACCGAAAAATGGTAAAATGTCTAAGCATATCCAAATTGAAGCAAATATGTCGTTAGCTGGTGCTAATGCAGATAAAAGAATTCCTTTAACTATTGCAAATCAAAAGTTAGCTTTAGTTAAATTATATAATGCGGTTACAGGTTCAGCTGTTTCAGTTGCTAGTGTAGGTGCTTTGGATAAAGAAGTTGAAAAAGCAGCACAACAATTAAAAGCTGCTGGTTCAAAAGGGGTTGTAGTTACAGGTTTAGACGATTTTGATGCGCAATATTTAGTATTAGGTATCAATTTAGCTTTAAAATCTGAAGCTTTCAATCCTTCTGATGCAAAGCTTACTAGAAAAGGTGATGCTAAAGCTGTAGCTCAGTTAGTAGCTGATATGAATGCTGGGAAAGTTCACACTTTAATTATGAGTGGTGTTAATCCAGTATATACTCTAGCAAATTCTGCAGCTTTTGTTTCAGGTTTGTCAAAAGTAAAATTATCAGTTTCTTTCGCTACAAAGCAAGATGAAACCGCAAGTAAAACAACTATAGCTGCTGCTGCTAGTCACTATTTAGAATCTTGGAATGATGTTACTTTAACTCGTTCTAACTATAGTGTAGCTCAGCCAACTATTCGTCCTTTATTTAATACGAAACAATTTCAAGAAGCTTTGTTAGCTTGGACAGATAATACTACACCATATTATGATTTCCTAAAAGGTTTTTCTGCCGCTAATTTAGGTGGTAAAACTTGGAATCAAGTTGTTCATGATGGTTTTACTACTACTCCTATTGGAAGTGTAGTGGCTCAAGGTGGTAATTTTGCTGCCTCAGCTTCTAAATTATCTTCAGCCAAGTCAACTGGTTTAGATTTAGTTTTATACAGTAAAGTTGGATTGGGAGATGGTCAACAGGCTAATAACCCATGGTTACAAGAGTTTCCAGATCCTATTACCAGAGTTTCATGGGATAATTATGTAACCGTTTCTAAAGCAGATGCTGAAAAGTATAGTTTAGAGAATTTTAATGTTGCCAATGGTGGTTTAAATGGTAGTTATGTTTCTATTAAAGTAGGAAATACTACTTTAGAAAATGTACCAGTTATTATTCAACCAGGTCAAGCTGTTGGAACTATTGGTTTAGCCTTTGGTTACGGTAGAAAAGAAGCCTTAAAAGAAGAAATGCAAACTGGTGTGAATGCTTATACATTATATACTAATGGTAATGCTAACCAAACGGCAATAATTTCTCTTTCAGAAGGTGAACACGAGTTTGCTTGTGTACAATTACAAAGAACTTTAATGGGTAGAGGGGATATCGTAAAAGATACTACTTTATCTGTTTTCAATAAAGCAAATGAAGCTGGAGATAAGGAAATTTATAATCCAACTCCTGTAGTTTCATTAGATCACAAAGAAGTAGCTGCTACTTCTGTAGATTTATGGACTTCATTTGATAGAACAACAGGACACCATTTCAATTTATCTATTGATTTAAATTCTTGTACGGGTTGTGGAGCATGTGTTATTGCATGTCACGCAGAGAACAACGTACCAGTTGTAGGTAAATCAGAAGTTAGAAGAAGTCGTGATATGCATTGGTTAAGAATTGACAGATATTATTCTTCTGAAGATACTTTTGCTGGTGATGTTGATAAAAAAGAAGATTCTAAAGGATTGATGGGTACGGTTTCCACTTTACAAGAAATGGAAGATCCTTCAGCAAATCCTCAGGTTGTTTTCCAACCAGTAATGTGTCAGCACTGTAACCACGCTCCATGTGAGACAG
>CAYWVV010000135.1:0-2486 GCA_964461805.1 uncultured Flavobacterium sp.
CTGTCTCACATGGAGCGTGGTTACAGTGCTGACACATTACTGGTTGGAAAACAACTTGTGGATTTACCGAAGGATCTTCCATTTCTTGTAAAGTAGAAACAGTTCCTGTTAAACCTTTAGAGTCTTCTTTCTTAACAACATCACCAGAGAAAGTTTCTTCAGATGAATAATATCTGTCAATTCTTAACCAGTGCATGTCACGACTTCTTCTTATTTCTGATTTACCAACAACTGGTACATTATTTTCTGCGTGACATGCTATAACACATGCTCCACAACCTGTACAAGAATTTAAATCGATAGATAAGTTAAAGTGATGTCCTGTAGTTCTATCAAAAGAAGTCCATAAATCTACTGAAGTAGCAGCAACTTCTTTATGATCTAATGAAACAACTGGTGTAGGATTGTAAATTTCCTTATTACCTGCTTCATTTGCTTTATTGAAAATAGATAAAGTAGTATCTTTTACGATATCACCTCTTCCCATTAAAGTTCTTTGTAATTGCACACAAGCAAATTCATGTTCACCATCAGCTAAAGTAACTGTAGCACTTTGATTTGCATTAGCGTTAGCGTATAAAGTGTACGCATTTACACCTGTTTGCATTTCGTCTTTTAACGCTTCTTTTCTTCCGTAACCAAAAGCTAAACCAATTGTACCAACAGCCTGACCTGGTTGAATAATAACTGGTACGTTTTCTAAAGTAGCATTTCCAACTTTAATTGAAACATAACTTCCGTTTAAACCTCCGTTAGCAACATTAAAATTTTGCAAATTTAGTTTTTCAGCATCAGCTTTAGAAACGGTTACATAATTATCCCAAGAAACTCTTGTAATTGGATCTGGAAACTCTTGTAACCAAGGGTTGTTGGCTTGTTGACCATCACCCATTCCAACTTTACTATATAAAACTAGATCTAAACCATTTGATTTAGCAGCTGTTAATTTTGAAGCTGACGTTCCAAAGTTTCCACCTTGTGCAGTTAAACTTCCAACTGGAACAGCAACAAAACCATCATGCACAGCTTGATTCCATGTTTTTCCTGCTAAATTAGCAACAGAAAAAGCTTTTAAGAAATCGTAATATGGAGTAGCATTATCATTCCAAGCTAATAAAGCTTCTTGAAATTGTTTTGTATTAAATAAAGGTCTGATTGTTGGTTGAGCAATACTATAGTTTGAACGTGTAATTGTTACATCATTCCAAGACTCTAAGTAATGACTTGCAGCAGCAGCGATAGTTGTTTTTACAGCAGTTTCATCTTCTTTAGTTGAAAACGATACTGATAATTTAACTTTTCCTAAACCTGCAACAAATTCTTTTGAGTTTGCTAGAGTATAAACTGGATTTACGCCACTCATAATTAATGTGTGAACTTTCCCTGCATTCATATCAGTTACCAATTGAGCAACTGCTTTTGCATCACCTTTACTAGTTAATTTAGCATCAGAAGGGTTAAACGCTTCAGATTTTAGAGCTAAATTGATACCTAACACTAAAAATTGTGCATCAAAATCATCTAAACCTGTAACAACAACACCTTTAGATCCAGCCGCTTTTAATTGTTGAGCTGCTTTTTCTACTTCGCTATCTAACTTACCAATACTAGCAACTGAAACCCCAGCACTAGTAACGGCATTATATAATTTTACTAAAGCTAATTTTTGATTTGCGATAGTTAAAGGAATTCTTTTGTCTGCATTAGCACCAGCTAACGACATATTTGCTTCAATTTGAATGTGCTTAGACATTTTTCCGTTTTTCGGAATACGTCCTTTTGCATATCCAGCATCAAAACCTCCACCTTGCCAATCTCCTAAGATATCAGCTCCAACAGAAACAATAGTATCTGCCTTTTCAAAGTTATAGTTTGCTAAAGCTCTAAAACCATATACACCTTGAAAAGCATCCAAAGCATTTGAATTAAATATCGCATCATATACAACATGTTTTACATTTGTATATTTAGTTGCTAAATCTGAAATTAACTTATCAGTTGAAGGACTCGCGGTAGTATTAGTTAAAACAACTACTTGTCCACCTTTTGCTTTAGCTTCAATTAAACTAGCTTTTACTTTAGCGTTTACTTCATTCCAAGAAGACTCTTTTTTGTTAATTTTAGGATTTTTTAATCTTAAATTATCATATAAAGATAAAACCGAAGCGTGTACTCTCGCATTTGCTCCCGTTACCGAACCTTCTATAGAATTATTTTCAACTTTTATTGGACGACCTTCACGAGTTTTTATTAAAATATTCGCAAAATCATAACCATCCGCAATTGTTGTAGCATAATAATCTGCAACACCCGGGATAATTTCTTCTGGTTGAACCACATAAGGAATTGACTTAATTACCGGCCCTTCACAAGCTGCTAATGAAGCTGCAGCTGTACTGAAACCAACGTACTTTAAAAAGTCACGACGCGTAGTAGATGAATTAGAAAGATTTTCTTTATCACCTAAAAACTCATCAACAGGAATT
>CAYWVV010000136.1:0-2468 GCA_964461805.1 uncultured Flavobacterium sp.
CCTTTGTTGTTATCTGCCATAGGGCAAAAATCCAGATAAAGTTTTTGATTTGTTCCGAAAGTTGCTATTAAATCACTTACATCTTTGCTTAAAAGTACAAAATGTTCTCTTTGATGGTCTATTTTCCCGGCGTTGTCACCTATATGTTCTGCGTGCTCTTTTGCATCATCAGCAATGTCTAAATATTCCTTTTTTTGACTTGCAGTTAAACTGTTTGCATTTATAGAATTGAACGTTTGATACAAAGCTTTCCCTGCTTTAGCTGCGCCATTTGCATCATCTTTAGTCAGCGCATTCTTGATTTTTAAATAATTATCGACAATTACGCTAGTTGAAAAAGGAGTGGAATAGGTATTTGTTTCTTGAGCCCCTTCTTCAGAAGTAGCAGCATCTGTATGATCATGGGTACCATCAGTGTGGTCGTGTTCTTTTTGAGCAACTGGTTCTGTTAATTCCATACCACATTTGGAACATTCTTCTCCTTTTTTTCCTGTAATCTCTGGGTGCATGGAACACGCATATATTTCATTTGAATTTGTTGAAGTTTCTGTGGTCTTGTTTTCTGTCTCTTTGTTTTTTTGATTACAAGAAACTAAAGTGATAGCTAAAATAGCTGTTAAAATAAGTGCTTTCATGATTTTAAATTTTTTAAGTTAATGTGTTAAATATTTTTTATTTGTAGCTATGCTCTGTACCTTGCTCGTGGTAATGTTTATTAATTTCTTTAGGTAAGCCTTCAAGCTTTCTTTCTTTAGAAAATATAGTCGAGATTGATTTTCCATTGATTTTAAAAGTTAAATAAATGTCAGTGTAAGTATATGCATTTATTTCGTTAACAATAAAAGCATCTGTATCTACATTTGTAAGTTCCACTTTTTTTGATTTTCCATCGGAAAATAGTAATGTAGCTGTTCCTGTTATTTCAGAATTACTAATTGGTGTTAATTTTTCATCAAAAAAGAAAAAATATACTTTGCTATCCTTTATTAAAGTTTCAACATGATAGCTTTTTACTTTTATGATTATTCCATTATGAGGGCCATTAGAATCCTTCCCCTTTTGTGCAAATAAATTCATAATAGGCATTATTGCAATTAATATTGCAATAAATATTTGGTTACTTCTTTTTATAATTTTATTCATTATTCAATTTTTTAGAGTTAATTTTCATTTAAAGAAATTGATTGAAGTTTAATTTTTATAAGCTTTGTAATATGAATAAGTTCCAATTGATGTATTAATAAAATCAATTTCTCTTATCTCTTTAAATTTTGCCTCTGAAATGTATTTTATCATTAAACCATTTACATTGTCATTTGTTGTTTTAAATCCATCAAGTAATTGAACTAAATAGAATGAAAAACGCATCAATTTTGTTTTTGATTCTCCCCAATCCCCAATAATTAGTTCTCCGTCTGGTTTTAAAATTCTATTAATTTCTATCAGACATTTTAGCTTTGTTGCTTTATCTAATTGATGAAATACAAGAGAACTATATACCTTATCAAATGAATTGTCTTGAAATGGTAATTTTTCTCCATCATATAAAAAAAGCTGAGCGTCAATTCCTTTCATATTTAATTTATACTCAGCTATTGATTTAATTTTAGGGTCAATATCAACACCTTGAACGTCACTTTCAGGAAATCGTTGTTTGAGTATAATAATGTTTTGAGCTGTTCCGAACCCAAATTCTAATATTTTTTCATTTACTTTTGGATTGATAAAATCTACTAATCTATTTCTAAATTTTTTTTCAGGCATCGTTAATTTGATTGCTAAATCATAGTAATCACTCAAAAAATCATACCCTAAAGCTGGAATAAACTTTTTTGTACTCATTTTATTTTTGCTTTTTTAAATCAAAAAAAGTATAATACAGATTTAAATAAAATCCATTTGGTGCTGAACGTACCATTGAACTAATTAGTTCTTGACGGTAAGCAAGATCCAAACGTGCTTGACTATTAAAAATAAATTGTACTGCTGGCATAACATCTAAATATGATTTACCATTTTCATTAATAGTTTGTCCAACAAATTCAATCATTAGATTAACATTTGTTTGTTTGTAATTGGTATACTTTTTAGGATACATTAATTTACCTAAAGATAGTGAATAATTAGTTGCATTATCGCCAATATTATCTGGAAATGGATAGTTTGGTTTATTATCAAAAGCTTTCTCAAAACTTAATGAAGAACTTATAGCTACTTTTTTAATCAATTTTGTAGCAATAATTCCTGTTTCAAAACCAGAATTGTGTCCTAAAATTTCAATTTGCTCCTGATGTATATCTGCATTATTAAAACTATATCTACCATACGCTGCTAATCTAAAATGACTATTTAAATCATCGGTTGAATAAAAACGATACTTCGTGTAAAAACTACCACCTTCTGTAACAAGTTGATTATTTCTATTACTTACAAAAGCAGAAGCACGAAACATTATATTTTTATTTAAT
>CAYWVV010000137.1:0-2421 GCA_964461805.1 uncultured Flavobacterium sp.
TTGTTTTGAGATTTATTTCCGTGAATCGCTTCTGCAGAAATGTTTTTCGCTTTTAAGGCTTTAACTACATTATCCGCACTGTGCTTCGTTCTTACGAAAACTAACACATTATTTATTTTTTCTTCTTCAATTAAATGAATTAGTAATTTTCTTTTGTCTTCTTTTTGAACCATATAAACTTTTTGGTTCACTCTTTCCGCTGTACTAGAAATTGGTGCTACCGAAACGTATTTTGGTTTCTTCAAAAATTGATCTGCTAATTCTCTAATCGCCACAGGCATCGTTGCAGAAAACAATAAAGTCTGACGATTGTCTGGAATTAATTTGATAATTTTCTTCACATCATTAATGAAACCCATATCTAACATTTGATCGGCTTCATCAATAACTAAATGATGTAAGTTATTCATATCTAAAAATCCTTGCTTGTTCAAATCTAAAAAACGACCTGGAGTAGCAATTAAAATATCAACACCTTCTTTAAGTTGATTCACTTGCGGCACTTGACTCACACCTCCATAAATTACCATCGATTTGGTATTCATGTATTTTCCATACGTGGCAAAACTATCTTGAATTTGGTGTGCTAATTCACGTGTTGGTGCTAAAACTAAAGTTCTAATTACTTTTCTTTTGCTTTTTGAACCTACAATTGGATGTAAATAATTTAAAATTGGAATGGCGAATGCACCCGTTTTTCCTGTTCCTGTTTGTGCGCAACCCACTAAATCGTGTTCTTCTAAAATAACCGGAATAGCTTGTTGTTGAATTGGTGTTGGATTGGTATAATTTTCTTCTTCTAAAACCTGAAGTATATTTCTATGTAAATTTAAATCTTGAAATGTCATATTTGTATTTTGAATGGCAAAGATAGTTTATTTTTGTTTGATGTAAATTATTAACAGAATTTTGGCACTTTGATACCTATAATAATTGGCACATTTATCAATATCTTTGCAAAAAAAATCGAATGAAGTTTAACAAATATTATGCATCTGCTTTATTAGCTTTTATCATTTGGGGATTTTTTAGTTTGGCTTTAAAACCCTTACACGATTATCCTTCGCTAGATATTTTATTTTATCGTGTGTTTTTTTCAACTGTAGTTTTATTGGTTATTAATTTTGTTCTCCGAATCAATTTATTGAAAAAGAGTTTAGAATTATTTCAGTCTTTTTCCAAAAAGAAAAAACGAAATACCCTTTTACTCACTGCTGCTGGCGGATTTTTATTAGTTTTCAATTGGTACTTATTTATGTATGCTGTAAACCATGTGAGTTTGCAATCGGCATCTTTAGCGTATTTAATTTGTCCAATTATTACAACTGTTTTAGCTTTTGTTATTTTAAAAGAAAAACTAGACAATTGGCAATGGTTAGCGGTTGCGATATGTGGAATTAGTTGTGCAATTTTATCTTATGGCCATTTTACAGAAATTGTATATAGTATAGTAATTGCGATTTCATTTGCGTTGTATTTAATTAGTCAACGACGCAATAATGAGTTTGATAAATTCTTAGTTTTAACCATTCAATTGGTCATTGCAAGTTTGGTATTATTACCTTTTTATCCGAAATTTAGCGCTGCAGTTCCAACTGAAAATTTGTTTTATATGATGATGGGATTAATTGTAGTTTTATTTACGATTATACCTTTATTCTTGAATTTATTCGCTTTGAAAGGAATGAATTCTTCAGCTGTTGGAATATTAATGTATACCAATCCACTAATAAATTTCTTTTTGGCACTGTTCTACTTTAAAGAAAACATTCAGTTTTCGCAACTTATTGCCTATAGTTTAATTGGAATATCGATAATAGTATTTAATAAAAAAGTGCTTTTTAATTCGAATAACTAATGTTCCAATTCCATTTAAAATATTTTCTAATTTTCATTTCCATATTTATTGTGGAAGTGTTTATCGCTTTATTTATTAAAGACAATTTCATCAGACCTTATTTTGGTGATTATTTAGTGATTTTCTTAGTCTATTACTTTTTATTAAGTTTTATAAATACCGATAAAAATAAAATGGCGTTAGGCGTTTTAGTATTTGCTTTTACTGTTGAAATCATTCAATATTTTCAAGTTTTATCCTATTTCAATTTGGAAAAAAATAGATTTTTACGAATTGTGGCGGGAAATACCTTTTCTTTTGAAGATTTGGTCATTTATACCTTAGCATTCTTAACAATTATCTTTTTTAACAGATATAGTACAAAAACACTTTCTGACAGAAAACCAACGAGTTAGCTAAAAAATAAATGACACTTTGTCAGAACAAAATATGCCAAAAATAGAATTTCTGCCAATTTCTAGTGATATTTTATCTTGGCATAAAACTTGACTTATCCAAAAAGAGTTTAAAAAATAAACCGAATAAAATTTAAAATTAAATAAAATGAGTAAGATTATTGGAAT
>CAYWVV010000138.1:0-2296 GCA_964461805.1 uncultured Flavobacterium sp.
CAAATAATAATTTACGAAGTCGCCACTTCAGCAAGCCGCGGCCCGTTGTGCGTCATTTTGACCGAACGAAACGAAAAAATACTAAATCATAAATTAACTAGAAATGATTTTTGAAAAAATAGAAAATTTAAACTTCACAAAAGAGCCAAATTTCACAACAGATAGTAAAAACACTTCAAAGTATTATTCGTTTCAATGCAAAAAATGCGATAATTCATTAAAAATGAATTATCAAACTCAAATTGATAATTCATGGAATAATCAATCATTAGATTTAAGCAAAAACTTAATTGAAGAATTAAAGAGATTCTATAATATAGGAATCTCTAATAAATCCCAAGATGGTGGATTTCCAGTTTTTGATAAAATTGTGTGTGAAAAATGCGGAAGTAATTATATAACATATTGCGGAGTAAGAGAATATAGCAATTCTGCTTATTATGTAATTGTTAATGGAATTTTAATAGCTAAATCAAAATGAAAAAGCTTTATTCTTTAGAACTTGATAAAAAACGAATTGGATATACCGAATTTGAATATGCTGACACTCCAATGGGAGTAGTTCACGGAAGAATAATATTTGAAGAAATTGAATCACCATATGAACTTTTTAAAAATCATTGTGTAATGTATAATGTTCAAATGAACATGAATGATTTGGACGAACGTTTAATAGATACAGTTGTTATTCCTCAATTAAAAGTATATTTAAATAATGGTGAAGAATTAAAAGGTTGGGGTGGCGCAATTACTGGAATGGATTCTGATGATTTTGAAATTCAATTTGGAGGTATTTCTTCAGAATTAATGCGATCTGAATTTGAACAGCACTATAAAAAATATTACGGAAATGAATAAAAACGAACGCACAACAGGCGTTTGGCAAGATTGCGAATTTTGTAGTAAATTCACGTTTATTTCTCGCAAGAAATTTTATCTTTGATAGAAAATAATCGGTTCCGAACTTCGCAACCTCGCCAAGCGCCGGAACGTTACCTGCCATTTTAAAAACAACTATGAAAACAAGAATTTTAATCTTAATTTTAATCCTACATTTTAGTTGTGGACTTTTTGCTCAAGATGAATTTCAAGTGTTAGAAAACCAAACATTTAGTTCCATATACGATACTGATATTGACCGAATTGGTAAATCTCTCGTTAAACTCAATGATGGTGTTATTTCGCTTTCTGAAACAAAATATGGAAAAGGAATAATAGCTAAACATGATTTCACTGGAAAAATTATTTGGGAAAAATACTTTGACCGTGAAAGAATTAATGATATAGAGGTTTACCAAAATTATATATATGCAGTTGGTTATAAGTATTCAAATAGTAAAGCTTGGGTATCAAAAATTGACTCCAATGGTAATATTTTATGGGAAAAACTAATTAGAATACAATACGAAAATGAAGTTTGTAAAATTTCAATTTCAAAAAATGGTGAAATTTATTTATTATGTGAAATTCAAAAATCGAGATTACCAATAAAAATCAGTTTTAAAAAAAAAATTCGCAACCTAATAACTTTTAGATCTCGAAAGAAAGACAACTTCGAAAGTCAAATCGCTATTGTAAGAATTGATGATGAAGGCAAATGTAAATGGAAAAAAATTTTTGGGAAACAAAAAAACAATAACACTTATTTTGCAGGAATAATTTCATCAAACGAAAATACCGTAGTTGCAACGTTCTCCTTTTCCGAATTTAAAGTTGGAGCTAAAGGCACTAAAATAGTTGTTCTTGATAAAAATGGTAAGCCGAAAAGTGTAATTAATCATCAAAATAGAATATTTGATGTTATAAAACATGATGGAAATGAATTTCAAACTTTTCAAGATAATGACGAAACAAGATTAGATAAACTTGATACAATAATTATCTCTAGAATTGGAAAACAGAAATTAATAGCAGAGAAAATGTTCATCTCTAAATTCCATTCTTTTAATATAACTTCACAACTTTCCGATGACCAAAATTCACAATATTTTGGTGGTTCTGTATTTAATTATGAAACATTAGGAACCTTATGGGATAATCATGAAGATATTTATATTATTCAACTTGACACCAATTTTAAAATAAAACGAGAATACCAATTCAACTTGGAAAGCATTGACCGAATAAATGATATGCTAATGATTGATAATAAGCTATATGCAATTGGAGAAAGCTGGACAAGTGAAAATGGTAAAATAAAAATACAAATGAGATTAATAGTCTTAAAATAAAAACGTCAGGTAACAGGCGTTTGGCAAGATTGCGAATTTTGTAGTAAATTCACGTTTATTTCTCG
>CAYWVV010000139.1:0-2260 GCA_964461805.1 uncultured Flavobacterium sp.
TGTCAGGTCTGTAAATAGGAATACTTTAAACAGCTGGTTTATAATTTAGCTTTCCATTGTCATATATTCCAATTGTCCATTTTCATCTGTATTTATAACAACTAAATAATTTGTTATGTCTTGACCAATTGAATAATCAAAAATCGCAAAATTGTCTTCACTTTCAGGGTAAAGACCAACTCTTACTAATTTCAATTTTGCCAAAAGTTGTTGTTCTAGTTCAATTGTTGTGTCATCAAAGTTTATAAGTGTCGAAAGTTCGTCTTTTCCAATTTCTTCAAGATGATCTTCTAAATAAAATTTTACTGTGTCTCCTTCTTCGTCATTGTAGTCGTCAAGAATATAGGTCTTATTTAGATTGTCAAATTTTTCAATATTCTCAATGAAGTTTTTTACTTTGTCCATAGTAGCTATATCAATAGCTTTGTTTTCAAAATTGAGGTCAATTTGAATTTCGTTGCCGTTGAACTCAATATCAACATCATAATATTCTTCCAAATTTTCTGTTGCTAGTTGTCCGAAATGTGGTAATGTATATTCTGTCATTTTTATTATTTTTAGTTTGTTATATTGTTTGGTTATGAACGAACGCGAAAGGATTCGCGCACGAGCGGGGGGAATCTGTGCTTTTGGATTTTACTCCCAATTAGTTATGTTTTTTGTCCAAGCTTCAATTATGAAAGGGTCAATAACAAGCATGACTAACTTTATAGGGAATTTATTGTTTTCAGATTGTGGATTAGTCATGACCAGATAGTTATTCACCGTATCATAATAGTAAATCATAGTATTTACGGTTGTAGTTTTCGAAACCTTAAAATTTGGAATTTCGCTAGCTATTAAGTTGTTAAAAGCAGCTTCATCAATAAAATTCTTATTTAAAGTGCCAACTGCAATAGCGATACTATCTTTAGTATACATAATCATTTTTTTCTCGTCTTTTGAAACTATTAAATCTTCCACTAAAATACCTCTTTCGGCTCTTAAACCTTTAGAGGTTGCTTCAGGATATAATTTATGAATTTCACTGTATGATTTTCTTAATTGTGCAAGAGTCAATTGAGTAAATAGAAAGGCGACGAGTATAAAAATGCTTTTTTTCATAATGGTTTTTTATTTCAAAACGTGATGCGCCAAGACCTTTTGCACATCGTACACATTTACCGATTTGTTAAATTGTTTTACAATGCTTGGTTGCGCTTCGCTAGAAATCCAAATTTTTAATTCTGCTTCTAAGTCGAATGTTCCAGCGGTTTCTATGCTGAAACGTGTGATGCTTTTATACGTTATTGTTTTATATTCGGTTTTACTTCCTGTAAGACCTTGAACATCGACTAAAATTAGACGTTTGTTCGTAAAAATAAAGGTATCACGAACCAACTTGAAACCTAATTCAATTTCTTCTGAATCGGTTAATAATTGACCGTATTTTTTTAATAAGTCTTCTTGGGTCACGGCTCCTGCGTTACCTAATAATGATGAAAATATTCCCATGTTTTTATATTATTTATATTGTTAGTTTTACTTATTCAACGACCAAATTAGTGCTTTTTCTTTAGTTGCTCTAAAGATAGTACTATGGTCTTCTTTTTTCTCTAGTGAGTAGTTCCAATTTAGATTAGAAATGTTCTTTGCCGTTAAAATCTCAGACAATTTATTAGTCGATTTAAAAATGTCTTTGGCATTTGATCCTGCAAACCAGAATGTTTTTGGTTTACTTGAAAAATGGTTGAGGTGTTCGTTGGCAGTTTTGACTAAATGTTTATCATTCCACCAAAGCGAAGGATCGAAAGCGATATAGAAATCGAACATTTCTGGATGTAGTAATAAGGTTTCGGTTACGAAAAGTCCGGCTAAAGATTCTCCGATGATGCCTTTTTTAGCAGTCGTTTTATATTTGGTATTGATTTCTTGGAAAAGTTCGTCTTGAATGAACGCTCTGAATTGTGCTGAACCACCAACAACTGGTGCAATTTTTTTATCTTCTTCTACGGTAGTTTCACCCGTTAAATCTCTTCTGCGTTGTGTGTTTTCAATACCGACTAAAATGATAGGTTGTATCTTTTTAAGTTGTATTAGTTTAGCTAATGTATTGGCAACATGAGGAAAATCTTCCTGAATGCCACCATCTGCCATGTATAAAACAGGTAATGAATCGGTACTTTTACCATATTCTGAAGGTAGCCAAATATTGATGATTCGAGTTTCGTTTACTTTTTTCGATGCGATGGTAAACGTTTCATGTTTTGGAATGGAGTCA
>CAYWVV010000140.1:0-2260 GCA_964461805.1 uncultured Flavobacterium sp.
GGTTCTTAGAAATGATTAAACCTGGATACCAACAACCAATTGACAAAACGACTTTTGAGAAAGCGATTGAAATGTTAGAAAATAATTTAAAATTATTACATCCATTTATGCCTTTCTTAACGGAAGAAATTTGGCAACACATTGCAGAAAGAACACCAGAACAAGCGTTAATTATTGCAGAATATCCGAAAATGACTTCAGTAAATACAGCTTTAATTGCTGATTTCGATTTCGCAACGGACGTAATTTCTGGAATTAGAACGATTAGAAAAGATAAAAATATTCCTTTTAAAGATGTGATTGAATTAAGAGTGGTGAATAATGAAAAAGCTTCTTCTTATTTCGATTCGATTATCATGAAATTAGGAAACATTGTAGATTTAATGTACGTGACTGAAAAAGTAGACGGCGCTTTATCGTACAGAGTAAAATCTAATGAATATTTCATTCCAATCACTGGGAACATTGATGTAGAAGCAGAAATTGCCAAATTAACAGAAGAATTAAACTATATCAATGGTTTCTTAAAATCGGTACAAGTTAAATTATCTAATGAAAAGTTTGTAGCCAATGCAAAACCAGAAATCATTGAAAATGAACGCAAAAAAGAAGCAGATGCTTTAGCAAAAATAGCAACAATCGAGCAAAGTATCGCTGGATTGAAGTAAGAATATATTTTAAAAGTAAAAGCCGATTTTCTTTGGGAAATCGGCTTTTTATGATTTATTAGTTTCTATAAACCGATTTCAAATACTCTTTCAATGTTTGAGGTTTTCTTCCTAAAATGGTTTCTAAATCTGGAAAGGTTGTATCGAAATCGTTGTTTTTAATTCCGGCTGCAAATCCTAACAACATTTGAATGATAGGTTCTGGTAAACCAAATCCTTTTAAGGTTTCTGCAAAAACTTCAGGAGTTGGACTCACGTATGCGACTTTTTTTCCTGATACTTCAGTTAAAATTTCTGCTACATCAACATAAGAATAATTTTCTGTGTTTGTTAAAGGTAAACTCTTATTATCAAAGGCATCAGATACAACTATTTTTGATATCGCTTCTGCTAAATCCGTTCTTGAAGCATAAGCTACTCTTCCATCACCTGCTGGGAAAAATACGCCTGTTTCTAAAACTTGTTCACCCAAAAACATCGGAATAACATCTAAATATAACGAATGTTGTAACATCGTATAAGTAAAATCATTTTGTTTGATGTAATCTTCCGTTTGGTAATGATCTTCTAAAAACCCTTTTAATGGTGAAGTTTCGATATCATTCATTGACATACTTGTGTACAAAATATGCTTTACTCCTGCTTGTTTTGCTGCATCAATTGCGTTTTTGTGCTGACCAATTCTGTCATTAAAATCATTTGATGAAATTAAAATTAGCTTTTCTACCTCTTTAAAAGCTTCCACTAACGAATTGGGATTGGTATAATCTCCTATTCTAATATGAACGCCTTTTTCTTTTAATTCTTTTGCTTTTTCTTCACTTCTGACTAAAACTGCAATTTCATTTGGAGAAATCTGTGTTAACAAATTCTCCACAATTTGATTTCCTAAATGCCCTGTGGCTCCTGTAACTAAAATCATAATTATTTTATTTTTAAGTTTATTATTTTACTAAAACAAAAGTACTTACATTTGCTATACAAAATATACTAGTATCTTAAAGGATAGTGCTATACTTTAGTATACTACAAAACAAATGTTATGAAATTAGAACAGTTAAGCATCAGTGAAATAAAAGCCTGCCCGATAAATTATGTATTGGCAATTAACGATACTATGAATGTGATTAGTGGAAAATGGAAGCTGCCGATTATTGGAACTTTGTTGTACGAAAAGAAACGTTTTACTGAAATTCAGAAAAATATTGGAAAAATAACACCACGTATGCTTTCGAAAGAATTGAAAGAATTAGAATTAAATGGAGTCATTACTCGAAAAGTGTACGATGCCACACCCGTTTTAGTAGAATATGAACTTACCGAATCTGCAAAAAGATTAAGCGAAGTGTTAGACAAAATGGTAGATTGGGGTTTACAACATCGAAATAGTTTATTTAGTTAAAACAGAAAAGACCATCAGTAATGATGGTCTTTTCTTATATAGTAGAGATTCTGAAACGAGTTCAGAACTAATCATTCATAGAAATTAAAAACTCTTCGTTATTTTTGGTACGTTTGATACGAGATTCGATAAATTCCATAGCTTCTACAGGATTCATATCGGCTAAGTATTTACGTAAAATCCACATATG
>CAYWVV010000141.1:0-2190 GCA_964461805.1 uncultured Flavobacterium sp.
GAAAAGGATTTGCTATTGCTTCGGCAGCGTTAACTTCATTAGCTTTATTCGCAGCTTATGTAACCTTTACAGGAATTGACGGAATTAATATTTTCAAAGCACCCGTTTTAGCGATGTTATTCATTGGAGGAATGATTCCAGTAGTATTCTCTGCATTAGCGATGAATTCTGTTGGTAAAGCTGCTATGGATATGGTATACGAAGTGCGTCGTCAGTTCAAAGAAATTCCAGGAATTATGGAAGGTACCGGAAAACCAGAATACGCAAAATGTGTGGACATTTCTACAAAAGCAGCTTTACGCGAAATGATGTTACCTGGAATTATGACTATCGGTTTCCCAATCGCAATCGTATTATTAGGTAAATTAGTTTATGGTGACAACAACCAATTAATTGCTGAAATGTTAGGTGGTTATATGGCTGGTGTTACAGTTTCTGGTGTGCTTTGGGCCGTTTTCCAAAACAATGCTGGTGGCGCTTGGGATAATGCTAAAAAATCATTTGAAGCAGGAGTTATGATTAATGGCGAAATGACATTCAAAGGTTCAGATGCTCACAAAGCGGCTGTAACTGGAGATACAGTTGGTGATCCTTTTAAAGATACATCTGGACCATCAATGAATATTTTAATTAAATTAACGTGTTTAATTGGTTTAGTGATTGCTCCAATTTTAGGAAGCGGTCATGCAGATAAAAAAACGGGAGCTTGTTGTGCAGAACATGAAAAATGTGCTACTATGACAAAAGAGGAATGTGCTGAAAAAGGTTGCACTCCAGGAAATTGTACACATAGTCATGATGCCAATTACGAAATGACTCATAAAGATTCAAGTGCGGTTGTTACACAACAAGAAACACAAAGTATCCAAATTAAAAGGGTAATCTTAAAAGATGGAAAAGAAAAGGCTACTGTAACCATTACAACTACAGTTGATGGAAAAGAAAGCGTTGCAACTAAAGTTTTAGAAGGTACAAAAACAGAAGTGGATGCAAAAATTGCAGATTTAGATAAAAAATAATTTTAAGAAAGCATAAAAAAAGCCTCAATTGCTAAAACAATTGAGGCTTTTACTTTTATAAAAAAAGACTAAAATAATCCGTTTATTTCAGCATCTATTTTTTGAATAATAGCTCCTAAATCTTCTGGATTATTCACGTAATCTATATTGTCTACATCTATAATTACTAATTTACTTTTATCGTAGGTTTGAATCCACGCTTCATACCTTTCGTTTAAACGACTTAGATATTCAATTGAAATCGTGTTTTCATAATCGCGTCCACGCATGTGGATTTGCTTCACTAAATTCGGAATAGAACTGCGTAAATAAATCATTAAATCTGGCGGCCCAACTAAATCTTCCATCAAATCAAAAAGCAACTTATAATTTGTGTAATCTCTATTTGTCATTAAACCCATTGCGTGCAAATTGGGTGCGAAAATAAAAGCATCTTCATAAATAGTTCTATCTTGAATGGTGTTTTTACCTGATTTTCTAATTTCTAAAATTTGTCTGAAGCGACTATTCAAAAAATAAATTTGCAGGTTAAAACTCCATCGTTCCATAGAATGATAAAAATCATCTAAATACGGATTATCATCTACGTCTTCAAAATGCGCATCCCATTTAAAATGTTTGGCCAACATTTTGGTTAAAGTTGTTTTTCCAGCTCCAATATTTCCAGCAATAGCTATATGCATCTCTTATTTTTTAATTTGATAGGTACTAATTTGATAATCTGTAAAAATAGACAAAATTCCATCCTTATAGAAGAAATTTTTAATCAATTTTTCATCAATTGATAAATTCATTTCTGTTTGATTTTCAATCGAATAATATATCAATTTATCTTCAAACAAGTAAAACAAATCGCTATTGTCAGAAAAAATTACTTTTTCAAAAGGCTTGACTTTCCCTAAATTGGCAATTTTACCAAATTTATTAATTGAATATATCCCATTTTCAAGATCGATCCAATAGAAGTAATTATAATCAGAATGTGTATATTTAATCGTTTTATTTATGGGATTTGAAAGAAATTTAGTTTTTTGAGAATTCAAATTATACAAACCTATTTGTTGACTTAAACTATCATAAAACCACAATTCATTTTGAGAAGCTGGTTTTAAAAATTCACAATTTATTTCTGAAAAAATAAAAGAATTTATCTCATTAAACTGCGCATCTA
>CAYWVV010000142.1:0-2156 GCA_964461805.1 uncultured Flavobacterium sp.
AAAGAAATGTTCGGAAAATCTAAAATCAGATTACGTCCGTCATATTTCCCATTTACAGAACCAAGTGCAGAAGTAGATATTTATTGGGGATTAAAAACAGAAACCGATTACCGAATTACAAAAGGAACAGGTTGGTTGGAAATTATGGGCTGCGGAATGGTTGACCCGAATGTTTTGAAAAACTGCGGCATTGATCCGAACGAATATACAGGATACGCTTTTGGTATGGGAATTGAAAGAATTGCCATGTTATTGTACCAAATTGGTGATATTAGAATGTTTTATGAAAACGATGTTAGATTTTTAGAACAATTTAAATCTAGTTTATAATAAAAAAAGCTCAGCATTTGCTGAGCTTTTTTGTTTTGTACACCGAGTGGGAATCGAACCCACACTCCGAGGAACACGAGTTTGAGTCGTGCGCGTCTACCAATTCCGCCATCAGTGCAATTAATTCGTGTGCAAATATAAGTAAAGTTTCGAATTTCAACCGAAAAATACTTAAAAATTTACTTTCAGAGTTCAATTTTATTTCTACCTTTGCACCCGATTAAGCATACGCACAACTAACTAACTACATAACAACTAATTAAAATGTCATACAACGAGCCTGAAGCAAAAATATTTGCCTGTTCTCAAAGTGTGTATCTAGCGGAAGAAATTGCCAGTAAATATGGTGTGCCGCTAGGTAAAGTAACCTTCTCTAAATACAGTGATGGCGAATTTCAGCCTTCATTTGAAGAATCTATCAGAGGTCTTCGTGTATTTTTAGTCTGTTCCACTTTTCCAAGCGCAGATAATTTAATGGAATTGTTATTAATGATTGATGCTGCGAAAAGAGCATCAGCCAGACACATAACAGCGGTCATCCCTTATTTTGGATGGGCAAGACAAGACAGAAAAGACAAACCAAGAGTGCCGATTGGAGCTAAATTGGTAGCAAAATTATTAGAAACAGCAGGAGCTACCCGAATTATGACCATGGATTTACATGCAGATCAAATTCAGGGATTCTTTGAAAAACCAGTAGATCACTTGTTTGCTTCAACTATCTTTTTACCTTATGTAAGAAGTTTAGGTTTAGAAAACTTGACGATTGCTTCACCTGATATGGGTGGTTCTAAAAGAGCTTATGCATATTCTAAATTTTTAGAATCAGATGTAGTAATTTGCTACAAACAAAGAAAAGTCGCCAATGTAATTGATACAATGGAATTGATAGGAGAAGTAAAAGGTCGTCATGTAATTTTAGTCGATGACATGATTGATACTGGAGGTACATTAGCAAAAGCCGCTGATGTAATGATTGAAAAAGGCGCTTTGAGTGTAAGAGCGATTTGTACACATGCCATTTTATCTGGTGATGCGTATGAAAAAATTGAAAACTCAAAATTAGAAGAGTTAATTGTTACAGATTCTATTCCGTTAAAGAGAGAGTCTAAGAAAATAAAAGTTGTGAGCTGCGCGCCATTATTTGCAGAAGTAATGCACATGGTTCAGAACAACACTTCCATTAGTGGGAAGTTTTTAATGTAAAGTTAGTCGGTTTGAAGATGTTCATTCCTTTAAACCACTAACCTATTTATTTTTATTAATTTTAATTTATTTCAAATGAAATCAATTACGATCAAAGGATCAGAAAGAGAAAGCGTGGGTAAAGTAGCTACTAAAGCCTTACGTAATGCTGGAATGGTACCATGCGTTATTTACGGAGGGGAAAATCCAGTACATTTTAGTGCTGAAGAAAGAGCATTTAAAGGTTTAGTTTACACTCCAGAAGCGCACACTGTAGTAATTGAATTAGAAGGTGGAAAGAAATTTGACGGTATCTTACAAGATATTCAATTTCACCCAGTTTCTGACAAAATTTTACACGTAGATTTCTATCAATTAGAAGCTACAAAAGAAATTACAATGGAAGTGCCTGTTAAAGTTACTGGAACATCTCCAGGAGTTTTATTAGGAGGGGTTTTACGTTTAAACCAACGTAAATTAAAAGTGAGAGCTTTACCTGCAAACTTACCAGATTCTATCGAAGCTGACATCTCTGAATTAGCGATGGGTAACAAATTATATGTTACTAAATTAGCTGCTGAAAATTACAAAATTTTACACCCAGACAACACTGTTGTTTGTCAAGTAAGAATTTCTCGTGC
>CAYWVV010000143.1:0-2108 GCA_964461805.1 uncultured Flavobacterium sp.
ACGATAACTAAGTTCTTCGCCATTTTCATTTATTTGATTTGGCAAAAGTATATTTATTTTTTTGAATTTTTTGCTTTTTTGAATTTTTAGATTTTTTGTTCTTCCAAATATTCTATTAATTCATCTATGTTAGTATAAGGATTTAAATTAAAAACTTCAACATTAGGATTGTTTTTCATTACTGAATTTCTTATTGTTTTAGAATTTCTTTTTGCAATTTCAATTTTGTCTTTTAGAATTGAATAATGTTTAAAATCAGTTTTATTGTAGTTTTCTAATCCTTGACATTTTTTTAATTCAATTTCTAATTCTTTTTCAGAATTAAATGCTCTAGTTGAGTTTTTGTAATGATGCAAATACCAAATTTCAAAACAAATACTCGAAAAATGTATTTTGATGTTTTTTTTAGAAGCTAATTCAAAAGCTTCTTTTCTATGGGCTTGATTATCATGATCAAATATTATAAAAATCTCTTTGAATTCATCTTTCTTTGCTTTTTTAATAGCATCTTCAATGATTCCTTTGCAATCAGAATTATCGCTTTGAAAAATTTTGACAGAAAACGATTTTGGTAAGCCTAAATCTTCTTTAAAAGCATTAAAATAATTTTCTTCAGTTTTTCCTTCACATAAAATTAATACTTTGTTTTTTAAAGAACGATTTTTGAAATTGTTTTTTGGTCTTTTTTGTGCCATGATTTTAAGAGTTGATAAATTCAATTAATTCATGTCTAAATGTTTCTCTTGCAATGTTAGGAACTCCTCCAAGTCTTCCTTCTAAATACCATTTTTCATAATTTCCTTCTCTAATTCCTTTAATATCAGATAAAGAGTATAATTCTGTTTCTCCATTTTTATTTTTTTCAACTAAATTAATCTGATCCCTTCTTAATTTATTTTCTGGGCTCAGTAAAGTAGTATCATGAGTTGCAAAAACAAATTGAGCTCCATTTTTATTTACTTCAGTGTCGTTAAATAAACTAAGGACATATTGAGCAATATCAGGATGTAGACTTCTTTCGAACTCGTCAACAATAATTAAAAACCCGTGTTTTAGAGCAATAAATACTAATGGCATAAAAGATATGACCCTTTGTGTTCCTGATGATTCATCTTCGAATTCGAATTCAATTTTGTTTTTTAAATTATCGAAATGTGAAGTTTTTATTTTCCCTTCATTCTGGATAAAATCAACAACTTGCGTGTCAATCTTACTTGTGAAAGATTTTGTTAATGGGAAAATATAATTTTGTACATCAATATCCTCATAAAGAGTTTTTGTTGCTAGTTTGTTAAACTCTCCATCGTGAAAAATATCAGTTGTAAAAACGATTGTTTCACTTATACTTAAAAAAATGTTTTTTGCAAACTCAATATTTTCTGCAGCAGCTTTACTTAAGAATAATTGGTTTTCAGTTGTTCTTTGTCTAATTGTTTCAAAAATTCCTTCATAGCCATTCTCTTTGATTATTTCGTTATTATTACGACTAAAAACTTTTACTCTAATGCCTTTTGGAAAGTAAATTAAATTTTCACTATGTATTTGATTGTTTAATACTTCAATAGAATAAGTGTATAATATATTGTCTATTAGTAAGTCTATAGAAAAAAAAGATGGTTTTTTTAGATTTTCGGCATTTAGCTTGAATGGGTTATAAAGCTTTATAACTTCATTTGGTTTTTTATCAGCAGATTTTAATACAAATTCTTTGAATTGAAAAAATGCTCTAATAATATTACTTTTACCGCTAGCGTTTGCTCCGTATATTGCAGCGGAAGTCAATGCATTGTATTCTCTGTTTTTTGTTGCCTTAGGGTTTACTTTGGTAACAATGTTTGAATTGTTTTTTAAATCACTTGGAATCATAGATAATTCAACCATTTCGTTTATTGATCTAAAATTCGCTATTCTAAAATTTAAAAGCATCTTTTAAGTATTAAATTTGTAAAAACTATACAAATATAGTCTTTATTTGGTATTTTAGTACGGTTCTTATGAAATTATCTTTTTTTTATTAAATTTTGTTAAACTGATGCTGACAATTTGGCAGATAGTAAAATTTAGTACTATCTTTGCTGACTGAATTTTCGAAATAGTAATTTTTGAAA
>CAYWVV010000144.1:0-2068 GCA_964461805.1 uncultured Flavobacterium sp.
TTCGTTTACTTTTTTCGATGCGATGGTAAACGTTTCATGTTTTGGAATGGAGTCATTTTGTTGGGCTTGTAAATTGAATACAATTAGTAAATTGATGATGATAAAATGTATTTTCATGTGATTTGTTACTTATGTTTTTGGTTTTCTTACTAATGCTATCGAAGTTAACTTCTCATCGCTGTCGCGCGAATCCTTTCGCGTGATTTGTTTTATATTTTACCACGCGAAAGGATTCGCGCGGTAGCGGGGTATTTATTGATTTAATAAGTGAGATAGATTTGGTTTTATAAAATTAATTAATTGTTTTGAAACAGTCTCGCTTATAACACCACTTAAAGTCATATCGACAAACTTTCCAGCAAGCATTTGATGCCATTTCTTCTTTCCTAAGAAATACATTGATTTTAGCTCTTCAATTTCCATTGTTAAATCATCATAAATGATTTGATGTCCTAGCTTCAATTCTTCGATTTCTTTTAAAACTTTCTCAAGTAATGATTCAGCTCTGTTTTTTTCTTCTTTTGTGAATGTATCTTCATTAATATTAACTCCTAATGTAGACAATTCTTGTTGAAGAAAGTAAATAATTGATTCGTAGTCAAAATTTAAAGAACACGATTCAGGATTTTTGCAATTAGGTAAATGCTCTTCGTACTTATCGTTTACCTTTTTGAGAAGAATATTTAAGAAAGTAATTTTGTCTAATTTGGAAGAAATTTCAACTGCATCATATTTAAAATTTTGAACTACATCTTTATAGTTTTTATATCCAAATTCGATGCGACTTTGAAATGATTCATTTGCTAATTTTTCTATAATACTCATTGGTTAGTTTTTGGCTTTGTAATAACGTTCTTAAAACTTTATGAAATTCGTCGTATTTGATTTTATGTTTTTACCATGCAATTATTCGCGAGGTAGCGGGGTTATTTAATTCATTTAGATTATCTTTTTATTAATAAAAGTAATGGAATTGAAGATAACACAATAATAATAATTGATCCAAGAAATATTTGTTTAAAATCATTATCGGGATATTCTGGTTTTGGGTATGGATATTCATTCCATAATTGATATGGTAAATTTTTTGGGTTTTTATAGTGTTGTAGTTTATTTTCTAAAATAAGTTTATCAATCCATTCATCATACATCCATTTGTCACTTTTTATCCACTTTTTATATTTGTAAAATTTTGGTATTTCAGATATTATTACAAATGGAATTATGACAATAGTTAGACCAAATAAGATAATCCCAAGCCACCATAAAATTGTTTGAACACTCTTTGGTAATGCATCAAATAAACTTTCTTTTTTTTTAATTTCTTTATAAATAGTAGAATAAACAATTTTACCATTTAGTATTTCTCTTTCATTTGATGTCAAAACAGGAGTGCTCTTTTTTTCTAATTGTTCAACATATAATATTATTTCAAATTTTTCAGTTGAATGCCATTGTAAAAAATTGATTTCAAATCCTTTCTTGTTAAATTTTGCCTCAAACGGAAAGTCTTTTTTGTTAATTTTATAGTCAATTATTTGAAACCCTTCATTGAAAGTAAATTTTAAATTGTCTTTAATTATATTCTTATTATTTCCTTCTCCAATTAAATTTTCATCACCAATGTTAGATATAATATAATGAAATTTCCAAAGAGATTTCACAGTATCTTTTTTAAATATATATATTGCTTTTAGTTCTTCTACATTTGGTAAGTCAGTTAGTTTGTCAGATGAGATGTTTTTTATTTCAACTATTGGTGTTTTGGATTGCATCTGTAAATAAACCGCAATTATACCTGAAATCGCAGCAATGAACGATACTACTGTAAAGATTGTTTTTAAAAATTTATTCATTTGTTTTTTAATTTGGATGTATGTTTTTTTATCTAAAATTAATGCACTTTTTTAAGTGTATTGAAATATTTCTTCCCCAAACTTACAATAATCCCACAAAAAAAGACCGCTACTAGCAGTCTTTATGTGGTTAACTTATCAACAAGTTTATTTTTAACTTAAAATTTTAGCTTCTAAACCTACCCTTTCAATTTGTTTTTTGTGTTGTTCAA
>CAYWVV010000145.1:0-2044 GCA_964461805.1 uncultured Flavobacterium sp.
GTAGATCCTTACGTTCAAGAATTGCAAATGAATTTAGAGCAAATCGAAAAAGGAGGTTACGAACATTTCATGTTAAAAGAAATTTACGAACAACCTAACGTAATAAAAGATACTTATAGAGGAAGATTATTAGCTAACAAAGGCATTATTCAAATGTCTGGTGTAGAAGATAATTTGGAAAAATTCACTAACGCAAAAAGAATTCTAATTATCGCTTGTGGAACTTCTTGGCATGCCGGCTTAGTTGCTGAATATGTGATCGAAGAATTTGCAAGAATTCCTGTTGAAGTAGAATATGCTTCAGAATTCAGATACAGAAATCCGATTATTAATAAAGACGATGTTGTAATTGCTATTTCGCAATCTGGTGAAACAGCTGATACATTAGCAGCAATCAAATTAGCAAAAGAAAATGGTGCTTTTGTTTTTGGAGTTTGTAATGTTGTTGGTTCTTCTATTTCTAGAGAAACAGATGCTGGTGCTTACACGCATGCTGGTCCAGAAATTGGTGTAGCGTCAACAAAAGCTTTCACTACTCAAATTACAATTCTTACACTTATTGCTTTGCGTTTAGCTAAAGAAAAAGGAACTATGAATCAGTCTGATTACCAGCGTTATTTGTTGGAATTAGAAATGATTCCAGAAAAAGTGCAAGAAGCTTTGCAAACGAATGATGTTGCTAAAATCATTGCAGGTATTTATAAAGATGTACCAAATGCCTTGTATTTAGGAAGAGGTTTTAATTTTCCAGTTGCATTAGAAGGGGCATTAAAATTAAAAGAAATATCATACATTCACGCAGAAGGTTATCCAGCTGCCGAAATGAAACACGGACCAATTGCTTTAATTGACGAACAAATGCCAGTTATAGTTATTGCACCAAATAAAGGACATTACGACAAAGTAGTTAGTAATATTCAAGAAATTAAATCAAGAAGCGGTAAAATCATTGCCGTAGTCACTAAAGGAGATACACAAGTAAAAGCTTTAGCAGATCACGTAATTGAAATTCCAGAAACTTCTGAAGCTTTAACGCCGTTATTAACTACAATTCCATTGCAATTATTGTCTTATCATATTGCAGTATTAAGAGGTTGTAACGTAGATCAGCCTAGGAATTTGGCAAAATCAGTGACCGTAGAATAACATAAAAAAGCGAAATACTTAGTATTTCGCTTTTTTATTGAAAAAAATTTAAAAAACATATTGCATAATTGCATCTAAAAAAACTATCTTTGCATTCTGAAAAAAGTATGTTTTTTTCAATAATAAATAGCTATTAAATAAATACATAAGCAATGTCTAAAGTTACAGGAAAAGTTGCACAAATTATTGGACCAGTTGTAGACGTAGTGTTTGACACTACTAACGGTGAACTTCCAAAAATTTATGATTCATTAGAAATTACTAAAAAAGACGGTACTAAGTTAGTATTAGAAGTACAATCTCATATTGGGGAAAATACAGTACGTACTATCTCAATGGACTCTTCTGATGGTTTATCAAGAGGTACTGAAGTGGTTGGAACAGGAAATCCAATCAAAATGCCAATTGGACCAGATGTTTATGGTCGTTTATTCAACGTTATTGGTGATGCTATCGATGGTTTAGGAGAATTACCTAAAGACGGAGATAACGGAATGTCTATTCACCGTGCTGCACCAAAATTTGAAGATTTAGCTACTTCTTCAGAAGTTTTATTTACAGGTATTAAAGTAATCGACTTAATTGAGCCTTATGCAAAAGGAGGTAAAATTGGTTTATTCGGTGGTGCTGGAGTGGGTAAAACTGTATTGATTCAAGAATTAATTAACAATATCGCAAAAGGTCACGGTGGACTTTCAGTATTCGCAGGAGTAGGAGAAAGAACACGTGAAGGAAATGACTTACTTCGTGAGATGTTAGAGTCAGGTATTATTAAATATGGTGATGATTTCATGCACTCTATGGAAAATGGAGGATGGGATTTATCTAAAGTAGATATGCCAGGAATGAGAGAGTCTAAAGCTACTTTCGTTTTCGGACAAATGAATGAGCCTCCTGG
>CAYWVV010000146.1:0-1984 GCA_964461805.1 uncultured Flavobacterium sp.
CGTTAGCAAACAGCTTGAAAAATCGCAGGTGTAACATTAAATCATTTAATTTTTGTAACTTGCGTACATATATTTAATGACAAAAATGAGTGATATAAAAAAAGAGTTTTTAGAAAAACTTACGGAATTTTCAAAAGAATTAACTAACTATGTTTCTGACAAAGTTGGAGATTGGAAAGTTAAAGGATTTATAGATATTGAAAAAAGTGTTTACACAATTTCTTCAGATACAAAAATAATATCTAAAATACTTGAGATACAGCTTTTTCCAAAATTTCTAGAATTTGCTGATAAAAATGGATACGAAATTCAGCTTGCTGAAATGCAAAATTGGTATCCAGATTTGTCGTTTGTAAATAAGGTAAACCCAAAAATAAAATTTGCAGTCGATATAAAAACTACATATCGTTTAGATGACTATACTGGTTTTTGTAATGGTTTCACTCTTGGCTCTCACGGTGAATATTTCAGAAAAAGAACGAGTACGAAAAATATTCAATTCCCATATGCTGAATATACTTCTCACATTTGTCTAGGTATTTTATACACCAGAGCGTTATCAACTGATATTGATGAAACAAAAATTCTTAAATTAGATGAGTTAGACAAAATCACTTCAGTTATAAAAGATTTAGTTTTCTTTGCTGAAGAAAAATGGAAAATATCTAGTGACAAAGGAGGAAGTGGAAATACAGCAAACATAGGCAGTATTCAATATATAGATGATATTATAAAAGGAAATGGGGTATTTAAAAATCTCGGAGAAAAAATATTTGATGAATATTGGATAAATCAAGGTGTTTTAAAAGTACCAGACACAAGTAAAGTTGGGAATTATAAAAAACTGACAAAGCTTACAGAATTTCTTGAATTCAAAGGAATGAACTCTGATAAAATAAATCCAGTTAAACCAAAAAGAAAAAACAAGAAATGAAAATATTTGTTCCACCAATAAAATCTCAAGGTATTAAAACCAAACTAGTTGAATGGATTTCTTTAAACGTAAAAGAAATTGAATTTGAACGTTGGGTAGAACCTTTTATGGGAACAGGTGTTGTTGTATTTAATGTACGACCAAAGAAAGCATTACTTTGTGATAGTAATCCTCATCTAATAAACTTTTACAAGGCATTACAAAATAAAGAAATAACTAGTGGAATTGTTAAAAATTTTCTAATAGAAGAAGGTTCAAAGCTATTAGAAACTGATGGTAAACACTATTACGCAGTAAGGGAAAGATTTAATGAATTTGGCAACCCTTTAGATTTTTTATTTTTAAGTCGTTCGTGCTTTAATGGAATGATGAGATTTAATAAAAAAGGAGGTTTTAATGTTCCTTTTTGCAAGAAACCAAATCGCTTTGCACAAGCATTAGTTACAAAAATAACAAACCAAGTAGAAAATATTTCTCAAATAATAGAACAAGGCGATTATGAATTTAAACATCAAGATTTCAATCAAACTTTATCGGAGTTAAAAAGTTCAGACTTTGTTTATTCTGATCCACCGTATATTGGTCGTCACGTTGATTATTTTGATAGCTGGTCAGAGGAAGATGAAATCTTATTAAACAATGGTTTAAAAAACTCAAACTGTAAATTTATTTTATCAACTTGGTTAAGTAATAAATATAGAACAAACGATTATGTCTTTTCAATTTGGAAAGATTGTTTTGTAGCAACTAAAGAACATTTTTACCACGTTGGTGGGAAAGAATCGAACAGAAACGCAGTTTATGAAGCAATTTTGTCAAATGTTAAATTAAAAGATAGCATAACTAATTCTGAAATGAAATCACGAATTAAAAATGAAAAATCTCAACTTACTTCTAAACCAAAAGTTTATAATTTGCCAGAACAATTGACGTTAATACTTGAAGAAAAACAGATGTCTGCAATGTATATTAAATAGTAAAAAAGAAAGCCGATTTGCTAACAGGCGTTTGGCAAGATTGCGAATTTTGTAGTAAATTCACGTTTATTTC
>CAYWVV010000147.1:0-1972 GCA_964461805.1 uncultured Flavobacterium sp.
GTAAGTAGAAAACGTCTCCTGGATAAGCCTCACGACCTGGAGGTCTTCTTAATAATAAAGATACTTCACGGTAAGCAACTGCTTGCTTAGATAAATCGTCATAAATAATTAAAGCTGGACGACCTGAATCACGGAAATACTCACCAATTGCAGCACCTGCCATAGGAGCATATACTTGCATTGGAGCTGGGTCAGAAGCATTTGCAGCAACAATAACTGTATAAGCCATTGCTCCTTTTTCTTCTAATGTTTTTGCGATTGAAGCAACTGTAGACGCTTTTTGTCCAATTGCAACATATATACAGAATACTGGTTGTCCAGCATCGTAAAATTCTTTTTGATTTAAGATGGTATCTAAACAAACTGATGATTTACCAGTTTGACGGTCACCAATAACTAATTCACGTTGTCCACGTCCAACAGGAATCATCGCATCGATAGCTTTGATACCAGTTTGTAATGGTTCAGTTACAGGTTGACGGAAAATAACACCAGGAGCTTTACGCTCTAAAGGCATTTCGTATAAATCTCCACCGATTGGACCTTTACCATCAATTGGTTCACCAAGTGTATTTACTACACGACCAACCATTTGTTCACCAACTTTTAAAGAAGCAATTCTGTTAGTTCTTTTTACATTAGAACCTTCCTTGATACCTGTTGATGGTCCTAATAAAACCACACCAACATTGTCTTCTTCTAAGTTCAATACAATAGCTTCTAATCCGTTGTCGAATTGAACTAACTCACCGTATTGAGCATTTGATAAACCATATACACGAGCAATACCATCACCAACTTGTAGTACAGTACCTACTTCTTCTAACGTAGCACCAGATTGAAAATCTGATAATTGTTTCTTTAATATTGCTGAAATTTCAGCTGGTTTAATTTCTGCCATTTTATATATATTTAATGGTATTTATTTAATATGTAAATTCTCTTTTTAACTGTTGTAATTTATTGGCAACAGATGCATTGTATTGTTTATCTCCAATTCTTAAAACAAAACCTCCTATTATTGAAGCATCTACTACATTTGTAATAGAAATTGTGTTTGAAGAAAATTCTTTCAATTTATTTTTAACTAGCACTTCTAATTCTGCAGTTAACGGAACAGCTGTAGTCACTACTGCTTGTTCAATACCACTTGCAATGTCAAATAAATTATTGAATTGTACTGCAATGGCAGACAAAATTTCAAATCTTTTATTTGCTAATAACAATTGAAACAAACCTTTAGTTTCTGGTTGCAAAGATGGGAAAATTTCGCTTAACGCATTCATTTTTACCGCACCATTAACAATTGGGTTAGATAAAAAGTCTTTTAACTCTTCACTTTCTTTGATGGCTGAAACAATAGTTTTCATATCATTATTTACAGCAGTAGTGGTATTACTTTCTGTAGCGATATCTAGTATTGCTTTTGCGTATCTAATCGCAGCTCTTGACATAACTTTAGATTAGTTTAATTTAACATCAGCTAACATTTTCTCCACTAATTTAGTTTGAGATTCTTTGTTAGATAATTCTTCTTTTAATAATTTTTCAGCGATTTCTAAAGACAATGAAGAAACTTGATTTTTAATTTCAGCTACTGCATTATTTTTTTCGCTTTCGATTGTAGCCTTAGCTTGTTCAATCATTTTCGCACCTTGATTTTGTGCTTCAGATTTAGCATCAGCAATCATTTTTTCTTTAATTGCAGTTGCTTCTTTAATCATTGTATCTCTTTCAGCGCGAGCTTCGTCTAATAACTTTTGGTTATCAGATTTTAAAGCCATCATCTCTTTTTTCGCATTTTCAGCAGATAACAAGGCATCTTTAATACCTTCTTCACGTTCTGTGATAGTAGTCATGATAGGTTTCCAAGCAAATTTAACTAAAAGCAGTATTAAAACTACTAAAATTATTGCTTGCCAGAAAAATAATCCGAATGAAAAATCGTTAATTAACTTATCCATTTTATATT
>CAYWVV010000148.1:0-1972 GCA_964461805.1 uncultured Flavobacterium sp.
AATATAAAATGGATAAGTTAATTAACGATTTTTCATTCGGATTATTTTTCTGGCAGGCAATAATTTTAGTAGTTTTAATACTTCTTTTAGTTAAATTTGCTTGGAAACCAATCATGACTACTATCACAGAACGTGAAGAAGGTATAAAAGATGCTTTACTTTCTGCTGAAAACGCTAAGAAAGAAATGATGGCTTTAAAATCTGATAATCAAAAATTATTAGATGAAGCTCGTGCTGAAAGAGATGCTATGATAAAAGAAGCGACAGCTATCAAAGATAAAATGATTGCAGACGCCAAGGAAGAAGCACAATCTCAAGGTGCAAAAATGATTGAACAAGCGAAAGCAACAATCGAAAGCGAAAAAAATAATGCAGTAGCTGAAATTAAAAATCAGGTTTCTTCTTTATCTTTAGAAATCGCTGAGAAATTATTAAAAGAAGAATTATCTAACACAGAATCTCAAACTAAATTAGTAGAGAAAATGTTAGCTGATGTTAAATTAAACTAATCTAAAGTTATGTCAAGAGCTGCGATTAGATACGCAAAAGCAATTATAGAAATCGCTACAGATAGTAATAATACTACTGCTGTAAATAACGATATGAAAACTATTGTTTCTGCAATTAAAGAAAGTGAAGAGTTAAAAGACTTTTTATCTAACCCTATCGTGAATGATACGGTAAAAATGAGTGCTTTAAGCGAAATTTTCCCATCTTTGCAAGTGGAAACTAAAGGTTTATTTCAATTGTTATTAGCGAACAAAAGATTTGAAATTTTAGATGCAATTGCCTTACAGTTTATTAACTTGTTTGATGTTAAAAGTGGAATTGAACAAGCTGTTGTTACTACAGCTGTTCCTTTAACTGCTGATTTAGAAGTTCAAGTTATGAATAAATTGAAAGAGTTTTCTACAAACACTATTTCTATAACTAATGTTGTAGACGCTTCAATTATTGGAGGTTTTGTTTTAAGAATCGGAGACAAACAATACAATGCATCTGTTGCTAATAAATTACAACAGTTAAAAAGAGAATTTACATATTAAATAAATACCATTAAATATATATAAAATGGCAGAAATTAAACCAGCTGAAATTTCAGCAATATTAAAGAAACAATTATCAGATTTTCAATCTGGTGCTACGTTAGAAGAAGTAGGTACTGTACTACAAGTTGGTGATGGTATTGCTCGTGTATATGGTTTATCAAATGCTCAATACGGTGAGTTAGTTCAATTCGACAACGGATTAGAAGCTATTGTATTGAACTTAGAAGAAGACAATGTTGGTGTGGTTTTATTAGGACCATCAACAGGTATCAAGGAAGGTTCTAATGTAAAAAGAACTAACAGAATTGCTTCTTTAAAAGTTGGTGAACAAATGGTTGGTCGTGTAGTAAATACACTTGGTGAACCAATTGATGGTAAAGGTCCAATCGGTGGAGATTTATACGAAATGCCTTTAGAGCGTAAAGCTCCTGGTGTTATTTTCCGTCAACCTGTAACTGAACCATTACAAACTGGTATCAAAGCTATCGATGCGATGATTCCTGTTGGACGTGGACAACGTGAATTAGTTATTGGTGACCGTCAAACTGGTAAATCTTCAGTTTGTTTAGATACCATCTTAAATCAAAAAGAATTTTACGATGCTGGTCAACCAGTATTCTGTATATATGTTGCAATCGGACAAAAAGCGTCTACAGTTGCTTCAATCGCAAAAACATTAGAAGAAAAAGGCGCTATGGCTTATACAGTTATTGTAGCCGCTAATGCTTCTGACCCAGCTCCAATGCAAGTATACGCTCCTATGGCAGGTGCTGCAATTGGTGAGTACTTCCGTGATTCAGGTCGTCCTGCTTTAATTATTTATGACGATTTATCTAAACAAGCAGTGGCTTACCGTGAAGTATCTCTTTTATTAAGAAGACCTCCAGGTCGTGAGGCTTATCCAGGAGACGTTTTCTACTTAC
>CAYWVV010000149.1:0-1953 GCA_964461805.1 uncultured Flavobacterium sp.
AGTATTTAAAAAAAATAGTTCGTTATTTTGTCCTATGAATATCATAAATTTAGGGTTGTTCTTAAATAGCAGCTAACGTTCCGGCGCTTGGCGAGGTTGCGAACTTCGTAACCGATTATTTTCTATCAAAGATAAAATTTCTTGCGAGAAATAAACGTGAATTTACTACAAAATTCGCAATCTTGCCAAACGCCTGTTAGCGGTTCGGGCTTGTTTGTTAGTCTTTATTGTCTTTTCGGTTTAATAATGGTCTATGTTTTTTTATTAAATATTCTTCTAATTCGTAACGTCCAAATGCAACAGGGAAAACAGTAGATTTACAATTCTTTAAAAAATCAGTTACTTTTTTATCTTCTGTTTCGCTAAAATACCGTTTTTTTCCTTTGATTTCTTGCAGATTAAAACCCAAAATATCAGTTCCAATGTGTCGTCTTAAAGCTGAAAAATATGTTCGTCCGCTATGTGTTTTAATTCTTTCTCCAATGTTTGAACTTTCTCCAATGTAAATTAATTTGTCAGTTTTGTCTTTTACAAGATAAAGTCCTGCTGAAGAAATAATTTTTGTTTCAAACCAAGGTGTAAATGCAGATTTTAAAACTTTAATTTCTCCTTCTTTCAAAAGCTCTTCAAAATTTTCTTGAACAGCGTTCCAAAGCCCTTTTTGATCTGCAATTTTAAATTTTTGTCTTTTGTCAAGTTGGAAACTGTTGAGTTTTGTAGGTAAGTTTACAATTCCAAATTCTTCAACTTCTTTTCGCCCAATTTTTGTAGATATAAACTGGATTTTAAAACTTTCAATTGTTTTTGGTTTTACAAGTTGATTTGCTAAACGAAGTTTTTCAAAATTCTTGTAAAAAGTTGATGTTGTTGGTTTGAATTGTTGTTTAAGTTTTTTAGTAAGTTCTTTTCCTTCTCCAACATAGAACGGAATTTTGTCAAGTGATATTAGATAATTTCCAAATCCTTTTTCATTAACATTCGAAGTGTCGCAAAATGGTTGATTTTTCAATTTGTTCAGACCGCACGATAAAATTTCGTCTGATTGATTTTGAATAATTTTCCAAGTAAATTTGCTCATTTTCAGTTGTAATTTCCGTTTGTTTTCTCTCTCGCTCGTAGCCTGACCGCTAACGTTCCGGCGCTTGGCGAGGTTGCGAAGTTCGGAACCGATTATTTTCTATCAAAGATAAAATTTCTTGCGAGAAATAGACGTGAATTCACCACAAAATTCGCAATCTTGCCAAACGCCTGTTAGCAGTTGTACTTATTAAAAACCTAAATTTAGTTCAGGTAAGTTTGGAAGGTTGAATATTTTTTCATCAATTTTTTTTGAAGTTATTTTAGTAGCAGTATAACTTATTTCTATATTAGTTCCTTCATATTTATGTTTTAGCCATGGAGATTTTGCTTTTTCAAAATATAAATTTATGAAACTGAATTTATGATTTTCAAATTTTGACGGATTCAAGTAAAGTTTTTTGTCAAACCAATAATAATTTTTTGTTTGGTCTAATTCATTTATTAATAATTCACATTTTCGGTTTAAAATCTTTTCTTTAGTATTTTCAAAATTTGAATTAATAAGTTTTCTATTTTCAATATTCATATTGTAAACTTCCAATGAATCAATACCATATCGATTTGTGTACTGTTTGTTTGTTTTATTCAAATAATATATAGCAATTAATTCCTTTCCGTTGTATGACATTTTGTAATTACCATCTTTAAAATACATAATCATTTTAGTTCCATAAATAGATTTTAATTTTTCAGTTGAAATATTTTCTGTTTTTGATTTTACATCAATCAAATATTCAATTTGTCCTTCAAATTCATTTTTTGAAGTTATATATTGGTAAGTAAAACCTAATAGAAGGAATGATGTAATTGATAATAATATCCACTTTGTAATTTTCATTTCTTGCGTTTTTTTGGTGTATAACTGCTAACGTT
>CAYWVV010000150.1:0-1935 GCA_964461805.1 uncultured Flavobacterium sp.
TAAAAAAAACTTATATAACTTATATTCCTTATATGTTTAAAATTATTGTGGAAGTAGTTTGTGTGAGTCCCGAAGCATCGGGAGACAAACTAAATGTTAATTGTTAGCCACGAATTTTCTAATTTTTCGAATAAAAAAAATCAGAACAATCAATTCTTATTCTGTTTAAGTTACTAACCAATTACTCACAAAGTAACCACAAACTTGTCATCCTGAAAGGATCTCTTAGTGTTTGTTTTTATAACTAGCGTGAATTAGATTGCGTGAGATGCTTACAGCATGACAAAAACGAGGGTAAAATTGTGGAAGTAGTTTGTGTGAGATACTGAAACAAGTTCAGCATGACAAGTTTGAGGGTAAGATTGTAGACGTGGAATGCGTGAGATACTTTCAGGACGACAAACTATACGCAATCCAAAATCCTTTCTATCCTTTCCATCCGCGTGCAAAAAAAACAAAAGAAAGATAATAAACTTTGCGAGCCTTGCGAAAACCTTTGCGTCTTTGCGAGCAATAACTAATGGCAATTCACTTCCGACTGAATATGCAAATGCATCGTACTTGGAGAAAGATAAGGAATGTTTAATCCGAAGCCTCTCAAAACAAATAGCAATCCAATACAAATAATTAGTATGGGAATTATTTTTTGAAATTGCGAATAATAAGAAAACTGCGTGGTTTTTAAGAAATTAACTAAAACCATCATCAACGGAATCGTTCCTAAACCGAACAACGTCATGTACAAACTTCCTAAAAAGACATTGTTCATGGCCATGGCTCCGAATAGGGCAACATACACCATTCCGCAAGGCAAATAGCCATTGAACAAACCAATTAAAAACAACGATTTGTAGCTTTTCTTTTTAAATTGGAGTCCTAATTGGGTTTTGACATTAGAAATAATTTTATAAATCGGTTTAGAGAAGTTGTATTGTGCTAATTTTTTCTCAGGAATTATGGCAATTAAAATCATGATTACTCCTACTACAATTGACAATTGTTGTTGAAATCCGGCTAAGAAAAATCCGGCTCCTAAAAATCCAAAAATCACACCTAATGAAGTATAAGCGGTAACTCGACCGATTTGATAGGTACTAATTTGCAACCATTTTTTTACGGGATTGTCTTTATCCACAGGAATCATCATAGCAATAGGTCCACACATACCTACGCAGTGTAAACTACTTATAAATCCGAAAAGAAGTGCAGAATAAAGCATTTTTATATATTAAATTTCAAATCGTATTTCGTAAATCCTAAATCGTAAATTATAATTTGTCAGACTGAGCTTGTCGAAGTCTTTATGAAATCAAATCGTAAATACCAAATCGTAAATCGTAAATTTAAAAACATATAAGTCATATAAGTTTTTAACCACATAGGGTTTATGTTGTATTGCGAGTAAAGACGCTTCGCTTAAAATAATTCATATAAGCTACAGTTTATCATCTTCTTACTAATTAGTTTGTCCGCGTAAATCCCAAATCGTAAATCGTAAATTTAAAAACATATAAGTCATATAAGTTTTTAACCACATAGGGTTTATGTTGTATTGCGAGTAAAGACGCTTCGCTTAAAATAATTCATATAAGCTACAGTTTATCATCTTCTTACTAATTAGTTTGTCCGCGTAAATCGTAAATCGTAAATCCCAAATTTAAAAACATAGTTTTATGTTGGATTGCGAGTAAAGACGCTTCGCTTAAAATAATTCATATAAGCTACAGTTTATCATCTTCTTACTAATTAGGTTGTCCGCGTAAATCGTAAATCGTAAATCCCAAATTTAAAAACATAGTTTTATGTTGGATTGCGAGTAAAGACGCTTCGCTTAAAATAATTCATATAAGCTACAGTTTATCATCTTCTTACTAATTAGTTTGTCCGCGTAAATCGTAAATCGTAAATCCCAAATTTAAAAACATAGTTTTATGT
>CAYWVV010000151.1:0-1909 GCA_964461805.1 uncultured Flavobacterium sp.
GCAAATCTAAAACTTTTTTCGCATATTTTTCATATTTCTCACTTAAACTTAATATAATTGCTTGTTCTGGCATTAGCCAAAGTGGGAAATTTCCTGCAGTATGTTCTAATAAAATAGCTATAAATCTTTCCATCGAACCAAATGGCGCTCTGTGAATCATTACAGGTCTGTGTAGTTTGTCATCTGACCCTTTGTAGGTTAATTCAAAACGTTCAGGTAAGTTGTAATCTACTTGGATGGTTCCTAATTGCCAACTTCTTCCTAAAGCATCTTTAACCATAAAGTCTAATTTCGGACCATAAAACGCAGCTTCTCCAGCCTCAATAACATAGTTTAAACCTTTGTCTTTTGCAGCGCTAATAATCGCGTTTTCTGCTTTTTCCCAGTTTTCTACGTTACCAATATATTTATCAGGATTGTTTAAATCTCTAACAGAAACCTGTGCTGTAAAGTTTTCAAATCCTAAAGAACCAAATACATATAATACTAAATCAATTACGTTTTTAAATTCCGCATCCAATTGATCTGGCATACAAAAAATATGCGCATCATCTTGAGTAAATCCTCTAACACGAGTTAAACCGTGTAGTTCACCTGATTGCTCATATCTATAAACGGTACCAAATTCAGCATAACGCTTTGGTAAATCTTTGTACGACCAAGGTCTAGAATTGTAAATTTCACAATGATGTGGACAGTTCATAGGTTTCAATAAAAACTCTTCACCTTCAGCTGGAGTTGTTATCGGTTGAAAACTATCTGCACCATATTTAGCATAATGTCCAGAAGTAACATATAATTCTTTCTGACCAATATGAGGCGTAACAACTTGCTCGTAACCTGCTTTCTTTTGTGCTTTCTTTAAAAATTGCTCTAATCTATCGCGTAAAGCAGCACCTTTTGGTAACCATAACGGTAAACCTTGACCCACACGCTGTGAAAAATGGAATAGATCTAATTCTTTTCCTAATTTTCTATGATCACGTCTTTTAGCTTCTTCTAAAAGTTCTAAATATTCCGTTAAATCTTTCTGTTTTGGGAATGAAGTTCCGTAAACACGAGTCAATTGTTTGTTTTTCTCATCACCACGCCAATACGCACCAGCAATACTCATGATTTTCACGGCTTTGATAATTCCAGTATTCGGAATATGTCCACCACGACATAAGTCAAAAAAGTTAGCATGATCACAAAAAGTAATCGTACCGTCTTCTAAATTAGAAATCAATTCTGTTTTGTACTCGTTATCTTTATAAACTTCTAATGCTTCCGCTTTAGTAACGGCACGCATTTTAAATTCGTGTTTCTCTCTTGAAATTTCTAAAACTCGGTCTTCAATCTTTTTGAAATCGGCATCCGTAATTTTGTTATCTCCAAAATCAACATCATAATAAAACCCATTATCAATAGCTGGACCAAGTGTTAACTTAATTCCAGAATACATTTCTTCAAGTGTTTGCGCCAATACGTGCGAAGTCGAATGCCAAAAAGCTTTTTTACCTTCTTTGTCATTCCATGTATATAAGGTAAGATTACCATCGGTAGTTAACGGGGTAGATGTTTCAATCGTTGTGTCATTATAATTAGCCGAAATCACATTTCTAGCAAATCCTTCGCTAATGTTCTTAGCAACATCCATAGGAGTCACGCCTTGCGCAAACTCTCTCACCGAACCATCGGGTAAAGTAACTTTAATCATTGTTTAGTTTTTATTGAAATGCAAATATAGTATAAACCAATATTTCCTACAATATATATAGGTATAGTTTTCTATAATATAATGGTCTGGTTTCTTATTCTATATATTGGTGTGATTTTATACAGTATATAGCTGTGGTTTCTAACTATTATATTGGTGTAGTTTTTTTAGAAGCTATTTCCTGCTCTCCGCTATATCTTTAATTTAATT
>CAYWVV010000152.1:0-1870 GCA_964461805.1 uncultured Flavobacterium sp.
AGAAAATAATCGGTTCCGAAGTTCGCAACCTCGCCAAGCGCCGGAACGTTATGCGGCATTCTAAAACGACACCGCTTAAAAGAAAATGAGTAGAAAAAATTGGACTGACGAAAAAATTATTTCTCGGCTTATAAATAATAAGACGGACAAATCTCGTTGGGACAATATCATTGCTTTAAGAAAGCGACCAAGTGAAGAACTATTTTTAAAATGTGTAGAACTAACCAAATCAGACAACACAAAAATCAGAAAAATAGGAATTGACATTTTAGCTCAATTAGGTTTATCGCCAAGACCGTTTTTAAAGGAAACTCTTAAAATCTATTTTGAATTACTTGAAGCTGAAACCGAACCAGACGTTTTAATGTCATTATTGTATTCTTTCGGACATAATAATGAAGAACTTGACAAAGAGCAAATTGAAAAAATATGTTCATTTATAAACAACGAAAATAATTGGGTAAAAGAAGGCTTAGTTTACGCGTTGCTTGGAATTGATAATTTAACCGCAATTCAAACTTTAGTAAAGCTTTCGTCAGACAAATTAAGTCATATTAGAAATTGGGCAACTTTTGGACTTGGAACTCAAATCGAAAGAAACAATAAAAATATACGAGAAACTTTGTGGAATAGAGTTAACGACAAGCATCAAGAAACAAAACTTGAAGCAATTGTAGGATTAGCAAAGCGAAAAGACAATCGAGTAAACGAAATAATAAAGCGTGAAATTATTGACGGAGAATATGGTATTTTACTTTTTGAAGCAATTCTCGAAACTAAAAATAAAGAATTTCTACCTTTACTGAAACAAAATTTAAAATCAGTCAAAAGCGACAAAAACATAAATCCTGAATGGGAAAAAGACCTCAAAAACTGCATTGACGAACTAACAAAAATAACAGAAGAAAAAAGAACGACCGCATAACAGGCGTTTGGCAAGATTGCGAATTTTGTAGTAAATTCACGTTTATTTCTCGCAAGAAATTTTATCTTTGATAGAAAATAATCGGTTCCGAACTTCGCAACCTCGCCAAGCGCCGGGACGTTGTATGCTATTGAAGCAGAACGTGTAAAATAGCCGATAATGAAAGATATTGACAAGTTGGATTTAGCTCATATTTACAAACTAAATCCTGAAAAAAAAATAATAGAATTAGAAGGAGAAGAATCTGATAAATTTTTTGAAAATAAAGGAGAGTACATAAAGCAACTGTATATAGAACATTGTAAGAGTGGAAAAGGGGAAGTAAGTTTTTATAGAGAACAGTTAATGGCTAATGTAACTATAAACTATTTTACTCAGAACAACCTTCCTCAAGAGTTTTCAACTTTTCGGAAATTAAAGCAAGAAATTCATTATAAAGTTTCTGTTGATGGAGTTGAGCCCTATAATTTTTCAGATTTTCATGAGCCGTACTCCCGTGACCATCTTTTATAAGAAGATAGTCTTCCGTACTATAATGCTCCTGAATATAATTGTTCAAAGAGTTTTCCAAAGTTTGAAAGTCTTTACCTATATTATCTTTTAGATTGTTAATATCAGACAACTTACTCAAAGTAATAGTGCACACTTTATTTTTTATATGTTTTGACAACTTTATAAACTCGATTTCTAAATCTTTAAATTCCGACATAATTTTTTATAATTAAAAATCAAATATAGAGAAATTTTAATAACTTAGCGAATAAAACAACAGCATACAACAGTGGTTACACAAAATGCAAGGATTTAGTGGAATTGCCGTTTCGCAAGAAAAATAAAATTAAATATTAATAATCGTGCTCCGAAGCCTCGCACTTCGTGTAGCCACAAAACGTTGGGCGACATTTTGGGTGAAAATCGGAAAAAAGAAGTTTTTTTTAAAATCCA
>CAYWVV010000153.1:0-1809 GCA_964461805.1 uncultured Flavobacterium sp.
TTCAACAAGTTTTACAGTTCAATGTCAATTAGCAGCACCAGCAGTTCCTACAGTTTCGACAACAGCAGCGACTTGTTCAGCAAATGGCACGGCTACAGTTTCTAATTATTCAGCAGCCTTAACCTATACTTCTTTACCAGCAGGCTTAACAGTTGGAGCAGGCGGAGTGGTTTCAGGATTTACTTGTGGAACACCTTATACAATTACAGCTACTAATGCTGCAACATGTTCGGCAACTTCAACAAGTTTTACAGTTCAATGTCAATTAGCAGCACCAGCAGTTCCAACCGTTGCTATTACAGCAGCGACTTGTTCAGCAAACGGTACGGCTACAGTTTCTAATTATTCAGTAGGCTTAACCTATACTTCTTTACCAACAGGGTTAACAGTTGGAGCAGGCGGAGTGGTTACAGGATTTACCTGTGGAACACCATATACAATAACAGCAACCAATGCTTCAACGTGTTTTGCGACTTCAACTAGTTTTACAGTTCAATGTCAGTTAGCAGTGCCAGCTGTTCCTACAGTTTCGACAACTGCGCCAACATGCTCAGCATCAGGAAGTACAATAATTACAAATTTTAATGCTTTAAATACTTATGTGTTTTCACCTTCAGGTCCGACTGTTGGAGCGGGTGGAGTGATATCGGGAATGACAGTTGGTACAAGTTATACAGTTACATCAACAAATGGAGGTTGTGTGTCAATTGCATCAGTTTCATTTAGTAATGCAGCTCAATTACCTCCTTTTCTTCCATTAATTACAATGACTGCAGCCACATGTTCGGCATCAGGAAGTTCAATGATTTCAAATTATAGTGCTCTAGATACTTATGTATTTACACCGTCAGGTCCAACAGTTGGAGCAGGTGGATTAATATCTGGAATGACAGCTGGTACAAGTTATACGGTAACTGCAACAAATGGTTCGTGTGTATCGTTGGCTTCTTCAGCTTTTAGTAATGCAGCTCAATTACCAACTCCTGTAGTTCCTGTAATTACAACAACTGCAGCTTCTTGTTCAGTATCTGGAAGTTCAGCGATTACGAATTATAACGCTTCAAATACTTATGTGTTTACACCATCAGGTCCAATTGTTGGAGCAGGTGGATTAATAACAGGAATGACAGTTGGTACAAATTATACAGTAACAGCAACAAATGGAGGTTGTACTTCAGGAACGTCAATAACATTTAGTAATGCAGCTCAACTGCCAACTCCAAGTGTTTCTGTTGTTCATGGTTGTGTTGATTTAGATTATGTATTGCAAGCGAATTTAATTAGTACTGCTACTTATCAATGGTTTAATAGTAGTGGAAATTTGTTAGGAACGCAATCTTCTTTAGTTGTTTCATCTTCAGGAATGTATGAAGTTCAAGTTGATTTAAATGGCTGTTTGGTAAGTGAATTTGTAAATGTGGATAATGCATTTTGTTCTATACCGAAAGGTGTTTCTCCAAATAATGATGGAGACAATGATTTATGGGATTTATCAAATTTAAATGTTCAAAAAGCTCAAATATTTAATAGATATGGTACAGAAGTGTATTCAAAATTGAATTATTTAAATGAATGGAATGGAAATTCTGACAGAGGGCAAGAGTTGCCATCTGCTACTTATTATTATGTGTTGACTTTTGCTAATGGAAAAGTTAAAACAGGATGGGTTTATTTAACTAGAGAAAATTAAAAATAAGTAGTATGAAAAATAAAGGTATTCAAGTTGTTTTTTTATTGATTAGTGTATTTGCTTTTGCTCAACAAGACCCACATTATACACAATATATGTATAATATGAGTGTTATGAAC
>CAYWVV010000154.1:0-1752 GCA_964461805.1 uncultured Flavobacterium sp.
TTCGTTTGATCCATGAACTGAGATAACTGGTTGGTACCAAAGAACGAATTAATTACAGATGATAACGTTTTCGCGTTAATCAAATCGATTGGAGTAAAGACTTCGTTATCACGTACATTCATTCTTTCACGAATAGTACGAGCCATACGAGCTAAACCTACACCAAACTGAGCTGATAATTGTTCACCTACAGTTCTAACACGACGGTTAGATAAGTGGTCAATGTCATCAATCTCTGCTTTTGAATTAATTAATTCAATTAAGTATTTTACAATTGTAATGATATCTTCTTTCGTTAAAACTTGTTTATCCATTGGGATATCTAAGCCTAACTTTTTATTCATTCTGTAACGACCTACATCACCTAAGTTGTAACGTTGATCTGAGAAGAATAATTTGTCGATAATACCACGAGCTGTTTCTTCATCAGGCGGTTCGGCATTACGTAATTGTCTATATATATGTTCTACTGCTTCTTTTTCAGAGTTCGTAGGATCTTTTTGTAAAGTGTTGTGGATAATTGCAAAATCAGCTTGATTAGCATCCTCTTTATGTAATAAAATTACTTTAACATCTGCATCGATGATTTCCTCAACATTGTCTTTATCTAAAATCGTATCACGATCTAAAATAATTTCATTACGTTCGATAGAAACTACTTCACCAGTATCTTCATCTACGAAATCTTCATGCCATGTATTTAATACACGAGCGGCAAGTCTTCTACCGATATATTTTTTGATTCCCGTTTTAGACACTTTAATTTCTTCCGCAAGGTCGAAAATTTCTAAGATATCTTTATCTCTTTCAAAACCGATAGCACGGAAAAGGGTAGTAACTGGTAATTTTTTCTTTCTATCAATGTATGCATACATTACATTATTGATATCCGTTGCAAATTCTATCCAAGAACCTTTGAAAGGAATTACTCTGGCAGAATATAATTTAGTTCCATTAGCGTGGAAAGATTGACCAAAGAAAACCCCTGGTGATCTGTGTAATTGTGAAACAACCACACGCTCAGCTCCGTTAATCACGAAAGTACCGCTTGGTGCCATATAAGGAATAGTTCCTAAATAAACATCTTGAACGATAGTTTCAAAATCCTCGTGCTCAGGATCTGTACAATATAGCTTTAAACGCGCTTTTAAAGGTACACTATAAGTTAAACCTCTGTCGATACATTCTTCAATAGTGTATCTTGGTGGATCAATAAAATAATCTAGGAATTCAAGAACGAATTGGTTTCTAGTATCAGTTATTGGAAAATTTTCCATGAAGGTATTATAAAGACCTTCGTTACCTCTTTCGTCAGATTTAGTTTCTAATTGAAAAAAATCTTGAAAGGACTTAACCTGAATATCTAGAAAATCTGGATAATTCGGGATGTTTTTTGTCGAGGCAAAATTGATTCTTTCTGTTTGATTAGCAATCATCAATGGACAATATTTTGATTAAAAAAAAGTAATTTTTGTGTTTAACACAACATTTAAAATAATTTATACTTTCTTTTTACAACCAATACATCTTTAAAATAATTTTACAATTAATTTTTTTCTTCGTATTGATTAAAAAAAACATTTTTCGAAATAAAATATAAAATTTTATTATACGAAAAATGGTTTAGGTCGTTGGAATCGCAATTCCAAGACCTAAACCTGTATTATAAACTAGGTGAGATTATTTTAACTCAACAACAGCACCAGCTTCTTCTAAAGCTTTCTTAAGACCTTCAGCCTCATCTTTAGAAAC
>CAYWVV010000155.1:0-1694 GCA_964461805.1 uncultured Flavobacterium sp.
TCTCCATTTGGAGTGAAATATTTAGGATAATCAATCACTGTAACTGTTTGCACAAGATTAGTACAACCTTCTACATCTTCCACCATAATTTCATGCGAACCAGCTTCAACTCCTGTAAACACATTTGAACTTTGCCATGCTCCGCCATCTAATGAGTAAATTAAATTACCAGTTCCTACCGGATTTACAGTTATTGTAATTGTCGCATCATTTGTAAAGGCATCTGTTACCACTGAAGTAAATGCTTTTGCTGGATATATAGTAGTAACTACAGCTTGATCTATTTGCTTACAATTGGTTACTGTATTGGTTACTATTAACTGATACGTTCCTGCAACAGTTGCTTCATATGTAGATTGATTTCCACTTGGTAAAACTTCAAAAGTATTCGTTACTGTATTTAAAAAATACCAATCGTATGTAAAATTCGAATTAGACAATTGAGCATCTAAAACATAACCTTGATAAGTAACTCCTGTATCTTCATTCACACAAATATGACCATCTATTAAATTTGGTTTTGGTAATGGATTTACTTCTACAATATATTCTGTAGTACCTCCTGTACAATTTCCTAATTTTGAAGACACACTGTATTTTACAAACCCTTGAACATCTGAAGTATTTATTAATAAATCATTGATTACAAATGGTGAAGTTCCTGTTCCATTTGTAAATCCTGTAACGTTTTGTGAATCTATAACTGTCCAAATCAAATCTGTTCCTGCTACAATTGGAAATGATGAAATGGTTAAATTAGTGGTTTCTCCACTGCAAATTTTACTAATTGGCAACCCAATTGGTGTACCTGGTATTGGATTCACTCTGATTGTTATTGCATTTACAAATGTATCTCCAATACACGTTGCGTTTTGTGGTGTGAAATTAAAACTAATAACTCCTGAAACTAAAGGATTCGTTAAACTCAATTGCAAAGGAATATCTCCACTTGTAGAAGTTCCACTTGTAACACCTCCAAGAACCTGCACCCCACTAGTTGTGGCCGCGTTGACTTGCCAGCTGTATACTGTGGCAGCTGGGTTACTATTTAATGTGATTGTTACGGTTTCGTTATTACAAATTACCATTTTATCAGCACTTACTCCATTATTTATAGGAATAACTGGAATTGTTTTTACAGTAACTAATATTTGTTGTGAAACACCTGAACAATTTCCAATTTTAGGTGTCACTTCTATATTAATTGATCCTTCTTGTAAGCTATTGATTAAGTTTACGATTTGATCTATATTGTTTTGATCTCCACTAATTGCAGTTGTATTCACATTACTACTTGTTGCGCTCCAAACAAATGTTGTTCCTGGAACCGTACTCGTTAATTGAGAAGCAATATTTAGTGTTTTTCCGTTACAAATTATAATATCTGGAACCTGTGTGATAAATTGTGGTGTAAGTGAAATCGTTACGGTCGTACTTTGTCCAATAGGAATAGTACATCCATTTAAACTTGCGCTTATTAAAGTATATGTTGTAGTACTTGTTGGCGATACAGAAATCACGTTCATTCCAGAAGCGCCAATTGTAAATGAACTTGGTGTACCCGACCATGTAATAACCGTTCCCGGAGTACCTGTAATTTGTAAATCAACTGGGATTCCAGCACAAGTTGTCAAACCTCCAGAAATAGCAATATTAGTAGGAACAGGACTAATAGTTACTGACGTTGTAACTGG
>CAYWVV010000156.1:0-1675 GCA_964461805.1 uncultured Flavobacterium sp.
GCTCTTTTTACTTTTTACTTGGCTCTTTTTACTTTTTACTTGGCTCTTTTTACTTGGCTCTTTTTACTTGGCTCTTCTAGTACAAATCATCCGTTCTTAAATTTAAGAAACGCGTTGTAGCAAAATAAGTACTCAACCAAGTGATAATTATTCCAACTAACAAAACGCCTAATGCAACAATTCCAAGTGAACCATAATCTTTTGCTATTCCTAAAGTTGGGAACATTCCATCGATATAAAACGCTAAAATAACTATACCAATAATCGCTAAAACAGCTCCAATAATACCTAATAAAATACTTGTTTTAATAAACGGTTTTCTAATAAATGACTTTGTAGCTCCAACCATTTGCATGGTTTTAATGGTAAATCGGTGGGAGTAAATAGACAAACGTATCGAACCATTAATTAACAACATCGCTACAAAAGTCAATATTGCACTGATAATTAAAATCCAAAAACTGATTTTTGTTACGTTTTCATTTACTAATTCCACTAATTCTTTGTCGTAAATAATATCCGTAATATTTCCGTTTCGTTTAAATTCATTTTCAATTTTGGTGATTTCTGTTTTAGTTACATACTCACTTTTTAAATGAATATCAAACGAGTTTTGCAACGGATTAAATCCTAAAAACTCCATAAAATCTTTCCCTACAATATCTGGATTGTTTTTGGCTGCTTCGTCTTTCGTTACTAAATCATATGATTTTATAAACTTCGAATTTTTCAATTCGGTATCAAACGCATTTAAAATAGTATCATTGGCTTCATCTTTAAAGTAGACACTCATTGGAATGTTTTCTTTAAAATCATTCGAAATTTTCTCAGAATTAATCACAAATAATCCTAAAGCACCTAATAAAAACAGCACTAAAAAAATACTAAAAACTACTGAAAAATAAGAAGAAATTAATCTTCTGCGTTGATATTGCTCAAACGATTGTGCCATAAATTTTATAATTATGCTGTAAAAATAGTAAAGAAATTTTGTTTACATAGAATATAACAACAAAGTTTTAACTTTAGTATATAAAAATGTAAATTTGCAACCTAATTTTAAGTAAACAGTCCCAGTCGCAGCATTCAGATTTTCATTCTTTTTCAAACTAAGACTGAAAACCGAGACTGAAAACTGTAAACCGAGACTGAAAACTGTAAACCGAGACTGAAAACTGAATATGAAATACCATCACGAAAAAATCGAAGCCAAATGGCAACAATATTGGGCAGAAAAACAAACTTTTGCCGCAAGTAACACCTCAGATAAACCAAAATACTTTGTATTAGATATGTTTCCTTATCCTTCGGGAGCAGGCTTACACGTTGGACATCCGCTAGGCTATATTGCTTCAGATATTGTCGCAAGATATAAAAGACATCAAGGCTTTAACGTATTGCATCCGCAAGGTTACGATTCATTTGGTTTACCTGCCGAACAATATGCGATTCAAACTGGGCAACATCCAGCAGATACGACGCGTATGAATATTGAAGGTGGAATCGATAAATCGGGAAATACGATTCAAGGGTACAGAAATCAGTTAGACCGTATTGGTTTTTCTTTCGATTGGAGCAGAGAAGTTCGTACATCAAATCCAGATTATTACAAACACACCCAATGGATTTTCATTCAATTATACAATTCTTGGTACAATAAAAATTCAGATAAAGC
>CAYWVV010000157.1:0-1632 GCA_964461805.1 uncultured Flavobacterium sp.
TTAGCATCAAATAATAATTTACGAAGTCGCCACTTCAGCAAGCCGCGGCCCGTTAGCAACAATATTAAACCCGAAAACATTGAAATTAAAAACAGCATTTTTTATATCATTCTTTTTTTGTCTTTATATTAGTTTCAGCCAACAAAAAATAAATGGAAGAATAATTGGAGAAGATTTGGAAATCCTAATGGAAGTAAAAGTATTTGACCAAGATACTACTGAACTTGGAAAATCTGATAGGAATGGTTATTTCAACATTGAGCTACCAAAAAACTCTAAAAATTTAATTTTTTCTGGACTCGGTTTAGAATGGACAAATGTTGCAATTCCTACAGGATGTGAGAATATAGAAATAATTCTATTGACACACGCCATTTATGATTTTATGTCACCCAAGAAAATTGACAGACTTCGAAAAAAAAGATTTGACAAAATATCTGAGCTACATTCAAAAGCTTTTATTAATGGTCTTTTCATGAGTGAGAAACCTTGTTTTAAAAGAGAATTTGAACCAATAAAGGAAGAACTTGACAAAATCGTTTTACGTTCAAAAAAAATAGCCAAAGAAAATAAAAAGAACTTTGAATTACTAAAGGTTAGCGACACAATTATAATTCCTTTTAGCGGAACATATAAATATGACGTAACTGAAAGAACGAGTTTATTTCCTTATTCATACATTGTAGAAAGCGAGAATTTTGATTGTAAAATTAAAGGAGTTGTCATTGAAAAAAAGAAAAACAGAAAAGATTATTTCTTGACATTTAAAGTAACAAAAACGAATGAATGCGAATTCAAATCAATAGTTTATGATGAAAAAGCATTAGAAATTGGACAAATTATAGAGTTTAATATGAAATATTGTAAAGTAATAATTGAATAAAAAATACTGTTGCTAACAGGCGTTTGGCAAGATTGCGAATTTTGTAGTAAATACACGTTTACATTTCGCAAGAAATTTTATCTTTGATAGAAAATAATCGGTTACGAAGTTCGCAACCTCGCCAAGCGCCAGAACGTTAGCAGCAAACCACCAAAAAAAACGTAAAAAATGATACTCATTAAAATCTTAGGTATAATTCTTTTTCTTTTAATATTACCGTTTATCTATGGATTTATAACAGCTAAAATAAGCGAAAAAAAGCATAATGACTTCAAAAAAAAGCTTGAGGGAAAATCATTATATATTACTACAAATAAAAAAGATTTTCAAAATTTAAATTCTCACATTATACAAAAACTTGATGAAGAAATTATCTGTATAGAATTAAATACCAATAAAGTAAAATCTATTTACGATACAGATAGAATACATCGTTTTATTAACTGTGAAAAATTAAAGAAATTTCCAATTGCACTTAAAATAGTTAATCAGAATATTATATATAAAAGTTTCTACGATGATTTTAAAGAAACTTATAAGATTGAAAGATATGACGTAATTCTTCAAGAAAAAATAATCAATTGGTATAAAGAAAATTAAATGACTGTATTTAAGGTCTGCTGCTAACAGGCGTTTGGCAAGATTGCGAATTTTGTGGTGAATACACGTTTATTTCTCGCAAGAAATTTTATCTTTGATAGAAAATAATCGGCTCCGAACTTCGCAACCTTGCCAAGCGCCGGAACGTT
>CAYWVV010000158.1:0-1618 GCA_964461805.1 uncultured Flavobacterium sp.
ATTTTTATGGAAATGGTTTTCAGACGAATTGAGTACTGGATAGATGGCGATAGAGGTGCACAAATAAAATTAGACAACCAAGAATGGAATGCTGAAAAAATAAGAAAACGTGCCTTGAAATGGACCGTATTTTTACTCATTTCATTTGTCATTGCTAATGTGTTTTTAGCTTATTTAGTAGGAAGTGACACGTTGGAAGCTATGATCATTGAAGGACCATTAAGTAACGTGAAAACCTTAGTTGTCTTATCCATTTTTACAGGTATTTTCTATTTTGTATTTACTTGGTTTAGAGAACAAGTTTGTATTATCGCTTGTCCTTACGGAAGATTACAAGGTGTTTTGCTAGATAACAAATCAATCGTTGTGGCTTACGATTATGTTCGTGGAGAAAACGAAAACGGTAGAGCCAAAATTAAAAAAAATGAAGACCGACAAGCGTTAAAGTTCGGAGATTGTATCGATTGCCATCAATGTGTAAATGTTTGTCCAACCGGAATTGATATTCGTCACGGTACGCAATTAGAATGTACCAATTGCACCGCATGTATGGACGAATGCGATTTGATGATGGAAAAAGTGAACTTGCCAAAAGGCTTAATTCGCTATGCTAGTGAAGTGGAAATTACCAAAAAGGAAAAATTCCAACTTACTACTAGAATGAAAGGGTATATCGCGGTTTTAGTCATCTTAACAACCGTAATGATTTCTATGATTTTATTACGAACAGAAGTCGACACCAAAATATTGCGATTATCAGGTCAGTTGTACGAAGAAAAAGGGAAAAACATCAGTAATGTGTACACGTATCGAATCATAAATAAAACGAACGATAATTTAAAAAACATCACGTTTAAGTTAATCAATCCGAAGCAAGGAACACTGAAATTAGTTGGAAATCCTATTCTTCATGTGGAAAAAGCAAGTGCAGCAACAGGAACTTTATTTGTTGAAATTCCTGGTGTGTTATTAGAAACTGATAATACAAAAATAAATATAGAAGTGCATCAAGGCGATAAAGTAATTCAAACCATCTCTACGAATTTCCTAGGTCCAAGAACGTTTAATTAAAATATAAAAAAAATGAAAATCAATTGGGGAACAGGAGTAGTCATAGGTTTTGGAAGTTTTATGACTTTTATATTATTTTTTGTGTTTTTAGTACAATCGAACTCAAAATACGATAACGAATTAGTCGCTGACGATTATTATAAACAAGAAAGTAAAGTGCAAGGTGATATTGAAAGTCAAACGCTTTCTAATGCCTTGAAAACAAAATTGAAAGTTGTAAAAACACCAGAAGGCTTACAAATTATTTTCCCTGCAGATATCGATTATAATCAAATAAATGGAACTATTTCCCTATACAGACCGTCAAACCAAAAGTTGGATTTTGAAACGAAAATTTCTTTATCAAGTCCAATATTGCTCATACCTAAACATAAATTGGTGGGCGGTCTTTGGGAAATATCTATCCATTGGAACGTAGATGAGGTAGCTTATCTGAACAAAGAAACGGTTTATTTTTGATTTACGATTTGGGATTTACGAGATACGATTTGGGATTTACGATTTACGCGGACAACCTAATTAGTAAGAAGATGATAAACTGTAGCTT
>CAYWVV010000159.1:0-1605 GCA_964461805.1 uncultured Flavobacterium sp.
AAAGTTTATATCGCTAAGAAACGTAAGTTGAAAGTAGGGGATAAAATGGCAGGACGTCACGGTAACAAAGGTATTGTTGCTAAAATCGTTCGTCAGGAAGATATGCCTTTCTTAGAAGACGGAACACCAGTTGATATTGTATTGAATCCACTTGGAGTACCTTCTCGTATGAACATTGGACAGATTTATGAAACCGTATTAGGTTGGGCTGGTTTAAAAACTGGTAAAAAGTTTGCAACTCCAATTTTCGATGGTGCTTCATTAGATCAAATTAATGGATACACTGACGAAGCTGGAATTCCAAGATTCGGTCATACGTATTTATACGACGGTGGAACAGGTGAACGTTTCCATCAACCAGCAACTGTAGGTGTAATTTACATGCTTAAGTTAGGACATATGGTTGATGATAAAATGCACGCTCGTTCAATCGGACCATACTCATTAATTACGCAACAACCTTTAGGAGGTAAAGCACAATTTGGAGGTCAACGTTTTGGAGAGATGGAGGTTTGGGCACTTGAAGCATACGGTGCATCAAGTACTTTAAGAGAAATCTTGACAGTTAAATCAGATGACGTAAACGGTAGAGCGAAAACTTACGAAGCAATCGTAAAAGGTGAAACTATGCCAGAACCAGGATTACCTGAATCATTCAATGTATTAATGCATGAATTAAAAGGTCTTGGTTTAGATATCAGATTAGAAGAATAAAAAACAGTAAAACAGTCACGGTCGCAGTTTACAGTCTTTGTGCTGAAAACTGTGACTTAAAACTGATTACTCTTTATAAGAGTTTTTAAGGATTTATACCCGTAAACCGTTCCGATTTTTTATAGCAATATAACTAGCACTTCAAATTAAAATGAAGTTTAGAGAAGTAAGCCGAGGTAGCGTTATAGTAGATTAATTTAGTTCTGACTACAACAAGATTCAATTTTAAATTGCAGATAAATCAATAGTAAAAACTATGATGAATAATAGAAATAATAAAGACAAAAGTACTGGAGTTAAAAGATTTAACAGAATAACAATTGGTTTGGCTTCGCCAGAATCTATGTTAAGTGAATCTAGAGGTGAGGTGTTAAAACCGGAAACAATCAACTACCGTACACACAAACCAGAAAGAGATGGTCTTTTCTGTGAACGAATTTTCGGACCAGTAAAAGATTTCGAATGTGCTTGTGGAAAATATAAAAGAATTCGCTACAAAGGAATCGTATGTGACCGATGTGGAGTTGAAGTTACGGAGAAAAAAGTACGTAGAGATAGAGTAGGACACATCAACCTTGTTGTGCCAATCGCTCATATCTGGTATTTCCGTTCACTTCCAAACAAAATTGGTTACGTTTTAGGATTACCTTCTAAGAAATTAGACATGATTATCTACTACGAAAGATATGTAGTTATTCAAGCAGGTATTGCTAAAGGTCCAGAAGGTGAAACTTTAAATAGATTAGATTTCTTAACAGAAGAAGAATATTTAAATATTGTGGATACCTTACCAATGGAAAACCAATATTTAGATGATACAGATCCTAATAAATTCATCGCCAAAATGGGTGCTGAATGTATTATGGATTTATTAGCACGTACAGATTTAGA
>CAYWVV010000160.1:0-1598 GCA_964461805.1 uncultured Flavobacterium sp.
TTAACAAATATGAATTGATTTGTTGAATCGTATCGATTGCAACTCCGACCATAATGATTAAAGAAGTACCTCCATAAAAATATGCCCATGCCCCTTGAACATCTAATAAACCATGAATAATTGCAGGGAACACTGCTATTAAAGCTAAGAATAAAGAACCAGGGAAGGTTATTAAAGACATTAACTTATCTAAGAAATCTCCTGTTTCTAAACCTGGCTTAATACCCGGAATGAAACCACCACTTCTTTTTAAGTCGTCTGCCATTTTATTTGTTGGTACCGTAATGGCGGTGTAAAAATACGTAAAAATTACAATTAATAAAGCAAAAACTACATTATATACTAAACCGAATGGATCTTTAAACATATTTGAAATACTTAAAGCCGTGTCAGACTTAGATAATCCAGCTAGTGCAGCAGGTATAAACATAATTGCTTGCGCAAAAATAATTGGCATAACACCTGCAGAATTTAACTTTAATGGGATAAATTGTCTATTATCATCCATTGAATCCGACTCAAAATCACCAGAAACTGATCTTCTTGCATATTGAACCTGAACTTTTCTCAAAGCCATTACTAATAAAATTGTAGCTATAATTACTAATAACCAAATAATTATTTCGATAATGATTTTCATTGGTCCACCATTTGTAATTGCCGAGGCAAATTCTTGCATGAATGCTTCTGGCATCCTAGCTAAAATCCCTACCATAATTAATAATGATATACCGTTACCAATTCCTTTTTCTGTAATTCTTTCTCCTAACCACATAGCGAAAATAGTTCCCGAAACGATGATTAATACTGACCCGAATAAAGGGAAGAAAGTAAAGAAATCAGGATTTACAAATGCTTCAGCAGGTAAGGTTTGTTTTAAATTAAAAATATAACCTGGCCCTTGAACCAATGTAATTGCAATAGTTAACCAACGTGTAATCTGGTTAATTGTTTTTCTACCACTTTCACCGTCTTTTTGTAATTTTTGTAAATAAGGAATCGCAATTCCCATTAGCTGTACTACAATAGACGCCGAGATGTAAGGCATGATACCTAATGCGAAGATTGAAGCTTCCGAGAAAGCACCACCTGTAAACACATTAATTAACCAACCGATTCCACCTTCAGTTTGATTAGATAAACTTTGCAATTTAGTTGAATCAATACCTGGTAATGTTACTTGTGAACCGAAACGGTACACAAGTAAGATTCCAAGAGTAACTAAAATTTTATTTTTTAGTTCTTCTATTTTCCAAACATTGATAAATGATTCTATAAATTTCTTCATAGTGATGATGATTAAAGAATTACTACTTCTCCTCCGGCAGCTTCGATAGCAGCTTTTGCAGTAGCAGTAAATTTGTGAGCACTAACTTTTAATTTTGCTTTTAGCTCACCTCTTCCTAAAATCTTTACTAAGCTATTTTTTGTAGCCAAACGAGTATCAACAAATACTGTAAAATCTACAGCTTCAGTGATTACACCGTTTTCTACTAAACCTTGTAATGTATCAAGATTTATACCTTGATATTCTACTCTATTGATGTTTTTGAAACCAAATTTTGGTACTCTTCGTTGAAGAGGCATTTGACCTCCTT
>CAYWVV010000161.1:0-1588 GCA_964461805.1 uncultured Flavobacterium sp.
AACATAAAACTATGTGGTTAACAATTTGGGATTTACGATTTGGGATTTACGTGAAGTAGTTGGCGTGAGTCCCGAAGCATCGGGAGACAAACTGTACAAACAGCTTATGTGAACTATTTTGAGCGAAGCGTCTTTACTCGCAATCCAACATAAAACTATGTGGTTAACAATTTGGGATTTACGATTTGGGATTTACGTGAAATACTATGTGTTTAAAAACTTACATGACTTATATGTTTAAAATCTGCGGCAATCCCACCACAATCCAAACAAAACAACAATCCGCCAAATCTGCGTTCCTATCTTATGTGAATTATGTTAAGCAGAGCGCCTATACCCACAATCCAACCTATACCCCTATGTGTTTAAAAAAACTTAACACCATCGTCGCCAACCACATGACAATTATCATAAATTACCTTCAATAATCTTCGTATATTTGAGTAACATAAAAAAGTCCAATCATGATTAATCAAATAGTAGAAACTTGTGAATTTATTAAAGAGAAAACCAAATTCACTCCAGAATACGGCGTTGTTTTAGGCTCTGGATTAGGAGATTTCTCGGAAGACATCAACATTGCATACACCCTACCCTATTCAGACATTCCTCACTTTCCAGTTTCTACAGTTTCTGGACATAAAGGTGCGCTATTGTTTGGAACCGTTGGCAATAAGAAAGTGGTAGCCATGCAAGGGCGTTTTCATTATTATGAAGGCTATAACATGAAAGAAGTTACGTTTCCGATTCGTGTCATGAAGTATTTAGGCGTTTCGAAATTGATAGTATCGAATGCTTCTGGAGGTGTGAATTCGAATTATAAAGTGGGATCTATCGTACTTATTAACAACCACATTAACATGATGCCCGAACATCCATTAAGAGGCAGCAACGATGAACGATTAGGACCACGATTTGTAAACATGAGTGAACCCTACAGTCATCACATGATTGCAAAAGCCAAAGAAATCGCACAAACGAATCAAATAGAAATTCAAGAAGGTGTGTATGTAGCCTTACAAGGTCCAACTTATGAAACCCTTTCCGAATATAAAATGATTAAAAACATCGGTGGTGATTGCGTAGGAATGAGTACTGTACCAGAAGTCATTGTCGCCCGCCACATGGATATGGAAACCTTCGGTGTATCAGTAATTACCGATATGGGTAACGAAAACAGCATGGCGGAAGTTTCTCACGAAGAAGTCCTAAAAGCCGCTAAAATGGCGGAACCAAATGTAAGGTTGTTAATTAGAGAATTGATTAAATTGTATTAAAATTATACGATTTGGGATTTACGATTTGGGATTTACGATTTACGTGAAGTAGTTTGTGGTTAACTATTTACGATTTGGGATTTACGATTTACGTGAAGTAGTTTGTGGTTAAACATTGCGGAAGTGTTTTGCGTGAGTCCCGAAGCTTCGGGAGACAAAATTGAGGGTAAGATTGTGGAAGTAGATTATGAGATTGCTTCGCCTGTTCGAGCATAGCTCTCGGGTCCTCCTAGGGTCGGAATGACAAACTGTTCAGAAAAAAAATCTTTAGATTTTCAAAAATCCGCGATAATCCCTCACCACAATCCAAA
>CAYWVV010000162.1:0-1583 GCA_964461805.1 uncultured Flavobacterium sp.
ATACACCAAAACATTTTTTCCCAGTTTCTGCAAAAGGAATTAAGGAAAACGATTTCACCATGGTTTTAGGTTATCCTGGAAGAACTACAGAGTATTTGCCGTCTTATGCAGTAGAACAGATGGTAAATAATTTAAATCCAGCTCGAATTGAAGTGCGTGATGCGGCTTTAAAAGTACAAGATGGTTTTATGAGAAAAGATCAAGCCATTAAAATTCAATATGCATCCAAATATGCTGGTGTGGCTAATTATTGGAAAAAATGGATTGGGGAACGCAAAGGTTTAATTAAAGCTAATGCAGTAGGAGAGAAACAAAAATTTGAAAAAGATTTAACGGCTAAAATTACTAATACTGGTAAACAAGCAGAGTATGGAAATTTATTATCCGATTTCGCAAAAAATTATGCTGAGATAAAAGAGTATGCTATTGCTAGAGATTACTATACTGAAGTGGTTTTGAGAAACACAGAGATTTTATCTTTTGGATACAAGTTGTTTCAATTAGAACAGGTTTATACTTCAAAAGGTGAACAAGCCTTTAATGATAGAAAAAAGAATTTAATAGAGAGTTTTGAACCTTTATACAAAGACTTTAACGCGCAAGTAGATGAAAAAGTGTTTGAAAAACTGATTGATATTTACAGTAAAAAATCGCCACAACAATTTTTACCTGCGAATTTAAAAGGAATTAATGCAACGCAATTGGCATCTGATGTTTTTAAATCTTCAAAATTAACTTCTTATACTAGTTTAAAAGAATTGTTATCTGGTGACGCGAAAACAGTTTTAGAAAGATTAAATCAAGATAAAGGATTTGCTTTTGTAAAAACATTGGCTGAAGCTTATAATAAAAATGTTGCAGCAAAATATGACGAAATCAATTTAAGAAATATTGCAACACAACGCACTTATATGAAAGCGATTTTAGAATTAAGTCCGAAATCAGCTCGAATTTTCCCTGATGCAAACTCTACTTTACGTGTTACTTATGGAAAAGTGAAAGGATATAAACCAAGTGATGCAGTAGTTTATACGCCGTTTACTTATTTAGATGGAGTACTGGAAAAATACGTTCCAGGAGATTATGAGTTTGATGTTCCACAAAAGTTAATTGATCTTTACAATGCCAAAGATTACGGTAAATATGCTGATAATGGTAAAATGCCGGTAGCTTTCATTGCAACAAATCATACAACTGGTGGAAATTCTGGAAGTCCTGCTTTAGATGCTAACGGAAATTTGATAGGTTTGAACTTTGATAGGGTTTGGGAAGGAACGATGAGTGATGTATATTATTCACCAGATATTTGTAGGAATATTATGGTTGATACGCGTTATATTTTATTTATCATTGATAAATTTGCAGGCGCGAAAAACCTTATTGATGAAATGAAAATCATTTATAACCAGCCAAATACGCCAAAAAAAAATAAAAAATAAACTTTGGCACGGTAGTTGTAAAAAGCATTCCGGACAACAAAGAAAAAATAATTTAAAAAAAAGTCAAAAAAGTATTTGACATTTAAATTTTTTTATATCTTTGCTCCATAAATAATTAACCTTTATAATAAAATTAAGATGAAA
>CAYWVV010000163.1:0-1580 GCA_964461805.1 uncultured Flavobacterium sp.
CTTTAATCAAACCACAACATGAATGTTAAAACTCATGTAATTGTAATAAATATCGTGTTTTCTAATCTTTAATCAAACCACAACTTGTGTCGTTTTGATGTTCAAATGCAAAAAATATCGTGTTTTCTAATCTTTAATCAAACCACAACTGGTTGATGACTCTGTTAAGAATGAAATGAAATATCGTGTTTTCTAATCTTTAATCAAACCACAACTGAAAATCCGTTTACAGAAAATCGAGAGATTTCCCGTTGTGGTTTGGCTGCTTAAGATTTGATGTTTTATGTCAAGGAACTTTTCTTTTAATACTCATAATAAACCTAATCTCTTTTTAAATTCAATAAGCATCTCTTCTTTTATTTGCTTTTCTGCAAAACCACTTTTTAAACCTCTGTCGATTTTCATTTGTACAAAATCATGATAGGCATCTCGCTCACGTGCTTGCTTAATTAAATAATTTACCGCTTCACTTTTACTAGTAAATTCTTCGTTTGCTACTTGCTGTTTTAACCATTCATCATTTTGATTGGCTAAAGTTATACTTTGACGTGCCATAATAACGCTTTCTATTGGTGTAAATTTACACCAATTTATTCAATTATTGAATTATAATTTTGAAATTTTTCCCGAAACTGAGATTTTAACTTTAATTGGATTAAATGTAAACCAACCGGTTTTACCTTCACCAAAACCTCTAATTTGTTTGTAATCATCATCAGTAACAGTAGAAGATTTATGTTTTCTAAAAAAATAATCTCCTGAGGTTAATTTTTGTACTCTATACAAATGTTCCTTTAAAACTTCATAATCAGGATTATCCCAATTAATTTCATCTTCATTTAAACCTAACAAAAACATATCGTTAATATGTAAAGTAGTTACCATTTCTTTTCCATCAATAGGTAATTGATAAGCCGATTGTTCTGTTCTTTTTCTTTCTACAACAGTCCAAAAAGTAACTACTTCTTCTTTTAAGTTTCCTTTTTCGTCTTTATAAATAAGTACGTGGTGATTATTTCTCGGGTTTACCCATTGATTTACATTTTCTTTTAACTTTTCAGCACCACTAATATTCTCCTTCATTCTAACTTTTAAAATTGGTACTGGTGCTCCATTTTTATTCGGTAAAAATATTTGTGGTTGTTTTATTCCGTTTTCATCAACAATAAAAAAAGTATTTGCTGGGACTTTGTCTTTTACAAAACCTCCTAATTCATTAATTCTTTTTAGAATTAGCAATTTTATTGTTTCGTCAACCACTTTTTCAATTTGTTTCGCTGTTTCTAAACTTTCTATTGGTTTTCTGATATGAAAGGCTTCTTCTCCATTAAATGTTCGTTTACCAAAAACAGTTTCTTTATGCAATTGTCCTCTTGCTGCAACTCCAATATTGGTATGTGTTTTTCCGTTATTTTCACATTTATGCGTTCTAACGGTAATATCGTTTGAAACTTTTTTATGAGAAATTAATATTTTTTCAACAGCTACTTCCGCATCTCTTCTAAATGTTTCCCAAGGCAATGGAAATTGTTTTAATTCAGAATTTCGATTATATCTGTTCCATTTGGATAATTCTTGAA
>CAYWVV010000164.1:0-1574 GCA_964461805.1 uncultured Flavobacterium sp.
CCGTTGTGCGTCAGCTAAAAACACGAAACGTTTAAAAAAACAATAATTTATTCAAATTTTATATCACTAACTAATGAAAAAAATCTCTTTATTAATTACAGCTTTATGTTTAACATCTTTTTTAAATGCTCAAACTAAAGAATACAAATTAACAACTGAAAGAACAACAGAAATTTCGAAAAAATATTCAAGCCTTCCAACTGTATATAAAATTTCAAAAAAAGAGGTTGGAACACCAACTAAAGTTAATGTTCCTAATGAATTATATACTGAAATACAAAATAAAATAAATTCTCTAGTAAAAGATAGTATTAATCAAATAGAATCTCTAAAATCCGATTTTGAAAAATATGACAAAAAGATTGAAATTGTCTCTGAAATTCAAAAATATTTAATTTCTACAGATAAAGAAAAAATCAAAAAAGAACATTTAATCAAGGCTCAGAATATTTCAAATGGGTTAAATTTAAAATATATTATTTACCCAAACAAGGATTTGTTCATGCCTTTACATGATATCTGTAATCAAATAAGTTATAACAATAGAAAACCAACTATTAGTAGAGATTTATTATATAAACTATCGGATGAAAGAAACTTATTGAAAAAAACCTCAAAAACTAAAGTAGCTCTAGAAAACAATAATAATATAAAAAAATCTACATTAATTTTAGATGATGAAGTTGAAGATATTAAAACTATTTCGGGAATTTTTATTGCTATCGATAAGGAATATGTTGTGTTAAGAAGAGATTTTGAAGGATATAATTCAAATGAATTAATTGAAGTTGAAATTTTTAATAATAAAAATATACCATTCGATAATAAGAGAGATTTAGGTCATAAAGTTGTAATTTTTAATAAAGAAAATGATCAATATTATTTGGCTGACAGATTTCTACTTGGTGAATTTGCACTTGATATGTCATTAGTTAATTTTGAAAACAAATTAAACAAATTAGGCTATAAAACAGAATCAAAAAATACTGATATAATAATTTTTGTTAATACTACTAAACTAATTCTTACAAATGATATATACCAAAATGTTAATAATGGTAATATCAATTATATTAAAGAAATTGCAAATTCTGTTAATCAATTTCAATCATATGTTAACCAAGCCTTTCCTTTAACAGAAAAATTGGTTAACCATTTTAGCGCACACAAAAACAGAACTATGAATTCAACAAGAATGACACAATGGAAATCAGATTTAAAAAATGCGAAAATAATTTATAATAAAATTAATTCATTAAAAGGAAACAATATTGAGAATGCAACTAATTTTAATCAACAAATTAGTATTAAAACATTAGATAAATATAATGAATTCTGGCAAGTTTTGAGAGGCTCAGAAGAGGTTTTAGGAATGTAAATATTGAAAATAAATTGAATGCGTTGAAAAACAAGTAGCACAAATAACTAAACTAATTGTTTAAACATAGCCGAACGCACAACAAGCGTTTGGCAAAATGCAAAATTTAGTGGAATTATGATTTCGCAAGACAAATAAATTAAATAGAAAAAACTGCTTTCCGAAGTTTTGCACTTCGCCAAGCGCCGGAACGTTA
>CAYWVV010000165.1:0-1543 GCA_964461805.1 uncultured Flavobacterium sp.
TAGCATGAAATAATAATTTACGAAGTCGCCACTTCAGCAAGCCGCGGCCCGTTATAAGAAATAGCTACGATTCCGTTTCAAAAGAAATTCCAGTTGATTTAGCTAAATCTTCTTTAAAATTCTCAATTACTTTTTTGCAAGTAAAACTTATGTAACATCCTTGCGTATATTTCTCTCTGTACTCTTTTACAATTTCTTCAACTGTCCAAGAATATCCGTTTTCTTTTATGAATTTCTCAATACGATTGTCTAAATCGTTTATAAATTCATCCATTTGGTGTAAACCATTTTCAATTAAGCTATCCATTTGATTAGCCATATAATTTCCTGTATCCATTTTAATTTTGTTTTAATAAACCGCTACTTCTTATAACAGCGGTTTTGTGCTATTTGCCCCATTAAGTTTGTTGTTAAATTGAAGCATTGTGCAAGGGGCAAACAGACACAAAGCCACAAAACGTTATAGTCAATGGCTACGTCAATCTTCAAAAAGACGTTCAATAACTTCACGTTTGTCAAAGGAATTATGAACCAACATTAACTCTCCATTTTCTTCAATTAATTTAGGGTTGCATTTGCAAGTTGATAATTCCTCGTGTTCTTCTAAGTCATTAATAGGAATAATATTTATCATCTAATTAATTTTTAACTGTAATCATATCAGATAAAATGTTTCTGTCTTGATTTTGAATTTTATGAAATCCATTTTCTAAAAGATATTTAATTGCTTTGATTATAACTTTATCAAAATCATAAATTTTATCTGTTATATTAGGAGTTCCTTTGCTTTTATCATTGCTTTCCCAATGTATTGTCCAACCTTTATTCCCGTTGAAAATTTTTAAATGACAATAAGTGTTTTCAATAATAATCATAGTTGTAAGATTGTCTAATAAATATTTTGTACTTACATTTTCTGAATTAATGTAATTTTCTAATTCTTTAATTTCTTTAAATTGCATAAAATTTTATTTTTAATTATCCGCCACTAACTATAACACACGTTTTACGCTATTGCTCGTTTAGGCTTTGTTAGTAATAATTGTTTTTAATTTAATAATTCGTTTTTGTTTGTTATGTCCCTTGCTTAATCACGCAACATCGTAAAGCGTGGGAACGTTATAGTGTATAAACCGTCTGAGCTTCAAATCAAATTTATTTGTAAAATCAAATTCACTTTTTATAAGCCAAAGATTATGAATAAAAACTGTAGAAAACATTCAATTAATATTTTTTCGCAGGTAAAACTTTGGAAATAAGTTTGAGTTTACGTTGTAGAAAATCTTTGTCGAAAAACAAATGTTTGAAACTGGTTTGTGTTTACGTTGCGGAAAATTTTTGTAGAAAAGTAAGTATTTGAAATTGGTTTGTGTTTATTCTGTGAAAAACTTTGTCGAAAAGAAAATGTTTGAGATTGGATTGGGTTTACGTTGCGGAATTACTTTGTGGCAAATTTTGGGTCATTAACTGTGTGTCGGTTTACACACTATAACACACGTTTGGCAAGATTGCGAATTTTGTGGTGAATTCACGTCTATTTCTC
>CAYWVV010000166.1:0-1499 GCA_964461805.1 uncultured Flavobacterium sp.
CTCTATCGCCATCTATCCAGTACTCAATTCGTCTGAAAACCATTTCCATAAAAATCGTTTGCGGACAAAACCAACCACAGAAAACACGACCGAATGCAACCGTAAATAAAGTTAAACCAACCACGCCAGTTATCATTAATACCACCACTAAATAAAAATCTTGTGGCCAAAACGGCATCCCGAAAATATTGAATCTGCGATCTAAAACATTAAACAATAAGAACTGATTGCCATTAATTTTTATAAACGGACTTGATAATAAAAGTAACAATAAGACATAGCTTACTACTTTTCTTTTTTCATAAAACTTACCCTGAGGCTTTTTGGGGAAAATGAATTTTCTTTTTCCTTTTTCGTTTATGGTTCCGATGGAATCTCTGAAACTATCATCTTCTATATTTGACATCACCTTTTATATTTAGCATTTCTGCTGGAACAATTTTAAAAATTTTAATTCATTTTGTCAGTCTGAGCGGAGTCTAAGACTATTTACTTTCATATAAAAAAAGCCTTCGACTCCGCTCAGGGTGACAATTCGTTTGAAACAACTATAAAAATTTTGTACTTAATTGTTATAATTTATTTTTTTGCAATAGTATCTGTTACTGCTACTTCAGCAGTTGCTGGTTTTGCAGCACCATCTTCTTTCCAAATCTCCCCTTCAGGAGCTTTTCCTGCAGCTGGTTTTGTACCATGTAAAGACATCACATAACTGGCCACTTTCTGAATTTCAGTAGGTTTTAAACTTTCTTTCCAAGCCACCATTCCTTTTCCTGGTCGACCACCTTCTGAAATAGTTTTAAACAGGTTTTTAATTCCGCCACCGTTAATCCAATTATCATCTGTTAAGTTGGGACCAATAGCCCCACCACCATCTGCTTTATGGCATAACACACAATTAGTCGTAAAAATAGCTTTACCTTCTGCTAAAGCTGGAGCTTCTGTAAGTTGTGAAACTTTATCGATATTCATTAAATCAGGAGCCGTTTTGTTGTATTCTTCTACTTTTTTCTCCGCTAACGCATTGTCCATAACATATTCTTCTGCTTGAGAGTAATCTCCAACAACATGGAAACGCACTAAATACACTAATGCAAATACAATTGTAGCATAGAATAAACCTGTAAACCATGGTGGTAATCCGTTATCTAATTCTTTAATACCGTCATAATCATGCTCTAATTCTATATCTTTTTCATTTTCAATAGGTTTTAGAGCCGAAACTTTGAACAGCCATTTTTTGTAAACCTCAGTTTGCGTAAATGGTTTTGCGTTTTCAATATCAAATTTTTCTTTAGCTTCATCTGTTAGCAATTGATACGAAACATTGTCTACGGCATTTAATATTACTTCAATTACAATGAAAATAAATATTAATAACAAATGAATAATTGGTACAATTGGATATTTTATAAAAGCGGGTCTGTCTCCAGAATCAATAAAATATTCTGTTAAGATAAAAACCATCGCATAAAAAAATGGAAACCTAACGTATACTG
>CAYWVV010000167.1:0-1497 GCA_964461805.1 uncultured Flavobacterium sp.
TTGATTAGAACAATATTAACTGACCTTGTTGCGTTAAGGTCTTGAATCCGCCTCAGTATAAAATGACAAACCATAAAATATTTTCCATCTTATTTTTACTTTCAATCGTTGGAATATTTATTTCATGCTCTACGAAAAACAAGATTGAAAACACAGATAATATAATTGGAAAAAAATTTACTGCAAAAACTGAAAATAGAAAACTTGTTATTGAAATAATTGATGCCGAAAATTTAAAAATAACTAATGAGTTTGATTGTGAAAACATTGAAGAGAAATACAGAAAAGTCGTATTTGAAAAAAAATATCACAAAAGCGAAAAGTCAATAATCCTAAATGATAGCATTTTCGAATTCAAACTTCCTTACTTTAATAGCGAAAACTGTGAATTTCTTTCTGAGAAATACAGAACTGAAAAAAATGAAAGAAATTTTGATGGTAGATTAATAATTCGCAATAGAAAAGAACTTTATTCAATCTGGAATATTGACACTTTAAAGATTGTAGAAAACAAACTAATGTATATTAAAAAAAACGGTCGAGGTTCACGTGGATACTTGTTCGAATAAATACAACTGCTGCTAACAGGCGTTTGGCAAGATTGCGAATTTTGTAGTAAATAAACGTTTTCATTTCGCAAGAAATTTTATCTTTGATAGAAAATAATCGGTTCCGAAGTTCGCAACCTCGCCAAGCGCCGGAACGTTAGCAGTAACCTTAAGTAAAAACGTTTAAATTCAAATATTTATGAAAAAACATATTATAATTTGTTTATTAATTTTAGGGATTTTTGAATTGGTATCTTGTTCGAAAGAACCAGAAGATAATCATCCATACTATAAGTTCAATAATTCTGATTTGAATCTAATCATAAATTACAATTATATAGAAAATCAAATAATAACTTATCAAAATCAGTTTGGAGAAAAACTTCACTTTAAAGTTATGTCAAACATTTATAAAAAAGAATCTAAATATTCTGGAAGTGGTTTTGCAGGAAGTTATAGTTCTTTAGACTACTACTATGACAGCAAAATTGTACGTCTAGAAATTGTTGAAAACGAGAGTAATTATAGATATAATCAAGTCATTTATTATTTCTCTAAAAGTCAAAATATCTTTAAAAACACCCTAAATAATCCAATTTGGAATACAGAATCAAGTAGTACTTTTTATGACGAAGTTGATAGACCTTTTAACATTGGATTAAATATTTATAATTCAAATAACAAAATTCAGTTAAACATTAATGGACATACATTTAACAAAATAGTCGAAATTAATTCAAATAACACTACTACATTTCCACCTATATATGGAGCACTTTTGACTAAAAATATAAATAAAGTTTTATATGATTATGATTTTGGAATTGTAGAATTTGAAGATATTGATGGTAAAGTATGGAAGGTAATATATCCATAAAAGGCTACTGCTAACAAGCGTTTGGCAAGATTGCGAATTTTGTAGTAAATACACGTTTACATTTCGCAAGAA
>CAYWVV010000168.1:0-1479 GCA_964461805.1 uncultured Flavobacterium sp.
ACTTAATTGTTTAATTAATTTTCCATATCTATCAAAAATATACAGTTTGGCATCTGCTTGATTTAACCCAATGATATTCCAAGTATCATGTGTTCCATCTCCATTTGGTGTGAAATACTTAGGATAATCAATTACTGTAACATCAATTGTTAAATTCGTACAACCTTCTAAATCGGATACTAAAACCGTATGTACACCTGCTTCAACTCCTGTAAACACATTAGAATCTTGCCAAGCGCCATTATCTAAAGCATAAATTAAACTTCCTGTTCCTAGCGGATTAACTGTTACAGTAATTGTTGAATTGTCTGTAAACGCATCCGAAACTGTTGCTGTGAAGGCAGTTGCTGGGAATACTTCAATGATGTCCGCTGAAGCATCTCCAGAACAATTTGTGATTGTATTTGTTACAATTACTTGATAACTTCCTGCAGTCATAGCTTGGTATGTAGAAGCATTTGCTCCAGCTATTTGCTCATAAGTATTAGTAACTGTATTTAAAAAGAACCAATCGTATGTGAAATTAGCGCCCGATAATTCCGTATCTAATAAATATCCTTGGTAGGTAACTCCGGTGGTTTCATTCACACAAATATGTCCGTCTGTTAATTTTGGTTTTGGTAATGGGTTTACTACAACTGTAATATCAGTATAAGTACCAGTACATTCCCCTAAAACAGAAGTTATTCTGTAGGTTACAAAACCTGGAAGATCCGAATCATTTATTAATATATCATTTATTGAAATTGGTGCTAACGCCATTCCAGTTTGTGTAAATCCTGTTACATTACTAGACGCAACAACCTCCCATTTTAATTGTGTATTTGCGATAAGTAAATTTTCAGACACATTAATATTTGTCGACTCTCCACTGCAAATTTCCGGTTGCGGCAATCCAATTGGATTTCCTGGAATTGGATTTACATAAATCACATCTGATAAAAATGGTGCTCCATAACAACCATTTCTAAAAGGAATAATTTGAAATTGAATTGTTCCTTGGCTTAATGGATTCACAGTTGTTAGCACTAAATTAATGTCTCCAGTTGTTGTTCCACTTGTTACTCCACTAGTTATTAGAACACCGTTATTGTTCGCAATGGTCCAATTATAAGTTGTACCAGTTGGTCTTCCATTTATTTGCATATGAAGTGTTTCTCCTGAACAAAGTTTATCATCTGTTTGAGTTATTGAAGTAACTTCTGGTTTTGGATTTACCAATATAGTTATTGCAATAGGATCTCCTACACAACCAATAGAATTTGTAGGCAATATTACCATTGAGATAGAACCACTAGTTGACATTGGATCTATTAACTGAACCACTTGATTAATATTGGTTTGATTACCAGAAGCTGTAAATCCTGATAAATCATTATTTGAAGCTGCCCAAGTAAAGGTTGATCCTAATGGATAAGTAAAATCTAAAGTAGTACCATTACATACGGGATTGGTTACTGTGTAAGTTAATACTGGTTT
>CAYWVV010000169.1:0-1475 GCA_964461805.1 uncultured Flavobacterium sp.
AAATAGAAAAAACTGCTTTCCGAAGTTTTGCACTTCGCCAAGCGCCGGAACGTTAGCGGTAATTTTAACACACAATACCTCAAATGAACAAATTGATATTAATATTAAGTTTTACATTACTAATTTCTTGTAGGCAACAACAAACCAAGACCAACTCTAAAACAACAAAAAAAGTTGAAAGTGTAACCAAAGGTAAAACTCACCAAAAAATTACTTTTTCCAAGGTAAACCGAAAAGCCTTTTTACTTGGTGAAAATATAAAACTTTTAGACGAAAACTTTAAAGAAATCAAAGACATTTCATTTTTGAACGAACAATATATTAAAGTTACAGAAGTAAGTGATAAATATCATAAAGTCAATCCAACAGACGACTATTGCCAAGAATTCAAATATGTTAAAATAAAAACAAATGGACTTGAAGGCTATGTTGACGGTAGAAAACTTTATGAACCAATAAAAAACGCTCAAAATAAAATAGTAAAAATTGACAACAACGAAGTTTCATTTATTCCGTCAACTCATTTTGGCATTGGTGTTTCAGACGATGATGGTTTAACTGGTTGCTCAATAAACACGCCTGTAATTTTTTCGGACAAGAATGCAAAATACGAAGGATTTGTAAAAATGATTAAAAACAAGAATTACAAAAATGACTATATATATTTTGAACTCAAAGATGACGATGGCGCAAATGACGAAATATTAAATATTAACAAAGAAGACGACAAATATTTACTCAAAATAAAACGGACTTATCAAGAAGGCGGAGCTAATCTTTTAATTTCAATTTACAAAGACAAAAGCGGAGCTTTTGTCGCAGAAATCTTAGAGAATATACAAATAGAACAATCGGATAACTAAAACTAACAATCAGGTTTTGATAATTTTAAAAAAATGAGAATAAATATGTTTTTTAAGAGATTACTACTAATTATTACTATTTTAAGTATCTCATTAATTTTCTATGCATACAGCTTTAACGATGTAGAAATAGTGTGCAAAGAAAATACTAAAGTCGAAATCTATTTATTGAATTATATAACAAAAAAAGACCTAAAAAGTATTGTTTATTCCCATAATGCAGATTTTGAATTCAAAGGAGACGAGCTTAAAAGACTATATTTACTGAGAAATATTTTTGAAATTCCTGACCCGATTTGGAATTCAAAAATTGACTACAAAAAAGAAGGTTGTAAAAATATTGACAATATGGACATTTATTGTGAAGTTAGATATCAAAAAATGAAAAATGGAGAAATAGATATTTGGTACAATTTTATGGATTAAATAAAAAACTACCGCTAACAGGCGTTTGGCAAGATTGCGAATTTTGTAGTAAATTCAAGTTTATTTCTCGCAAGAAATTTTATCTTTGATAGAAAATAATCAGTTCCGAAGTTCGCAACCTCGCCAAGCGCCGGAACGTTATATACCAGTCGTTTAGAATCGAAAACACAAGAACAATTTCTAATA
>CAYWVV010000170.1:0-1350 GCA_964461805.1 uncultured Flavobacterium sp.
CGAGAAATAAACGTGTATTTACTACAAAATTCGCAATCTTGCCAAACGCCTGTTAACTGCCGTATTTGTTTTTTAATACTTTTTTATTTGCACACAAGAAACACTTTTTATTTTAAGTTCTTTACCAATTTTTTTCAACAAGCCAGTTTCAACGTTTCGCTTAAACACAAATACATTTCCGCTTACTGAATTTGTTGCAATTAAAAATTTTCCTGTTTCATCAATTGCAAATACTCTCGGATGTTCGCCTAAAGTTGATTGATAGCCAACTACTTTTAATTTTCCGTCATTTTGAATTGCAAATATTGCAATGTTATTTTCTTCTCCACGATTTGACGCATACAAATATCGCCCGTCGGGCGAAATGTGAATGTCAGAACTTTCAAAATCTTCTTTATATTTTTCGGAATGTGTATTTATCCTTTGAATACTATCTAATTTTCCGTTTTCATATTTATAAGCATTTACAGTTCCACTTAATTCCTCAACACAATATGCAAATTTTCCGTTTGGATGAAATGTAAAATGTCTTGGTCCGCTTCCTAAAGTTGTTTTCGTGAATGGTTTTTCAGCAACTTGTAAAGGTTCACTTTTTTCGTTTTCAAAATTGAAACATCTAATTTTGTCTGCGCCTAGATCTGGCAAAAAAACATAATCAAAGTTTGGCGTAAAAACGGTCGAATGAATATGCGAACGATCTTGTCTTTCTTTATTTACGCTTCCCTCAGAAAATTGGAAGTTTTGAGCAATTGTATTTATAGTTCCGTTTTCAGAAATTGGATAAACCGAAACGCTTCCTTCTGTGTAATTTCCATTAATTAGCCATTTTCCATTTTTGTGAACCGTTGCAAAAACTGGGTTTTCACCACCACTTTTTTGACTATTTATAAAAGTCAGCGTTTTGTTTTCGGGTTTAAACTCAAAACTACTCACGCTTCCAGCATTTTTAGTTTTACTTTCGGTACATGCAAATAAATATTTTCCGTTTGGCGATAAAGTTAGAAACGATGGATTTAGAAAGCCTTTTACAGTTGTGATTTTTGACAATTTTCCGCTAATTGTGTCTAATTGATAAACATAAATTCCCTCAGTTGTTTTGTCACGGTTGAACGAGCCAAAAAAGACGTAAGTGTTTTGCGAATAAAGATTTATACAGGCAAAAAATGTTATTATTAATAGTAATTTATTTTTCAATTTCTTTTTAGCGGTTTTTTGAGGTAATATGGCAGTTAACGTTCCGGCGCTTGGCGAGGTTGCGAACTTCGGAACCGATTATTTTCTTTCAAAGATAAAATTTCTTGCGAGAAATAGACGTGAATTCACCACAAAATTCGCAATCTTGCCAAACGT
>CAYWVV010000171.1:0-1314 GCA_964461805.1 uncultured Flavobacterium sp.
AACTCTTCTTAAAGCGTTACCAACTGTTAATCCATAACCAGGTTCTAAAGGTCTAAATTCGAATTTACCTTCAAAATCGGTAGAATCGATCATGATAACTTTATCGGGCTTTTGAAAATTAAATATTGCCATATCTTCGACTAATGTCAATTATTATTTGTTATACAACTCTACAATTAGTTGCTCTTTAATATTTTCTGGTATTTGAAGTCTTTGAGGAACTGTTACAAACGTACCTTGTTTAGTATCGTTGTTAAAAGTCATCCACTCATATACAGAAGAATTGTTAGCTAAAGAACGTTCAATAGCTTCAAGAGATTTAGATTTTTCACGAACTGCAACAACATCACCTGGTTTTAAATGATAAGATGGTACATTTACCAATTCACCATTTACTGTGATATGTCTGTGAGAAACGATTTGACGCGCACCTCTACGAGTAGGTGCAATACCCATTCTGTAAACTACGTTATCAAGACGAGCTTCACATAATTGTAACAAGATTTCACCTGTTACACCTGACGCAGCAGCTGCTTTTTCAAATAAATTTCTGAATTGACGCTCTAAAATACCATAAGTATATTTCGCTTTTTGCTTTTCCATTAACTGGACAGCATATTCAGATTTTTTACCTCTTCTTTTTGCCAAACCATGTTGACCAGGAGGATAATTTCTTCTTTCGAAAGCTTTATCTTCACCGAAAATTGCTTCACCAAACTTACGGGCGATTCTTGTTTTTGGACCAGTATATCTTGCCATTTGAATTTGTTTTTTAAGGTAGGGATTATGAATTAAGGTCTTTCCTTCGATAATCTAAATTCCTACCTTTGTTTTATACTAAATTATACTCTTCTTCTTTTTGGAGGACGACATCCATTGTGAGGCATTGGAGTAACATCAATAATTTCAGTTACTTCAATTCCACTGTTATGGATAGATCTGATAGCAGATTCTCTTCCGTTTCCTGGACCTTTAACGTAAACTTTTACTTTTTTTAGTCCAGCTTCAAGAGCTACTTTTCCACAATCTTCAGCAGCCATTTGGGCAGCGTATGGAGTATTCTTTTTAGAACCTCTGAAACCCATTTTACCAGCTGATGACCAAGAAATAACTTCACCTTTTTTGTTAGTTAACGAAATGATGATGTTGTTAAAAGTAGCGCTAATATGTGCTTCTCCAGAAGACTCAACGATAACTTTACGTTTTTTTGCAGTTGCCTTAGCCATATTATTTACTATTTAGTTGCTTTTTTCTTGTTCGCAACAGTTTTTCTTTTACCTTTTCTTGTTCTCGAGTTGTTTTTCGTTCTTTGAC
>CAYWVV010000172.1:0-1308 GCA_964461805.1 uncultured Flavobacterium sp.
ATTCTTCCGTTGGTTTTTAGTCCGAAAAGTGTGCCTTTATCGTGAACCAAATTGAATTCTACATAACGACCACGACGAATTTCTTGCCAAGTGCGTTGTTCCGAAGTGAAAGGTAAATCTTTTCTTTTTTCTACAATTGGAACATAGGCTTCTAAGAAAGAATTTCCAACTTCTGTTACGAAATTGTACCAATCTTCCATTTTCATATCTTCCGTTTCCTTGCAATAATCGAAGAATAAACCGCCTAAACCTCGCGCTTCGTTTCTGTGAGCATTCCAAAAATAGGCGTCACATTGTTTTTTATATTTTGGATAGAATTCTAGATTATGCTTATCACAAGTGGTTTTACACGTTTGATGAAAGTGTTTTCCGTCTTCTTCAAACAAATAATAAGGTGTTAAATCTTGTCCGCCACCAAACCAGCTGTTGATTACGTTTCCGTTATCGTCGTACATTTCGAAATAGCGCCAATTCGCATGAACGGTTGGCACCATTGGGTTTTTTGGATGAATCACTAAACTCAATCCACAAGCAAAGAAATCAGCTTCACCAACATTAAACATTTTCTGCATAGCTTCAGGTAATTTACCATGAACTGCCGAAATATTTACACCGCCTTTTTCAATCACGTTTCCGTTTTCAATTACGCGTGTTCTTCCGCCACCGCCTTCTGGACGTTCCCAAATGTCTTCACGAAATTTGGCTTTTCCTTCAACTGCTTCTAATCCGGCAACAATTTGGTCTTGAAGGTTTTGTATGTAAGAGTAAAATTTATTTTTCATTGTACAATTCATATAATTCCATATCTAATGGTGTTTCATTAGTTGGAGTAAATTCATTTTGTAAGGTGCTTTGCCAAACGAAACCGTTATTTTCAGCTACTTTTACACTACCGAAATTGGTTTTATGAGCAATGATTTGAAGTGTTTTCAAACCTAATTTGTCAAAAGCAAAATTTGTCATTTCTTTTACCGCAAATGAAGTCAAACCTTTTCCTTCAAATTCCGAACCAATACAATAAGCAAATTCACCTTGTTTTTTATCCCAATCTATTTTTTTGATGATAATTAAACCCGCAATTTGTTGGTTGTTTTTATCTCGAATAGCCAAAGTGAAATTTGACTTATCTTCTATTTCTTTATTCTTAATTGAAATATAGTCTTTCGTTTTTTCAAAAGAACTATTCATTTCCAATGTTACTGGAAAAAATAATTTCAATCGCTCTTTATTATCGTACAAAAACTGATATAACTGATTTGCATCAGTTGGTTTTAATGCATTAATAATAAAATCTTCTAAAAACGCGTC
>CAYWVV010000173.1:0-1297 GCA_964461805.1 uncultured Flavobacterium sp.
ACTGTTAAGTTAACTAATTGTTCTGCGAAATTTTTTAAATCTGCCATTTTTTCTATCTTTAATGTGTTTAAAATATGTAATTTATTAAGTGCGTTTTGTTTTGTTATTCTGCAGCTTCACCTTTAGTTTCAGCATTGTTTAATAAGGCTGAAAGTATACGTTTAGCTGGAGATTGTAATAATCCGATGATTTCACCGATAACTTCTTCTCTAGATTTAATAGCTACTAAGCTATCTAAAAGTTCGTCACCAATGTAAACTTCTTGATTAATATATGCTCCTTTTAATAGAGGTTTTTTTCCTTTTTTACGGAATTCTTTAATAATTTTAGCAGGTCCATTAGCTGTATCTGCGATCATTATTGAAGTATTACCTTGTAAAGTTGATGATAAATCTCCGTAGTCGTTTGGAGAAACTTCCATAGCTTTAGCTAATAAAGTATTCTTCACAACTTCTAATTTGATTCCTGCTTTAAAACAAGCTCTTCTTAAGTCAGAAGTAGTTCCTGCATCAAGTCCAGAAATGTCTGCTAAATACACAACATTCACATCTGCTAACTGTGCAGTCAAATTATCAATAGCAATTGATTTTTCTTCTCTAGTCATACTAAATATATTTAACTACCAATTATACTGCTTTAGGATCTAAAGCGATAGCAGGGCTCATAGTACTTGTTAAGTGAATAGACTTAATGTAAGTACCTTTAGCTGCAGTTGGTTTTAATTTGATTAATGTTTGAACAATTTCGTGTGCGTTTTCATAGATTTTATCAGCATCAAAAGATACTCTTCCTATTCCAGCATGAACGATACCAGTTTTATCAACTTTAAAGTCAATTTTACCAGCTTTAACTTCTTGAATAGCTTTAGCTACATCCATAGTTACAGTTCCTGTTTTAGGGTTTGGCATTAAACCTCTTGGTCCTAAAACACGACCTAATGGACCTAATTTACCCATAACAGCTGGCATAGTGATAATTACATCAACATCTGTCCAACCATCTTTAATTTTTTGAAGATAATCATCTAAACCAACGTGGTCTGCACCTGCTGCTTTAGCTTCCGCTTCTTTATCTGGAGTAACAAGAGCTAAAACTCTTACATCTTTACCTGTACCATGTGGTAATGCAACCACACCTCTTACCATTTGATTTGCTTTTCTTGGATCAACTCCAAGTCTAACAGAGATATCAACTGATTCATCAAACTTTGCTGAAGCAATTTGTTTGATTAATACTGATGCATCTTTTAAAGAATATAATTTATTCTTTTCAATTTTTGCAGCAGCTTCTTTTTGTT
>CAYWVV010000174.1:0-1201 GCA_964461805.1 uncultured Flavobacterium sp.
GGCGGATTCAAGACCTTAACGCAACAAGGTCAGTTAATATTGTTCTAATCAAAAATAGTATTTTCTTTTCATTTTGTCTAATTTCAGAATAACTTTTTTGGTCTTTTTAATTGACCAAAAGTTATTTCCGAAATAGGCTTGGTTTATGCTACATAGTTAGTGATTTCTTGGTTCATTTTTTCTTGAGGTGTTTTGTACCCTAAAACCTTTCTAGGTCTATTGTTTAGCTTTAATTCAGCATGTTTTAGTTGTTTGTTTGTTATGGCGTTAAAATCAGTTCCTTTAGGAAAAAAACGTCTAATTAAACCGTTCGTATTTTCGTTAGTTCCACGTTCCCAGGAAGAATAAGGATTAGCAAAATATATATCCATTCCAGTATTATTTGTTAGCCATTTGTGATTTGCCATTTCCATTCCGTTGTCGTAAGTCATTGATTTTAAAGTGTATTTTGGTAGTGTTTTTAAGTGTTTTGCAAATTGTTGTGTTACGGTTTCGGATTTTCTATTTTCTAATTTAATAATGAAAACATATCTTGTTTTTCTTTCTACAATTGTTCCGATGGCACTTTTTTGTCCTACACCAATCATTAGATCTCCTTCCCAATGTCCCACTTCGTTTCGTAACTCAACACTGTTGGGTCTTTGGCTAATATTTACTTGGTCTTTGATTCGTATTTTGTTTTTTCCACCTTTTCTATTGTATCTTCTTTTGGAATGATGATAGGGAAGAAGTTTGATTAATTTTTTACCCAATATAGACTGTCTATGTTTGTAAATATGCTGATAAATTGCTTCATGAGAGATAGTCATAATGCTATTGTTAGGATAATCAATTTTAATTCTTCCGGCAATTTGTTCTGGCGAAAAACCAGACAATAAGCCTCTGTAAACAAAGAGTTTAAGTTTTTTATGAGTGTTTATTTTATCAAGATTTCTTTTGTTTAAATACTCTTCTTTTGCAAAGAAATCTGCTAAAGTTGCATTGTATTTATCGGTTGGTTTGTGCATCCAACTATTTATTTCTCGAGTAATAGTAGAACGATTTCTATTTAGATGCTTTGCAATATAACTTTTAGACTTATTTTCATAGAGTAAAGTCTCAATAATAATGCGTTCATTTAGTGTAAGTCGTTTGTGCTTTTTTTCCATAATTCAACAAAGATAAAAATTATCATTTGTTGCATTAAGTTATTGAATTCTCC
>CAYWVV010000175.1:0-1201 GCA_964461805.1 uncultured Flavobacterium sp.
TTTGGCGTTCTGCCTTGTAATTGTGCTTGTGTTCTTTCATCCGCCATTACAATTTCTTCAATTTGAGCGGCGGTTAAATCTAACGGCAACTTAATCGTGAAACGCATTTTTCCATTGAAGGAAACTGGATATTCTTTTTCTGATTCGACTAAATATTTGGCTTCAAATTTTGGAAAAGCTACTGTTGCAATCGAACCGTCATGACCTAAACCACTCCATAATTCTTCTGCAATATGTGGCGCATAAGGCGAAACTAAAAGGGCTAATGGTTCTAAAACCGCTCTGTGATTACATTTTAGTTGTTGCAATTCGTTCACGCAAATCATAAATTGAGAAACCGACGTGTTGAAAGAGAAATTCTCAATATCTTCCGTTACTTTTTTGATGGTTTTATGTAACGACTTATACATTTCTGCAGTTGGTTCGTCGTTTACAATCACTGAACCGTTATCGTCAAAGTATAATCTCCATAATTTTTTCAAGAAACCAGAAACTCCCGTAATTCCAGCTGTGTTCCAAGGTTTAGATTGCTCTAATGGTCCTAAAAACATTTCGTATAAACGTAAGGTGTCTGCTCCGTATTCTTCGCAAATATCATCTGGCGAAACCACATTGTATTTCGATTTCGACATTTTTTCTACTTCTCTAAGAACTTTAAAATCACCTTTTTCATTTGTGATAAAAAAAGCATTTTCAAATTCTTCTCTCCATTTTTTTAATTTTTCTAAATCAACTTCAGTTTCATTCTTAAGTAAAGAAACATCAATATGAATATATCTAAATTTAATTTCTGAAATTTCATCAATTGTTAACCCTTTTTCAGAATAAAACTTGTTTTTTATTTTATAATGATTTGATTCAACATCTGATAAATTTAATAAATCATTCGATAAATATATTGGTTCAATATTGATTGATTCGTGATATGATTGAGCTACAAAAGCACTCATACCCAAAATCATTCCCTGATTGATCAACTTCTTGAATGGTTCTTCGGTTGGCGCGTAACCTCTGTCTTTTAAGAATTTATTCCAAAAACGCGAGTATAATAAATGTCCGGTGGCGTGTTCGCTTCCACCAATGTATAAATCGACGCTTTCCCAATATTTTAGAGCTTCTTCGTTAGCAAAATCTTCGGTGTTGTGTGCATCCATATAACGCATCCAATACCAAGAAGAACCCGCCCAACCTGGCATCGTGT
>CAYWVV010000176.1:0-1179 GCA_964461805.1 uncultured Flavobacterium sp.
TTTTTATTTTGAGGCGCTTCGCTTAAAGAAGAACACATAGCTATGTGAACTCTGTTAAATGAAATGCCTTTCAAAATTTCTATGTGCCTATGTGTTTAATTTTTTAATTTGGTACTCTTACAATATTCTTATCCTCTAAATATCTTTTCAACGCCACTAAAGCCGCAACTTCTGCTTCTTTATCGAACTTGGCTTTTAGTTTGTTGCTGTCGTAATATTTCTTTACGAAATTCGTATCAAAATCTCCTGAACGGAACGCTTCATGCTCCATTACGAATGTTCCGAAAGGCAAAGTCGTACTAATTCCTTCAATATGATAATTCGCAATAGCTTTAATCATCAATTCGATAGACTCTTCACGTGTTTTACCATACGTGATAAGTTTGGCTAACATCGGATCGTAATAAATTGGCACATCCATTCCTTGTTCGAAACCATTATCAACACGGATGCCCTCTCCTACTGGAATTTGATAGACATCTAAATGTCCGACACTTGGTAAGAAATCGTTTAACGTATCTTCAGCATACACACGTAATTCCATCGCGTGACCTTTAATTTGTAAATCGTCTTGAGTAATTGTTAATTTTTCACCACGAGCGACACGAATTTGCATTTCCACCAAATCTAAACCTGTAATCATTTCCGTTACCGGATGTTCGACTTGCAAACGCGTATTCATTTCTAAAAAGTAGAAATTCTTGTTTTCGTCTAATAAAAATTCTACCGTTCCCGCTCCTAAATAATCGCAAGATTGCGCCACTTTTACAGCCGCTTCACCCATTGCTTTTCTAATTTCTGGAGTCAAAACAGAAGAAGGTGCTTCTTCCACTACTTTCTGGTGACGACGTTGGATACTACATTCTCTTTCAAACAAATACAAAATATTTCCATGACTATCCGCCATAACTTGTATTTCGATATGACGAGGAGAACCCACATATTTTTCAATAAAAACAGAACCATCTCCAAAAGCATTCGTAGCTTCAGAAATTGCTCTGTCCATTTGTGATTCGAATTCGGCTTCGTTTTCTACGATACGCATTCCTTTTCCTCCACCACCAGCTGAGGCTTTGATTAAAATAGGAAACCCGATTTCTGCAGCAACTTTTTTCGCTAATGCGATATCTGTAATCGCTTCATCTAAACCTGGAACCATTGGAATATTGAAAGCTTTCA
>CAYWVV010000177.1:0-1116 GCA_964461805.1 uncultured Flavobacterium sp.
GTGGATTGACTGGTGCTGCAACGGTAACTTTCACAGCAACTGATGCTTGTGGAAACTACTCTAGCTCAACTGGAACATTCACAATTCAAGATACAACAGCTCCAAGTTTAACTACTCAAGCTGCTAATTCAACAGTTGAATGTGATGGCGCTGGAAATTTAACTCAGCTAAATGCTTGGTTAGTTTCTAACGGTGGTGCTTCTGCTTCGGATGTATGTTCTGGAGTAACTTGGACTAACAACTATTCAGGAAGTTTATCTGACTTATGTGGATTGACTGGTGCTGCAACGGTAACTTTCACAGCAACTGATGCTTGTGGAAACTACTCTAGCTCAACTGGAACATTCACAATTCAAGATACAACAGCTCCAAGTTTAACTACTCAAGCTGCTAATTCAACAGTTGAATGTGATGGCGCTGGAAATTTAACTCAGCTAAATGCTTGGTTAGTTTCTAACGGTGGTGCTTCTGCTTCGGATGTATGTTCTGGAGTAACTTGGACTAACAACTATTCAGGAAGTTTATCCGATTTATGTGGATTGACTGGTGCTGCAACAGTAACTTTCACAGCAACTGATGCTTGTGGAAATTTCTCTAGCTCAACTGGAACGTTTACTATTCAAGATACAACTTCTCCAAGTTTATCAACTCAAGCTGCTAATTCAACTGTAGAATGTGATGGAACTGGAAATCTAACTCAACTTAATGCTTGGTTAGCTTCTAACGGCGGTGCTTCTGCAACAGACACTTGTTCAGGTGTGACTTGGACAAATAACTATTCAGGTTCGCTTTCTGATTTATGTGGATTGACTGGTTCTGCATCGGTAACTTTCACTGCAACTGATGCTTGTGGAAATTTCTCTAGCTCAACTGGAACGTTTACTATTCAAGATACAACTTCTCCAAGTTTATCAACTCAAGCTGCTAATTCAACTGTAGAATGTGATGGAACTGGAAATCTAACTCAACTTAATGCTTGGTTAGCTTCCAATGGCGGTGCTTCTGCTTCGGATGTTTGTTCTGGTGTGACTTGGTCAAATAATTATTCAGGAAGTTTATCCGATTTATGTGGATTGACTGGTTCTGCATCGGTAACTTTCACTGCAACTGATGCTT
>CAYWVV010000178.1:0-1104 GCA_964461805.1 uncultured Flavobacterium sp.
TGTGTTCTTCTTTAAGCGAAGCGCCTCAAAATAAAAATAAAAAAACTATGTGCCTATGTGTTTCAAAAAAATAAATCATGCAAGACAAAATAAAAATATTAGAAGATAAAATCGCTTTAGCTAAATTAGGCGGTGGTGAAAAACGTATTGCTTCGCATCATGCTAAAAAGAAATTAACAGCAAGAGAGCGAGTGGAATACTTAATGGATGAAGGTTCTTTTGAAGAAATTGGTATGTTGGTGACACATCGTACGACAGATTTCGGAATGGAAAAAGAACAATATTACGGAGATGGAGTAATTACTGGTTACGGAACTATCAACGGAAGAGCGGTTTATATTTTCGCACAAGATTTCACTGTTTTTGGTGGTTCGTTATCTGAAACGCATGCAGAGAAAATCTGTAAAGTGATGGATATGGCTTTGAAAAACAGAGTTCCAATGATTGGTTTAAACGATTCAGGTGGAGCGCGTATTCAAGAAGGTGTGCGTTCATTAGGTGGTTATGCGGATATTTTCTACAGAAACGTTCAGGCGTCTGGAGTGATTCCGCAAATTTCTGCGATTATGGGACCATGTGCTGGTGGAGCGGTTTATTCTCCAGCGATGACCGATTTTACGATGATGGTGGAAAACAACAGTTATATGTTTGTAACGGGTCCGAATGTGGTTAAAACGGTTACGAATGAAGAAGTAACTTCAGAAGAATTAGGAGGTGCGAGTACGCATTCTACGAAATCTGGAGTCGCACATATTACCTCTGAAAATGGAATTGAATGTTTGGAAGATATCAAACGTTTGTTGAGTTATGTTCCTCAAAACAATAAAGAAACAGCACCTGCGATTCCGTTTGAATTGAAAGATGAAATTAGAGAACAATTGAGTAACATCGTACCAGATTCTGCAAATAAACCGTACGATATGCACGAAGTAATCAAAGGAATTATTGATCAAGATTCTTTCTTTGAGATTCATAAAAACTTTGCGGAGAACATTATTGTTGGTTTTGCACGTTTAGGTGGAAGAAGTATTGGTATTGTAGCCAATCAGCCGATGTTTTTAGCGGGTTGTTTAGATGTTAACAGTTCGATAAAAGCGGCTCGAT
>CAYWVV010000179.1:0-1081 GCA_964461805.1 uncultured Flavobacterium sp.
AACCCGAGACCTCTTCCTTACCAAGGAAGCACTCTACCCCTGAGCTACACCGGCTGTTGTGAGTTCAGAAGTCAAAAACAAACCTAAACTTGTTTTCAATTCTTTTTATAACCTTTTTCCCAAACCATCTACTTAAAAAGACATTTCTAAATAAATCATTCAAAAAAATTTGTGGGGAGAGCAGGATTCGAACCTGCGAAGTTTTCACAGCAGATTTACAGTCTGCCCTCGTTGGCCGCTTGAGTATCTCCCCTTTCTATTTAAACATTTTATTGCATAAATAGTATTCCAAAAATTTCAAAGAGCCAGTGGAGGGACTCGAACCCACGACCTGCTGATTACAAATCAGCTGCTCTAGCCAGCTGAGCTACACCGGCATTTCTATATATAGAAAAAGTCCGCTATTTCTAACGGACTGCAAATGTATGTAATTTATTTATTAATCAAAACTTTTTTAAATCTTTTTTTTCAATTAACTATGTGCTCTTAACTTTTCTTTTCTTTTTATCAACAGACGTTCTAAAGATTCAACAGCTAAATCCGCTGCTTCTTCAAAAGTTTTACTTTGCTTTTTTACAATAAAATCATCACCTGGAACTAATACTTTTAATTCGACAATTTTATTCTCTTTTTCACTAATATTCTCAACCTTTAAAAAAGCATCAGAAGAAACTACTTTATCGTAATATTTTTCTAATTTAGTCATTCTTTCATCTATAAAATCAACTAATTTTTTGTCGATATTAAAATTAACCGCGTGAACATTAACTTTCATAATAATAATTGGTATTAAATTAAACATTACTTATTTGTTCCTTGGGTGCGCATTGCTGTACACCTTTTTCAACTCAGACAAACTACTATGTGTATAAATCTGAGTAGATGACAAACTTGCATGACCAAGCAACTCTTTAACTGAATTTAAATCTGCACCGTTATTCAACAAATGTGTTGCAAACGAATGCCTAAGAACGTGAGGACTTTTTTTTACCTTTTCGGATACAGTACTAAAGTAATCATTTATTAATCGATACACAAACGTTTCACTTATTTTATTTCCTTTTTTAGACAATATTAACTT
>CAYWVV010000180.1:0-1035 GCA_964461805.1 uncultured Flavobacterium sp.
TTACAGTTACAGTATAAGTTCCTGCAGAAAGTCCAGTTGCAGTTGCAGCTGTTCCGCCAGAAGGTGACCATGAGTACGTATATCCACCAGCACCACCAGAAGGAGTTACCGAAGCAGAGCCATTCGAACCACCATTACAAGAAACGTTTGTTTGTGCAGCAGTTGCTGTACTGATAGAAGTTGGTTGTGTGATTGTAAAGTTACGAGTTGCAGTACAACCATTAGCATCTGTTACAGTTACAGTATAAGTTCCTGCAGAAAGTCCAGTTGCAGTTGCAGCTGTTCCACCAGCTGGAGACCATGAGTAAGTATATCCACCAGCTCCGCCAGAAGGAGTTACAGAAGCTGAACCATTAGATCCACCGTTGCACGACACATTTGTTTGCGCAGCAGTTGCCGTACTGATAGCAGTTGGTTGTGTCACCGTAAAATTTTGCGCACTGGTACAACCATTAGCATCGGTCACAGTACAGGTCCAAGTTCCTGCTGTTAAACCTGTAACAGAAGTAGTTCCGTCACCAGTTGGTGTTCCCGGAGTCCAATTGTAGGTGTAACCGCCAGCTCCTCCTGTTGGTGTATTGATAGCAGCGGCACCATTTGAACCTCCAAAGCAAGATACATTGGTTTGAGAAGCAGGCGTTACTGAAATAGCAGGTGATTGTGTCACCGTAAAATTTTGTGCACTGGTACAACCATTAGCATCGGTCACAGTACAGGTCCAAATTCCAGCTGTTAAACCTGTAACAGAAGTAGTTCCGTCACCAGTTGGTGTTCCCGGAGTCCAATTGTAGGTGTAACCGCCAGCTCCTCCTGTTGGTGTATTGATAGCAGCGGCACCATTTGAACCTCCAAAGCAAGATACATTGGTTTGAGAAGCAGGCGTTACTGAAATAGCAGGTGATTGTGTCACCGTAAAATTTTGTGCACTGGTACAACCATTAGCATCGGTCACAGTACAGGTCCAAATTCCAGCTGTCAAGCCTGTAACAGAAGTAGTTCCGTCACCTGTTGGGTTACCCGGTGTCCAATTATAGG
>CAYWVV010000181.1:0-1035 GCA_964461805.1 uncultured Flavobacterium sp.
TTGTGTTATATCCTAATCCTACAAAAGGTAAATTAAATATTTCATTACCAACTTCTGACAAGGTAGCCGTTGAATTATTCGATTTAAGAGGAAGATCAATTTATCAAAATAATTTTGAAGCACAAGGAACTTTATTTACTAAAGAACTTGATTTTTCTACAACACAAGCTGGAGTTTACATTTTAAATGTGAAAACAGAAGGAAAACAAATCTCAAAAAGAATTATTATTGAATAAATAATTTTAAAGTATAAAAAAATCCTGTTTCGATTTTCGGAACAGGATTTTTTATTTGTGGTAATTTGCTATTTCAGCCAAGCACGTTTCAATAACAATTCTGAAACTCTATTTATTTACTGTAAAGTAATTTTTTTAAATCTTCATATTCATCAAAGTTAGAATAATAGAATGAATTGCCAATAAAATAATATTGTTCACATTCGAAACAGATTTTAGCAATTCCTGAAATTTCATTGTCTTTTTTCAATATAATAATATCTCTATACGAAGGAGCACAAGCACTAACAGTACCGTAAAGTTTAGGGTTGATGTTGAAGCGCAATATTGATTTTAATGAAAACAATTTTTCATTATCTATTTTTGATTTTTTGTATCCATTTTTTTCTAATTCAGTAATGAATTTGTGATTGTCAATACCAGTTGGATAATCGCCCATAAATATAGCATCAAAATTATTTAAGGAGTCTTTATTAATTATTTCATCAATTTGTTTATCTGTTATTGAATAATGAATGGCTTGATCAAACTCAAAATTAATTCTAGTAAAAAAATAATATGGTATATATAATATTGTAAAAACGATTAAGAGTTTTAATATTGTTTTCATAAAATTATTAACTTAAAAGCCCAGCTCGTTTCAATAAAGCATCTGGTTTAGGTTCTTGACCTCTAAATTTCTTATATAAAGTCATTGGATGATCAGTTCCCCCTTTTGATAATACATTATCTTTTAATTTGGTAGCGACTTCTTTATTAAAAATCCCATTTTCTTGGAAATACGCAAATGCATCAGCAT